>JBBQVH010000109.1:0-27953 GCA_038211695.1 Blastocatellia bacterium | reverse complement strand
CCTTGTTTTGGGCGACGGCGCTACGAAAACTGACAGTTTGCGCAACCCTGTTGGCGATTCCTTTCACAGCAGAGCCTCTCCTGATGCGGGATCAAACAGCTTTGCGTGCGCTAAATCAAAAGCCAGTTCAATCGGCGCATCGCTCTTGGCGTGTGTACGCGGGCTTAATCGCACGGTGATTTCAGCGCCGCCGAGCGAGCAGGTGGCCATCACTTCGCCGCCAAGCGGTTCCAGGATTTCTACCCTTGCGTTTAGGAAACCCGGTTCGCTACCGCTCGCGGTACTGACCCGGTCGTCGGTGCGTTCGTGAATGTCTTCGGGGCGAATGCCGAAGACGACTTGCCGATGGCCGTTTGGCGCGGCGTGGGGCCATTTCAATTGAAAGCCATCGCCCACGATGTGCAATGCGCCGTTGCGTGCCTGCAGTTCAGCGTTCAGAAAGTTCATCGGTGGACTGCCGATGAATCCGGCGACGAACTGATTGGCGGGATGATTGTAAATTTCCAGCGGCGCGCCGATCTGTTGGACCACGCCATCTTTCATCACCACCAGACGGTCGCCCATGCTCATGGCTTCGACCTGATCGTGCGTGACATAGACCACCGTTGCGGGCTTTTGGGACGCTTTCAATTGTTTGTGAAGCTTGATCAGTTCGGCGCGCATGCCGACGCGCATCTTAGCGTCGAGATTGGAAAGCGGTTCGTCAAACAGGAAGAGCTTGGGCTGGCGAACAATGGCGCGGCCCACGGCAACGCGCTGGCGCTGCCCGCCGGACAGTGCGCCGGGCTTGCGGTTCAGATATGGCGTCAGGCCCAGCACTTCAGCGGCTTCGCCCACGCGCCTGGCAATTTCATCTTTGGCGAACTTCCGCATCTTCAGCCCGAAAGCCATGTTTTCAGCGACGGTCATATGCGGATAGAGCGCATAGTTTTGAAAGACGAACGCGATGTCGCGATCTTTGGCGTGGGCCTGATTGACAACTCGGTTGTCAATGCTGACTTCGCCCGAAGAGATTTCTTCCAGCCCGGCAATCATTCGCAGCAGCGTGGATTTGCCGCAGCCCGACGGGCCGACCAAGATCACGAACTCGCCATCAGCGATCTCTGCATTGACGCTGGAGACCGCGAGAACATTGCCCGCATAGATTTTCGAGACATTCCGCAAACTCAGATTGGCCATAGTAGATTCACTGATGGTGCGCCGGTTTAGTTTTGCCCGACAGAGAAAATCGTTTCAGTCCGAGTATTTCCGGCTTGCTGTCGCCTTCGCGCAGCCGGTAGCTTTGATCCAACGTCAGATTGCGAAGCGTTTGGCTTTGCCCGGTGACAGGCCAGCGAATTTCAACTTCGTCAATTGCCAGCGCATCGCCCAATCCCGCGTGCAACCGAAACGGTGAATCGCCGAAGCTGCCGCCGGACGTGATCGCGCGGAAGATGTCTCGCGAGCCGGATTTTGTCTTAACGCGAATCCGCAGGCGCGCGCCGATGGCCGAAGCATTGGTCTTCGTGCCGCGCAGTTCCAACGTCAGCCAACGATTGCCGTGGCCGGGATTTTCAAACAGCACGCTTTGATACGTGTCGCCAGCCAACGCGCCGCCGATGACCTCAAAAATATCTTCGTCGCCGTCGTTATCTATGTCGCCGAAGGAAACGGCATGGCCTTTCTGCAAGTGGCCGAAGCCGCCCGAAGTCGTCACGTCTTGAAACGCTTTACCTCCTGCATTGCGAAACATCTTGTTCGGCAGCAGGGCTTCGAATTGCGGCGTGCCTGTGCCGAAGTAACAATCCAGCCAACCGTCGTTGTCCAGATCGCCGAAGTTCGCGCCCATCGGCAAAATCACTCGATCCAGCTTCATCTGCCGCGAGACTTCGGTGAACGTGCCGTCTTTATTGTTGTGATACAGGCGCGGCAGCTCGGCCTTGTGCGGCTGGCCAAGCAGAAACGCGCCAATGTCGTTGAGCGTTTCGCTGTAATACCCGGCGACGAAAATGTCCTGCCAGCCGTCGTTGTCGTAATCCCAAAACCACGTGGCGAAGCTGTGCAGCGGTTCGGCGACTCCGGCTTGATCCGTGACATCCGTGAACTTCCAGCCCTCAATTTTGGGCTGCGGTAATGGTTCAACCTGCGTGGGCGAAAGAGAGAATACGGAACAAACAGAAATAACAGAACAGACGGAATTGATCTGAGAGATTTCAAGTTTTCTGTTTGTTCCGTTCATTCCGTTTGTTCCGTATTCTCTTCTGCCTATCCTGGAAGCTACCGGCCCATCGTTGCGAAAGAGTCGGTTCTTTGCGCCTTTGACTGAAACGTACAGATCGGCGCGCCCATCGTTGTTGTAATCGCCCCAGGCCACGCCTTTGACAAAGCCCAGATCGGCCAGGCCCATCTTCTCGCCAACTTCGGTGAACGTGCCGTTGCGATTGTTGTGGAAGAGTTGCGACGGATGGCGCTGTTTGTCGTTCGATTCGTGGCCGATGAATACATCCAGCCAGCCGTCGTTGTCATAATCGGCCCAGGCAGCGGTTTGCGTAGGGTGAAACGACAGCAAGCCAGCTTCTTCGGTCACGTCGTCGAAGGTGCCGTTGCCGTTGTTTTTCAACAGCGACGGCGGGTAACAGCCGTGTTCCGCCCACCATCCGCCACGCAGCACCAGCGCATCCGGCCAACCGTCGTTGTTGAAATCAGCGTGGATTAAGTTCAAGCCGCCGGTGATGCCTGTCAATCCGGCTTCGTTCGTGCGTTCGGTGAAGCTGCCGTCGCCGTTGTTTTTGAAAAAGCGCAATTGATCCAGCGGCCCGGAAGACGAAATCATCAGATCGAGCAAACCGTCGCCGTCGAAATCTTCCATTACGCTGCCGCCCGCGCGCCCGGTCACATCCAGTCCGAGTTGCGGCGCAACGTCGGCGAAGCGCCCGATGTCGTAATCGGAATTGAATCGTTCCGTCGGAATCAGCCATTCGGGGGCGACTTTTTGCGAGTGCTCGCCCAAGACCATCTGCGCGATGTTCAGCAACCAGCGGGCATTCAGATTGTTTGGCAGATTGTTTGGCAGATTGGCTGGCAGATTGGCTGGCAGATTGTTTGGATCGCTGTTGAGCATTCCGGTCAGTTCGCGAATTGCGCCCGTTGCTCCGCGCGGCAGTTTGTGTTGCGCCGAAGCGCGAATCGGAAAGATGCACGATTCCAGCCCGTGATTCAGCACGCAGTTTTCCTGTTCGCCCAAACGCAAATATGAAATAGCCAGCAACTGCCGCAATTCATTGACAAAGAACTCCGCCGGAATCACACCCTTCTCCTTCATCATCTGGCGCAGGCTTTCCAGTTCGCTGACCGCCGCTGCGCTGTCGCCAGCCTTGAGCAGCGCATCGGCCAGCGCCATTCGCGCTTTCAATTCGGTGCGCAAGTCTAAAGGTTGTTTCAATCCTTCGCGGTAATACTCGGCGCGTTCGCGGTCTTTGTTCGGATCGGTGCGGAAATCCTGCTGACGATAAATCTGCGCCAGCCGCTCGGCCATGCGTTTTGTGCCGAGCGCCTGACCAGACGGGAGAGATGCACGCGGTGTTTGTGCCAGCGCTGTCAGCACCATCAACAGGCACAGCATCCCAGCCACACGAACAATTCTTTTTTGTGGGAATGAGTGATTCAACAGTTTGACTCAAGCCAATTCAATCGTGCCGTCTTCGTGAAACCGTATGGGCATCGGATCGGAGATGCCGCCGACAAACCGCCCCGAATCGTTCGCCCATTGAAAGCCGAAGAACGCAGGCGGCTCATCTGTTTCGGATGTTTCAGGATCAAGCAAGCGCCCGGCGTACCAACCCTTCGCCAGCAATCGCGCCGAGCCTTTCAGCGCCGGGACTTCTCTGTAATCGTGCGGCAACAAGTCCGAAACCAGATAATAGGTGCCGGTCTGGCATTGATCTTCGCCGACGCGTTGCCGCCGGGCGCGCGAACAATCTTTCTGCTGCGCGCAGAAGAGCAGATAAAACCGCTTGCCGTCTTTCAAGCGCCGCCAGAAAACCTGCGGCACTTCCAGTTGATAAAATTCGTCGGAAGCCACCAGCCGCCGTGTCGCCGCGACGTTCCATTCATCCAGGGTTTCCGATTCCAGCCACGCGATGACGCCGCCTGCGTCCACGCCGTAATGTTTGTTGTCGGCGTCGTGCGGATTCAGCCGTGCGCAAATAAAGGCTTGCCAACGGCCGTTCTCTCCGCGAATCACATATGGATCGCGCCACGCCACCCCGTCTAGGCCAGTCATCTTGCCGGGGTTTGGAATGATCGGGGCTTTTTCCGATTGCGGCGTCCGCTTCCATTCGATCAAATCGCGCGACACTGCCAGCCCGATCTGCTGCGGGCGCTGCCACTCGCTCGGCGTCCAGATGGTTTTGTCTTCTCTGCAACGCGCGGTGTAAAACAGGTAGTACAAATCCGACGCCGGGTCTTGAACGACACTGCCCGTCCAGATCGAAAGATTGTCCCAGCCACGCTCGCCGCTTCTGGCCAGCACAATTGCGTCCAATTCTTTCCAACCCCAGTCCGTCATCACGGCGTGACCGACCGACGCCAGGTTGTGCCGCAGGTCGGGATTGAATCCGCACTCCGATTGATCGGCTTGCAGATAGAATAAATGCAGTTTGCCGCCATTCCGGGCAAACCAGAAGTCCCAAAGATATTTGTTTTGCGGAAACCATGGCATAGCTACTTTTTCAACGTCTCACCTTCTTTGATTCTCACCACTTGATCGGCCTTCACATCTTTCAGCGTGTCTGTCTGTCCGCTCGGCCAGTACACGTCAACGCGGTCGGCTTTCAGTTTGCCGCCAAGTCCGAAGTGCACTCGCAAATCGTCGTGCGAGTAATAACCTGTCTGGCTCAGCACGGCCTGCGCCTGTTTGAGTTCGCCGATGGTCACAACGACGCGCGCGCCCAAGCCGGTACGATTCGATTTGACGCCCGCCAGCTTTACCTTCAACCAGTGATTGCCGCCTGCGTAATCATTGCGCAGCAGCGACGGCGGTTCGTTCATATTCATCACCAGCACGTCTATGTCGCCGTCGTTGTCGAAATCGCCGAAGGCGCAGCCGCGACTGGAATGCGGCGTGGTCAGTCCCGCGCCGCTCTGCGCTGAAATGTCTTCAAATTTTCCGTTGCCCGGATTGCGAAACAACTGGCGCGGGCTGCGATGCGGGTATTGCTTGAAAGCCTTTTCGACTTCGGGGTAAACGTTGCCCGTCACCCAGAAAACGTCCGGCCAGCCATCGTTGTCCACGTCCGGCATTCCGGCGCCCCAACTGATGAACTTTGTCGCCGCGCCGAATCCGGCGGCCATCGTCACGTCTTCGAACATGCCTTTGCCGGAGTTCCGATAAAGCACTGGCGTATCGTCCATAAAGTGAGTTTTGAAAATATCCAGCCGACCATCGCGATTGAAATCGCCAATGCCTAAGCCCATTCCGGCCTGCGGCTGACCGTCTTCGTTGTAGGCCACGCCATTTTCCAATGCGACATCCGTGAATGTTCCGTTCCCGTTGTTGCGATAAAAAATACTGGCCGTCGAATCGCAGGCGACGTACAGATCAACCCAGCCGTCTTCGTCAAAGTCCGCCGCCGCCACCGACATCGGGTAACGCCCAGTGACTTTGCTGATGCCCGACACTTCGGAAACGTCGGTGAACGTGCCATCGCCGTTGTTTCGATAAAGCCAGTTGCGCGCGAAGGGCAAACCTTTTGGCCCGCAATTGACCGGCACGCCTTTCCACGCACAGTTCGCACCTTTGCCCGGTTCCAGCGCGGTCTTCAAATCGAAGCTCAAATAGTTCGAGACGAACAGGTCCAGATCGCCGTCGCGGTCGTAATCAATGAAGCTGCATCCCGACCCCCAGCGAATCCCTTCAAAATCCAGGTTGGCTTTTTTCGTGACATCAGTGAACGTGCCGTTGCCATTGTTTCGATAAAGCACGTTCGCGCCCCAGTAAGTCACGAACAAATCGTCAAAACCGTCGCCGTCGAAATCGCCGACACACAAGCCCGAAGCAAAGCCCGTCTGTGTGAATCCGGATTTGGCGGTGACATCGGTGAAAGTGCCGTTGCGATTGTTTTTGTAAAGCCGCGTTGTCGGTTCGCTGCCTTTGGGAAAAGCTTCGAGCCGCGAACCATTCAGCGTCAGCACGTCCATCCAACCGTCATTGTCGTAATCGTAAAAGGCAACGCCGCAGCCGTTGGTTTCGATGATGTAGCGTTTCGATTCGACGCCGCCGTAAACAATCGGCTTCGTCAGTCCGGCTTGCGCGGCAATGTCTACGAATTGCGGAGCACCGGATTGCGGATTGCGGATTGCGGATTGCGGATTGGCGATAATCGGCAAGTGTGGCAGAACAACAATTATGAAAATTGCCGCCAGCGCCTTGCTCGCCGCCCGATTTCCGAAAACAATGGTGATCAATGAAGGAAAGTCCATTCTCGAATTTCAAATTGATGTTGCTGCTTGCCGTCGTCGTGACGGTCGCGGCGTTTTGTCCGCCCGGAACTTCGCATAGCGCCGAACCGCCGACTTTCAACAAACAGATTGCGCCGATCCTGTTTGAGCACTGCGCGGCGTGCCATCACACGGGCGGCGCAGCGCCGTTCAGCCTGATGACTTTTGCCGAAGTCAAAAAACGCGCCCGGCTGATTGCCGATGTCACTGCCAGCCGCTACATGCCCCCGTGGCTGCCTGAACCCGGGTACGGTGATTTCGCTGGTGAACGCCGGTTGAGCGATGAACAACTCAAACTCATTCGCCAATGGGTGGACGCCGGGATGCCCGAAGGCGATGCGAAAGATTTACCGCCCGCGCCGCAATTCAACGAAAGCTGGCAACTGGGTAAACCCGATCTGATTGTACGAATGGAGGAAGCCTTCATCGTGCCCGCCGAAGGTCCGGCCCCTGGTTTGAATGTCTTCCGCAACTTCGTCATTCCGATTCCGGTGACGGCGACGAAATACGTCAAAGCCGTCGAAATCCTGCCCGGCAATAAAAGAGCGGTGCATCACGCCAACCTTCTGATTGATCGAACCGGAGGCTCGCGCAAACTCGATGCGCTCGATCCGGCACCGGGCTTCGGCGGAATGGAAGTTTCCATCGAAGCCGAGACCTTTGAACCCGACAGCCACTTCCTGTTCTGGAAGCCCGGCTCAGCGCCCGCGGTCGAACCGGACGGAATGGCCTGGCGCTGCGACCCGGGAACCGATTTGGTTTTGAATATGCACCTGCAACCAACGGGCAAGCCGGAACGCATTCAAGCCCAGATCGGGCTGTACTTCAGCGACAAACCACAAACGATCTTTCCGATGTTGTTGCAGCTTGAACACGACGGTGCGATTGACATTCCACCGGGCGCAAAAGATTTCGTCATCACCGACGAACTGAAACTGCCGGTGGATGTGGATGTGCTCGGCGTTTATCCGCATGCGCATTATCTGGGCAAAGACCTGCAAGGTTTTGCCACCTTGCCCGACGGTTCAAAGAAATGGTTGATCCGCATCACGCGCTGGGATTTGAATTGGCAAGGCGTTTATCAATTTCGCCAGCCAATCTTTTTGCCCAAAGGCAGCGTGCTTTCGATGCGATACAGTTACGACAACTCCGCCGCCAACCCGCGCAATCCGCACAGCCCACCGCAAAGAGTGCGCGCAGGCAATCGTTCGTCGGAAGAGATGGGACATCTGTGGGTTCAAGTGCTGCCGCATTCGCCACAGCTTGACGGTCACGACACGCGCGTGGTTTTGCAGGAAGCGCTGATGCGTCGTCGTCTGCAAAAGTATCCGGCAGATTTCACCGCCTATTTCAACCTCGGCGCGGCGCTGCAAAACGCCGGGCGCGACGCTGAAGCCATTCTCAATTTTCAAAAAGCGTTGCAAACCAAACCCAACCATCCGGCTGCACTGACCAACTTGGCCGCCTCGCTGCAATCCACTGGCAGAACTGCCGAGGCGATCAATCACTATCGCCAGGCCTTGCGCGCCAACCCCGATTACGCGCCGGCCCGCTACAACCTGGCCAATCTGCTGCTGGCCAAAGGCAACGTGACTGAAGCAATCACGCACTTGCGCGAATCGCTGCGCCTGCGCCCGGACGATGCCGGAACGCTCAACAGCCTGGGCAGCGCGCTGGCGATGCAAGGGAACTTAGACGAGGCCGCGAAGCGTTTCGCCGAATCGCTCCGCCTCAATCCCGGTAATGCTGACGCTCACGTCAATTTTGCTGCCGTGCTCGCCGCTTTGAACAAACCGAATGAAGCCAGCAGCCATTACGAACAATCGCTGCGCCTGAATCCGGACAACGCCGAAGCGCATAACGAACTGGGCACGCTGCTAGCCAATCAAGGCAAACTGAAAGAAGCGATCCCGCATTTTGAGCAGGCGGTCAAACTCGATCCGAACAATGCTGCCGCGCGCGAAAACTTGAAACGCGCAAAGGCGATGGTGAAATGACCTTCTACCGTTCCGGAGTTTCCAAATTGCCTTGCAGCTTTTCGGCCAGCGCAAATTCCCGCTTGGCGTCTTCGCCTCTTCCCGATTGCTGAAACACCTGACCGAGCAGGTAATGCGCCGACTTGTTGTTCGGGTCGAACTGAATCGCCCGCCGGAGCATGCCTTCGGCGGTCGGGAGCTGTTTCTTTTTCAAATAACTTTTGCCCAGCAAAATGTACGGGCCGCTGTAAAACGGATTGAGCCAGACAGATTTCTGCAATTGCGCAATAGCTTCGTCCCATTTCAACTGGCGCGTCAGCGCGTCGCCGATCTTGTAATAAGCCATGGCGTTGTTCGGGTTGATGGCCAGTTCTTTTTCCAGCAGCCCAATGCCTTCGTCGTAGCGGTTTTTGTAGATCGCGTTTTGCGCCAGCAGGTAATTGGCCTGCGGCAATCGCGGGTCTTTCTCCAAAGCCTTCTTCAATTCAACATCGGCGAACTCATCAAACTCGACACGGATCATCATCTGCGCCGTCAGCAGGTGCGCAGCGGCGGAATCGGCTTCAACGCGAAACATCCCGGCAAAGGCCGCGCGTGCCTTGTCCGGCTGGCGCGTTTGCACCGCCGCCATGCCAAGTGCGTACGTCAGTTCGTTGTTATTGGGTGATCTGCTGGCCGCTAGTTCCAGATAAGGAACTGACTCCGCCAAATGGCCAAGTAAGTAATGGGACAAACCGAGCGCCTGGGTGCATTCATCATATTCGCGGATTGCAGGACTGTTGCCGGGGGCTTCATTGCCCCAGCCAGTCACCAGCCTCAGAAACGGGATAGCGCGTTGATAATCTCGCTTTTGATACCAGGACAAGCCCAACAGATAAAACGCTTCTCTATTTTGGACTGGCGATCTTGTTTCAGTTGTCGGAGATGATGGTGAGGTGTCGCTCAACTTTTGAATCACTTCATCATATCGTCCCGCGTTGAAAAGCGTGCGTGCTTCGGTGATGGAGGATGGGGTCGTTGAAGGCATCTGTGCGGCGGCGGATGCACAAACACATAACGAGCAAATAAAAAACAGAATTTGTCTCATTGGTTTAACCTTGATTGTGAATGTGGTTCGCCGCCAGCTTAGCATAAAAAAGAGGGGCAGCGATTGCTGGCTGCCCCTCTCGTGTTGAGTCAACTCGCGTTCGAGCGCGCTCGAATTGCTAGAACGTGATGCGCAGCCCGAATTGGAAATTGCGTTGCGGATCGCTCCCGAAGAAGGCCGTCGAGGTGATTCGCCCCACATTGCTGTTCAGCGATCCGGTATCGGTCGCGCCGTTGGTGCCGGCGAAGCGGCCCAGGAACGAGTCCGGATTGCCCAGGTTGACGTGGTTGAAGAAGTTGACCGACTCGACGCGAAATTCGGCTTTCACCTTTTCGGTGATGGCGAATTTCTTGAATAAGCCGGCATCGGTGCGCCAGTATCCGGGGCCGCGCAACGCATTGCGTTGCAGGTTCCCGAAAGTGCCGCGCGATGGTTTGCTAAAGGCGCCGGTGTCGAAGTATTTGTCGCGCCCGCCGTTGATGTTCACGTCGCCGTTGATATTCGGACGGTTCGGACCGGTGTCTCGATCCGCGCCGCCGTCATATTCAACGTTGAACGGGAAGCCGCTCTGCACCAGCGTGGTGGAATTGAACTGCCAGCCGCCGGCCAGCAAATCCAGCGCGCGCGAGGCGCTGCCCAGGAACTTCTTGCCTTTGCCGAAGGGCAGTTCATAGGTCTGGACAAAGGTGAAGTTGTGCGGATCGCGGCTGAAATCAGCCGGGCCGCGGTTGACGCTGCGGTCAATGAAGAAGTAATCGCGACCATCGTTCTGCGTGCGCTGATACGTGTAATGCGTCAGAATCGAGTAGCCGTTATCGAAACGCTTCGTCAGTTTGGCCTGCAACGCGTTGTAGCGGTTGTCGGCGCAGTTGCAATACACCAGCACGTCCTGTGTCCAGCCGAAGGCTTTGAAAAACTGGCGGCGGTCGTTGCGCGAAATCGTGCCGAAGCCTTGCAGCGTCGGTTGATTGCCTTCGCTGTCAGGGTTGTCGCCGGTCAGCACATGCGTGCCTTTGTTGCCGACGTAGGCGACTTCGACCGAGAGCGTGCTGGTCAACTGGTGTTGCACCGTCACGTTCCAGGCGTCCACCGACGAAAGGCGCTGTTTGCCGTTGACCACGCGCGGCGTCACGCCATCGGGCAGGAAGAAAGTGCCGCTGGCGGGAGCAGCGGTCAGTGGTTTGCCGCCCTTGTTCGGCGCGGCGTCCAGGCCGAAGAAGTTGTTGAAGACCGGCGGCCCCTGCGTCAGATTGAAAACCGCCGTGAAGTTGTTCGGCGCGTTCAGATTCTGGCGCGCCAGCACCGGCAGGTTCTGCGTCACGGTGTGGCCAAAAACCGACCCGAAAACGCCGATGTCGTAACTGCGGCCATAGCCCGCGCGGATGACGGTCTTCGGCGAAATCTGATAGGCCAGACCCACTCGCGGCGCAAAGCTGACGCTGTTTTCGACATTGCCGCTCAGGCTGGTCGAGCCGACGCCGGCCGTCCGCACCTGACCAGTCGCCAGATCAACAAAGCCGCCGTTGCCCGCCGCATTCAGTTTTTGCGGGTTAATGACTTCGGCGCGCAGGCCGTAGGATACAGTCAGTTTCGGTGTCGCGCGCCAGGTGTCCTGCCCATAGTAAAAGTGCCGCCATTGGCTTTCGCGTGCATCAGTGTTGGTGCTGACGAAGCGGGCGAATCCTGTTGCGTCGCCCAGCAGGAACGTCGCCAGACCCAGACCGCCCGATGCCGAACCGGCCGTCACCTGTCCCGTGCGCCCGTTGGCAAACGTGACTTCGCCGGAGCGATGCGAATCACTCGGCACGCGCAAATTGGAGGCGCGGCGGATGTCCACGCCGAATTTAAAGGAGTGATTGCCCAGGAACTTGCTTGTGTTGGTGACGAACTGCACCTGCTTTTCATCCTCCGCCAGCGGGCAGTTGCAGCGATTGACGCCCAGTCCCGAACCGAAGTTGATGTCGGGCACGCCGTTGTTGCCATTGATAAAGCCGGCAAATAAACCCGACGTGAATGTCGAGTCAAAGTTGATCCCCGGCACGCCGGCATCCGCCGCCGTCCTGGCTCCGAAATCGAAGGGCAATACGTCTACCTTGTAGCGGAAGAAGCCGAAGCGGAAATCGGTCACCAGCGAGGACGACCAGACATAGTCAAAGCCGTAGGCCACGCTGTCGTTGCGCGCTTTCGACGTGCCGCCCAGGCTGACCAGTTCCGGCCCGCCGCCTTTGCCAAAAGCCGTCGGCCCGTTGCGGGTGAATTTGGCGTAACTGTAGCGGCCAAAGGTGTTGAACTTCTCGCTCAGTTTTCCGTCGCCGCGCACATCGAAGGTGTCACCGTCGAACGGTTCGCCACCCGATGCGACGAAGTTGTCGGCCGTGCCGTTGTTGCGGCCCGGCACATTCGGCAGCGGTAACAGGTTAAGCAGGTTCCGTGCCTGGGCTGTAATGCGGTTGGTCGGAATCACATTCAGCTTGCCGCCGGAGGAAAATTGCGTCCGGCCCACGCCAGTGGTGGTATCGCCCGTCGTCGGATCAAAGATGGCCGCGCCGTATGCGCTCAGGTCGCCCGTACGCGCGGCCGCGGTCGGGACGGTCAATAGGCGCGTGCCGCCAATTTTGCTGCGTGTCCCCTGATAATCGCCGAAGATGAAAATCTTGTCTTTGATGATGCGCCCGCCCAGCGCGCCACCGAATTGGCTGCGCAGCGAATCGGGCACGAATTTGCCGGTCAGCGCGTCTTTCTGAAATTGCGAGAAAGGATTGCGCGCCTGCAGCACGTCGTTCTGGCGGAAGAGAAAGGCCACGCCGTGCAAATCGTTGGTGCCGGATTTGGTCGAAACCGTCGCCACGCCGGAAACAGCCACGCCGAATTCGGCGTCGTAGTTTTGCGAAGTGAACTTTGCTTCGCCGATGGCTTCGAAGTTCGGATTGATGACGATGATGCCCAGAATCGGGTCGCGGTTATCGGTGCCGTCCAGGTTCCAGCCGGTGCCGCTGAAGGTTTGGCCGTTGACGATTGTCTGGACGGAGCCTTGCGGATTTTCGCTGGCGGCGTGTTGCCAAAGCTGCTGCTGCGTGCCCGGCGTCAATTGCAGCAAACGAGTGAAATTTCGATCAGGGATGGGCAGATCAAGGATCGTCCTGGAATCAAAGCTGGTTGCCACATCAGCGCGGTCGGTTTTGAGCAACGGCGCGTCGGACGTGATGGTCACTTCTTCACTGACCTGGCCGGGCTGCAATTGCGCATTCACCGGTGCGGCCGTGTCCACATTGACGATGACCGAATCAATCACCGCCGATTTGAAGTTGGCGGCTTCGATCTTGATTTTGTAGGTTCCGGGATTCAATCGGGTCTGATTGAAGTTTCCGTCCGAATTGGTCTTGGTTGTTTCGACGACGTTGGTTCCGGTGTTGGTGATGGTCACCACCGCACCCGGCACTGCCGCGCCGGACGAATCTGTGACCGTCCCGAAGATGCTGCCGTAGACCGCCTGCCCGAAGCCGTTTCCGGGCCACAGTGCCACGCAGATCAACGTGCAGATTGCGAGGATGGAGAATTTCTCTTTAGTCCTCATAAATATGTATCCTCCGATGAAAGACCGGGCGACTTAAATCGCGTTAGCCGGTCAAGAGTGGAAGCTCTTGTAATTTGTGATTGCGGCAAGGCCTGCGACTCTGGGAACCGCTTGCTTATCCGCAAGGCAACAGCGTGCGCAAGTCAACTGATTTGGCACACGCCATTATCAAGCTTTTCAAAAAGCCTGATTTTCTTCCCGGCAAAGCGCAGCGAGTGTCTTCGTGTTTAGAAGCATCCTCTTGATGACTGCCAGGGATACTCTCTGAAGATCTATTTATGGTTCGTTTGGAATTTGCGGCGCCGAATTGCTTCACAAACTCAATTGAGTTGATTGGAGGGGGAAGAAATCACTCCGAGCGATGCAATCCAATCAATCTTCTCGTTGGTGTAAATCCCAGCAAAGCAATGAGTCAATTAGGTCTTGAATTTGTATAGTTACGGACATTGAGTGATTTCTTGCAGGGATAAGATAGCGGCAGGGAATTGGCTTCAGGCGTTACACCGCCGTATAATACGGTTACTTTCTGTCATTTCAACGTTTTAGCAGGACGAAAGACATCAGCGTTACACACATGTTGTAACGCACCATCAACAGTAGTGCCCAGTATGGAAATTACCAAAGAGGAAAAGCTGGAACAGCTTGGCAAACTGCTTCACAGCCGAGCCTTGAATGGATCGGACAGTCTCAGAAGTTTTTTGCGGTTCGTCGTGGAAAAAGCCGCTGAGAATCAGGAAAGTCAGTTGAAGGAATACGTCATTGCGACCGAAGTCTTCGGGCGCAGCGGCGATTACAATCCGCGCATTGATTCCACCGTCCGCGTGCAGGCTGGGCGATTGCGCACCAAGCTGAGCGAGTATTACGCCACCGAAGGAAAAGACGACAAAGTTCTGATTGACCTGCCGAAAGGGCATTACACGCCAATCTTTTCCCTGGCGCTTCACGAACACACGGGAAGCCGCAGCAGCTTTTCCGGCGAATCCGAAGAGATCGCCCGTGCAGAGTTACAGGCACAGGCGGAGCCGTTTTGGAATGAGATGCTTTCAGCGCCGGAACCCGTCCTGGTTGTTTTCAGCAATACAATCTTCCACGGCACTTACGAGCAGGGGATGAAGCTGTACAAAGGTCTGGAAGCCGCAGAAGACGCCGAGTTGGTTGAGCCAAGCCAGCCGCTGCCGATGGTGGATCATTACACGGGCATTGGTGAAGCGATGGGCGTCTACTTCCTAAGCGACTTCTTTTCCCGCATTCATCACCCGTTCCGCGTTAAACGCAGCCTTCTGCTGTCCTGGGATGATGCGAAGACCGAAAACATCGTCGTTTTGGGATCACCCGCCGAAAATTTGTTTTTGAAAGAGCTGCCGCAGAAACAGGACTTCTTCTTCCGGCCATTGAAAGACGTGTCAGACAGCCGTTGGCTGGCGATCATCAACACCAATCCGCAATCCGGCGAGCAGGAGCATTACGTGTCCAAACAGTTCGGCCCTTCGCCCAGCCAAATCTCTGAAGATTACGCCGTCATCAGCGTGTTGAAAGGATTGAGCGAACGAAACCGCTTGTTGATTCTGGCGGGCATCAACACCTTCGGCACGCAAGCCGCCGTCGAATACGTGACCAAACCCGAATACATCCGCGATCTCATCACGCACCTGAACATTGCGCCGCCAGGCGAACCGCTGCAGTTGCCGTCCTATTACCAGTTGGTGTTAAAAGTAAAAGTCAACGGTGGTGTGCCGATTCAAATCTCTTACGTCACGCATCACGTGCTGGATCAGTAACGGGCGTGCCCGGTTTGCAGATGCCGCGAATCGCACTTTATAGTGCGCCGGTGATGATCATCATCTTTCGCTTCCTAATTTTTATCTCTCTCCTTTTGTTCGCTGCGACCCCGCAACCGGACGCTGTTTCAGCGCAGGCTTCAATGCAGATTGGCGCGCCGCCTACTGATTTCAAAGTCACTTTCACCAACATCGCCAAAGCCGCAGGGCTGACACACAAGACTGTTTACGGCGATGAACACAAGAACAAATACTTGTTGGAAACCACCGGCTGCGGCGTCGCGTGGTTCGATTACGACAACGACGGCTGGCTAGATCTATTCTTCGTCAACGGCACGCGGTTCAACGGCATCGTCAAAGGGCAGGAACCAACCAACCATCTCTACCGCAATAATCGAAACGGCACATTTACTGACATCACGGAAAAAGCTGGCCTCACGCGGACGGGCTGGGGCCAAGCAGTTTGTATTGGCGATTTCAACAATGACGGCTTCGACGATTTGTTCGTGTCCTACTACGGCAAGAACGCGCTCTATCGAAATAACGGCAACGGTACATTCACCGACGTGACTGACAAGGCAGGCGTTGGCGTCAACAAGACCAAGTGGGGATCGGGCAGCGCTTTCGTGGATTATGACAAAGACGGCAATCCGGATTTGTTCGTCGCCAGCTATATTGACTTCGATGTGAAAACTGCGCCGACGCCTGAAACCGGCCCCTGCCTGTACAAAGGCGTGATGGTCGCGTGTGGTCCGCCGGGGCTGACAGGCGGCGTCAATACGCTTTATCGAAACAATGGCGACGGCACATTCACGAACGTTTCCGAAAAAGCGGGCATCACGAAAACGCTTGGCACCTATGGCCTGGGCGTGCTGGTGGCCGACTTCGACAACGACACCTGGCCGGATATTTACGTCGCCAACGATTCAGCCCCGGCGACGCTCTATCACAACAACGGGAATGGGACATTCACGGACATCGGCGTGGAATCGGGCGCAGCCTACAGCGGCGATGGCAAGCCGCAAGCGGGAATGGGCGTCAGCGCGGGCGATTTCGATGGTGATGGTTTGCTGGACATTTTCAAGACCAACTTTTCCGGCGATACCTCTACGCTCTATCGCAACATGGGCAAGAACACCTTTGACGATGTGACATTCACGACAGGCATCGGATTGAATACGCGCTGGCTGGGCTGGGGCTGCGGCTTTTTCGATCCTGACAACGATGGCTGGCAGGATATTCTGTTGGTCAACGGCCACGTCTATCCCGAAGTCGAAAAGCTGACGACCGAAGCGGGTTATGCTCAGCGCAAGGTGCTCTACCGCAATCTGCGTAACAAGAGCTTTCAGGACGTGACCGAAAAAATTGGCGGCGCGCTGATGGAGCCAACTTCCAGCCGTGGCTGCGCGTTTGGAGATTTCGATAACGACGGCGATGTGGATGTGGTGATCAACACAGTCAATGGAGTGCCCGTGCTGATGCGGCTGGACACGCCCGCTGTAAAAGACGGCGGCAACAACTGGGTCACGGTCAAAGTCATTGGCACAAAGTCGAATCGCACAGCCATTGGCGCGCGCGTTAAATGCACAGCAGATAACCGCACGCAAATCACCGAAGTTCGCAGCGGCGGCAGTTACTTTTCGCAGAACGACCTGCGTGCGCACTTCGGCATCGGCAAAGCGGCAAAAGCAACCATCGAAGTTCGCTGGCCCAGCGGGAAGCTGGAAGTCGTAAAAGATGCTGCCATCAACCAGGTAATTGTCGTCAAAGAGCCGTAAGTCAGGGCCGTCCCGGTTCGTTCGCCGCAATCTCTGGCGGGCTGACAATTTCAACCCCCGCAAGACCAACAACTTTAGGAGCAGGCAATGTTCATCCGAATAACTTTGAATCGCCAACTCACCTCGACTTTTTTTCTCATTTGCGCTCTGGCATTGCTGGCGACGAATAGCCGCGCGCAGCAATCGGCAAACACTTCTCATGTCTTGAAGCCCACGCCGACGACAGTGGCTTACGGCCATTACGATGCGAAAACGCCGCCGGTGCTGCGCATCAAGTCGGGCGATACGGTTGAAATTCAAACGCTAATTACCTCTACGCCGCAGCGGTTGGAAGGCGCGGGCGTCAAACCCGATCAGATCGAAGCCTCACTTCGCGAGATCGTCTCCACCGTTACCAACAAAGGCCCCGGCGGGCACATTCTGACCGGCCCCATCTACATTGAAGGCGCGGAAGCGGGTGACGTGCTGGAAATCCGCATTCAATCCATCAAGCTGGCGATTCCATATGCTTACACAGCCTTCGGGCCGGGTAGGGGATTTCTGCCCGAAGATTTTCCGATCTCGAAGATGAAGATTATTCCGCTGGATGAAAAGCGAATGGTGGGCCGGTTCAGCGACAGCATCGAAATCCCGCTGCATCCCTTCTTCGGCAGCATGGGCGTTGCGCCGCCAGAAGCCGCTGGCCGCATCAGCAGCGCCCCGCCGGGCATTCACGCAGGCAACTTGGATAACAAGGAACTGGTCGCCGGAACGACGCTTTTTATTCCCATCCACACGCGCGGCGCATTGTTTGAAGTCGGCGACGGCCACGCCGCGCAAGGCAACGGCGAAGTCTGCATCACCGCCCTGGAAACCTCGCTGGTCGGCAAATTCCAGTTCATCCTGCGCAAAGATATGAAACTGCGCTGGCCGCGCGCCGAAACGCCCGCTGCTTTTATGACGATGGGCATTGATGAAGACCTGACCGCCGCGACCAAGATTGCCGTGCGCGAGATGATTGATTTTCTGGTGACGGAAAAGAAGCTGAGCCGCGAGGATGCTTATATGCTGTCGAGCGTGGCGGCGGACTTGAGCATCACGCAACTGGTGGACGGCACGAAGGGCGTACACGCGATGATTCCGAAGGCGATCTTTCAGGCTGGTCCTGACCGCTCAAGAATAACTCCGAAATAACTCTTCCCAAACACTTCTTTCACCGTAGAGACGCAGAGGTTCCGCAGAGATTTTCCGTATTCTTTGCGCTTCCTCCACGTCCTCTGTGTCTCTGCGGTGAATTGATAGAGTTAATCCCACTCCGTTTTTAAGAGGAACTGCTTTCACAACTCTCTCAGGTCACAACCTGTGAAGGCGGCGGCGCGGCTTGCCTGGGCAGTTTGACGGTGAAGGTTGCGCCTTGTGCTTTGCCTTTGCTTTCCGCTGTGACCATTCCGCCGTGCGCTTCGACCAATTGCCGAACCAGCGCCAGCCCCAACCCCAATCCGCCGCGCCGCTGCCCGCTGGTGGCATCGGCTTGATGATAGCGTTCGAAGATATGAGGCAGCGCTTCGGGCGTGATGCCCATGCCTGTATCGCGGATTTGAAGTTCGATGAATGAGTCAGCGGGCCGGAGTTCCACTTCAATTTGACCACCGAGCGGGGTGAATTTGACGGCGTTTGAAAACAGGTTCGAAACGACCTGCCGCAAACGATCCGGGTCGCCGGTAATCGTGTCGGCGGATGGATCAAGGCTGGTGCGGATTTTGATCATTTTCGCATCGGCGGAAAGTTGCATTGCATCCACAGCCTCGGCAATGACTCGCACCAGGCTCAGGGGGACGTTTGCCAACCGCAGCTTGCCGCTGCCGACACGAGCCAGATCAAGCAAATCTTCGATCAGTTGTTTCTGCATCAGCGCGTTGCGTTCGATGACATCAACGGCTTTGGCAATCATTTCCGGGTTGGCAGCGCTTTGTTTCAGAACGCGCGACCAGCCCAGAATCGAATTGAGCGGGGTGCGCAATTCGTGCGAAACCAACGTCACAAATTCGTCTTTGGCGCGGTTGGCGGCCTCGGCTTCGGCCTGCGCCTGGCGGGCGGCCTGCAATAGCTGGCGCTCTGCGGCCCGGCGCTTTTCTTCAATGGCGTAGCGGATCGCGCGTTCCAGCACTGATGCGTCGAGCCGGCCTTTGACCAGATAGTCGGTGGCGCCCGCGCGCATGGCTTCGATGTCCACCGCGCGGTCTTCCTGACCGGTCAGCATGATGATTGGAGTCAGGTCGTCGTTTGCGCGTGTCTCGCGCAGCAACTCCATGCCGCTGTGCGCGCCCAGGCGGTAGTCAAACAGATATACGTCGTAGCTTGCGCGCGCCATCATCTCACGCCCGGTTTCGTAGCTCGCTGCCCAGTCCAATACAAAACTCTCGCCGCCAACCTCCGCCAGCAGATCGCGCGTGATTAAATAATCGTCCTCGTCGTCTTCGACGAGCAGCACTTTCAGTAATTCCATTTCCACCGTTCGATCACCTTTAGATCAATTGGCAAATAAGTGTATGGGAAATGTGGCGCGAGTTGTTTACTCGCGCTTGGATACTGACCGCACAGACCCACAAACAGGGCGATTAAACAACTCGCCCCACATCGTATACACAATTGCAAACCGATTTAGTTTGAGAACTCGACAAATTCGACCCAGAAATGGCCCAATGCCTTCATCAAATCTACCAGCCGATCAAAGGTGACCGGTTTGGTGACAAACGAATTTGCGCCCAGGTCGTAGCTGCGAAAGATGTCTTCTTCCGCCTGCGATGTAGTCATGACCACGATTGGAATGCGGCGCAGGTCCGGATTGGCTTTGATTTCACGCAAGGCTTCGCGCCCATCCTTCCGCGGCATATTCAAATCAAGCAGGATTAACCCCGGCCGCGGCGCTTCAGCGGGAGCCGTATATTTGCCACGCCGGTTCAAATAATCCATCAATTGTTCGCCGTCTTCTACAAAGTAGAGATCGTTCACGACGCGGCTTTCTTCCAGCGCTTGCTGACACAGCAGGCGGTCATCGGCATCATCGTCAGCCATCAAGATGACGATTGGTTTTCCGTTTGGCTTCATTTGCGATTATCTCCATTTTGTTTGAGTGGCAGCGTCACCAGAAACGTTGTGCCTTGTCCCGGGATGCTTTGGGCGGTGATTGCGCCGCCGTGCCGTTCGGCAATGCGCCTGCAAACGGCCAGGCCCATCCCCGTGCCTTCGTATTCGCTGCGCCCGTGCAGGCGCTGAAAAGGGGTGAAGATGCGATCCAGATATTTCTCTTCGAAACCGATGCCGTTGTCAGCCACGGCAATCTGACAAAGTCCGTCTCCCATGGTTTCCGCTGTGACGCGCACCACTGGCGTCCGTTCCGGCAGATGAAATTTCAATGCATTGCCAATCAGATTTTGCAGCAATTGGCGCATCTGCAAAGCGTCAGCATCAAGCACCGGCAATTCGCTGACTTCCACGCGCCCGCCGCTTTGCTGTGCACCGACTTCCAGGTCGCCGAGCACCTCGCGCGCCACCTGGTTCAAATCCACGGGCGTGAACGGTTGCACCTTCGTTGCTACGCGCGAATAGGCCAGCAGATCATTGATCAGCGTATGCATGCGCCGAGCGGCATTCTGCATTCGATCCAGATAATCGCGACCTTCATCATTGAGCGTCGAGCCATACTTTGATTTCAGGCGGTCGCCAAAGGCCTGGATTTTGCGCAGCGGCTCCTGCAGATCGTGTGAAGCGACATAAGCAAAATCCTGCAGTTCGCGGTTGCTGCGCCCCAGTTCCTGGTTGAGCACTCTGGTCTGTTCTTCCGCCCGCCGCCTGCGGGCCAACTCGCGATAAATTGCGATAAATGCGAAAGCGGTAAAGAGGATTGAGATCAAGCCAGCCAACGGGATGAGAAGCAACGTTTGCTTCGCCGCCGCGTTCGCTCGCTGCTGGCGTGCGCTGAGCAGTTTATTTTCCGCGTCTTTCATCTCGCCAACTTCGCGCCGCATATCGTCCATCACCTGTTTCCCATACTCCAGCGTTTCGATTGGCACCTTGAAGTTTTCAGCTTGGATCCGTCGTACCTTGATGACTTTTTGCATAACCTCCAGCTTGATTGCCGCCAACGGCTCTACCCGGTCGAGCCGTTGCATCTGTTCCGGATTATCACTGATCAATTGCCGAAGTTGCGGAAAGTGCTGCTGGACGATTGGAATGGCCTGGTTATAAGGCTCCAGATAAGCTTCCCGGCCCGTCAGCAAGAAGCCACGTTGCGCGGTTTCAGCGTCCGTCATGGCTGACAGCGCCACGTCCAGTTCGCTGATCACGTCGTGCGTGTGTACCACCCGTTCAGATGTCGTCAGCATTCCGGCCACACTTCGATAAGAAAAAATGCCCAGACCAATCAACACGACCAGCGCAAATGCGAGGGCAAACAGAATCTGCCATTCAAGACGCCATTTCATTTTCATGTTCATTGGGAAATGATCATACCTCATCGTGCTGGTGTTTCATTGCAATGTAGAAATGTAGAGATGCAAAATCTTGCGTCTCTACATTCTTCCATTACCTTCATCGGACTGCGCAAACGCGAAGTCGCAAAGGCTGAGCATCAAGACAGAAATATACGTTAAGCGTGACATCCGGTTTAAGCTGAGCGCTTGGCCGCAGGCGTTTAGAGTACCAGCTTTAGCTGGCTGGCAGCGGCTTTAGCCGCCTTGTTCTTACTTTGGTGAAGGTAGATTGAACTGCGCGTCATCCACCTTGGCGTTGTGCTTCACTTCGGTGAATTTGCGCGTTGAGTTGTAGTTCGTATCCAGATAAACCGTGCGAATGGTATGCGCCACTTTGACGCCATCCACGACACGGTAATCTTCGTAATCGGTTTGTTCGGGATCAACGCCGATAACGGTTTCGGTCTGCACGACACGGCGCACCAGCAAGCCAGTTTCTTTGTCGAAGTAATACCGCACGCGCCGTTTGTCCGGCAGCGAGCCGCGCAATACGTAGGCTTCGCGATCGCCGACTTTCTCTACGACGCCGACTCCCATGCGTGGGTATGGCTCTTTCAGTTGCAGAATCTCCAGGCTTGCGGCCAGCGAACGGGCACGGGCCAGATCAACGCTGTCCATTGCGCGGTCTTCGCGCGAATTCTTCAACCAGCCCGCCGCGCCGTTGTATTTTTGCGTTGTCGGCGTTTGCGGCAGGGCAACATCCAGAGTGTATTTGTCGGGCGCGGCAAAATTGATTTCCAGCGGGAAGTTTTGATTGTTACCGGAAACGCTGACGCCTTTGATGACGCGCGTTTTGATCTTCTCGACCGCTTCTTTGCCGCCGACGGCTTGCGTGTATTTGGCCAGAATGTCTTCTGCCTTTGGCAAGCTGCCAGCCGCAGCAGCCGCCGGTTCCTGCGGCATGACGCGGGGCAGCGGCGGAACGCTCATCGGATGGTCGTGGCCTTGATGGCAGGTGTAACAAGTGACTTGAGGACGGCCATTGAAAAACTGTTTGTTCAAATCCATCGTCATCGTAATCATCTTGCGCGCCGCTTTCTTGTGCGGGTTATCGTCTTTCTCGAACTCCATTTGCCCATTGGTTCGGACGTGGCAATCGGCGCATCCCATGCCCAGCGCGGCGCTGATGTAATTCATCATCGGGCGCATTTGCGAAGCGGGCACGCCTTTCAGCGCCTGAATGTTTTTATATTTCTGCTCCATGGTCTGTTCGGCCGTTTGTTCTGCCGTTTGTTCTGCATGCCGCGCCTGGTCTTGTTCATCAAATGAAGCCGAAACCCGAGGCGTCATTGACGAAGTCCAGACTGTAGCTGCCCACAAAGCCACAAGCGCGATTGCACCCGTGACGACGAATCGTCTGATCGTTATTGTATGCATTGAAATTTTCTCCATGTCTAAAGGAAGTAATGTGCTGTGACGCGAACTTTAATGGAAGTCAGTCAATTGGTACAGTAGTCCCGATCCAAATCCAATGTCTTTGTGGAAAAGGAGGGCGAGGTGGGCGGTTCTGACAATGTTGGACGTGAGCACTCGACTCCCGCCTGCAATTCATCGGTTCGACAGTAATCATCATCAACACGTTATGAAACTATATTTGGTTCGTCACGGAGAAACGGAAGAGAACGCCACCCGCGTCATTCAAGGCTGGAATCCGGGCAAGCTTACATCTTTGGGAATTAAACAAGCCGAGCGATTGGCACAACGGTTGAAGGAAGTTCGCTTTGACGCCATCTATTCCAGCGATTCGGCACGTGCCGCAGACACAGCCCGCATCGTCGGGCGGTTTCAGGATCCGCCCGTTCAATTCACCGTAGCCCTGCGCGAACGGAATATGGGTATTTTTCAGGGCGGCCCTTCGTCGGCATTTGAGCAGGCGCAGGAACAAAGCGGCTTGTCCCACGCGGACTTTACGCCTGAAGATGGTGAAAGCCTGGATGAGCTAAGCCACCGTGCGATTTCGTTTGTGCAGGGCTTGCGCAATCATCATTTGCATCAAACGATTTTGCTGGTCGCGCACGGACGCTTCAACAGCATGCTGCTCGCCGCCGCATCCGGGTTGGGCAAGCAAGAAGCTCTGACGATGAGACAGACCAACACCTGTGTGAACATTCTGGAATGTGATGAACAAGGACGCTTCAATATTCATTTATTGAATTGCGCCGCGCACCTGTCCGATGGCAGTTCGCACTCCATCGCGACCTCGACTGATAACAGCTAAAACAAGGAGAAGACCATGCGCAAATTTCTGTTGATCCCTTTCGGCTCGGTCTTACTGATTCTGCTGACGCTGCCCGCCGCAGCGCAGACCGCCGATGAAATCATTGCCAAATACGTCAAGACCATCGGCGGAATGCAGAAGATCGAAGCGATTAAAACTTTGCGCCGTACGGGCAAATTCACGGGCGGCGGCGGCTTTGAAGCCGCCTTTGTTCAGGAAAACAAACGCCCCGGCCAGGTGCGCCAGCAGATCACCTTTCAAGGAATGACCGGCAGCGTGGCCTACGACGGCAAGGCCGGCTGGAAGATCGAACCTTGGGGCGGCAAAAAAGATGCAGAGGCGCTCGGCGAAGAAGAATTGAAACAGACGTTGGAAGACGCCGACTTCGACGGCCCGCTGATCAACTATCAGCAAAAAGGCAACAAGGTTGAATTCGTTGGCATGGACGACATCGAAGGCACGGACGTGTACAAACTGAAAGTCACGCTGAAAAACGGGGACATCAGCAATTACTTTATGGACGCGGACTCCGGCGTTCCCATCAAGATCGAAACCAAACGTATGGTGCGCGGTGCTGAGCAGGAATCCGAAACCGTGCTCGGCGATTACAAACAGGTCGCGGGCGTTTACTTCCCGTATTCCATCGAAAGCGGGCAGAAAGGCAGCGCCAACAAATCCCAGATCACCTACGAAAAGATCGAAGCCAACACTGCATTGGACGATGGCTTGTTCAAACAGCCTGTGGCGAAGCCGTCCAAGTCTGAAGGAGGTAAAAACCAATGATGGAGTCAAAGACATTGAATGGCGCAGAACACCTGTACCGTAGACTGTCCAGTCTGCGGAAGTCTTCATCAAGCGTCCCTCTGAAATCCCAAAAGCCCTCCCAACAAGACCTCCGCAGACTGGACAGTCTACGGTACAACTGCGGCCAGCTTCTTACTGGTGTATGGATCGTGATGCTGCTGCTATGCGGAAATGCACTGGCCCAAACGCCAACCGTCAAAGTGGATTCTGAAACCATCTCCGGCTTGGGTGCGCGCAACATCGGTTCCGCAACAATGAGCGGGCGCGTGGCTGCGCTGGACGCTGTGCAGGAAGGCAAGCGGCTGACAGTTTACGTCGGCACGGCCAGCGGCGGCATGTGGAAGTCCACGAACGGCGGCACGACCTTCAAGCCGACCTTCGACAAACAGCCGGTGCAATCTATCGGTGCAATAACGATTGATCCGAAAAATCCCAAAGTCATTTGGGCAGGCACAGGCGAACCCTGGACGCGCAACAGCGTGTCGGTTGGCGACGGCGTCTATAAATCCACAGATGGCGGCGATAACTGGACAAACGTTGGGCTGAAGGAAACCGAACGCATCGCCAAGATTCTGGTGGACCCCGGCGACACCAACACGGTGTATGTCTGTGCCCCCGGCAAGCTGTGGAGCGACAGCGACGAACGCGGCCTGTACAAAACCAGCGATGGCGGCAAAACGTGGGCGAAGGTGTTGAAAGGTGTGAATACCTCAACGGGGTGTTCGATGGTTTCGATGGACAAACAGAACCCGAAGACCTTGTACGCAGGGATGTGGGACTTTCGCCGCAAAGGCTGGACGTTCCGTTCGGGTGGCGATGGCCCTGAAGCGCCCAGCGGCAGCGGCTTGTTCAAAAGCACGGATGGTGGCGCGACGTGGACAGAATTGAAAACCGAAACGGCGCAAGGTCTGCCGCCGAAGCCTTGGGGCCGCGTGGCCGTCGCTGTTGCCCCGTCGAAGCCCAATGTCGTGTACGCCACCATCGAAGCCGTCATTCCCCAGGATGGTTTGTATCGTTCGGACGATAGCGGCAAAACTTGGCAGTTGCTGGATCGCAGCGCGGGGATGATCGTTCGCCCGTTCTACTTTGCCAATTTGGTCATTGACCCGCAGGACGAGAACAAGGTTTACAAAGAAGGCTACAACCTGATCTTCAGCAACGATGGCGGCAAAAGCTTCAGCAGCATTTCGGGCGGAACGCACGGCGATCATCACGATCTGTGGATCAACCCCGCCAACACCGATCACATCATCGCCGGAGATGACGGCGGCATCTGGTATTCCTACGATGGCGGTAACAAATGGTGGAAGTCGGAAAACCTGCCCGTCTCGCAGTTCTATCACGTCAGTCTGGATATGGAACGGCCCTATCGCGTGTACGGAGGTTTGCAGGACAACAGTTCGTGGGTGGGTGATTCACAGTATCCCGGTGGCATCACCAATGGCCGGTGGGAGAATTTGGGCGGTGGTGATGGTTTCTGGATGTTCGCCGATCCTAGCGACCCTGATTACGTGTACGCCGAATCGCAGGGCGGCGCATTGACACGCGTCAATCGCAAAACGCTGGAATCGCGTGGCATTCAACCGTTGCCGCGCTACAAGGAAGGCAAGCTGCGCTACAACTGGAATACGCCGATTCACATCAGCCCGACGCAGAAAGGTGTGATCTACATCGGTGCGCAGTTTCTGTTTCGTTCGCGCGACCACGGTCAAACGTGGGAACGCATCTCGCCCGACCTGACCACCAACGATCCCGAAAAACAAAAGCAGGAACAATCCGGCGGTGTCACGCCGGATAACTCAGCCGCTGAAATGCACACGACTATCTACGCCATCTGCGAATCGCCGAAGAACGCGAACGTCATCTGGGCAGGCACGGACGATGGCAATCTGCAATTGACGCGCGATGACGGCAAAACGTGGACGAACGTCATCGCCAATGTTCAAGGGCTTCCGCGCAGCGCTTGGGTGTCTTATCTGGACGCCAGTCACTTTGATGAAGGCACTGCTTACGCCACCTTCGACCTGCATACCTTTGGCGATCTGCGGCCTTACGTATACAAGACGACTGACTTTGGTAAGACGTGGACGCCGTTGGTGGCCGCCGATTCAACCGTGCGCGGTTATGCGCACGTCGTCAAAGAAGACCTGGTCAACAAAGACCTGTTGTTTGTTGGGACAGAATTTGGCCTGTGGATTTCGCTGGATGGCGGCAAACAGTGGGCGCAGTACAAAGGCGGCGACTTGCCCACCGTCGCCGTGCGCGATCTGGCCATTCATCCACGCGACCACGATCTGGTCATTGCCACGCACGGGCGCGGCATCTGGATTGTGGACGACATCACTCCACTGCGTGCTTTGAAGCCCGATGTGCTGGCGCATGAAGCAGGCTTTCTACAAGCCCGTCCTACCGTGCAGAGCTTATTGGCAGGCGGTGGTTGGTCAGGCGGCGATGCGACTTTCGTCGGTGCAAACCCGACAGGCGACGCTGTCATCACTTACTATCAGCGCAAACGCCATATCTTCGGTGACCTGAAAATCGAAGTCTTCGATGCGTCGGGCAAATCGCTCGGCACCATCCCCACCAGCAAACGTCGCGGATTAAGCCGCGCAACTTGGGGGATGCGCTTGCCTCCGCCCAAATCACCGCCCGCCGCCACAGCCGCCGGAGCAGGCGTTGGTCCGCGTTTGTTGCCCGGCAACTACACGGTCAAGATGACCAAAGACAAACAGGTCTACACCACTCAGCTTCAAATCACGCCCGACCCGCGCGCCAAACATACTGCCGCAGACCGCAAGGCGCAGTTCGATCTGGCAATGAAGCTGTATGACCAGCTCAGCGAAATGACCTTCGCCGTCGAACGCATCAACGGCGTCCGCCTGGCGCTGGAAGACCGTGCCGCGAAACTGCCCGCTGATGATTCCTTGCGCCGACAGCTTCAAACCGCTGCCGCGCAAGTGGACACCCTGCGCCAGAAGATCGTCGCCACCAAAGAAGGCGGCGCCATCACTGGCGAAGAGCGCCTGCGCGAATACCTCGCCTCGCTTTACACCGACGTCGTCTTTTACGAAGGCCGCCCATCGCAAACCCAGGTCGAACGCACCGATTCGCTGGCACGCGAATTGGCCGATGTGGTGAAGGAATTCGATGCTTGGGCCGCGAAGGAATTGGTTGAAGCGAATGCGGAGCTGGCCAAGAAGCAACTTTCGCGCGTGGAACCAATCTCGCGGGCGGAATGGGAAAAGAAGGCAGAGCAGAAATGAATATGTTGGAGTGGCGTGGGAGCGGAGGCTTTCCCACGCCACCCAACCAATCCATGAACAATCCGGGTTTGCGGGTTTGCGGGTTTGCGGCTTTGCAGGTTTTGCACAAAAAGTCGGCGGTCTGCACAAAAAGCAGTTAGATATAGCGTTTGGCTGCTTCGGCTATCCCCAACTGCATCGAATTACAAGCATCGCTAAGTTTGCGATCTTCAATATTTAAGGAATCATCTGTGACTATAGAGATCGAACGTTCGCGGCCTTCTAGGAGTTGAGATTCCAATATAAGCGCATTCATGTAGCTTCTACAGCAATCTTCGACAGCGGCGTAGAGTGGTAGAAGGTCTGGTGCGTAAATGTGAGTCAACACCTTTACTCGCATGTAAGGGGGAACAATTTCATAGGCAGTCGTGGTTGCCTGCTTCCCGATTACCCCATCACGGAGCTTTGCTGCTATGTGCGGATAAGAGTTCCTTAGTTCTTCAAGCTT
>JBBQVH010000108.1:0-28200 GCA_038211695.1 Blastocatellia bacterium | reverse complement strand
TAAGCAACTTAAGGACTTAACTAATGGCCATTGAATTTTACCAAGCTCAGATCGCAAGCTTACTTTGGTTTTATTCAATTCAAAACCGGCCATTCTCACTAAACCCCTGACGTTGTAGCCGAAAAAATGTCCACAGTATTGATTAACTAAACTGGTCACTAAACTGGATTGGGAGGAAAAGATGCGTACATTGATTTCTATTTTATTTTTGCTGATGGCGATGTCCGTCGTCCCAGGCTTGTCAAACAGTGCCGCCGCGCAAACGCCAGTGCCGCCCGCCAAGCAGGCCAGCGCAGCCAATATCGACAGGCGCGCGCAAGGCTATGTCTTCTTCGGGCCTGGAGCGACATCAGGCAGTTCGACGACGTGGGTCAATTTCGGCGGCGGCGGCGAAGGCTTCGTCAAAGGCGGATTGAGTGTCGGCGGAGAGGTCGCAGGGTTCACGCCGGCCAGCGCGTTCGACAATGGCTTCGGCATTCTATCGGCAAACGCAGGCTATCACTTTTTGAAAGCCAGCCGGTCGGGCAAGGTCGTGCCGTTCGTGAGCGGCGGGTATTCGTTGTTCTTCCGCTCCAGCGCAGCCAGCGGCGTGAACTTCGGCGGCGGCGTGGATTACTGGTTTAAAGACCGCGTCGGCCTTCGCTTTGAAATCCGCGATCACGTCATCGTTGAATATCCCGACACGCATTACGCCGGATTCCGTGTTGGGTTGACGTTTCGGTAACACGCCAGCCGATGATCGGCGACGAAGATTGACCCGGTTATCTCCTCAGCCATTTTCTAACACTTCAAGCCATTACCTTCCTCTTGGTTTGCAGGCAGTGCGGCTCAATTGCGGCAAGATGTTAAAATGGGTGTCCGTCACATTTTTGCAAGGCATGTTTGCATCAAGCCCATTCACCGCAGAATCGCAGAGAGCCGCAGAGGAAACGCAGAGAGAAGAACAAAAGCCCGCGATTGTTCTCTGCGCAGTCTCAGCAACCTCTGCGACTCTGTGGTGAATTCACGTGAAGCTGCTTCTCGCAAAAAGTTGACGCGCACCCTGTTAAAACCATCACGTTGACCACTCCCTGGAACTTCAATAGAATCCCGCCCGGCATCGGCGAGAATTCAGCCTCACAAGCATTACCTCACGCGCTGAATTTTCGCGACTCACACAGATCAACTTCTTTCATTCAGCAGCGACTTCAATCCAAGGAATGGTGTAGCCGTGTTCAACTTCGGGTTCAACTCCGGGCCTGACTCCTGGCCTGCCTCAGGCGTGTTTAGAAATACACGCTTCGCATTGTTGTGTTTGCTTCTCTGCGCGCTTTGCAGCGGGCTGTGGTTCTGGCCGAAGCAGCAGTCTGCGGCGTCGGTGATTCGAATGAATAAGCATAATGAGCAGGTGGCGCAGCGGCAGCAAAGAGAGTTTGATCTGCGCCAGGCGTTCAAGCCAGCGAGCATGCTGAAGATGATGGCTGAGAGCCGCTGGACGGCATATTTTGGAACGGCGTTCGAGATGCCGTTGCGAACGCCCGCCTTCAACACCATCACTGTCACCACCACGGCTGATACTGTGGCCGTGGATGGGGCTTGCAGTTTGCGTGAAGCGATCATGGCGGCCAACACCGATACAGGGGTCAATGAATGTCAGGCAGGCGCTGGGCCGGACATCATCCAGTTCGCACTGGGTGCGGGCACGCCGACTATCAACCTGACTTCGCCGCTGCCGGTTGTCACCCAACCGCTCGAAATCTTCGGCGACACTGGCGGCTCCACGCGCGTCAGGCTGAACGGCGCGGGCGCGGGCGCGGGCGCGCACGGTCTGCGATTCACCGCCAGCACCTGTAACCTGACAGGCCTGGTCATCAGCAACTTCGCGGGCAGCGGCATTCGGTTCGAAGGCAACGGCGAGTATCTGGTGCAGAACAGCCGGATCGGCACGGACGCCACCGGCACCATTGCGCAGGGCAACAACATCGGCATCTTTATCAGCGGGAGTTCCTTCCTGATCGGGACGGACGCCGATGGGGTCAATGACGCGGCCGAGGGCAATTTGATCTCCGGCAACGCTACCTGCGGCATCGTCATTCAAGATGCGGGATCTGACCTTGGCGTCGTGGCCGGCAACTTCATCGGAACAGATGTGACCGGGATGGCAAGCCTGCCCAATGGCGACGGCATTTTCATCAGCAATGGGCCGACGAACGACGTCATCGGCACTGGCGGAAACATTGCCGGAAACAATGTCAGCGAACGCAACGTCATCTCCGGCAACACAGGCGTTGGTGTGCGCATTGACCAGGCGAGTGGCAATGTCGTCGCGGGCAATTACATCGGCGTGAACGCGGCAGGGACTGCGGCGCTGCCCAATGGCGGCGGCGGCATTCTTTTCAGCTTGAGCGTGACCAATACACGCGTCGGCACCAATGACGACGGTGTGGCGGATGATATTGAACGCAACGTTATCTCGGGCAACACCGGCACAGGCATCGCCATTGTCAGCCCTGGTTCCACCAACAACCTGGTAAGGGGGAACTACATCGGCACGAACGCTACTGGCGATGCGGCCATTGCCAACAGCGGCGCGGGGCTGGTGATCAACAATGCTCCCGGCAACGCCATCGGCGGAGCGGGCGGCAAACGCAACACTATCTCCGGTAACGGCACTTCCGGCGTGCAGATCAACAATGCCGGAGCCACTGGCAATATTGTACTGAGCAATCTGATTGGCCTGAACGCGGCGGGCACGGCAGGAATACCGAACAGCGCGGACGGCGTGTTCATCAGCGGCGCGTCCGGCAATAGCATCGGAGTCATTGACCAGGGCAACACCATCGCCTTCAACGGGCAGCGCGGCGTGCGCATTGAGGGCGGCACGGGCAATTCAATCCGGGACAATTTGATCTTCAGCAACACTGGGCTGGGCATTGATCTGGGCGGGGACGGCGTCACACCCAACGACGCGGGCGACCCGGACGCGGGCGCGAACAACCTGCAAAACTTCCCCGTCATCACGTCGGTCACCAGCGCCGGAACGTTGACGGGCACGCTGGATAGCACCGCCGCCAACAGCGCCTACCCCGTGCAGCTTGCGTTTTTCGCCAACACCACCTGCGATGCCAGCGGCAACGGCGAAGGGGAGACTGCGCTGAACCTCATTGGGCTGGCCGCGCCCGGCGGCTTCACATTCAATTTTGCGCCCATCGCGGGCAAACCTTTTATCACCGCCACTGCGACTGACAGTAATGGCAACACGTCGGAATTTTCGGCCTGCAAAAAAGTCAACACCGTGCCGACAATCGGCGCGGTCAATAGCACGCAGCAGCGCGGAACCATCGTCAACAACGTGCAGATCGCCACCGTCACTGACCCGGACCAGCCGTTGAACACATTGACGGTGCAGATCAACGGAGCCGCAGCGGCAACGGTCAACGGCGTCACGATCAACAATCTGACTGTGGATGCCTCAGGCATTGTGCGCGCCAGTATCACGACCGACTGCACCACTGCGGCAAACGCATCTTTTACGCTGACCGTCACCGACAACGTTGGCGAGAGCGCGATGGCGACGCTCAACATTACAGTCACGGCAAATACACCACCCGCGCTGGGCGCTTATCCCAACACGGGGCCAATCAACACCGGTTCTAATACGACCATCACGCCCTCCACTGCGCCAACGGACAACGGCACAGTAGCCAGTCTGGCTGCATCTGCGCCTGGCTTCACGGGAACGTTCAACGGTACTCCGGCGACGGGTGTCATCACGGTGGCCAATGCAGGGCCGGCGGGCAATTACACAGTTACCGTCACCGCGACAGACAATTGCGGCGCGGCGGCAACCACAACCTTCACGCTGGCGGTCAACACATTGCCGGCAATTACCGCCATCGCCAATACACGACAACAAGGCAGCCCCGTCAGCAATTCGCAGATCGCCACGGTCACTGATCCTGATCAACCGGCGAACACGCTGACGGTGCAGGTCAACAACGCCGCGAGTGCGACGGTCAACGGAGTGACTGTCAGCAATCTAACCAGTAACGCAGCCGGGCAGGTCTTCGCCGACATCGTCGCTTCGTGCACGGCCACCAACGCCAGCTTCACGCTGAAAGTGACTGACAATCAAAACGCGACGGCGACCGCCACGCTCAACGTTGCGGCAACGGCCAACACTGCGCCAACATTGAGCTATGCCAGTTCACAGACCGTACTGGTGGGCCAGGCATTGACGGTCAACCCGGCAACAGGATTAAGCGATAACGGCACCGTTGCCAGCGTCATTGTGCAAAGTGCGGGCACCTACACCGGGACGATCTCCGTCAATTCCGCAGGCGTGGTTAGTTTGAGCAATGCGAAGCCCACCGGTTCGCATCTGATCGCAATCCAGGCTACAGACAACTGTGGGCTGAACATCACTTCGACGTTCACGCTGAATGTGAATTGCCAGACGATCACCGTCACACCGCCCGCGATCAATACCGGCACGGCCGGGAGCGCGTTCAGCCAGACCTTCACGCAATCCGGCGGCATTGGCGCAACGCTCTTCACCACGGCAAGCGCACTGCCCACGGGCATAACGCTGGCGTCGAATGGCTTGCTGTCAGGAACCCCTACGCAGACTGGCACATTTCCCATTACTGTCAAAGCAACCGATTCGAACGGATGCATGGGCACGGCGAACTACACGCTGACAATCAATTGCCAAACGATCACGGTGACCAATCCGGGAGTCAACACAGGTACGGCCGGCGTAGCCTTCAGCCAGACGTTCACGCAAACAGGAGGCATTGGCGCAACGACATTCAGCACAGCAAGCGCGCTGCCAACGGGCATTACGCTTTTAAGTGGCGGCCTGCTGAGCGGCACCCCAACACGAACCGGCGCCTTCCCGATTACCGTCAAAGCGACGGATTCGAACGGCTGCATGGGTACAAGTGCGACGTATACATTGACGATCAACTGCCAAACGATCACGGTGGCCAATCCGGGAGTTACCAGCGGCACAGTAGGCGTGGCCTTCAGCCAGACCTTCACGCAATCCGGGGGGATTGGCACAACGAACTTCAGCACGGCGAGCACGCTGCCCACAGGATTGACGCTGGCGTCGAATGGCTTGCTATCGGGCGCGCCGACACAGAACGGCACATTCCCACTGACGGTGAAAGCGACAGATTCAAATGGCTGCATGGGCACGTCCAATTACACATTGACGATCAACTGCCCGGCAATCACTGTTAATCCAGCCAACTTGCCGAATGGGACGACTGGCACGAACTATTCGCAAACCATCAGCGCGACGGGCGGCACTTCGCCTTATACCTTTACCGTCACCAGCGGCCTGCTGCCGACGGGCGTGACGTTTGCGCCGGGCGGGGCGATCGGCGGCGCGCCAACACAATCGGGCACATTCAACTTCACCATCACCGCAACCGACGCCAACGGCTGCACGGGCAACCGGGCTTACACATTGGTGATCGCCTGTCCGCCATTCGCGATCAACATCAACGCGCCAGCGGCGGCAGTTGCCGGACAGAACTTCGGCTACGACGTGGCGGTGACGAATCCCTGCCCCGATGTCGCGCTCGACACAACGCTGACGACCTCGACGCCACCCAACACGACGTTTCAATCCATCAACGCTCCGGCGGGCTGGACTTGCACCACGCCGGCGGTGAGCGGCACGGGCGCAATCAGTTGCAACAACGCCAACTTCCTGGCCCGTGTGACTACGCCGCGCGCCAGCGCGACCTTCACCGTCGGGCTAAAAGTAAATTCGGGGACGCCCATCGGCACGGGGATCACCAATACCGCCAATGTCACCGGCACCGCGCCGGGACGGCCCCCCGTCAGTGCATCGGCCAGCGCCAACACCACCGTCGCGATCGCCGCCGCCGATCTGGCCGTGATTAAGACCGCGACCGCGACCGCCATCGCCGGAACCAATTTCGATTACACGATCAACGTCACCAATAGCGGCCCAAGCATCGCCAGCAATGTCAGCTTGACCGACACGCTGCCCACGAATGTGACTTTCCAATCCTTCGCGCCTGCGGCGGGCTGGACGTGCACGACGCCGGCGGCCGGTTCGACCGGCACGATCACCTGCACGAAGGCGGCGATGGCCACCGACGATCCAGGACTGTTCAGAGTCACTGTCAGACTCAACGCCAACGTCGCGTGCAATACCAATATCGTCAATACGGCGACGGTCACAACCGCTTCCGCCGATCCGACGCCAGGCAACAACTCCACGACGGTAACCACGCAATCGCGCGCGCAATCCGATCTGTCCGTCAGCGTCAATGCTCCGGCAACGGCGGTGCCTGATACCAGCGCCGTGTACACGGTAACCGTCACGAACAACGGCCCGTCCCCCAGCGTCAATACCACGCTGAACAACGCGCTGCCCGCTGCCTTCTCCGCCGAAACGATTACCGCTTCAACCGGAAGCTGTACGGGCATCGGAAGCAATTCCGTGAATTGCAATCTGGGAACGCTGGCGGCGGGCGCAACGGCAACCGTCACGATTCAGGCGCACGTGCCGGAAACTTGCCAGCCAACGACTGCTGTCAACACGGCAACGGTCACGTCGGGCAATTGTCTCTCCGACCCGGTGGCCGCGAACAATTCGCAATCGAAGACGACCAATGTGTTACTGGGCAATGTCGGCGCAGGCGCTTGCGTGCCTGCCACCAGCGCGATCAGCGCTGACAAGCCGGGTTCGATCCTCTTTGCCGGGCTTGCCCTTTCCGGCGCAACGGCGGGCGGCAGCGGCGATTCCAATCAGAACAATACGCGGATGAATCTGACCAACGTCCATCCGACGCTCAACGTCGTCGTGCATCTCTTCTTCATTGACGGCGCGACCTGCTCGGTGGCCGATTCATTCATCTGCCTGACGGCCAACCAGACGACCAGCTTCCTGATGTCTGACCTCGATCCGGGCACGACGGGTTATATGATGATGATTGCAGTGGACGGCCCTGCCGGTTTCGCCGGCGGCCACAACACCGGCTGCCCGATCAGCTTCAACTATCTAATCGGCAACGCCAACATCAAGTTCACCGGCACGCCGCGACGCGACGCCGATCTGGGCAGCGAGTCTGCCGCCGCGCAATTCGGCAGTCCCGTGCCAACCTGCGATCCGAATAGTTCGGTGGCCGAACTTCATTTCGACGGCTCTCCCACCGGCTACAACCAACTGCCCGGCGTGCTTGCGCTGGACAACTTCGGCTCGCGCGCTGACGGCAACGACACGATCCTTGCGATCGGGCGGATAGACGGCAATTGGGCCACCGGATTGCAACCCATCGGCCCTATCTTTGGCCTGCTCTACAACGATTCGGAGACCGCTCTCAGCTTCAGCTTCAACGCGGGCGTGTGTTTGTTCCGGCAATCGCTCTCGAACAACTTCCCGCGCATCACGCCGCGCCTTGAACAATTCATCCCGGCGGGACGCACCGGCTGGCTCAAGCTGTGGTCGGCAAATGGCGCCGCGCTGGTCGGCGCAGCCTTCACGCGCAACGACAACGCGCAAACTTCCGCCAATGCATTTGAGGGCGGCCATAACCTGCACGTCCTGCGCTTGCTGCCAAACGCCGTGATTACGGTTCCTGTTTTCCCACCTTCCTGTTAGGCAATGGCGTTAAGTAGGCATAAAAAATTAACTTCTCGATGTGGGACAAGATGCCATCTTGTCCCGCGACAGACGATGCGCCGAAACCGGGAAGTTAAAATTTTACGCTCACTAAGTTAAGCGAGAGGGGGACACAAAAAGCACAAATGAAGAAGCGCAAGAGGCTCAATAAGACGAGACAGGCAATGACAGTGACGGTTTTGTGCGTTTTGTGTCTGCCCTTTGTGCCTTTTGTGTTGACCTGCCTTTACGTGGCGTATGGCTGTCTGTCCGGGCTGCCGTAAGGTTACCGTTGTCCTGGAAATGATTTATTGATTCTCAAAAACCATCGGCGTACACTGCGACCGTTTTAATAAATGTTTGCGTGCCTTGCCCCGACCCCGCACGCACATTGCCCGCACGCACATTGAGTGCAGAAAAGACGGTACAGGAGATTTCACCATGGCTACCTCACGCACATTGACACGCCTGTTTTTGACACTCGCGCTCGTAACGACATTTTGCGCCGCCACGCGCGCGGCAGATCCCGGACTTATCGCTGACTTGGGAATTACCAAAACCGGCCCAGCCAGCGTCAGCGCGGGAGACGACACGACCTACACGCTCACCGTCACCAGCAACAGCCAGATTCCCGTGGATGCAACCATCATTGACACATTACCTGCGGGATGGATTGCGATCAGCGCCGCGCCGTCGAACGGAAGCTGCGTGGGCAGCGGCACGGGCACGGTAACCTGCACGGTGAATGTGAATTCATTAGCTGCGGTGACGATTATGGTTGCCGTTCACGTTCCCGGCATCTGCCAGCCGACGACGGCCACCAACCGGGCAACCGTCACGACGCAAGCCACTGATCCCAATCCGAACAACAACACCGCGACGACGACGACGACTGTCAATCTGGTTAATCTTGGTCCGGGCTTATGCCACCCGGCAGGCTCCCAGATCAGCGACGATAAACCGGGTTCAGTCCTCTTCTACAACCTGTACACGTCGGGCGCGAGCAACAATTCGATTGAAAACAACACGCGCATCAATTTGACGAATACGCACACCACGCGGGGCGTCGCAGTGCATCTGTTCTTTGTGGATGGGGCAAGCTGCGGAGTCGCGGATGCGTTCGTCTGTTTGACGGCAAATCAAACGGTTACTTTTCTGATGTCGGATATTGATCCGGGAACGACCGGGTATCTGGTCGCGATTGCGGTGGACGGCCCGCCGGGATTGGCCGAAGGCCGTAACACCGGCTGCCCGATCAGCTTCAACTACCTGATCGGCAACGCCAACATCAAACTGACCATGTCGCCGCGGCGCGAAGCCGATCTTGGGGCGGAATCCGCGGCGGCACAATTCGGCAGCCCGTTGCCTGGTTGCGATGGCAACAGCACAACTGCGACGCTGCCTTTTGACGGATCGCCGAACGGATACAACCGGCTGCCACGCACGCTGGCCATCTCGAACATCCCGGCGCGCGCCGACGGCAACAGCACCTTGCTGGTCGTCAATCGCATCGGCGGCAATCTGGCGATCGGCGCAGCGACGCTGGGGACGCTCTTCGGCATTCTTTACGACGATAACGAAACCGCTTTCAGTTTCAGCCTGACCGGTTCGTGTCAGCTTCGGGGCGAATTGTCGAACGTCTTCCCGCGCACCACGCCACGTTTTGAAAACATTATCCCGGCGGGGCGCAGCGGCTGGATGAAGATCAGCAGCCAAAGCGACATTGGGATTCTTGGCGCAATCCTGACGCAGAACCGGAATGCCGGAACCGTCCCCAATGCATTCGACGGCGGCCACAATCTGCACAAGCTGACGCTAACCAGTTCAGTGACGCTGACGATTCCAATCTTCCCGCCGTCCTGTTAGCCGCGTTCGGCGCATTTCCGGCAAAGAGAGAGAGGAGGCCCGCACGGCTTCCTCGCTCTCTTTCGCCTGCTGCCACAGAGGCACGCCGCCATCTGTGACATCCTTGAAAATCCGCTCCGCCAGGTGCATCGTACTTTTCGACAGCCGCTTTAACCCGCTGCTCACCGCGACAATTCTTTCGCTGAGGTGCTGCAATGAAACATCCGTTCAATTCTCCCGCCCGGCTCTCTTCGTCTCTTTTGGGTCGTTGCCTGATGCTGGCCGCCTTCCTCCTGCTCGGTTGGACGGTCGCACCGGCAGCTTCAAATGCCGGCACGGGCCAACAAGATATCCAGCCGCTCGAAGTCGGCAGGCCAGTCGAAAAAACGCTGGCCGGCGGCCAGACGCACAACTACAGCGTCGCGCTCTTAGCGGGCCAGTTCCTGCACCTGGTCATCGAACAGCGCGGCATTGACGTCGCCGTCAAGCTCTTCGGGCCGGACAGCAAAGAGTTGTTACTAATTGACAGCCCCAACGGCGACCAGGGACCGGAGCCGCTCTTCTGGGTGGCGGAGGCAGCGGGCAATTACCGCATCGAGGTTGGTTCGGGCGATAAACAGGCACCTGCCGGACGCTACGAAGCGCGCGTTGCGGCTCTGCGCCCGGCGACTGAATCCGACAAAACGCGCGTGGCCGCCTCGCGCGCCATGGCCGAGGCCGAAAGCCTGGCGGAGAAAACCGACGCGGCCACGCGCGAACGCCGGAGCCAAAAATACGAAGAAGCACTCGGACTCTGGCGACAGATCAATGATCAACCAGGCGTGGCCGCCGCGCTGACCGCGCTTGGCGATGTGCGCCGCCTGGCAAACCAACTGCAGCAAGCGATTGAGCCTTACCAGCAGGCGATCCCGCTCTGGCACGCCCTGCGCGACCAGTTCAATGAGGGCGAGGTGCTGCACAAGCTCGGCACAACCTACAACGACCTGGGCCAGGCGCGCACCGCGCTCGGTTATCTAAACCAGGCCCTGCCGATCTGGCGTGCAACCAAAGACCGCGAGCACGAGGCATATACACTCAATGTTCTCGGCATCGCCCACTCCAATCTCGGCGAGAAGCGGCGAGCGGTGGATATTCTTGAGCAGGCGCTCAAGCTTTGGCGCGCGCTTGGCAACCGCGTCCAGGAAGCCCAGACGCTGACCAATCTGGGGAATGTCTATTCCAACCTGAGCGAACAGCAACGCGCGCTCGGCGCCTACGCGCAGGCGCTCCCGTTGCGTCGCGATCCGCGCGGTCGCGCCGTCACGCTCTACAACATCGGGCGCAGCTACGACCTGCTCGGCGCATCGCAGGAGGCGCTGAACTACTACAACCAGGCGCTCCCACTTCTGCGCACCGCCGACGACAAACGCAACGAGGCCATCACGCTGTCCTTTATGGGGCTTTCGTACTGGGCGCTCGGCGATTACCAGCGCGCGCTCGACGCCCTTAACCAATCGCTCCCCCTGCGGCGCGAAGTGCAGGACCGCAACGGCGAAGCTGCTACCTTTAATAACATTGGCCTCGTCTACGACACGCTTGGCGACCGGCAAAAGGCGCTCGAAGCCTATAACCAGGCGAAACCCATTTGGGACACGACCGGCAACCGTCAAGGCTCTGCCTATACGCTCAACAATCTCGGCTTCGCTTATGACGCTCTCGGCGACAAACCGCGCGCGCGTGAAAACCATCAGCGCGCACTCGAATTGAGCCGCGAGGTCGGCGACCGCCAACGCGAAGCCAAGGTCCGCTACGGCCTGGCCCGCATCGCCAGCCAGGACAACCAACTTAAACAGGCTCGGCAGCAGATCGAAGGAACGATCAAGATCGTCGAGTCGCTGCGCCAGAAGCTGGCCAGCCCGGACCTGCGCGCTCAGTATCGCGCTTCGGTGCAGCAATACTACGACCTTTACATTGACCTGCTGATGCGGATGGGCAAGCGCCTGCCGCGCGGCATCGCGCAAAACAAGCTGGTCGCCGAAGCCTTGCAGGTCAGCGAGCGCGCCCGAGCGCGTTCCCTGGTTGAACTGCTGACCGAAGCCAACGCCGACATTCGCCAAGGCGTGGACATCAAACTGGTCGAGCGCGAGCGCGAGTTGCAAGAACAAATCAACGACAAAACGACTGAGCAAATCCGCCTGCTCGGCACGCGCGCCAAAACCGAATTGATCGCCGCCGCCGGCAAAGAGATTGAACAACTCAATGCCGATCTGCGCGACGTGCAATCGCAAATCCGCGCGACCAGCCCGCGCTACGCCAGTCTGACGCAGCCGCAGCCGCTCGCGGCGCGCGACATCCAGCGCCTGCTGGACGCGAACACGATGCTGCTGGAGTTTTCATTGGGCGAAGAGCGCAGCTATCTGTGGGCTGCCACGCCCACGGCCATCTACAGCTACACGCTGCCGAAGCGCGCTGAGATTGAAGCCGCCGCTAAACGTTTTTATGACCTGGCCACCGCGCGCAACCAGTACGTGGCCAAAGAATCAAATCAACAGAAACAAGAGCGTGTTGCACAGGCCGATAAAGACAGCCTGGCTGCCGCTGCCGCGCTTGGCCGGATGCTGCTGGCTCCGGTTGCGCCCCTGCTCGGCAACAAACGCCTGGTCATCGTGGCCGACGGCGCGTTGCAATACGTCCCCTTTGGTGCCCTAACAATCCGCAACCCGCAATCCCAAATCCGCAATCCATTGGTCGCCAGTCACGAAATGATCTCGCTGCCGTCGGCCTCAACGCTGGCCGCGCTGCGCGGCGAATCCGCCCAACGAACAAAAGCTTCGAAGACCGTCGCCGTCATTGCCGATCCCGTCTTCGAGGTCAAAGACGAGCGCGTCAAAGTCGTCACGATTAAAGCTGACCCGGCGAAGCCTGCAGGCAAAGACGACAAGCCCGCAGCGCCAGCCGCCCCAGCCGGTCAAAACATCGCTGAGGAGCCATCGCGTATTCTGCTCTATAAATCGGCGAAAGATTCCGGCGTGACGGATGCCGAATTCCGCATCCCGCGCCTGCCCAACACGCGCCGCGAAGCCGAAACGATTCTTTCGCTTGCAGGCGGCAATACGGGCAAAGCAACCTTCGACTTCGCCGCCAGCCGCGCCGCCGCTACCAGCGACGACCTCGGTCAGTACCGCATCCTACACTTCGCGACGCACGGATTTTTGAACAGCCTCAATCCGGAGCTGTCCGGTCTGGTGCTTTCAATGGTGGACGAACAGGGCAAGCCGCAGAACGGCTATTTGCTCGCGCCGGAGATTTACAATCTGAAACTGCCTGCGACTGAATTGGTGGTCTTGAGCGCTTGCCAGACCGGCTTGGGCAAAGAGATTCGCGGCGAAGGCGTGGTTGGATTAACGCGCGGCTTTATGTACGCGGGCGCGCCGCGCGTCGTGGTCAGTTTGTGGAGCGTCAACGATCGTTCGACCGCCGACCTGATGAAGCATTTTTACGAAGCGATGTTGTCCAAAGGCCAACGCCCATCCGCCGCATTGCGCTCCGCGCAGCTTGAGTTGATGAAACTGAAAGCCTGGCAGGCACCGTATTACTGGGCGGCGTTTGGACTGCAAGGCGAGTGGCGATAGGACAAATTGGGGATGCAACGCCGCCCCGCTGAGCCGTTCTGCCTGCGATTGATGGCACAACGCCCTGCCGGGCGCGGGTATAATCCGATAGGTTGTCGGCGTGATTGAATCGGAAATCACTCCTGAAAACATAAGGTGAGGATGGTTTTGGAAAGGAGAAATATGACAAAAATTCTTGGCGTTCTTGGTTTGTTGCTGGTTTCACTGGCATTCGCTTCGCCAATCGAAAGCTGGACGGCAGCCGGTTCCGCCAATGTCATGCTGGCTCAATCTGCGGTCCAATCAGGGCAGTCGCTCGCTACGCAATCCACTTCCGCTTCGAGAATTCCGAAAGCGCCTGAATCTTGCGAGACGGTGGAATGCCAGTGGTGGGAAACGTTGCGGGCGGCAGCCGACGAAGTGCAACTATCGGAAATCCGCAAGACTCAGACTATCTCTGAGGCCTATGCTAAGGCGCGCCGCGAAGGCCGCATTCCCAACGCTCTGGCCCCGCTGCCGCCCGAAAGCGAGGTGGTGCCGCCGGAATTGCTGGCCCGGCTCTACAGCGATATAGAACTCGCCACCGCAACCTATCTCAAGACAATCAATCAAGGCGCTGGGAATTCCTATCGCATTCCCGTGGCTGACAGTTCGCCCTTTCTGCCCGTGATGGTCCGCAAACAAAAAGCCAAGTACACCGAAGAGGCGCGGGCTGGAAAAATTCAGGGGCCGGTCGTGCTCTCCGCCATTTTTCAAGCAGACGGTGCAGTGAGTGACATCAAAGTCGTTCGAGGACTGGAAAAAGGCTTGACCGAACAAGCCATCGAAGCCGCCAAGGGGATTCTCTTTTTGCCCGCAATTCGGGACGGCAAATTCGTCTCAATGCGCAGCAAGCTCGAGTTCAATTTTATGTTGTACTGACCGGCATCAACGCAATTCTTAACCCGAACCGCGCTGACGCAAGTCGAGCGCAAAAATCAAAGTAGGAGGAAATGATGATCAGCAATCAGAAACCAAGTCCGTCAATCTTCTCTGTCGCCATCGCCGCCGCGCTATTGGCCGGCGTGCTGTGCGCCACTGCGTTCGCGCAAGGCGACGACACCGAGCGCCGATTCTGGCCACCGAATTACCGCCCCGCAGCGCCTGGGGCCGCCAAACCAGCGCCGTCCACGCGCCCCACCAAATACAAACGCACCTCGCCTGCGCTTGAAAAAGACGCCATCCCGACCGCCGTCGAAAAAGACGCCGTTGTCGGCATTACCATCTGGCGTTTGCGTGATGCCGAAGAAGCAGACAAGAACGTCGCCGTGAAAGGCAAAGAAGACGGCGCGCGCATTCTGGTCGTCCGCAAAGGCAAGAAGTCAGCCTTTGCCGCCGAACGCGTCGAAGCCTCCACCGCCTTCACCGCCGGGCAGAAGCTTCGCCTGAGCATAGAGATTCCACGCTCCGGTTATGTCTACGTAATCGACCGTGAACAATATGAAGACGGTTCCTTGAGCGATCCCTATCTTGCCTTCCCGGTTGACGTCAAAGACGACAACAAAGTCGAAGCCGGTCGCGTCATCGAAATCCCAAATTCCAGCGGAGAAGAACCTTATCTGGAAGTCCAACCTCTGCGAAGTGACAATCCCAAATCTCAAGTCGCTGAAGTCCTAACCGTACTGGTTACTCCCACGCCGCTCACAGGCCTGCCCAAACCCGTCCGCAACGATCAGGGCGAATACGAACCGCTGAAACTCTCCAAAGCCGATGTCGAAAAATGGGAGCAGCAGTGGGCCACCCAAGTCGAACAACTGGAACTGGAAGGTGGCGCAGGCCAGACCTACACGCGTTCGGAACAGGCCGCTGGCAGCGGGAAGAAACGCCTGACCCAAGACGATCCCCTGCCCCAAACCGTCTTCCGCGTCGCCGCTAAACCTGGCAAACCACTGCTGGTCAAATTGCCGTTGAAGATTTCAAAGTGAGCGCACTGCTAATTTCTGTAGGCGTCCAATAGTAGACACTCGCCCTCTTTTTTTGCCGATCCTTTGCGGAGGGCGGCGGCCTGGTGAACAGGTGTGTTAAGTAGGCATGAAAAATGAACTTCCCGATGTGGGACAAGATGCCATCTTGTCCCACGACAGACGATGCGCCGAAACCGGGAAGTTAAAATTTTACGCTCACTAAGCGTCTGAGAGCGAGAGAAGGAAAGCAGTAACATAAGGCAAGAGGATGAATTTTTCGCCCTCTTGCCTTGACACAAACGGAACAAAGCAATGAGTGAAAGTGATTATCAACGGCTTGTCGAACGTATATTGGATAACGCTGCCAATCCGACAATTTCAACCGATACGGGCTTGGAAGCAGCGCAGAAAGTCGGACACCTGGCAACTCAGGAAGAGATTGAATGGGCCGTGGCGGGTGGCATTGCGATGCATCTTTATGGAAGCCCGCGGATGACGAAAGATGTTGATATTATTGCCTCACAGGACTTATCGCTGACACCGCAACATCGGCTCAGTTTTGGCGGTAGTAGCTACACGCTGCAAGTCGGCAGGTATCTAGTTCAAATTGACTGGATTGTACGTAGCGATGGCCATCGAGAGTTTTATCGTAACGCCCTGAAAGAGGCGATTCGAATGCCGAATGGGTTACGGGTGGTTACGCCTGAGTGGTTAGTGATTCTAAAATACAATGCCGGACGGCAAAAAGACCTGGACGATATCGTCTTTTTGCTCAAACAAGAGAAACTGGTTGACCGTCCTACGGTTAAGCAAAAAGTAGTTGAAACAGTGGGCGAGGGGGGGTGGCTAACAATGATGTCGGGGTTCCGTCGCTTATGCGATTTGGCCGATGGTAATACAAAAGAGCCGGGCAAGTATTATGATCAGGATTAGCGCCAGAGAAAGAAAAGAGAAAACGCCTTTTACACGAGACAGCACCTAGCATTTCATCCACTTCATCGCATCCAGCCAGACAATGCAGCAATCGCAGGTTCATCGAAATAACAATAGAGTATCTGACGATCTATTCGCCTTGCGGCTTTGCAGTGGCGCGATAGCTGCGTCGCGAACGAATGATTACACCCGGGCGAGCGACTTCGACTTTGATGCTGTGGATGCCACCTGCGGGATGGTCTGCCGAATGATCGGCCAAATGATCGGCCAAATGATCTGCCAAATGATCTGCCAAATGATCTGAAGGATAGAAACCCAAGCGGTATTGATGGCGCAGTTCTTCGGTGATCTGCTCGAAGGTCTTTTTCAGGTTGGCGACTTCGCTGCTGTAATAACGTCCGGCGGAAACGTCCGACAACCGTTGCAGAAAATCTATCGCGTCTTCGTTGCGGGCTTCGATGCGGCCTGCGCGGCGTTGACGCTGGCTCTCTCTGTCATCTCCGCCCGGACGACGCTGTGAAGGCGGAGTTGGAAAGCGCGGCATTGGCGTGAAGATTCCGCCACGTCGCCCCATTCCTGGCCCTCCTCCAGGATTCCCGCCACCGCCACGACCTGCTCTCGGATTACGAGCCATCCCCACTGGCAACGATGAATAAAAGACCGAATAGATCAAGGTATCGGCTTCCGCTGCGCTGTCCAGCAGGGATTGTTCGGTCATCTCGCTGCCGTGGTCTTTGCCGTCGGTCAGCAGCACGATGGCTTTGCGGCCTTTGACTGCCTTGAACTCTTCCTTAATCACGTCGTTGACGGCATCGCGCAGCTTCGTGCCGACCTGTTCGCCGATGCGCGCGTTGCCAATCGCGCGTTCCAGAATTTTGTGATCCGAAGTCAGTTCGCACAGCGTCGTCTCGTTGTGGTCGAAGCTGACGATCATTGCGCGATCCCGCGGGCGCAGTTGTTTGACGAAGTCTTTGGCCGCCTTCTTGATATCGTCCAGCACCAGCGTCGTGCTTTTGCTTGTGTCCAGCAGCAGCGCGACGTTGATCGGCTCTTCCGTATCAGCAAAAAATTCGATTGGCTGTTTAACGCGATCTTCGTAAAGCGTGAAGTCTGATGCTTTCAATCCGCTGATGTACCTGCCCTGCCGGTCGCTGACAATCACCGGAACGCTGACCAGCGTCGTTTCGATCTTGATGGTCTGCTCCGCCTCCTGCTTCTGCCCGCGCTGTTGCGCAACGGCGACAGTTACGCAAATCAACGCACACAACACTGCCCAAAACATTTTGCTCAATTTGTTCATATTGATCTCGATTCGCTGCACGGAATTCAGCCAGTAAGACCATCCGGCAGGAAGATCGGTTTGAAAATTTTCCGGCCTCTCAAAGTGGGACAGCCTGATCTTCCCTGCCCATCGCTTGCGAGCCTTGATATAGCTTGAGAAGAATCATGACCAATAAAGGCAAAGTGATAATGACGCCGACCACGCCCAGTCCGCGTTCGCCAATCCGGAACGTCATAAATAAATTGAAGCCCAGCACTCCAAAATAAAGCCCTATTGCCACTAATGCCTTGTAACAGTAGTCGCGCACACCTGCCGTCAGATTGGCAGAGCTAGCAAACACCACTCTTTCTAGCCAGACAAACAACCGCACGATGACAAAGCAGACAAAGTACCAGCCAAGGAAATTCGCCAGCGTGATCCCAAAATAACTGCCGCCATCCGGGTAATAGTAAATCCTGCCCAAAAACCATCGGTCGCCGCGCAGCGCCACCGGGTCAATGATGATGTCCAGATACATCATCAGGAATGGAGCCAGCAGTGCCGCCGCCCACCCCTTGCGCGCCTGTTCTCCATTCACGACGCGCACGTCGCGCCAACCCGCCTGAACGCGTCCTACCAGCATCGTTGCCAGTTCCCAACTGACATAGGATAAAAACGTGAACGAGAGCGAATCCATAAACGGCACCCCCGCAATCCACAGTTCTTTGTCGGCGGTTTGATTGATGTAGTAATACAGCCCAAATGGAAACCCCGTCGCCGCCACCGCTGAACTCCATTCACAAACAAACGCCACGACGAAGGCCAGCACGGTAAATAATCCCGTCCGCTTCCATCCGATATGCGTGATAGCCAGAAAAAGGTAGCAGGCAAAAAAAACAAAAACATAGGGACGGTAACTAATGGTCAGGGCGAGTAACTTTAAAATATCCATTGTGGTTTTACCAATTTCCCAGGTTACAAATTCAAAGAATTAACCAGGTTGTGCTACGGCTGCTCATCGCATGAGCTTATTTCCTACCAGATTGTCAGAAGTAGTGCCAGAGGAGATTACGCGGTGAAAATTTAATACAACCATGACCAGTATTCTATTGACAGCGGTCTAAGAGAAGAGTAGTTTTCCATCGTTTTCTCACAAAAGATTTACAAGTGACCGATTGCCCATCGTTACCCTACGCTTTCCCCCTGTAAGTAGTCAGTAGTTTCAGTCCAACCATAACAGGTCACGAACAGCTTTATCAAAAGCAATTTCAAGCAGTAACGACTAAAGTTCTCTTCAGTTAGACTGCGGTACCATCAAGTAGCCTTAAGGCTACTCAGGCGGAAGCCTGTCTATAAGATGTTCAGGTATCCATCTGCCTGTTTCTATAACGTTGCCCGGTATTCAGTAACAGCAAGCGCGCCCGCTTACTGCTGTCATAACCATCGCATCTAAACCATGCATCTAACGAGCGACTTACTAATCGCCCGCTAGGTAGACGTGTATCTCTGGCAGAGTAACTGTTCTCACCTCTCAGGCTCGCTGCTGTAAACCCCAACCCAGTCTGGGTGACGTGCGCCCAGGCTTCAGATTACGGAGGAAATAACACCCATGAGGATGTTGAAAATCTTTACGTTGATCCTTTTCGTAGTGGGGATCATCTCTCTACCACTGTTGAAAAATTCCGTTTACGGACAAGCCGGAGTTACTGAAGCTCCGACCGGGTTCGACAACTTAACCAATGGTTTTACGACCCAGGCTCAGTTCGATCTCGACCGCGGTGTCTTCGAGGAACGCGATGACATCGCCAAGGGACTGGGTCCCGTTTACAACGCGCAGGGTTGTGTTGAATGCCATCAGAACCCTATCACTGGTGCGATCAGCCAGATCACCGAACTGCGGGCCGGACATTTTAACGGCACCAACTTCGTTGACCATCCCGGCGGGTCGCTGATCAACGACCGTGCGATTGACGCTTCGATTCAGGAACGCGTGCTGGGCGGCAACGAAGTGCGCACCTTCCGCACGTCGCTCAACATCCTGGGCGATGGATTTGTCGAGTGCGTTGACAGCAACACACTGCTCGGCATATCCAATGGCCAGCCCGCCGCCATGCGTGGCCAGTTCATCCAGATTCCGGTGCTCGAAGCGCCCGGCAATAACCGCGGCGGGCGATTCGGCTGGAAGAATCAACACGCCAGCCTGCTCTCTTTCGCAAGTGATGCCTACCTTAATGAAGTCGGCATTACCAACCAATTCAACCTGGTTGAGAACACATCGAACGGTAATTCTGTTGCCGCTTTCGACACTGTTCCCGACACTGCCCCGTTCGGCGAAGATGCCGATAACGACATTGCCGTGTTCGCTCGCTTCATGCGCGCGACCAAGGCTCCGTCGCGCGGCGCTATCAACGCTGATGTGACAGCAGGCGATGCCCTCTTCAACTCAGTCGGCTGCAACATCTGCCACGTCCGCGACATCGTCACCGCGCCGCCGGGCACGGTGATCAACGGCGGACAATTTACCATCCCGGCTGCGCTTGGCAACAAACGCATCCATCCGCTCAGCGACTTTCTGCTGCACGACGTGGGTACCGGCGACGGCATTGTCCAGAACGGCGGGCAATCAACCCGGAACAAAGTACGCACGCCGCCGCTCTGGGGCATGCGCACGCGCAACCGGCTGATGCACGACGGCGAGACGCTGACACGCACCGAGGCGATCCTGCGCCACGATGGCGAGGCTAACAGCGTGGTCGCCGCGTTCAACGCGTTGAACGCGACGCAGAAGAATCAAGTGATCGCCTTCCTCAACTCGTTATAACCCACCCACTCTGTCCGGGCGATCTGCACGCAGGTCGTCCGGGCAGGGATTTACAGGCGGCGGCGGTTCGTATCATTCGCCGCCGCCATGACTGAAATTTTGTCGAGGGAAATGCGGGTACATTACCGCGCGCGTGAGCCAGCGGTTTCTGTTGAGGGAAGACATGCCGAACCGAAAGATAAGCAAGTTTCTGCTCCTGCTCTTCATCATTTGCATCACTATCATCTGGCCGTCCGCCTGCTCCCGCTCAAAGCAGCAGCAGGCATTTGTTCCGCCACCCGCGCCCGCCAACGAAGCCCCGGACTTGCGTCCGCCGCAACCAGCCGAAGTGCAGGAAGTGATCAAACGCATTTACGGCCAGGTGGTGACGATTGAGTCGGGGCGCGATCAATATTTCATGACTGGCGATCTCAACGGCGACGGAGCGCCCGACCTTGCCGTGGTGGTCAGGCCAGCGGCAGATAAGCTGGCGGAGATCAATCACGAATTGGCCAATTGGATTCGGGGCAATCCGCGGAAAGTCGAACCGCCTGATCCCAAAGTGCATGTGCGCCGATTACCCTCTTCTTCGGCAGAGCCGGTCATCATTGAACAGAATGATATTTTGTTCGCCGTCATTCACGGCCACGGCCCCAAAGGCTGGCGCAGTTCCCAGGCCCGGCAGAGTTACCTGCTGAAGGACGCCGCAGGCACCGGCCTGAAATTGCAATCGCTGGACGAGGCGATCAAGATGACCAGAAGCAGCAGCCGGCCGCCGCTATTGCACGGAGACGTTGTCAGACAGACGCTGGACAATGAGCAAGGCCTGCTCTATTACACGGGTGCCAACTACGCCTGGCATCGGTTGAGCTTGGCCCGGTCATAAATCGCAACACGCTTTGACAGGAAAAAATGGGGAAGAGTATGAGGTCATTGATCAAGCCGCTTGCGTTCCCACTTGTCGCACTTATCGTATTAACACTGGTGGCTGGCCGGCCGCTGGCCCGCGCGCAATCTCCACGGCCGGTTCAGACATCGCCCGGGCCGCAGAAAGCGCCGAACCTGATTGCCACCGTCGAGCGCGCTGGCGATCAGGTTCGCCTGGTGCTGACCAACTCCGGCGAGACAAGCGCGTTTCAAGGCACTGCCAGCATCAGCGTTGATGGTTCTGCCGACGCAGTTGCCCGGCTCTCATTTACCCTTGCTCCGCAGGAAACTCGCAGTCTCTTGCTTCCTGGTAATGCGCCGTTAGGTAATCAATACGTACTCTCGATCCACGATCAGGCCGGGCGCTTGGTGTTATACAAAAGCGCCCCGCTTGCGCTGGCAGATCGGGGAGTGATTGAAACTGTTGCCGGACGAATGGCCCCGCTCAATGCGTCCAATGACATCCGAGTGAACGCGCGGCTCCCGCGCCATCTGTCAAACAGCGAGGCGGAAATCCCAATGCCGGAGGAAGCCGACCTTTCTCTTTTGATCGTCGTGATTGATTCGCCCACGCCGATTAGGGGCGCCAGCTTCACGCTCAGCGGCGGGGACTTTGAACGCCGCCAGCCCGTCGCCGTGCAAGGCCATACCGAGATTGAATTCAAACTGCCCGTGGAGTTGAGCGAACGCAAATTCAATTACACACTCACTGCGGGTGATGGCAGTTCGCTGGCAAAAGGCAAGATTGATTTGGATCAGTTGTCTGCACCCGATCTGGTCTCGATCAGTGAACTGACGTTCGACCGCCCTGTTTACGCGCCCGGCGAAGCGGCGCGCGTCGTCATCGAACTGCAGGGCGAACTGCAAGGCGAAACGCCGCGCGGCTATCGGTTGGAGGTGATCGCCAAGGAAGGCGAAACCAACCTATTCAAAGATGCGCGCAAAGGAGTCACGTTGGCAGGCAAATCACGGCAGGAGTTTCTGTTTGACCTTCCGCGCGAAGTAAAAGGGCCGCTCACCTTCACCTTCCGGGTCTTCGGCGGCCAAACCGGATTGCTCTTCGATTCCGGCACCCGCCAAATCATTTTGAACGAGGCGCCGCCCGCCAAGACTGGCGACAGCAAGCGCCTCGTGCCTTGAAAACAGCTACTTGACACGCTTCAGCTTGACGACGCGCCCGGACAGGTTCCATTCCGAAACATACAGATTGCCTTTGCCATCCCAACTCAATCCGTGCGCCGCGATGAATTGGCCGTCCACCCATTGATCGGGCGTGATCTTGTTGGTCGCCTGCTTCTTGTCATTGCCGCTGTCGCCCAGATGCGTGACCAGCTTGTTGTCTTTATCAATGATCGTCACGCGCCCTTTCAGATCGCCGATGGCCACGTCCGTGCCGCGAATGCTCAAGACTGACGGCAGTCGCAGAAAATCATTCGCCGTACCATCCAGCGTCTTGATGTGCTTGCCTTCCAGCGTAAACCACTGCAAGCGGTGATTGGCGCGATCTGTTACCAGCACGGTTGGAGCGCCGCCGCGTTGGTCAATGATGATCTTGTGCGGCGTGCTGAACTTGCCGTCTTCTTTGGCCGCCGTCGTCTTGCCACCCCAGGAATTCAGGTATTCGCCCTTCGCGTTGTAGCGATGCACGTAGTTCGCGCCGTAACCATCAGTGACGTAAAAATCCCCGTTTGGCGCGACGGTCATGCCGGTCGGTTTGAATTCATCTTTTGATTTGTAGACGCCGGATTTTTCAGGGAAGCCTTTGACCCAGACGACTTCTCCCGCAGTCGTCATCTTGGCAAATTCGTGGCGAAATAGGCTGACCAGGTAGATGAACTCCTGCTTCCCTTCGCGGTGCAGTTGCATATCGTGCGTGCCGTTGCCGTCCTTGTCCGGCTTCCATTCTTTGCCGATGGAGCGAACGTATTTGCCATTCGGATCAAGAACGATGATCGCCCCATCGCCGTCTGTGCTGAAGTAGACGTTGTTCTTTGAATCCACAGCAACGCCGCCGTGCGTGCTGCCATACTTCATTCCTTCGGGCAGCGTGCCCCAGCCGCGCACCCATTCGTATTTGTGATTGCCCGCGCCCAGAATCAGCGGTTCGTCTTTTCGACTCTTGGCCAGAACTGAAAAGAATGACGGCGATGCAACGGCAGAAGCCGCCAGTCCCGTTCCCAGTCCGAAGAGAAAGTTGCGCCGTCCAAGCCGGTTACTCTCTGAAAGAGACATCTGAAACCTCCGTTGGTGTTTGTTGAGATGTTTTGAAATCTTGATGAGAAGTGCGAGTGGGTTTCTACCGCAGCAGGTGGGATTTGGCAACTTGCCAGCGGGCATTCAGCCCGGGAGTAACATTCAGAGTGAGAGCTTCAGTTCAATTCGTTATCCAGCAGAAACGGAGGTGAACTTTGTGGCGACAAGTACTTGTCAAACCCAATCTCCGCGACTATGATCCGTCGCGTTATGGGTTCCCTACACAAATTGCGGCCTGAAGAGTTGGAGACGCCGGAAGAAGTACCTTCGCTGCATGGGCGGGCGATGGATAACCTGCGCTTCATTCGCGAGACGATGGAGCGGGCGTCTTCGTTCACGGCAGTGCCGGGCTGGGGCGGCGTGCTGGTGGGCGTGACGGCGCTGATTGCCTCGGTAATCGCGGCGCGCATCCCCGATGAACATGAATGGATGTACGTCTGGGGTTGCGAACTGCCGCTGGCGCTGCTGATCGGCGGCGTCACGATGAAGCGCAAGGCAATGGCGGCACAGTTGAAATTGCTGTCGCCGCCCGCGCGACGATTCACGCTGAGTTTGGTGCCGCCGCTGATCGCCGGAGCGCTACTTTCGATTGCGCTGGCACGCGTTGAAGCCTTCAGTGTACTGCCTGGAATGTGGTTGTTGTTGTACGGCACGGGCGTGGTGACGGGCGGCGCGTTTTCGGTCAAGGTCGTGCCAGTCATGGGGCTGTGTTTTATGGCGACGGGAGTGGTAGCGCTGATGGCTCCGTTGGAATGGAGCAATCTTATTCTGGCCTGCGGATTTGGGGGAGTCCATATTTTGTTCGGAATTATCATCGCAAGGAGGCACGGTGGCTAAAACAGTTCGATCCGCAACCCAACCGCAGCAACAGAAGATTCGCGCTAGCGCGCGCGCTCTGCAAGCCCGGCAGGCCGCTGAACGCGCGCCGGCACTGGATAACCTGATTCACGAACGCGTCCGCCTGGGCATTATCAGTGCGCTGGCCGCCAATGAATCTCTCACCTTCAGCGAATTGAAAGACCTGCTGAAAACAACCGACGGCAACGTCAGCGTCCACGCACGCAAGCTGGAAGACGCTGACTACATCATCTGCACCAAATCTTTCGAGGGCCGCGTCCCAAAGACCCAATATCAATTGTCAGCGACGGGACGGCAGGCGCTGGAACAATATCTGGATCACATGGAAGCCCTGATCCGGGCCGCCCGCGAGCGTTGAACAGTGTCCGAATCTGTCCAATCCTGACGCTTTCGGGCGACTCGCTTTCTTTGGCAGTTGGCCTTATAACGGACGACTGTTCATATTCCACAAGAGGAGATTTATGTTTCAACTAGCTATGGTTGAGGAAAAGATTAGCGCAGGACTGCGCGCGCATCATGACTCCATTCGCCTTCAGACCGGCGAATGCCTCGAATTCATTGATCTGACGTCTGACGTTGCCAGCATCGTCAGACGCTCCGGCATCCGTTACGGAATGGTCAATGTGCAAACCCAGCACACAACGACCGCTCTGATCATCAACGAAAATGAACCGCTGCTGATCGAAGATTTGAAACGATTGCTTGACCACCACGTGCCACGTGACGGCGAATACGATCATAACGATTTCAGCCGCCGAGTGGACATTCCGCCCGATGAGCCTGCCAACGGCCATTCACATTGCAAAGCCCTCTTTTTACCCTCTTCAATTATGCTCAACATCGCCGACGGCAAGCTGCAGCTCGGCAGATGGCAAAGTCTGTTTTTCATCGAATTGGATGAGGCGCGCGAACGCAGCATCTCCGTAATGGTGATGGGGCAATCCGCCAGCTAAGGCATTTTAGGCACGAGGGGAGGTCAATGAGAATCAATGGGCAAGGTGAGGTGGCCTCTACAGTGAGCCGGGGGAGTTCCGAGGGTGCGTTCCTTGGCCGCCTACGCGTAACGGCCCTGATCGTGGTGCTGGCTGGGGCCGGAGGCTCGATCGGTTTGTGGTTCTACGTAAGTCGGCATCCTCCCCTGCTCATTGTGGTGCTGTTCGTGATCTGGGTGCTCTCCCCATTCGTGGCCCTCGTATTGGCCGACGTGGTTTCGAAGCGTTGGTCGGTGCTTACCCGAACGGCACTCTACAGCGTGATGTTGGTTGTCACGCTCGGCTCTTTGGCCATCTACGGCGATGATGCCTTGGGGCACCGCAGGCCGCAGGCCGCCTTCGTATGGGTTGTTGTTCCCCCAGCGTCATGGTTGCTGATTGCAATAGTTGTCCCAATAGCCGCATTAATATCCAGCAGGCTGTCACGTCGCAATGACGGCGCCTAACGCCAATCGCTCAAACCCGGGAGGTGCGCTAGTGAAGGTCAAGATGATCCTGCCGGCGCTGACAGAAGCGAAGAGTCCGTTCTGGCGCCCAATCAAATACTCACTGTTTCCGCCTTTGGGATTGGCTTCGCTTGCCGGCCACCTTGATGAAAACGATCAGGTCACGCTGCAGGATGAACACGTCGAAACGCTCAATCTCAATGATGAACCCGACCTGGTTGTGATCCAGGTTTACATCACCTCGGCCAGACGAGCTTACGAAATCGCCGATCATTACCGCCATCAGGGAATACACGTCGCGCTCGGCGGGTTACACGTGACCTCGTTGCCGGATGAGGCAGCAGCGCACGCCGATACTGTCTTCATTGGCCCGGGCGAAGATACCTGGCCAGTATTCCTTCGGGATTTCCGTGCGGGGAATTCTAAAAAGCTCTACAGCTCGCAGATTCGCACTCTACTGGGAGCGCCGAAAATACGGCGCGATTTGATCAAACGTCGCCTTTACCTTGTCCCCAATTCCATAGTGGTTTCGCGTGGCTGCCCTCACGCCTGCGACTTCTGTTACAAGGAAGCCTTCTTTGAGGGAGGCAAATCTTTTTATACGCAAACCGTGGACGATGCGCTTGGCGAAATCGAGCGTTTGCCGGGGCGGCATCTTTACTTCCTGGATGACCACTTATTCGGCAATCCGCGTTTTGCGGCGGCGTTGTTCGACGGAATGAAAGGCATGAAGCGGTTATGGCAGGCTGCCGGTACAGTCAAATCCATCCTTGAGCCGAAGCTGTTGGAAAAGGCCGTGGCCAGCGGTTTGCGCAGTTTGTTTGTCGGCTTCGAAACGCTCAGCCCCGCCAATTTGCGCGAACAGCACAAGTACCAAAATCTAAACCGCGATTACACTGCCGCCATCCGGCGGTTGCACGACCTGGGCGTAATGGTCAACGGCAGCTTTGTGTTCGGCATGGATGAGGATGATGAATCCGTCTTTGCCCGCACGGTCGAATGGGCAATCGAACAGGGCGTCGAGACTGCGACGTTTCACATTCTTACGCCTTACCCCGGCACGGCGTTATATCAACGAATGATTGCTCAAGGGCGTATGACCAGCGATGAATGGGATATGTTCGACACCCGGCACGTCGTGTATCGCCCCGCCAAGATGTCTGCAGAAACCTTGGAAGCGGGCTATTGGCGGGCCTATCGTGATTTCTATCGCTGGAGTTCGATCGGCAAGGGCGCGTGGACAAAGCCAGAATGGAGCGGGCGGCTGCGCCATTTCAGTTATGCTGCGGGCTGGAAAAAATTTGAGCCATTGTGGGATTGGGTGATTCGGGCGAAGCGGGCTGGCGCATTACTGCCCGCACTGGAAGCAATCCTGTCTGGCTTCGGCAAGCATCCCGCCGCGAAAAGCAAAGACTCGGAAACAGAGATCATGAAAGTTGAAGTGAAGGCTTTGGCCGGACAGCCTTAAGAAAAATCTTCTCAGGCTGTTAACTTTTCTGCGCGGCTGTCGTTCTGGTCGGTGAGGATTCTGAGACAATGAAACGACTTTATTACTTCTTCGCCGATGCCGCGCGGATTGCCCTGCAATCCATCTTCGCGCACAAGCTGCGTGCCTTCCTGACATTGATTGGAATCATTATCGGCGTGGCTTCGGTTGTTGTTGTGGGCGCTTCGATCAACGGTTTCAACAGCTACGTGCTTTCGACCGTCTCGAAGATTTTGGGCGTCAACCACTTCATGATCGCGCGCATGGCGCACGAAGGCCAACGTTCCGAAGAAGAATGGGAACGCGCAATGCGCCGCAACAAATGGCTGTACGTCGAAGATTACGAATGGCTGACCGCGCATTGCCAGTCCTGCCAGGAAGTCGGCGCGCAGGCGAATGCCGGTGTCAATCTTAAACACGAAGGGCGTGAAATCTTCGGCACAGGCATTAACGGCGTAACGGCCAATATGGGCGAGATCGAAGCCAAGACTCTTGCCGAAGGCCGTTTCCTGGCCCCGCACGAAGTCGAACACGCCGCATTGGTTTGCGTCATCGGCGGCGATGTCAAAGAAAAGCTCTTTCCCGGACGCAACGCGCTTGGCCAAACGTTGAAGATCAACAACACGCCGATGACCGTCATCGGCGTTGAAGAAATGCGCGGCCCGTTCATGGGCCAATCCATAGACAATCACATTTACATTCCACTGACGACTTTCGGAAAACTGTTCGGTCGCCGCCAAAGCCTTCAGCTTCATGGCAAGGCCTCCAACCCGGAAGCATTCACCCTGGCCATCGAAGAGGCGCGAATGGTCATGCGCAATCGCCACAAACTGATGGGCAATGAAGATGACGATTTCGGCCTGGTCAATACCGACGGCGTCAAAAGCCAGGTTAATCGTTTCACCGGAACGATTGCACTGATCGTCACGCCGATCACGCTGCTGTCGCTGGTCGTCGGCGGCATCGTTGTTATGAACATCATGCTGGTTTCGGTCACGGAGCGAACCTTCGAGATCGGCCTGCGCAAAGCAGTCGGCGCGAAGAAGCGCCAAATCCTGCTGCAATTTCTGATCGAATCTTCGCTGCTGTCGGCGGTCGGTGGCGTGATGGGATTACTGCTGGCTGCCGGTCTTTCGTGGATCGTTCGCTTCACCACGCCGATTCCGATGACGATCACCTTCGGTTATATCCTGCTGTCGCTGGCTGTTTCCGGCGGCATCGGAATGATTGCCGGAATCTATC
>JBBQVH010000107.1:0-28421 GCA_038211695.1 Blastocatellia bacterium | reverse complement strand
GCTGAATCCGTATTTCCGATGGTTGAGTCTGCCGATACTGCCTTCGGTTTGGCCGCGATGACTTTTGACTGCTTTCCGATCCTTCTCTCCCACCCTCCGGGCGCCTTGGCCGCGCGGGGGGATGCCGACCTTCCGGACGCCCTCTTTCCGCAAGGCCGCGGCCGCGGCGGGCACTTTAAGAACGGATGCCGGTCGGAAACATAAATCGAAATCAACTCGGCATCCACTGGCACGCCGGCCTCGGCCTGCGTCGAATCTCGCTCGGTCTTCATGGTTCGCTCCCGGAAGATAGACTTCAGACATCTCTTCCATAGCTGACACAAGAGGCCGGGGCTTTTCAACTCCAACGGTGTTGGAAAGCCCCCGATTTATGCGACACGCTCTACTTATGGGCAGGTTGGAACCTGCCCTACACATTTTCATTGTTTCAGGGCGTTGTTCGTGACAGCTTGCCGGAGCAGCAGCAGGTTTTTCTTTGAGATGTATTCGGCAGCGCCCGCTTCGCGCGCCGCCTTGCGTAATTCGGGATCGTCGTGTTGGGTCAGGATGACGATGCGGGCTTGCGGGAACACGCCGACGATTTGCCGCGTGGCTTTCAGCCCATCCATCCGCGCCATGCCGATGTCCATGACCACGCAATCGGGGGCGAATTCACGGTACGCTGTCAGCGCCTCCGCGCCGTCTTCGCGCTCGACAATTTCATCCGCCAGGTCGCGCAGGAACAGCTTGATCATCTCGCGCATCCGGGCGTCGTCCTCGACAATCAGAAGTTTCATTTCATTGCGTCTCACAACACGTTTCACGACGGCGGGAAGTATCGTCAGGCGCGCGCGCGGTATCGGGCTGAGCACGTATTTCAGGCTACGTGTGACTGCGTATTTTTCTACGGGTGAACACGTAGACGCGGGATCTATCGGAGGCCACGGCCTTGCGCCGCGGCCTCCGCTAATCATTCCGGCGCAAGACCGGGGCCTGCGAAATTAAAGCTGAGATTTGTTTTCGACCGCGAATTTGACCAGCGCCAGGCTGCCGCGCAGCTCCAGCTTGCGGCTGATGTTGGTGCGGTGAGTTTCGACGGTGCAATGGCTGATGAACAACTCTTCGGCAATCTCTTTGCTGGTCTTGTCTTCGGCGATCAGTTTCAGGATGCGGCGCTCGGTTGAGGTCAGGTCTTCCAGGCCGGGTTTGCGCGCGTTGAGCGGGCGGCGTTCTGGCTGTGTTTGAGCAGGTAGGCGGACAGTTGCGGGCTGATGTAGGGATGGCCGGCGGCAACGGCTTTGATGGCGGCGACAATATCGGTGACGGCGCTGTCTTTCAGCACGTGGCCTTTCGCGCCAATGTCCATCGCGGCCTGAAAAATCTCTTCTTCGCGGTGAATGGTCAGAAAGACAATTTCGACCTGCAGGTTTTGATGGCGAATGGCACGGCCGACAGAAAAGCCGTCCTGTTCCGGCATGTCAATGTCCGGCACGGCGACATCGGGTTGCAACGTGATGATCCGTTCCAACGCGGCTTTGCCGTCGCCGGCTTCGGCAATGATTTTCAAGGCGGCATCTGCTTCGATGGTTTGCCGCCAGCCCTGCCGGTCGAAATCGTGGCTGTATCTTGCGGGTCGTTGCGGTAGACGGTGAATTGATGGGCGTCAAACCGATTCAAACCGTCTTCGGTGGCAAACCACATCAGCCCGCGCCGATCCTGCAAAATGGCGCGCACACCGGTTTGCGACAATCCTTCTTCAACCGATAAACGCTGGAATTGAATTGCGCGTGCATCAAACTTGACGGCCCATAGACAAGCAGGCAGACAACCAGAACCGCCAGACCAATCGCTGACTTGCTTTTCGCTCTTTTTCGGATTGAACAGGAGAACGCTCTTTTCATTGTGGCGGCGTAATCTACCAATCGTAATTCCTTCGCACAAACCTACATCATTGTCCCTTTTGCGTTTTGGGAACACAGGCAATTTGGCGTGTCCCAATGCAGGCGGTGACGATTCGGCTTTACATTCATTACAACTTTTTCCGGCGAGCAGGCGGCGGCCATCGTGACTGCGAAGAGTAGTTTTTTTTGAAACTGCTTCTTGGAAGCGTTCGTCTTATCCCGCGTGAAGGTTGTTGGGCTTCAAAGGCTTCACTTCGATCACCTTCACATCGCAAATAACCAAATATAAAAGAGGGCACGGAAAGAGACACGGTTTGATAGTGTCCGAACGTGACCAAGTGCCTGAACGAAGTGAACGTACTTATTGAATTGAAATTGAAGATGTTGAATCAAAGATTGAGAAACCTGACTGCAACCCGCCAGTCCTTATCTCTTGCGGAGAAGGAATTGAGGAGCAACACAAAAATGAAGAATAACTACTGGCAACGCTTACCTGTGCAAGGCTTGCTGACGTTGATCGCTGCACTGGCTATAACAATGACGATGGCTTCCGTTGGCTTGGCACAGAACGCGACCGTGCGCGGCCAAGTGGTGGATGAAATAGGCGCGGTGATTCCCAATGCCGAGGTTATACTGACCGGGCCGGACGGAAAATCACGCAAAGTAAAAAGCGGAGTCACGGGAGACTTTTCCATTCCGAATGTCCTCGCGGGCAGCTACACGCTGACCAGCACCTATCAGGGCTTTACGCCATACACTGCGAACCAATTGAAGGTTCCGATGGACAAACCGCTGACCGTGACCATGTTGGTGGGCGCGATGAACATCGTTTCAGAGGTCTCTTCCAGTTCGACCAGCGTTTCGACCGAGCCGGATCAGAATATGAGCGCCACGGTGCTGACCGAAGATTTCATCAAGAACCTGCCCGATAACGAAGACGACTTGCGCGACTTTCTGAATTCGCTGGTTGGCCCGACGGCGGCAGGTGGCAATGGCAACAGCGCGGACATTATGGTGGACGGTTTCAGCGGCGGACGGTTACCCCCGAAAGAAGCCATTCTGCAGATTCGCATCAATCAGAATCCCTTCTCGGCGGAATTCGCCAACCCCGGATTCAATCGGATTGAGATCATCACCAAGCCCGGCAATGACACCTGGCGCGGCAGCGGCAGTTGGGGCTATCGCAATTCGGCGCTTGATGCGCGTAACGCGTTTGCCGCGACCAAGCCCGACTTGCTGCTCAATCGCTTCAGCTTTAACTTCGGCGGCCCATTGGTGAAGAAAAAGATTTCCGCCAACGTCTTCGCCGACCGCAGCAGCACGGACGGCAGTTCGAATACAGTGGCGACGACGCTGAGCGGGCCATTTCTGGCCAACGTGCCTTCCACGACGACTTCGACGTTTGTTGGCGCCCGTGTTGACTTCCTGCTCAATGACAAAAACACGCTGAACACCTCCTACAACTATCGCAGATCGAACTCCGTGAATCAGGAGTTCGCGTCCCGCTTTGGTGGCGGCGGCGGCCCGGGCGGCGGCGGCGGATTTGGTGGAGGCGGCGGAGGCTTCGGTGGCGGCGGCGGCGGTGGCGGATCAACCTCAACCTTCCTGCTGCCAGAGCGTGCATCGAACCGTGAAAGCGCCAACCACAACATTCGGCTGTCTGAAACCTGGATCATCAGTTCCAAGATGATTCACGAAGCCCGCTTGCAATATTCACACGATACCAGCACTCAGGTTGCCGCCAACAAGGGCTTGGCGCTCAATGTGCTCGATTCGTTCAATGGCGGCGGTTCGACTTGCTGCCCGAATGCGACTTCCCTAGACGAGGTTGAGTATCAGGACTACCTGACCTACACGACCAAGGGCAGCAAGCACACGCTCAAGGGCGGCGTTCAGTTTCAGTACCAGAAGTACAGTGATCTGAGCGGCAGCAATTTCAACGGCACGTACACGTTCTCATCGCTGACGAGCTATGGTTTGGCCGTGAATGCCTTGAACAATCCCAGCGCCCCGCAGTGTACTCCGGGCGCGCCGCCACCTGTGACATTGCCGGGCCAGCCCTTGCCACCCTCGCCATGCGCCACACAATTCACGATCAATCAGGGCAACCCGCAGATTGATTACGGAATGTTCTTTGGCTCGGCGTTCATCGGCGATGACTGGCGAATTAAGCAGAACATCACGTTCTCATACGGCATGCGGTACGAATTCCAAAATCATTTGCAAGACAAGATCAACTTCGCTCCCCGTCTGGGCATTGCGTGGTCGCCGTTCAAGAGCCGCAAGACCACGATTCGCGGCGGCGGCGGAATCTTCTTCGACAAGCTGCGCAACAGTTCTTATGAAAACTCAATTCGCTATGGTGCCTTGCAGACCAGCTTCCTGGTGCAGAACGCGGTCTTTGCCACCACGGCGGCGGGTGCGCTCAGTGCCAATCAGGCGCAGTTAAAATCAACGCAAAGCACCACGCAGCGCCCGCTGGATCCGAATCTGAAACAGCCTTACGACATCAACGGCAGCTTGTCGGTCGAACAGCAATTGCCCAAGGGATGGATCGGGACGGTGACTTACATCTTTTCGAAAGGCACCAATCAATTCCGCACGCGGAACATCAACGCGCCGCTTTTGTTGCAAGACCCGGCTTTCCCGAATGATCCGACGAAGCTGATTTTGAAACGACCCAACGAATCGCTCGGTCAAATCTTCCAGTACGAATCGTCTGCGATCAACGAGACAAACCGAATCACATTCGGATTCCGCCGGCAAATGGGCAAGCTCAACGCCTTTGGTAACTACACTCTGTCGCATATCAAGTCCAATGGCGAAGGGACGCCGGCCAACAGTTATGACCTTTCTTCGGAGTGGTCACGGTCGAATGCCGACCGCCGTCATAACTTCTTCACGGGGGCATTTATGAATCTGCCCCACGGCTTCCGCATCAACACCTTCATCAATGCTTCATCGGGATCGCCGTTCAATATCGTTACTGGCTTTGATGATAATAAAGACGGCACGATCAATGACCGTCCGGCAGGCTTGCGCAGGAATTCCGATCTGACGACGAACTTCTATTCGCTGGCGACTTTTGATCGCAACTTTGTTGCGAATCAAAGTTGCGGCGGCATTACCAAAGGAACCGCAACCACGCTGCGCAACTTCCTGCAGTCGTGCTACCCGAACGGAGTTACCGCCCAAGGCCCAGGTTCGTTCACGGTCAATCTGAACCTGAGCAAAACCATTGGCTTCGGCAAGCGGAAAGACTCGGCGGCCAATGGCCAGGGTGGTGGACAAGGTGGCGGTGGTGGTGGACGCGGCGGCGGCGGCGGTGGCGGTGGACGCGGTGGTGGCGGTGGTGGCGGCGGTTTTGGTGGTGGCGGAATGATGGGCGGCGGCGGCCCGGGCGGTTTTGGTGGAGCAGAAAGCTCGCGCTATAACGTCACATTCCAGTTCAACATTAACAACCTTTTCAACCGCGTCAACTTCAGCCAGTACGGCGGCACGCTCGGTTCATCCTTCTTCGGCATTCCGAGCGGCGCGGCTGGCGCGCGTCAACTTGACCTGAGTGTCAGGTTCAACTTCTAACCCATCGAGTTGTCGTAGCCGATAACGCCCCGTTGATGATTCAGACCCAATGGCCACGAATTCAGGCAGGATTTCTAAAACCTGCTTGGCTTCGTGGCCATTTTTGTTCATCATCACGCCTCCCAATTCCAACTTGAACTCAGGAGAAAATAGATGGACCTTGGATTGAAAGGCCGCGTGGCGATGATTGCCGCCGCCAGCAAAGGCATTGGCAAAGCCTGCGCGCTGGCATTGGCGCAGGAAGGCTGCAAAGTTTCGATCTGCGCCCGCACGCCGGCAGTATTGATGAAGACCGCCAGGGAACTGGAAGCTCACAGCGAAACGATGGCGCTGGTGACGGATGTTTCTTCGTTGAGCGGGCCACATGGATTAGAGAACTGGCACCGCGCAACCGTCGAAGCCTTCGGCCAGGTGGACATCTTGATCACCAACACGGGCGGCCCACCTGTCAGCCGCTTCATGCAACTGACCGACGAACAGTGGCTGGCCGGAGTTGAATCCACATTGATGAACGTCGTGCGGTTGTCGCGGTTGGCGATTCCCGGAATGCAGCAACGCCAATGGGGACGCATCATTCATCTGACTTCGCTGGTCGCCAAACAGCCGGTGGATGAACTGACCATTTCCAGCACGCTGCGCGCGGGGCTGTCAGGACTGACTAAAACGATGGCCAATCAGTTGGGGCCGGACGGCATTACCGTCAATGCAATTCTGATGGGCCACATTCTGACCGACCGTCAGCAACACCTGGCCGATGTCCGCGTGAAAGAGCAGGGCATTACGCACGAACAATATTTCGAACGGCAGGCGCGGGAGATTCCGCTGCGCCGTTTGGGTGAACCGCGCGAAGTCGGCGAAGTCGCCGCATTTCTGGCTTCTGATCGCGCCAGTTATTTGACCGGGGTCTCGCTGCCGGTGGATGGTGGGATCATTCGCGGGACGATGTAACCGGTACGGAACCGGGAGCGGTAGCGACTGGGAAGACGGGTGATGACCTCTCCGGGATTATCCGGTCACTACCGCTCCCGGTTCCGTACCAAACATTCAATACAAAGAGGGATAAGAATGAAACTGCTTGAAGGCAAATCCGCAATTGTCACCGGCTCTGGCCGAGGTATTGGGCGAGCCGTCGCGATCCTTTTCGCCGAACACGGCGCGCACGTCGTCGTCAACGATCTGGATGGCGAAACCGCCGAAGCCGTCGTCAATTCGATTAACGCGGCGGGCGGCATTGCCACGGCGTGTGTAGGCAGCGTGACTGCGCCCGACTTCGCCGAAAAGATTGTTCAAACTGCCGTGCAGGAATTCGGGCGGCTGGACATCATCGTCAACAACGCGGGCTATACCTGGGACGCGATGGCGCACAACATCACCGACGAAATGTGGGACGCAATGATCGAAGTCCATCTGACCGCGCCCTTCAAAATCATCCGCGCCGCCGCGCCCTACATGCGCGAAGCCGCCAAGCAGGAGATGGCCGAAGGCAAGCGCGTTCATCGCAAAATCATCAATGTCTCATCCACGTCCGGCGTAGCGGGCAATCCGGGACAGGCCAACTATGCAGCGGGTAAGATGGGCATTGTCGGCGTGACCAAAACGCTGGCCAAAGAATGGGGCCGCTTCAATATCAACGTCAACGCCGTCGCCTACGGCTTCATCGAAACGCGTCTGACTGCTGCCAAAGAAACGCAAGGAACCGCGCATATCGGCGAGAACGAAATCCAATTGGGCATCCCCGACCAGATGCGCAAGATGGCCATGAACTTCATCCCTCTGGGCCGCGCAGGCACGCCGGAAGAAGCTGCCGGGCCGGTCTTGTTTCTGGCTTCGCCGTTATCGGATTACGTCACTGGCCATATCCTTTTGGTCACGGGCGGATCGTACGTGTGAAATCAAAAGGCAAAAGTAAACAGTACTTACGCAAAAGAGCATGGAGTTCCGGCTTCAGCCTGTCTTCGCTTGGTACGAAGACAGGCTGAAGCCTGAACTCCATGCCTTCCCTTCTTATGAAACCTCTTGATGGAATTACAGTGATTGACCTGACGCGCCTGCTGCCTGGCGCTGTCGCCACGATGATGCTGGGCGATTTTGGCGCGGACATTATCAAGATCGAAGAGCCTGGCACAGGCGATCCGATGCGCCATTCGCGCGCGGGCGTGAATCAGCCGGACGCTTTCTTTCAAGTCACCAACCGCAACAAACGCAGTATCACGATCAACCTGAAACAACCTGCAGGGCGCGAAATCTTCCTGGCGTTGGTTGAAAAGGCCGATGTCGTGATTGAAGGCTTTCGCCCCGGCGTGATGGATCGGCTGGGCATCGGGTATGAAACGCTGAAGGAGATCAATCCGCGCGTGGTCTTCTGCGCGATCAGCGGCTACGGGCAGGATGGGCCGTATCGCGACCGGGCCGGGCACGACATCAATTACACCAGCACGGCGGGATTGCTGGGCATCAACGGGACGAACGGCGGCGCGCCCGCGATTCCGGGCTTTCAGATTGCCGACCTGGCTGCTGGCAGCTTGCATGCGGTTGTCGGCATTCTGCTGGCGTTGCAGGCGCGCCATCGAACCGGCGAAGGGCAGATGGTGGATATTTCAATGACGGATTGTTCGCTCTCGCTGATGTACTTGCCATTTGCCACTTATCTGGCCAATAGCGCGCAGCCGCAGCGCGGAGCAGACGGCCTGAGCGGGCGATATGCCTGCTATCAAATTTATGAAACGAAGGATGGCCGCTATCTGAGCCTGGGCGCGCTGGAACCGAAGTTTTGGGAAAACGCCTGCCGCGTGCTGGGCCGCGAAGATTTGATCCCGCTGCAATTCAGCAACAGCCGCCAAGAGGAAGCGATTGATGCGCTGCGGGAACTCTTTCGCGCGCGAACAGCAGCCGAATGGCTGGCTGCGTTTGAGGGCGTGGATACTTGTCTGACGCTGGTCAAAGACATTCCTGAAATGATCGCCGATCCGCAGATTCAACATCGCGGCTTGATCGCGGAGATTGAAACGGCGTCAGGCAATTCAAGCAAAAAGATTGGGCAGATCGCGCCGTTGATTAAATTGTCAGCGACGCCTGGCGCGATGCAATCACCTCCGCCGCAACTGGGCCAGCATTCGCGCGAAGTGCTGGCCGGCATCGGTTACACGAATGAACAGATCGAACGGCTGGCTGCCGATGGCGCGATCTGAGCTTCAGCCCGCGCTGCGTTGATTGGCCCACCGGACAAGCGATTCGTCCTGGCTCAATCCGACCTCTTCCAGCACCTTCCGGAAGCGTGGTTCGTTGCGCAATCCATCCAGCCGCGCATCCACTTTCAGATAGGTCATGAAATCAGAACGTTCATCGCGCGCGCGTTCCAGCCAATCCAACGCCAGCGTGTTTTCTCCCAATGCCGTGTACAGCAAAACAAAAGCATGCGGCGGCACCTGCTTTTGTTGAGAATGTAGAAGCATCTCTTCCAAGATGACGCGCGCTTGCTTCAGATCGCCAGCCGCAGCAAAGGCACAGCCCAGATCGCCGATGGAAAACAGCGAGCCGGGTGACAGTTCCCGCGCCTTTTGAAATTCCTCGATCGCTTCGTCAAAAAACTTCAAATGGTGATACGCCACGCCCAGGCCCCAATGGACAATGCTGACATTGGGGTCCAGCGCGGCGGCCTTTCCCAATTGTTCAATCGCTGTGCTGTAACGTTGCGCGTAGGTAAAGATCAATCCGGCAATTACCTTCAGGGTCAGGTTCAGCGGATCGCATTGTTCGGCCAATTTGATCTCTGCTATCGCGCGATCGTGCTGGCCGGACATGGACAGCAGCAGCGCTGTGCCGTGGCGGAATGGGGAGTTGGGGTTGAGCTGTATGGCACGCTGAAATTCGCGTTCAGCGCCTGCCCAGTCCCAATGATATTTCAATTGCGCATATGCCAGTGCCGCGTGCGCTTCGGCCAGCGTTTCATCCAGCGCCAGCGCGCGCCGGGCCATTCGCTCCACTTCAAGGTAAAGATGAGTCGCGCCATAAGCCGCCATCCAGCGATACAGATTGGCCAGCGCCGCGTAAGCCGGAGCGTAATCCGGCGACAAACGAATTGCGGATTCAAAATAGGCCGCGCTTTTCTTCAGCATTTTGCGCGACGCTGGCATGCGGTCGCGCCACTGGTGGAACAGATAAAGCCCCTGCAAATAACTTTCAATCCCCTGCGGCGAAAGGCTGGAAATCGGTTGGGAATGGATTTGCGTGGTGGAGCCATTGGGAGCCAGCCTCTGTCTGATCTCATGCGAAATGGAACGCGACACGGTTTTTTGCAATGCGAACACATCCGTCATCGTGTGCTCATAACTTTTTGCCCACAGATGTTCATCCCGCGCCGCGCTGATCAATTGCACAGTCACACGCATGCGATCGCCTGCGCGCAACACAGACCCTTCCAGCACTGCATCAACATTCAACTCTTGCGCGATCTGCGGCAATGATTTTTGCGTCCGTTTGTAGCGCATGGTTGATGTTCGCGAAATGACGCGCAGCGATCCGATCATCGCAATCTCCGTGATTAACTCATCCGTCAAACCATCTACAAAATATTCCTGCGCCGCATCACCTGATAGATTTTCCAGCGGCAGCACGGCGATGGATTGGATCGGCAATGGCTCCTGAATAATGGCAGGAAGAACCGACCGGACCGCAGGCGGGGAAGAGAATTCAACCTTGGCGATAAAGCGGTATCCGTGCGTTTGAATGGTCTCAATATACTTTGGACTTTTGCGCGCATCGCCCAGCGCTTTGCGAATTTGCGCGATGGCGCGCGTCATCGCATTCGGCGTGACAAAAGAATCTTTCCAGACAGAATCCAGAATTTCTTCCTTCGTAATCAAATGGCCGGGCCGCTCCAGCAGAAGGCGCAGCACCTCGAACGCCTTTGGTTCCAGGGCGACCACCTGGCCCGATTTGGAAACGCGAAAAGAATCAACCTCGACTAAAAAACCGTCGAAGTGATATATGGGGGAATCACTCGTCATCACAAACCCATCACAAAAAAAAATACGAATCATCCGAAAACCATCACGACTTATGGAAGGGGCAGGAATTAAATTGAATCAGTGATTGATGGAAATACGGTGAAGAAGTTACGGACAGCGGTTTTTCACGCAGCAAAGTTTTTGATGTGCAAGTCAGGGGTTTTTATCAAACTCGAATATGTAGGGCGTCTTGCCAGATAAATCTTGCAATGCTTTATTCAATAAAAGCAGTTCCAACCATTTTGCGCGCGCATTCTAGGAGAGCGGCAATGGATTAACAAGCCGATCCCGGTTTTGATCCAACGCTTTCGGTTAATGAACAACGGGTCAAATTCATTAAGCCAGGCTCTGGCTTTCAAATCCTTTTCTTTGTCAGTTTTTGGCAGCGGCTGAGCCTGGGACCATTGATCAGGCAGGTCTTGAGTTGGAAGTGAAAAGTCGCTGCTGGAAACGGTAAGGAAGCGGAATGTTGGCAGTCTGTCTGTCTGGCCGTCGGCTGACATTGCCATTCGTCAACGATCAACAAATAGAAAGGAATAATTCATGAACGAATATCCATATGCCAGCACGTTGATTATGTGTTTGTCCGGGCAACAAGGACGTGCCTTTGCCACGGCAGAGGCAAGTCTGTTGCCATTATTTACTGCTCGCAACTCTTACACATTGGAGGCGTGGGTCAGATTCAACGACCTTGGCAGCGACCAGATCATCGTCGCGGCTTTTGGGCAGAATAGCTCAACACCGATGCTGGCTTTACAGAGTGGCAGTTTTGTTGGCGCACGCAGCGTTGATGCGACGCTCACTTCCACAACGCAGCCGAACCAGGGGCAGTGGAATCACGTGGCGCTCGCCTATGATGGGCAATCGCACATGCTGAATTTTTATATCAATGGTTTTCTGGAAGCAGCGACACAGGACTTTGAATCCCTGGATTCCACTGCACAAACTTTGTTGATTGGCGGCCAAATGAATTCCGGCACCCCGGCGGCTTCATTGAATGGCAGCGTTCGATCGGTGGCTGTGTGGAGCGTTTGCCGCACGCAAGAAGAGCTATGGCAGGACATCAACAGCCCGCCGGCGCCACAGGACGGGCTGGAGGCATGGTATGGCTTCGAACAAAACCCCGTGGCGGATATTTCCGGGCACAATTGCTCCATTACGATTACCGGCCCGCTCAGCCCGCAAGTTGAAACAACCTGCATGCAGGCCTTGGGCGATGGTTACGGTGATTGCGGCGATACGGAGAGCTTAAACTTTGATGGCCAGCAGCCCTTCACGCTGGAAACGTTGGTCAACCTGAATGAGATCACTAACCAGGCATTAATCGCCAAATATCGAAGTGGCAAAGACAGTGGACAATATGACTTGGGGATTGGTTCGCAGACAGATCATAGCGTGGGAACTTCTACCACGCGGTTTTTCAATTCCTATTGTTCCGACCCTTCTGTCTGGTGGATTTTTTCGACCACCGCGCCGCAAGCTGGACAGTGGTATCACGCCGCCACCACCTACGATGGTCATACTCTCAGCCTCTACGTGGATGGCCAGTTGCAAAGTTCAACCAGTTGGGCTGGGCCAAATCCAGACCCTAGGAACAACACCTTAATTGGAGGATATTTCAACTCGAGCGGGACTCCAGTTATGACGCTCAACGGGCGGTTGGCTTACGCCCGCATGTGGAATGTTTGTCGGACGTTGGAAGAGATTCAAGAGAGCATGAACACCGACCCGCTCAATGCTGAAGGTTTGATTGCGAATTTTGACTTCGGCTCAATGACTGACGCGCAGGAGCCAGGGCCGCTGGATGCGGCGCGTGATGATTTGACTTATCAGAATACCGTCACCCTGAAAGGCAACGCCGTAATCACCACCTTCATTCAGCCCATCACGCTGGCGTCTTCGCATTCAGTGCCGACGACGCCGAACACCGATCAGTTCACGACTTACGACGTGCCTGACGTGACGCCGGAGTTGCTGGCAAATTTCGCGCGGCTGGCACCGGCAAACCTCAACCTGTCCGCCGATCTGCTGAGCGAATCACACCTGAAGAAGTTCTTTGATGAATACAGTCAATCGCTATCCACCAGTTTGAGCGCTGAACAGCGGCAACAAATGGAGGAAGCTTATCAGCAAAAAGTAACGGCGCTGTTTGCGAAAGCCAAAGAGGGAGGAATCAGCGCCATTCGCGGCGACAGGTATGTTCAGTGGACAAGCGAAGGGGACGAGCAAGTTCTTCGCTATTACGAGCCGGGGAAAAGTCACGAGATGTTGCGGCTGTCGTCTCGTGATGTTTCACCGCAGACAATGTGGTTGATCGAATTCATCGCGACGCTAATCATCGGGCTTCTGGCAATTCTGGGGATTTACGCCACGGGCGGAGCGATGGCAAAGCTGGCGGCGTTTCTGGTGAAGGAAACCACCATGATCGCTAAGATTTTCGCCATCATTGGGGTCGGGGCGGCGATTACTGCCACCGGCATTTTGGAAGTGCTGGACTATCTGTTCGTCTCCGGGTTCCTGAAGAAGATCATTTTGATTGTCGCCAAGATTAGCTTTTGGACATTGTTGATGTTCCTGGCCAGTCTTGCCTTGACAATCGCCGCGCCCGAAACCAGAGTCCCCCAAATGCTCGCGGCCTTCGCCGTGCTGGCTGTTCACTTGGTTGTGCTGGCGCTGGAATATCCAAGCAGTAGCAATGCCTGATTAGAGAGACTGCGCTGATAATAAGAGCCATCGTCCGCGGAAAAGATCGAACCGCGATTGCCTGAAGGGAATCGCCTGACGATTGAATCTGTGGTGATGGCTCTTTTCTATTTCCCTCCCAGGGTCTTGACTGCTCGCCCGTATTGCCCTGATATTCCCGCCCGTTACCTTTACTTCCCTATCAGGAGTTCAATCAATGAAAGCTGCTGTTTTGCGCGCGCTGGCTGAACCGCTCAATGTTGAAGAAGTGGCAATGCCCACGCCCGGCGCGGGCGAAGTGCTGGTCAAAGTTGTTGCATGCGGCGTCTGCCATTCCGATCTGCATCTGGCGCGCGGCGAATGGGATTTGCTGAAAGGCATTACCAAACTGCCGCTCGTGCTTGGCCACGAAATCACTGGCACGATCGCGGCATTGGGCGAAGCTGTCGAAGGTTTTGCCATCGGCGACCGCGTCGGCGTGCCGTGGCTGCATTACACCTGTGGCCAATGTGAATACTGTCTGGGGGGCCGCGAAACGCTGTGCGCCAAACAGCAGATCACAGGCGTGACGGTGGATGGCGGCTTCGCCGAATTCGTCAAAGCGAAAGCCAGCCACACCGTCAAGCTGCCCGATAATCTCGGCTTTGCCGAAGCCGCGCCGCTGTTGTGCGCGGGGCTGACGGTGCATCACGCGATGCGCGACGCCGAATTGAAAGCCGGACAGCGCATCGCCATTTTTGGCATTGGCGGGCTGGGCCATCTGGCCGTGCAACTGGCCAAGGCGTGCGGCGCTGAAGTCATCGCCGTAGATGTCGCCGATGACAAGCTGGAACTGGCGCGCGAATGCGGCGCGGATCACACGATCAATGCCGCGACATCGCAGGCGTACAAGGAAATCAAAAAGCTGGGCGGCGCGCACGTCGCGATGGTCACGTCGGGATCGAAAGCAGCTTATGAAACAGCCCTGCGCAGTTTGCGGCGTGGCGGCACGCTTTCCATCGTCGGGATGGCGCCCGAACCGATCAGCCTTTCAACCGTCGCGATGGTTTCCGGCGAATATCGCATTGTCGCTTCGGCTGTTGGCACGCGGCAGGACTTGCGCGAAGTGCTGGAACTGGCCGCCGCAGGCAAGGTCAAATGCCGGATTGCAGAAAAGCCATTTTCCGAAGTCGGCCAGGTCCTGGAAGAGATGGAGCAGGGAAGATTATTGGGCCGTGTGGTGTTGACGTTCTGATCAATTCAATCAAAGCATCTCAGTAAAGGGGAATCATCCATGAACAGTCGAAAAGAAACCAATGCTGTTTCCAAAATACAGGCCGAACGTGCGCTATTTGCCGCGCCTGGATTCAACAAACTTTCAGCCGAAGCACAACTCGCAGTCAGTCAGCAGTTGACTGACGTTTATGCCGAAGCGCTTTCTCAGCAGCGCAATTTCGATGCAGACGAAGCGATCCAGACTTTGCAGGACGATGGACTGGCGGCGGAATTCCTGAATCAACTGGCCTTTCCGCAGTTCGTCAGCGACCTGCTGAAAGGCGTCTTCGATGCAAATGTGCGCGCGACGATCAAACAGATGCAGGCTTATATCGAGTTGATGAAAGCCTGCCAGTTGCCGCTGGCGCGCCTGGCCGAAGCGATAGGTGACAAGGCCGCGACGAAATATCTGTATGCCACCGCGGCTGAATCCGCGCCTTATTCAAAAGCGGAGTTGAAGGCCGCTCGACTGTCGCTGGCCCGCCAGCAGCGCCGTTTGTTCAGGCAAACAGTGTTGATCGGGATGGCAAGGTTGATGGTGGATTCCCGGACGCCCGCCAGCAAAACCTTTCTTGGGATCAACGCGGAACGCGATCTTGGCAATCCTGCCTTGCGCGAAAAGATCATCCGCGCGCTTCACGGGCCCAAACCATTTAGCTTCGATATTACGGGCGCTGCCGCTGGGGAGTTGAGCGGCGCGATCTGGGTGCAGCGTTTTCCGGGCAGCACCAGCGTCAACGATCTTGAACCCACCTTCCGAAACAACGTCAACCGGTTTCTGGCTGCGCTACGTGCGGCGGGCGCAGGCCTGCGCATCACCAGCACGTTCCGTCCGCCGGAGCGCGCGTATATGATGCATTTTGCCTGGAGCATTGTCCGTGGCTTGATTGCGCCGAATCAGGTTCCAGCCAAGCCTGGCGTCGCCATTATCTGGGATCACGGAGATGCCGCCGCTTCCCGGCGCGGCGCACAGCAGATGGTGGATGGATTCGGTCTTGGCCAGCTCAATGTCGCGCCTGCCCTCAACTCTCGCCACACCGAACGCAAAGCTCTTGACGTCAAAATTGCCTGGAATGGCGCACTGACGATCAAGCGCGCCGATGGACAGGCGGTAGCCATCACTTCCGAACCTCGCAACGGCATCAACCCTGATTTGATAAAGGTCGGCGCAACCTACAATGTCATTCACTTCTTCAAGCCGGCGAAAGACGTTCCGCATTGGTCAACCGACGGACATTAACGTCTGCGTTAGAAGGTCAGCCGCGCCTGCAACTGCACCCAACGATTAGTGCCAACCGTTCCTGTCACACGCCCGAAATTCGTGCTGTTCGGGTCTGTATTGGGGCCACTAAACGTCGAGCGATTGAAGACATCCAACACTTCAAACCGGAGTTGCAAGGATACCTTTTCCATGATCCGAACATCTCTGGCGATGTTCGCGTGCAACAGGTTCAACGAACCCGCGCGAAGCCCGTTAATCCGCGTTGGAAAAACCCTGGCATGGAACGCCGCTGGTTGGAAGTTGGTCGGCACCACGTTTTCATACGTGCAAGCTACGTTGTTCCCTGATCCGCAAATGCTGCCCATCTGAGCCAGAGCGCTCGCTGGCACGATCTGCCGGATGCGCGCTTCGTATGCCGCACGATTGCTCGCTGCATAATCGCGTGTTGCGCCGGGGAAGAGTTGCCAGTTGAACCATTCATCCAGCGTCCGGTCTTTCTTGTCTTTCTTGATCTTGGCAGGATCGTCGAAGAAGAAAAGATTGCCGAATCCCAGCAACGAACCGGGTTGCCATTCGTAAATCAGGCCAATCTGAAATCCGCCCACCACTTTCCCGAGCACACCTTCGTTAAGGAAGTGGCGGCCTTTGCCAAAGGGCAATTCATAAATGCCGGTCGCAGTGAAGCGATGCGGGCGGGCGCGGTCACTGATGCGCCAGCTTGGTTCAGGATCGAACTCATTCAGGTAAACATCTTTGTCCTTCTGGTAGCTCCGCTGGTACGACAAGGTATAGATCAAGCCCTTATCAAACCGGCGATTGAGCGTGACTTCCAGCGCATGAAATTTGCTTATGCCTTCGGGCACCGAAACTGCCAAGCCGGTCATTTGCGGGAAGGGCCGCAACAACTGGTTACGCGCGATGGTTGCGTTGGTAAAAAAGCCCGTATTGCGCAGGTAGGAATAGGTCGTCGGGTCACTTGTCTGCAACGAGGCAAAGTTGGTTACATTGAACGGGTTCGTAACCTGCGCATTCAGGTTCGAGGGAATAGCATTATTACGCACTTGGCCCGTAGCCCAATACTGTTCGGGCAGCGCATTCAGGTTTTTAGTTACGCCTTGATGGTCGGAGTAAGTGCCAACGTAAGACACATCCAGCACCGTGCGCTGGCCGAACTGTCGTTGGACACCAAACCGCCAACGCTGCTGGCGAGCGCGCGGCAAATCCTGATTGGTGTATGCCCAACCGGTTCCGGCCTTTGCCATTAGTCCCAAGCCCGCCGCAATCGGTTCATCGAAGCGCGTGTTATCAGCCCGAACCGGAAACGGATTGGTGAGCGCGGAAACACCGTTCCGGGGATCGCCGACAAGCCAGTTCACACCGAAGTCATTGGTGAAGATGGTTGAGGTGGTGCGGCTGAAACCTGTTTGATCAAGGGTACCCGGATTCTCGAAATTGAATACATTCAGGGTGTCGTAATAGATTCCGTACCCACCACGTAAAACAGTATTCGGATTAATCTGATAAGCCGCGCTGACGCGTGGCATGAAGCTGTAGCCGTTGTTCCAAAGTCGGCGGCCTCGCCCATTGACGCCAGCATACGTTGCTCCGCCCAGCACGGTGAAACTAGATGCCGCACGTTCTGCAATCGGATTGCGCGCGTAGGCCGCTTGCGCCAGGTCTGTGATTGGGAGTTTCGCCGTAGGATCAAAATTGGTGATCATACGGTTATAGCGTTCCTGTGCTCCCAATTCGGCTTCAAAACGCCCGCCAATATTCAGATTCAACTTGCGCGTCAGACGCCAGCTATCCTGCACATAGAAGGCATAGTACGGAGCGCCATAAGCGCGATCTGCATTGGTGTCGAGCGTGGCCGAAGTTGGGAAGCCCAGTAAAAACGCAGCCCAAGCGTGACCAAGGTCGGCAGCCGGGGTGAAGGTATCTTCGTTCTTTCTGGTGTAAAGATTATCAAAGCCAAAAGCCCCTGAGGTATTGCCCGGCGTTCCACCGGTAAACTCCATTCCGCGTACCTCGCTGCCAATGTGCAAACTGTGCTGGCCTTGAACCCAGGATAAATCTGCCTTGCCGGTTCTGGTGTAATAACTGCGCGGCAAATCAGCCGTTCCACCAATGTCGGATAGCCCTGCACTGCCGGAAAAAGCAACCGGGGATAACAGGTGGCGATCACCCGCGCGCGCATCCAGATAGGCCGGCAGCCCGACATCGCTCGGCTTGTACAACAGGGCGTTGGGACGCGGAAAGCGATAATAAAATTTATTCACGGCGAGCGAAACGTCCAACACCATCTTTGGATTGATCGTGTACACCCAATCCAACGTGCCGCCAATATTCGTTCTGATGTCCTGCGTTCTGCCGACAGCGCCGACGGTGAAATCAGGTTGATCCGGGAACCAACGGCTCTGGCTCCAGCGCCCAAAGAAGCGATGACGATCCGAGAGCGTGTAATCCACGCGGTTCAAGTACGATTTATAGTCTTGCGGACTAACCTGAAAATACTGGTAATTGTTGATCGGCTCCTGGTTGGCGGGAATCGTAACGGTCGGCTCTGGAAATAGCTTGGCATAGAACGCGAGCAACGGATTCACCTGCCGGTTCTTAGGGATGATGTTACCGACGAACGGATCACGGATGTAATGACCGGGACGCGCCGGGTCAGGCCGTGTCGTCAATGGATCATAAAGCTGGTATCTGGAACCCAGTCCCAAGAGCGCCGAGAAATCGCCCTGTCGTTCGGCCAGAGTCGGAACCGTAGCCTGGAGAAAGGACAACGTGGTAGTCCGATTGCCGTTAAAGGCAAAGAAGAAGAAGAGCTTGTTTCTGCCGTTGAAAATTTTCGGCAAAACGACCGGGCCGCTAAATGTAAACCCATAGTTATTTTCGTGCGTACCCGTAACAGGACTGGTCTCGCGCAGTTTTTGAGCGAGTGCTGTATTTCCGGCTATTTCGGCAGCGGCAATCTGTTTGTGGTAAGCATCCGCCTGGAAGTAGGTCAGCGCCTGCCAGCGTTGTTGCCAATGCGTGAGCCGCGCCGATCCATGAAATTGATTCGCGCCTGATTTGGAGGTAGCAGCAACGACAATGCCCGTATTGTGTCCCACCGACGCATCGAAATTCGAGGTATCAATACGCAATTCTGCTACTACGTCACTGGATGGAATGTAAGCAAGCTGGCGGTTATTTGAAGCGTTGGGTGTCCCATCGAAAGACCATTCATTACCACCGACGGAGCCGCCAGTAGTATAGGTCGAAGTTGCGCCAACGGCTTGAAAACTAGCGCCACCGAATTGATTTTGTCCTTGGGGTGATTGTACGCCGGGCGCAATCTTGGCCAACTGGGTAACGTTTGAACCTGAAATCGGAAGGTCTTCAATGTCCCGCCTTTCCAGCACGCGCCCTGAACTGACCGCGCTGGTTTCAAGCAACGGCGGAGCGGCAGTTACTGTTATCTGTTCATTTACGTTACCGGCCTCAAGCGTGACATCCACCGGAAGAGTCGCGCCAGCAGACAGGATAACGCCGTCTCGAATGAAGGTCTTGAATCCCTGGGCTTCCACCGTAACACGGTATTTACCCGGAATTAGTAACGAACCGACATAGTAACCAGTGCTATTTGCCACGAGCGTTACAGTAACATTCGTCTCGGTGTTGGTGATGCTAACTTTGGCTCCAACCACCGCCGCAGAGGAAGAATCAAGAACACTACCCTCAATTTTGCCGCGCGTTTCTTGCGCGCTGAGCGACATAGCAAAAGCCGAAAGCATCAAGGCTAATAAAATACCCTTAGCCTTTGGTAACAGAAAGCTGGTAAGCATGGAGTCTCCTTATTCAGAAGCAGGTTTTCCTGGTGAATTGTTACTGCTACGACAGCGTCAATCGCGTCGTTGTTATTTTTAGCAAAGCTTCGCCCTAGATAGTATGCGACTAATTGTAGCTTGATCTTGATAATGAGTGTTGCAGGCTAACGAGCGCAGCAGTTCAGGACGAAATCGGGAGCGCCGTTATCGCCCGCTGACGCTCCAGTTCCTTGTGCGCGTGGACGGTCAAATCCGCACGATATGCCGCCGCCAATGCCGCCAGCCAAGCGACTGCTTGCCAGCAAAGTAAATCAAGAAAATACAGATGCCCATGTGATTGCCGCCACCCTGGCAAGCCGATGGATAAAAGCGCTTCCAACAAAACCAAAGTCCCACGCAACAAGGTATAAAACGTCAAACAACGCAGTGCTATCGCCAATTTACCGCCGTTCATTTGGATAGCCATCCGATACAGCACGACGCTTGCGGCAGCGGCCATCGATAACAGCATCAGACCTAATGGCTGTAACAAGCGGCTAAAGAAATAAGGTGATGCGGCCTCTGACATGCCTTGACGTGAGTAAAGCAAGGCGCAGGTGAGCAGGAAAATCCCGGCAATGGCCGCGTAATCGCGCGATTTAATCCGAAAGCCTATTCCGACTTGATGATACGCCCACCACATTCCCAGCAATCCAAGTACGAGAAAGCTATTCGCCGAAGCGATCATGATTTGGTGATGTAACCCTTGTAGCGGGCTGCCAGCGTATCCCTGCTGGACCAGGCTGAACAGCGGGCTGGCGATCATTTCTCGAAGGACTGAAAAGCCGGCATTCGCACCGAGTGCGAGCCAAGCCAGCCGCAGCCAAAAATTGTGACGGTATTCCGTCGCAATCTCGACGTTGAGCGCCAGCGCCAGAGCAAAGGCAAGACCTGAAGCGGCGCGCTGCACATAGTCTTCCATGTAGCTCAACGGAGGGGCACCGCCAAATAAAATAGGCAGTTGGGCACCCAACCAGATGCCTACTTGGAGCGTGAGACCGAGCAGCACGATTTTGGGAGTAATTCGCTTTGCAAGCATCGAGTTAAATCATAGCGTTCAGGACTTACGCGCGTTTTGCGCGTTTTGAGTACCGCCTTTAGGCGGCTTGCTTTTACAACGAGCCAGCCGCCTAAAGGCGGTACTCAAAACATCTTTTGCGTAAGGCCTAGCGTTAAATCAGGGCGTTAAATTCTGGCCCTAAAGCCTTCCGTACTCACTGACCAGTTTAGCTCCGGCCTCGCCACAGAAAACCGCCGCGATGGAAGACAGCCGGTTAAGAAATGACGGCCAGTTATCTTGCGTCAGCTTATCCAGTGAACTGACCAAAGTGCCTTCCGCCGCCAGACGAAGCGCATTGACCGCAGTCCACGAACCACACATCAACGCCAGCAGCTCTTCGAGGTTATTCAACCGTTCCTGAATCGCATGGCGGCTTAACCCTTGCTGCTTTGCTTCGGCATCCAGAATCCGCGCCAGGATTTTGGCCAGGCCCAGATTCAACTGCTCATCGTCGAGCGGCTGCCCGCGCTTGAGTTCAACACCGGCCACCGCCAGCGATTTCTCAGTGCGCAGCATCCGCTCCTGAAACTCCCGGCATTTGTGGCAGCTTGCCAAATGCGCATCAATCCGCGCGTATGCCGAGCCAGCCAGCCGCTGGTCCAGGTAATCCATCCACTCCTGCTCTGTGATTCCGTGCATTGTCCAGCTAGCCTTGATTGTTATTCGTTGTTATTCATTGGGCGCGATGATCTGCGCGAGCTTTTTCTTGGCGTTGAAGATGCGCCATTTCACCGTGCCGAGCGGCAGGGAAAGCGCCTCGCTCAGTTCTTCGTAGCTCAACTCTTCAATAAAACGCAGCATGATGATTTCGCGCTCCTGTGGTTGCAGGTGCGCCAGCCATTCATAAAATTGCGAACCCGGCGGCGAATCAATTTCCGTCGTCAGGCGGGGCGCCAACGCCGGACTGAGCGGCTCGAAGACGGCGAGTTTGCTGCGCCACAGTTGCTGCCGTCGATGTTGTGACAATTCATTCCGGGCGATTTTAAAAACCCAGCCAAAGAAAAGGTCTTTTTCCCGCAAATCGCCAATCCGCTGGTAAACCGTGAACAAGACGTTTTGCGCCAGTTCCTCAGATGTCATACGTTCTTGTCCGCGCGCCAAAAAATGCTGAAACACCTGCGGGTAAAGAATTCGATAGAGGGCGCAGAACGACTCTGCCGACCGAGTCAGTACAAACTGATCCAACGCATGTTGCTCATTCTCTTGTCTTGTCTTTAGCACTATCGCAAATGGTCAATGCGGGTCAGTGTCACGACTTAAGCAACACCCACACTTAAAGATAGCGGCGGTGCGAATGCGGCGTCATAACGCTGCTAACCGTACAGACGTAATGGGCGGACTGATTTGTTTGGGAGTTGAAAATTAACTACAGAAAAATCGTAACTACCCAGGTATTAGCTATCAGGCACTGGACATCGGTCATTGATGAACAAGGGAGAGGGTCTTCTCTCCTGTTGAACAATGTCCAATGTCCAATGACCAATGCTCAATTCACTCCCGTAGAACCAGGCTGAGTAGTTACGGAAAATCATCTTTTCCAGGAAATGCTCGTTGAAAGCGCACTGTTTGATACTGGCCAGCGAAAATTTGAACTTGTCTTGCCTGATGCCAGTCCCTAAAATGGCCGCGCGCTGCTGGCAGGTCAAAACCCACATTTATCGTTTTTGCTGGCCTGCTGGCAACTGTTCAGGCAACACAAACCGGACGCCTCGCCATCTTGTGACATGCCTTTTTAATTCTTGAAGCTTTGGTTTCGATCTTCCCCATATTTCACAAAGCCTCATTGACTCCCCGCACTCACGCTGCCTCGACGATGAATTGTCGAGCCAAGCTGGGGATTGTCTGATTCTACCGTCAACTTCCAGTGGAGGATTCGCACTTGTTATTCACGAAAAGAAATTCTTACGGATTCATTAGCGCCGGTGTCGTTACCGGCCTGCTTGTCCTTTTTTCAGCGGGACTGTTCTTCGGACGTGGTGCGTCCGTCCGCGCGGCTTTCAATGCAGCGCAAACTTCCAAGACGCCACAAAATCTCAGTGGGTCGAACCTTCAAAACGACCCTCAAAATATTGTGAAGCAGGCTTACGGCCGATTGCCGATGAGCTTTGAATCCAATCAGGGGCAGGCCGATGCGGCGGTCAAATTCACCGCGCGCGGCCACGGATATCAGGTCTTTCTGACGGCGGACGAAGCCGTGCTGGTGTTGCAAACGGCCAAGGCAGAGCAAAACGAGCAGGGCGTCGAATCGCACAAATTGCCAGAGGTCAAATCCTCCGCCCTGCGCTTCAAACTGCCACGGGCGCAATCCGATTTGCAGATTACGCCGTCAAACTTGTTGCCGGGCAAAACCAACTATTTGGTCGGCAACGATCCGCAGAACTGGCACACGGAGATTCCGAACTATGCGCGCGTCGAATACCGTGAAGTGTACGCGGGGATTGGGCTGGCCTATTACGGCACGCAGCGCGCGCTGGAATATGACTTCGTTGTTGCGCCCGGCGCTGATCCTTCGCAGATCACGATGACCGTTGAAGGCGCGGAAAAGATTGAGCAGGACGCCAGCGGTGATCTGATTCTGCACGTGGATGGCCAACGCGTCTATCACCGCTCCCCCGTCAGTTATCAAATTATTCCAGGGGCAATCGCGGGGCAGCGCCGCCCGGTGGCCAGCCGCTACGTGTTGAAGGGCGGGAATCAGATCGGTTTTGAAGTTTCCGGCTACGACGCGAAACAGCAATTGGTGATTGATCCGGTGATTGATTTTTCGACCTTCTTCGGTGGCATCGGTTCGGACGAAGGATTGGCGATTGCGGTGGATTCGACCGGCGCGGCGTATGTGACGGGCACGACTTATTCGAACAACTTCAACACCTTTGCGCCGCTGCAAACGATCAACCGGGGCGGCAAATACGACGCCTTTGTCACCAAGATCAGTCCGGCGGGTTCGGGCATCGTTTATTCAACATATCTTGGCGGGGGCGGGGAAGATTCCGGCCACGGCATTGCGGTGGATTCATCCGGCAATGCGTTTGTCGTGGGCATTACCAATTCGGCGGACTTCAACACGCGGAATGCGCTGCAAGCAGCAATCGGTGGCGTGGCCGACGACGCTTTCATTACGAAGGTCAATCCGGACGGCACCGATCTGCTCTTTTCGACGTTTCTGGGCGGCAGCGCCGCCGATCAGGCCTTCGCCGTGGCAGTCGATTCGACCGGCGATGCATACGTGACCGGTTCGACAATATCGGCGAACTTTCCAATCAAAGGCCCGCTGCAAAACGTCAATCGCGGCAACACTGATGTCTTCGTCACTAAGATCAAGGGCAACGGCTCGCAGTTGATCTACTCGACTTTCCTTGGAGGCTCACAGTTCGACGAAGCGTATGCCATCGCCATTGATCCGGGCGGCAATGCGTTTGTCGCGGGCGCAACGACTTCAAACGATTTCAATACCGTCAACGCGTTTCAGCCGAACAATGCGGGCGGCGGCTTTGATGCCTTTCTGGCGCGGATCAATTCACAAGGCTCAGCCCTGGCCTTTTCCACCTACTTCGGCGGCACCGGCGTGGACATTGCCTACGGCGTGACGGTAGATGGAAACAACAACGGCTACATTACTGGCAACACCTTCTCGACGGATTTCCCAACGCAGAACGCGTTGCAGGCGGCGAACGGCGGCAATTCCGATGCGTTTGTTGCGCGCTTCAACATCAGCGGCACTGCGCTGATCTATTCGACGTATCTGGGCGGCACGGGCGGCGATTTCGGGCGCGGCATCGCGGTGGATGCCAATGCGCAGGCGTATGTCATGGGCCGCACGGCTTCGACCGACTTCAATACCAAAAATCCCTTGCAGAGCACCAATCGCGGCAACTTCGATGTGTTTGTCTCGAAGCTCAGCATCAGCGGTGGGCAACTGGTGTATTCAACCTATCTGGGCGGCACGTCAGATGACTTGGGATTCGGCATTGCGCTCGATCCCAGCGGGAACGCTTACGTGACGGGCGACACGCGCTCGACCGACTTCAATACCAAAAATCCGTTGCAGGCAGCCAATCGCGGCGGGCTGGATGCGTTCGTGACGAAGATCAACGCCAACGGCGCTTCCCTCGACTATTCGACCTATCTGGGCGGCAGCGGCGAAGACCTGGCATCGAGCATCGCGCTGGACACGGCGGGCAACGCCTACATCACGGGCTACACCAGCTCGAACGACTTCCCGGTGGTCGGTGCGATCCAAGCGATCAGCAAAGGCGGGCTGGAAGTTTTTGTCAGCAAGATTTTCGCCGACGCTTCGAGCATCGCGTTCAATACCTATTTCGGCGGCAACGGTTCTGACACGGCCAACGCCATTGCCGTGGATTCCAGCGGCAACGCTTACATCACGGGCGCGACGACTTCGACCAACTTTCCCACGCGCAACCCGATTCAAGCGGTCAATCGCGGGGGGCTGGACGCATTCGTCGCGAAGTTCAACTCGCAGGGCACGAACGTCATCTATTCGACCTATCTGGGCGGCACGTTCGGCGATGGCGGACGCGGCATCGCGGTTGATCCGGCGGGAAATGCGTTCGTCACCGGCAGCACCTTCTCCGATGACTTTCCCGTGCAGAGCGCGTTTCAACCCACCAATCGCGGGCAGGGCGACGCGTTCATCACGCGCATCAATTCTGCGGGCACGGCGCTCACCTACTCCAGCTTCCTGGGTGGCGCGGGCACGGACGAAGCAGCGGGCGTCGCAGTGGATTCCGCGGGCAATGCCTACATTGTCGGCAACACGGGGTCGGGCGATTTCAATACCAAGAATCCGCTGCAACCGGCCAATCGTGGCCAGCAGGACGCCTTCGTGACGAAGGTCAATCCGGACGGCGCATCGCTGGTCTTTTCAACCTATCTGGGCGGGCAGCGCGCCGATCTGGGCAATGCCATTGCGCTGGATCAATCGAACAATGTTTATGTCACGGGTTCGACGGCGTCGCTGAACTTCCCCACGCAAACGCCGCTGCAAGCCACCTACGGCGGAGGCGATCAGGATGCGTTCGTGACCAGGATCAATGCGGCAGGCACGGCGCTCAGCTATTCGACTTATCTGGGCGGCAGCTTTGCGGATGTGGGAAGTGCGATTGCGGTGGATCCGTTCGGCAACGCCTATGTCACGGGGCTGACGGCGTCGCTTAACTTCCCGCTTAAAAATCCAATACAGGCAAACAATCGCGGCAATAACGACGCCTTCATCGCCAAGTTCAATCCGCAAGGAACCGGATTCGTTTACTCTACCTATCTGGGCGGCAGTAACAATGATCAAGGCTCCGGGCTTGCCGTCAACGCGGCGGGCACGGCCTACGTTACGGGCGCGACGGCGTCGCCGGATTTCAACATTCAGTTTCCACTGGTCGCGTACGGCGGAGGCACGGACGTATTTGTCGCCAAGATCATTTCAGAAGCGTCGCTCTCGCTCAGCCCGGCGACATTGGAAGTCCAGCAGGGCAGCTCCGCAACGATGACCGTCACGATCAGCGCGCCGCAAACACAGGCCGTCACCGTCACGCTGACTTCTTCAAACGCGGGATTGGTGAGTGTGCCTGCAACCGTGACGATTGCCGCCAATGCGACTTCGACGGATTTCAGCGTGACGGGCGTAGGCGTGGGAACCGGCGTGACGATCACCGCTGCATTACCACAGGCGCAAGGCGGTGCGACTGCGACGGCGACCGTCAATGTCATCACGTCCAACCGGTTCATCAACGCCGCGCCGGTGATTGCGGCATCGGGCGGATTGGCGACCGTACCGTTCACTCTGGTTTCGCAGGGGAATGAAGCCCGGTTGTCATTCAGCGTTTCGCTGGACGCCACCATTCTGACCAGCCCGCAATTTACGCTGGGCGGAGACGCGGCGTCAGCGGGCGCGACGCTCAACACCAATTCATCGCAAGCGCAGCAAGGCCGTTACGGTATCAGCATCACTCTGCCGCAGGGGCAGAAGTTCGATGCCGGCACGCGGCAGATTCTGGTGCTGACCGCCGTTGTGTTGACCGGCGTCAACGCCACCACGACGCCCATCAGCTTTGGCGATTCGCCGACAGTGCGCCGCGTGACCGATCTGAACGGACAAACGCTCAGCGCCAATTACACCAATGGCGCGGTGACGATTGCCGCCGGTTACGAAGGCGATGTGACGCCACGGCCCAGCGGCAACAATAGTGTGACGATTGCCGATTGGGTGCAGACCGGGCGTTTTGCCGCCGGGTTCGATGTGGCTGCGGTCGGCAGTGAATTCCAACGCGCCGATACCTCGCCGCGCGCGACACTGGGCAACGGCGCAATTACGATTTCGGATTGGGTGCAGACCGGGCGGTATGCTTCGGGACTTGATCCGGTGGTTCCGGCGGGCGGACCGACCGGGCCGGCCTTTGCCGGATTGCGGACTGGGGATTGCGGCCAGACGGGCTGGATGCGGATTGGTGGATGCAATCCTAGTGGTCCAGCCGAATCTCCATTTGATTTCAGAAACGCGCAGGATGGCCTGATCAATCCGCAATCCGCAATCCGCGATCTGCAATCAAGAGTCGCCCGCATCACCAGCGTTGCCACGCAGCGCGGTCAGCAGTTCACGACCTTTGTCGAACTGGACGCGCAGGGTAACGAAAACGCCTTCGGGTTTAGCGTGACGTTTGATCCGGCGCAGTTGAATTTCGTCAGCGCAGCAGCGGGGGCGGACGTGACCAGTCCGATGTTCAACGCCAACCTGATGCAGGCCGCGCAAGGCCGCATCGGCATTACTCTGGCGGTGACGCCGGGTACTTCGATCTCCGCAGGCAATAGCCGCAAGCTGGTCGCACTGACCTTCAGTGTGCCCGTCAACGGCACGGCCAATTCGATTCAGATCGGATTCGGCGACCAGCCCATCGTGCGCGAAGTGGTCAACGCGAACGCTGACGTGCTGACGACCACGTGGAATACCGGAACGGTCAACATCGCGCGCCCTGTCGCCAGCGTTTCTGCTGCCAGTTTTGCCGGGGGAGATCTGGCTGCGGAACAGATCGTCGCCGCGTTCGGCACCGGGTTGGCAACAGTCACGCAGGTTGCCACTGATCCACTTCCGTTGCCGACCTCCATTGGTGGAACGACCGTTCGCGTGCGCGATAACAACGGTGTCGGGCGGCTGGCTCCGCTGTTTTTCGTTGCGCCGACGCAGGTCAACTATCTGGTTCCGGCGGGGACGGCTGCGGGCGCGGCGACGGTCACCATCACCAGCAGCGACGGCTCGATTTCGGTTGGTACGGTCAATATTACCGGCGTTTCGCCGGGCCTGTTTACCGCCAACGCCAGCGGCACGGGATTGGCCGCCGCCAATGTGCTGCGCATCAAAGCCGACAATTCGCAAAGCTTTGAACCTGTCGGTCAATTCAACCCCGTGACGGGCAGCTTTTCGGCGATCCCGATTGATCTGGGGCCTGCGACAGATCAGGTGTACCTGTTGCTGTTCGGCACCGGATTCCGTGGCAACGGCGGATTGCCAAACGTCAGCGTCAAATTTGGCGCAACCGCCGGGAATGTGATTTACGCCGGGCCACAAGGCGATTTCGTGGGGCTGGATCAAGCCAACGTCCTGATCCCACGCAGTCTGATTGGCAGTGGCGAAGTTGATGTAACTATGATGATTGGGATGATTGGCGCAAAGACTTCAAACACGATCAAAGTCGCAATCAAGTAACTCCGCCAAACGGAACGTAACAAACAAAATGATCCTGCGAACGTGCAGGCAGCAGTGTCTAGTGACTGCTGCCAGGAAGGTTTTGAGGATTTGGCGGTAAGTCTTTCATATTCTTTCAAAGTGTACTAAATCTGTGAGTCATAATACAACAGCGCCATTGGCCACCACTA
>JBBQVH010000106.1:0-28431 GCA_038211695.1 Blastocatellia bacterium | reverse complement strand
GCCGTCTTTGTCAGACAGCGCTTGCCGCAGCGCGAGGCTTTGCCCGTAATAATCTCGCGCGAGCGCGAAGTTGCCCTGCTCGAAAAACAGCCGTCCGAGATTGGCCTTGGCCAGAGCGATCTCGAATTTCTGGTCCATTTCTTCATGCCGCGCCAGGCTCTTGCGGTAGTAGTCCAGCGCCAGATCGAAGTTGCCCTGGCGGTAGTAAAGATTCCCGATGTTATGCAGCACCGCCGCCATCCCCGGCCGATCTTCGTTGGACTCACGTAATTTGAGACTGCGCATGTGATATTCCAGCGCCAGCCGTTGATTGCCCAAGCTGCTGTAGATGCTCCCGATGTTGTTCAGCAAAACGCCAATGCCGCGTTGATTGCGGAGGGCTTCGGCTGCGGCGAGCGCCTGTTGGTATTGCTCCAGGGCCAGATCGTTCTCACCCTGCGCGAAATAGACATTGGCGATATTGGTTTGCGACGCAGCCATATGCTCGCGGTCGCCGAGCGCAGTGAAGATGGCCAGACTCTTGCGCCAACAATCAAGTGCTTGATCGTAGCTGGCCTGATGCCAGTAGAGTATGCCGAGATTGCCCCACGCTCTGGCTTCGCCCAGACGATCCTGGTGTGCCGTGCTCACGGCCAGAGACTGCTGGAGCATCGGCAGCGCCAAGGCGTAATCGCCCATTCCCGTGTAGCCGAGACCGATGCCGGACAACGCCGCCGCCAAACCTTCCCGATCATCCAGCCGCTCGGCGATCTGCTGCGCCAGACGATGAATCGCGATGCTCTGCCGGTGCTCGCCGCGCAGGTTTGCCTTTTGACCTAGCCGCGCAAGCACTCGCCACAACTCCGCTGTGACGAGTTCCGGTTGCCGCGCCAGCAAAGCCGCGCGCGCCGCTTCGTCCGGCGCAGCCACCAGTGCGGCAGCAAGTTGTTCAGTGGCGGAAGACGCCGGCGTGGATTGCGCTCCAACAGAACGCAGCCCGGCGCAGAGACAGAAAAGCAAAATCATCAACCCGGAGAATTTATGCATACAATTTATCTCTTCTTTGTATCAGGACAGTAAAAACGGCAGCTTATTACTGTTGTCCAAAGAAATCATAACCAACTCCGATTATTTTGAATGCGTTGGTAATACGAGCGTGGTTTCCCAATCCATAACCAGCGGCTAGACGATAGCCACAACTGGCCTCGGTTGACATGGTCGCCGCGCGTCCGCGTTCACCGAGGCCGCTGCTCAGTCAATGAAATTATCAAGGGAGTTATATGAACCAAACGATTTCCTCAATAGCAAATCATCTTGAACCGTCAGTATTGAAGCGACAGCCATTCCGTTTCAAATGCATTGGCGCGCGCCAGCGGCTGTCTCTTTGTTTGACATTGTTATTTTGCGCCGCACTCTTTGCTGCGGCTGAATTGATGATTCCCACAAATGCCGCAGGCAACGCGTTGCCAAACACTGCCACAGTCAACGATCCGTGTCAGGGGTTACTTAATCAACTGAACACACTCAAGGATGAACGCGCGATGCTGCAGGCTGATTTACAACAGGCTGAGCCAGGCCAGAAGGCCGCCATCGCCGCTCAGATCAAAGCCCTGAATGCGAAGATCGCCAAAGCCGAGGCGGATTACCTTTACTGCCGCGAGACGACCGACGTGGTGGATTACTGCCCAAATGATGCGACCGGAGATCGAGCGAACTACCCGGATCCGAAAAGTTATTACCGCCTGCCCTTCACCAGTGATCCGGCCTGGGTGCTCGGCAAAGGTAATTGGGACGATCCGAAGGCCGGACATTGCAAACCTGATCCGGGCAAGCAATTCGACCCAACTTGTTTGCAAGCCTACGCCTTTGATTTCGACCATCCGGTCAACGGCCTGGTGCTGGCAGCGCGCCCGGGCAAGGTGGTTGATTTCACGGAGTCGGAAAAGGGCAATAGCATCGAAGATCGCAACGTCTACCTGTTCAAGGGCGACAAATTCATGATCTACGACAGCTACGGCGACAAAGTCGTGCAGGGGTATAAACCGATCAGCCAGGGCATCAACAACTGGCCCGCGGCCTGGGCCAATGGCTTTGACGACGCTGTCAATTGGGAGAACGGCAAAATCTATTGTTTCAAAGGCCCGGATTATCTGCGGCTGGATGTGGCGACCAAGACGGTTGATGCGGGCTATCCCAAATCAATCCTGGGCCACTGGGGAAACTGGCCGCAATCCTGGGCCACGGGCATTGACGCGGTCTACAACTGGCGCGGCGACGCCTACTTTTTCAAAGACGGCGAGTGGATGGTTTATAACTTTGCCACGGACAAACGGCGCGCGGGGCCCTTCCCCTTGTCGGTGCTGAAGGGCTGGCCGGCTGCGTGGCTGACGGGCGTGGACGCCGCAATGGTTGGCGGCGGCGGCGGTCTGGGCAAAGTCACCTTCTTCAGGGGCACGCAGGTCATGCGTTATGACATCGTGTCCAAACAGGTTGATATCCAGCCGACAGACATCGCCCTCGCCAAGTGGCTGACGCTGCCTGCGCAGAGCGTGGATGGCGCGGTGCGCTGGAATGGCGGCTACAGCGGCGTGGGCAATTATCTGGTCATCGAACACGCCGACGGCACGTTTGGCGTTTACTTTCACCTCAGCCAAAACGGCGTCATGGTCAACCCCCAGGAGCAAGTGCATCGGGGCCAGGTGTTGGCTTTGTCCGGTCACACAGGTTCTTCCTTCGGGCCGCATCTGCATTTCGATGTTCGCCAGGGTTGGGACCTGGGCTACAGCCATACCAACTGGAACGAATTTCATAGCGTGCCCATCAAGTTCCAGGACTACAACCACAATTGCTGGATTCCGCGCGTCGGCGAGGTGTTGTCTTCAAACAACTACTGACCCGCTGCTGGTTGGCCGCAACTCGCAGTAGCCGTGTCAACGGCGCTGCACGAGAAGCGGGCAAGGACGCGCACTTTCGCTGCCCGTCCTTTCCCGCTTACTCGCAAGGAGGAACTTTATGATCAGCTATTCATTTCTTTATCGCGGTTTTGTGTTGCTCGTCTCGCTGCTCTGGTTGGCCACCGCGGCGCAGGCACAGTTCTCGTTCTCAGGCCCCGCCAACTATCCTGTTGGCGCGCTTCCTGAAGGAATCGTGACGGCGGATTTCAACGGCGACGGCAGGCTCGATCTGGCGACTGCCAATACCAACAGCAGCACGGTCTCGATTCTGCTCAGCACTGGCGGATGCGGTTTCGGCCAGGCGCTGAATTTTTCGACCGACCCCAATCCATTTTCAATTGCCGTCGGCGATTTCAATGGCGACGGCAAACCCGATCTGGCGACTGCCGGCGGCAGCGGCACGGTGGCGATTCTGATCAATACCGGCAATGGCATGTTCGTCAAGACCAACAGCTATCCGACTACCAACGCGGGGCCTGCATTCATCATCGCGGCGGACTTCAATCGCGACGGTAAGCTCGATCTGGTCGTCGCCAATCACGGAGTGAGCGGCGCGGGCACGACGGTTTCGATTTTTCTCGGCAATGGCAACGGAACGTTTGGCGCGAAACAGGATTTTACGACTGCCATGGGGCCGGTCTGCATCGCCACGGGAGATTTCAACCGCGACGGCAAGCTGGACTTGGCGGTCGCGGCTGGCGGATTTTTGGGGCAGGGCAATAAGGTCACCGTTCTGCTCGGCAACGGCGGCGGAGGCTTTGCGCCGGGCAGCCAATGGACTGTCGGCACAGGGCCGACCTGGATCGCCGCTGCCGATTTCAATGGCGATGGCAAGCTGGACTTGGCGACGGCCAACGGAACAGGCGCGGTTTCCATTTCGACTCTGATGGGCAATGGGGACGGGACCTTCGGTTCGGCGAGCAGCATCACGCTGGGCGTCTCGTTGGAGGCCGTGACAGCGGTTGATTTCAATGGCGACGGCAAGATTGACCTGGCTGTTTCGCAGACTCTCGGCAACGTCTCGATCCTGCCGGGCAATGGTGCTGGCGGCTTCGGCGCAAAGACCGATTTCAGCGCGCACAACAACCCGCATCAGATCGTCGCCGCCGATTTCAACCAGGACGGCAAACCCGATCTGGCCATCATCAATGAAAGCAGCAATGATGTGTCCGTGCTCTGCAACACGACGGCTTTCGCTTCGGCGACGACCTTCTGCGCCAAGACCGACTTCGCCACCGGCAATCAGCCTTACGCCGTCATCACGGGCGATTTCAACCGCGACGGCAAACTCGATCTAGCCGTCGCCGATTCAGGCGGCAACACGGTCTCGATCCTGCGAGGCGTGGGCAACGGATCATTTATGCCGAAGATCAGCTTCGCCACCGGCGTCGGTCCACGTTCAGTTGTCACTGGGGATTTCAACGAAGACGGCAAGCTCGATCTGGCGGTCGCCAATTACGGGATGAATGGATCGGGTAGCACTGTCTCAGTGATGCTTGGCGTTGGCGACGGGACATTCGGGCCGAAGCACGATTACACAACCGATTCCGCTCCGACGGCTGTCATCACAGGCGATTTCAACCAGGACGGCCATCTCGATCTGGCCGTAGCCTGCGTGAACTCCAGTGCCGTCTCGATTCTGCTTGGCACGGGAGTCGGCATCTTTCAGCCGAAACAGAGCTATGCGACCAGCTCTTTCCCGCACGCGCTGGTTGCCGGCGACTTCAGCGGCGATGGCAAGCTCGATCTGGCCGTTGTGTGCGCCACGGGCACTGTGACGCGGCTGCTCAATCTGGGTAACGGCGTATTTGGCGGGCAGACGAATTTCGCGGTTGGCAATCAGCCGCTATCAATCACTGCCGGTGATTTCAACAAAGACGGCAAGCTCGATCTGGCTACTGCCAATTCGCAAAGCGGGACTGTGTCTGTACTGCTGGGCCAAAATGGTGGCTCATTCAGCCCGGCGCAAAACTTCTCGACCGGCTCCGGCAGTATGCCACTGGCTGTGACGACTGCGGATTTCGGCCGTGATGGCAATCTCGATCTGGTCGTGACATTTTCAAATGTCGGCCAGGTCGCCGTTCTGCCCGGCCTCGGCAATGGGACGTTTGGCCAGTTTGCCAACTTCGCCATCGGAACCGGCTCGACCGCTTTGACCGCTGGAGATTTTAACCGTGATGGCCGACTTGATCTCGCGGCAGTCAACACAAACACCGCCAGCATCTCGATTCTTCTACGCTGCCCTTAAACACGAACGGCTTTAAGCTGATTGGTGGGAAAAAGAAAAAGCCTCGCCACTTTTGATGTTGTCATCATCAGCGGCGAGGCTTTCTGCAATGCGAACCACGGGGAAAAATGTTTATGCTGTCGTGCGGCGCACCGGGGGCAAATGAAGCTGCCTGCGCAAGCCAGCAACCCAGAAATCAAGGCGAGTTTCGGGAGTCTTGTTCTGGGATTGAGCAACCACCTGAATTTGAACTACTCGACCACAATTCGGGCAGCAACGAGAATACGTAAAGACCTGATAGTTACAATGTTTACAACGCATCGGGGCACACCCTCCAATTTTGGGTTTAGCGTTTACTTCCTATACTGCTAATTACTCTCGAACCGAAGCAGTGATGGGGGAGAGGTGTTCGCATTATAAACACGTCCTCATTTTTGTCCAGATAGGTAGGAAAATTTTTCGCACTGGTGAGCATTTTTTTCATTCTTTTTGATCTGCGGTGTCATACCCCACGCCGAGACGTGCGTTTTGTCGCGATATCTTGTATTCATTCCGCGAAGAGTTCATCCGCAATTACAGTTCTAACAACCGGAGAAAATTCATGCGAGTTCGGAAGAATCAAAGGCTGATATTGATACTGCTGGGCTGTTTGTTCGCGACAGCAATGCTTTGCAACGATGCAACACAAGCGCGAGCAAGTGAGGCTTTGCCGATAGACCTGACCAGGGCGTTGATTGTTGTACCCCCACAATTGACCGGGCCGGAAAATAAAGCCGTGCAGATGCTGATCGAAGAAGTAGAACGGCGCACGCAGATTCGCTGGGAACGCAGCACGACGGCGCCGACCGGCGCGATCAGTGTGATTTCCATCAGCCGCCAATCGCAAAAAAATCCGCGCCCTACGGAGGGCTATCAAATCCTGACTGAGGGCAATCGAGTTTCTATCCTCGGAAACGACGCGCGTGGCGTGCTGTTCGGTGTCGGGCATTTGCTGCGCAGCCTGCATATGACAAAACAGCAGATCCTGCTGCCTGCGGCGCTGAATCTAACGACCGCGCCGAAGTATCCACTGCGAGGGCACCAGCTTGGTTTTCGCCCGAAGACCAATTCTTACGACGGCTGGACGCTTCAGATGTGGGAGCAGTACATCCGCGATCTGGCAGTCTTTGGAGCGAACGCGATCGAACTGATTCCGCCGCGTTCGGATGACGACCCTGACAGTCCGCATTTTCCGTTGCCGCAGATGGAGATGATGATCGGAATGTCGCGCATCTGTGACGAATACGGCATTGATGTCTGGGTCTGGTATCCGGCGCTGGACAAGGATTACTCCGACCCGAAGACGGTGGAGTTCGCCCTGAACGAATGGGGCGAAGTCTTTAAGAAACTGCCGCGTGTGGATGCGGTGCTGGTTCCGGGCGGCGATCCGGGCCATACGCAGCCGAAATACTTGATGGCATTGCTGGAAAAGCAGACTGCCAATCTGCGCCGGTTTCATCCGAAGGCGACGATGTGGGTTGCGCCGCAGGGCTTCACGCAAGAGTGGCTGGATGAATTTCTGGGCATTGTGAAGACCGAACCGACATGGCTGGGCGGGATTGTTTACGGCCCGCAGTCGCGCACAACCGCCAAACAATTGCGCGCGGCGATTCCCGCAAAATATCCGATCCGTCATTATCCGGACATCACGCACAGCCGCAACAGCCAATATCCCGTGCCCGATTGGGACACGGCCTTTCTGCTGACTGAAGGCCGCGAACCCATTAATCCGCGCCCGACGCAGATGGCCCACATCTTCCGTTTCACTCAGCCGCAGATGGCTGTTGGGTACATCACCTACTCAGAAGGCTGCAACGACGATGTGAACAAAGTTGTCTGGAGCGCGTTGGGCTGGAACCCGGATGCTGATGTGATGGAGATTCTGCGCGATTACAGCCGCTATTTTATCGGAGCAGGATACGAAGATACTTTCGCGCAAGGCCTGCTGGCACTTGAACGCAACTGGGCCGGGCCGCTGGCTGCAAACGGCAGCGTGCAGCCCACGCTGGCACAGTTTCAGGCGATGGAGCGATCGGCTTCGCCACAGGATTTGCTGAACTGGCGGTTTCAGCAGGCTCTCTATCGCGCGTATTACGATGGGGTTGTGCGCAGCCGTCTGCTGTATGAAACCACGCTGGAAGACCAGGCGATGGAGAAGCTGCGTCAGGCGAGGCGGATGGGAACGCTGGCGGCGATGAACGAAGCGGAGAAGATTCTTGACCGCGCCGTGACCGAGCCTGTTGCACGGGACTTTCGCGCGCGAACATTTGAACTGGGCGAGGCGCTTTATCAAAGCATTCGCATGCAACTGAGCGTCGAGAAGTATCAGGCCATCGCGGTCGGGCGCGGAGCGAACTTGAACACAATTGATTTTCCGCTGAATAACCGGCTCTGGCTGAAGCGGCAGTTCGCGGAGATTCGCAAGCCCCGCCCGGAAGCGGAGCGCGCGAAGATGCTGGATGAGATTGTGAACTGGAAGAATCCGGGGCCGGGTGGCTTTTACGACGATTTAGGTAAAGTGGGCGCACAGCCGCACCTGCTGCCCGAAGCAGGATTTGAGCAAGACCCTGCGTTTCTCGCATCGCCAGTCATCAACTCCAGCAGTTATTCTGACGCTTCACGCAATTTGGCCCGCAATTTGGCTAATGATGATTTTGCGCTGTTGGGGATGGGGCCGGAGCCTGCCGGGCCATTTTCATGGTGGGACATCGCCGAGACGTTTTATGAAACTCCACTCCGCATGCGCTATACGGGATTGGACAAGACAGCGCAATACAGGGTGCGTGTCTCGTACGTTGGCCCACGTCAGGAACTGATGCGGCTGGTGGCCGACGACAAATACGAAGTCCACCCGCTGATCAACAAAGAGACGCGCCCATTGGAATTCGACATTCCTCGTCAGGCAACCGCCGACGGCGAGCTAACGCTCGCGTGGACGCAAGGGCCGGGCAGCCACGGGGCAGGGCGCGGGACACAGATTGCTGAAGTCTGGCTGATCAAAAAAGGACAATAACAGGAAGGAGTAACCAGATGAACAAAATGAGCACGACACCTGCAAACACTGCGCGACAGATGCTGCGCCATACGATTGCCACGGTGGCTTATCGCGGCGGAAAAGCCATTGCCAATCCGCCGGAGGGCTTCGCCGAGTTTTGCGTCAATGAGCAGGATAAAAATTTGGTCAGAACCCCGGCGCAGATTCTGGCGCACATCGGCGACCTGTTCGATTGGGCGTTGCACATGGCGAAAGGCGAATATGTCTGGCGCGATTCGGCTCCACTGGCGTGGGCGGAAGAAACATCGCGATTCAATCGCGTGCTCGAAGCCTTCGATCAATACCTGGCTTCGGATGAACCTTTGATGGCGCCTGCGGAAAAGCTATTTCAAGGGCCGATTGCCGACGCGCTGACGCACGTTGGCCAGATCGCGATGCTGCGCCGCATTGCCGCTGCTCCGATCAAAGGCGAAAACTATTTCAAAGCCGAGATTGTCGTTGGCCGGTTTGGCACTGAAACTTCCGCCAGCCGCGTTGAATTTGATTGAACGATGTTCCGTTTCTCCAAACCTTCAGACGAATACATGCGCCGATTCATCAAATCGCAGCGTCATCTGCCCTTCAGCTACGCTGAGGTTGGCGCGACGAAAGGCGCTGTGCCTGCCAATGCACCTGCGGGATATGACGTAGATCACAATCGCATTTGTCTGGGCAATGGTGAGGCGATGTTCAACGCCTCCGTTGCCGCACTGCGGCAGTGGAAGATGTTCGACATCGGCTGGGTGAGTTTGTGCTGGCCGACTGCCCCAATCGAAGCTGCCACGATCGAAGCCGCGCCCATCGAAACCGGAACGACAGTCGGGGTGTTGGCTGGGCACTTTGGGTTTTGGTCGTTGCATCCGGCGCGGATCGTTTACGTGCTGGATGAAGAAAGCGATCAGATGCGGCGCTTCGGTTTTGCCTATGGCACATTGCCCGCGCACGGCGAACGCGGCGAAGAGCGATTCAGCATCGAATGGCGGCACGATGACGGCAGCGTGTGGTATGACCTGCTGGCGTTTTCGCGGCCGAATGCTTTGCTGGCCAAACTCGGCTCTCCGGTCGTGCGCAGGTTACAGCGGCGGTTTGCGCAAGCGTCGCTGCGGGCAATGGCGCGCGCGGTTGGCCACTGCGATGCTGCGTGGCATTGATCCTGGATCGGTTTTCATTTGCGCAGATGGAATCTGCCACAGAGACTCAGAGACACAGAGCTGTCTTGGCTTTCTCTGTGCCTCCGTGACTCTGTGGCAACACGCAATCGCAAACCGATCTAGTCTTCGACTTCGTCCACCCCAATGCCTTCCTTCTTTTTCGTCGGGAAATTCTTTTTGGCTTTGTCCAACATGCGTCCGAAAAGTGTTTCGATGTCGGTTGCCAGAATTGGTTCGCCGTTCTTCAGCCGTTTGAGAATGCCATCCAGTTCGGAAATCTTGTCCAAGTCGTCAAGCAGCGAGTGCGCAGTGATTTGGCCAAGCCGCCGGTAGCTTTCAAACTGCGCTTCGTCGTACCACTGATCGGTGGTTGCCTGGTGCGGGAAGCGGCGCCCGTCTTCGCGTCCATATTGCGTGATGTCGGCATCTTCGTCGCTGCCGGTCAGCACGGGTTTGAAGAGGATAATGATGCCCTTGCGGAACTTCTCCTCAGTATTTTCGTGGCGCAGCGATTCGAAGTGGCGGCGCGAATATTGAATCAAACCGATGGCGAAATGCTCCGCCGATTTTCCAAGCTCGTGGGCCAGCAACGGGCTGAGGTCCAGGTCAATCTCCGCGCCAAAATCAATCCGGCAGCGGCGGATCGCTTCGCCCAAATCGTGGAATTGCATTTCGGGATCGGCGCCGCAATCGGAGATAACGATGTAGCGGCAACCGCGTTCGACCAGCGAATACAATCCCGTGTTGTCGAAATGCGCGCCGTCGGTCAAGTAACAGTGCGAAGCCAGGTCATTGGTCTGCGACAGAAACTCGCGCAGCAGCAAGAACGGCCAGAGCCGCGCTTGCGATTCGCGCCAGTAGTCTTTGTTCGGCGTCGGCGCCCAGAATCCCAGCCGGACGTTGAGCAATGTCAGCAGCATGGCTTGGGCCGCGCTGGGCGTCAGCGACCCCATACTGGGGCTGGCCGCCGCGCCGGAGATGGCTACCGCCGAACCGAGCGTCAGCTTGCCGTTCATGTATTCGCGGGTGTCGCGATAACCGGTGCGCGATGATCCGCAGTAGTTTTTGGTCAACGCGAAAACCGCTGCCGAACGCTGCGTTGTTGCCAGGTCACTGCCGCCCACCAGATTCAGCGTCGTATTGATGATGTGATACGGGCCGCCGCGCGCGCAGTTTTCCAGGTCTTTCATTAGTAGGTCGTCATTGACATCAATTTCGGTAATCGCTTTGCGGTTTTCGCTGCGGCCGACATTCGACGCGCCCAGATAAGCGCGAGTCAGCCGCGCACGATAAAACAAATGCATCGAGAGTTGATTCGGATCCGTCGTCCAGCCCAACACCACAATCCAACTGAGCAGCAATCCGAACAACCCGAAGGCGGCATTCCTGACGGATTCACTGTTGCTTTCGGCGGGCAACAGCTTGAGCGCCAGAAAAATCAGCAGAACCACGAAGACTCCTGCCAGCAGACAGCGTGCCCGCACGTTGTCGCCCTGCCGATCTAGCATCTCCAGGAACGTGATGAGCAAACAGACCAGAATGGCTCCCACGATGAACGTCTTTCCCGGAATGTCGGATGCGGGCGGATGCACACCGGCTTCGTAATAAAAGAGAGAGCAACTGGCGGAAATCGCCAGGATGCCAATGCTGACAGGTTTGTGCGCCACCATCGCGATGAGTCGCTGGCGCATTGACGGACTTGTCTGACTGGTTGGCCCCGCACCCGCAGCGCTTTGAAGGCTGCGTTTTTTTGCCCGCACGGATTTTGCCATTCCGAACCGCAAGCTGATCATCACGCCTGTCCACCAGGCAAGGAAGATTGCCAAAAACCAGGTCGCTTGTTGAAGCACTTGCGGGATGCTGATTTGACGCCATTGCTTCAGCCGGTTGACTTGGGCGCATAGCCAACCCGTCCATTCGCGGCAGTCGGCCGTTCCGTTTATGCATTCTGAACAGAGGGCCAACTCGCTGGTTTTGGCCAGCCACCAGACCAGCAGCAGCCCCCAGAAGGCGAGCGACAGCCGGAATTCCCAACGACTCCTCCATTTGATTTCCGCCAACACCAGAAAGAGCGCGAAGAGGATGCCTAGGCACGCGCCCAGCACCATGCCCTTTTGAATACCGGGTTTTTGGCTGATGATTTGAATCAGACGGCGCGTCAGCCAGGAGAAGCCAAACGCCAGCACGATCAAGACCAGCAACGGAGTGACGGCAAAAATCAGACGGTTTCGGGCGGCGGGTTTTCTTTTGCGCGGCTGGTCGCTGCGGCTGGGCGCTCCTTTCAAGGCAGTGAAAATCGCGCCGGCCAGCGCCGCCGCAATCGCCAGCGCAACGCCCGCAGTCCCCGCCCTGCGAAACATATCGCCGGCCTGGTCGGTGTGATCAAGCAGGTAATCCACCAGCAGCGGCCCCGCGACCGGGACGCAGAGCACCAGCAACAAGGTGGTCGTCGTCACCAGCAACCTTGAATGCGCCATCGTGATCCGATGGCGCAACGCGGTCAGCTTCCATTGCTTCCGGCCCGTCAACGAAAGAGTGGAACAATACCCGGAGACGACCACCAGCAAAGTGCCGAGCAGGGGCACCAGGAACCACGGGCTTAAAAGCTTCCGCGGCCAGTCAATCGGCTGCGGCAAGGCGGGGACGATGGCGGCGATGACCAACAATGGCACAACCACGGTTCTTAACGCCCCGACCCACCACTGCGGTCTTTTGAAGCGCCACCAACGTTTGGCGTCCATCTCCCACAAATCCACCTCCGGCACCAACAGCCAGGGAATCACCAGCGCCAGCGCCCACGCCAGCAACAAACCCGGCGGGCGAAGCGCGATTCTTGCCAGTCCGACAAGCAGCTCTCTTTGAGAAAAGTGCTTGCACGCCTCGGCATCGAAAAACTTCCAGCCCCAATTCGGATGGACGATAAAATAGAGTTGCCCCAGCAAGATAAGCACAATCAGAATTGGCAGAAGCATGAACCAGGTCATCAGCAAATTGCGCGAAAAAACAGAAACCGCGCGCCAGGTGTCGCTGCTTAACAGTCCGCGCCGCGGCGTCAGGTAGTTGGCGAACAACCGCAGGTGATGGATCGGATCGCGGCCTGCCGAAAGCAGATCGCTGGCGACCTCTTCGTTGAGTGAGCCATCGCCGGCGGCCTCCAGATAGGACAGCCTGGCCTGTTGCGGAACAATTTGCTCGCGGGGTGGGAAAAAGCCCCGCCCGAGTTCAAACGGATACGCCTCTTCAAGCAGCAGTCGTGTCAGCAGATGTTTGCGCTCGCCTTCGGGCGCTTCCTGCGCCAGCCGATGCGTGGCTCCCGTCAACGCGATCTGCCGATTCTGGAACGCCTCTGAACTGTAAAGGTCTGTTTCCGGGTCGAAGACGTAGTCATTGAGCCGGTCAAGGATCACTTGCCGCAACTCATCGAGAATCAGGCGGAGCTGGTCATTTTTTTTGTCTCTCAGTAATTCTTTCAGCGTTTCGTCATCGTCCAGCCGTTTGCCCTCTTTGGTCGTTCTCCCCTTAAAAGCTTTCGCCAGCAGCAGCCTGCACTTGTCAATCTGCAGATATTTCCGCAACGGATCGCCTTTTAGCTCGGCGCGAAAGACTTCCAGCAGCGTCTGCCAGTCATAAGTCGAATTGGATTGGCTCAGCCCGCCAGCGCTAACGGCGTCCCACAATTCGCGTGAAAGCTGGTCACGAGTATCGTGCATGCTTTGCTGCTGCGGCGCAGCCTGCTTTGGCATTTGTTGCGCGCCGTGCTTGGGCGTATGCCGCACGCCGAGTTTGTGCATGGGCGCGGCGGATTGGGGCAAAGGCGCGGTGTGTTTGGACGCAGGCAGCAAACGGCGGATGAAATCGTCCGCATTCTTTACTCGTTTTGCGGTGAAGCCGAACCGTTTAATCACCCTGTTCTTCTCTATTTCGTCTTTTTCTTCCTTTGAAATTTCTGGTGAAGTTTCTGGCGCTGCGGGTTGCTCAATATCTAAAAAGATGGGGTGTTCAAGCTCCAGGGAAGAGGTGTTGGCCGGTGCGCTCTGCGGCGGGATGTTTTGGCGAGAGAGCCAGGCGCTCCACCATGCGCCAATGAAGCCGCCGCCGGAAACTGTCGAAAGGTAATCGAAAAGCCGCGTCCAGCCACGTTCGTTGAAACCCTGCAACAATCCCAGATTGAACGTGGCGCTGCGAATGCCGCCGCCTGAAAGCGCCAGCCCCACCAGGTTGCGGGGCAGGGCGGATGGCGAGGGGAGAGGCTCGGCCGAGTCCGCCTGATTTTGCGATTTGAGCGTTGCGCTCATTTCCGCCACGTACCGCTGTTTAATGCGGCGTTGAATGACCTCAGGCCACTCCTGGCGAAAGACGCAATCGAATGTTTCGGCTTTGCCCGCGGTTGCCCACAGCACGGCGGCATCGAACAGCTCCCATCCCTGTCGCGTCAGGTGCAGCGCGGTTTCAGACGCCAGAAACAAGCCCACGCGGCGCGCAGGCGCATACAGGTCGTACATCATCTGCCCGCGTTCGTAGCCGAAGATGGCGACCTTTTCCGGATCGTGATTGCCGTACCCGATTTTGATCGCGCCGACATCAGGCCTGCCAAAAGAAAAATACTGTTGGCGCTCCGGCTCTTCTTCGCCTGCCTTGCCTTCCTCGCTTTCTCTGGGTGGCGGTTGTCTGCTCTCGCCCAGGAATAACGCCCGTGGAAACAGGCGCGCCGCCATCAGGTGATCGCGTATTTCCTCACCCGGGAAAATTTGAAGTTCGTTGCTTTCCACCGGCAGCACGCCGAAATCATCCTTTTCCGATGGCCCGGTCATGCCCATCGGATGGTAAAGGAAGCTTTGCGCCAGAACGATAGGCACCCTGGTTTTGCGAAGCGGATATTTTGGAGGTCTGTGATCGGACTGCTGATCACTTTGCTGATCATTCTGCTTCAAGCAGTCGGCGGTGGCCGAAATAAAGACCAGGTCGTGGCCGTTGGCGTGGCCCTGCTGAAGTTCGCGGTCGAGGCGGTCGCAGACCTTGAAGCCGAGCGATTGCAATTGCGCTTTGATTCTTAAATCTGCTTTTTTCTGAAGCTCATATTTTTTCCGGGGCTTGGCCTCTTTCTGATCAGAGTTCTGCGGATCGCCATAAACGAAAAGTGCGGTTCTGACAGCGTTCGGGAATTGAACCGGCGAATTTGGATTGCGGGCGGCAAGCTGATTGTCATTCATTTGTCATCCTCTGAAGTCTAACGGTCGCCGACTGAAGTATGGTTGAAAATATGACTGTTGCGCTGAAGCGGCTAAGCTGGGGCGAACTGACTTGAACGCCCAACGCCGAACCGCAATCTATGCAAAGCTCAAAAGCGTGTCAACCAAAATCTCGGATTTTCAGCGCGGCCCGCCGCTCTTGAGTTTGTTCGCTGCGATGACCCGTTTTAAGATGCCCACGCTTTACCTCATTTATCCAAAGTTTGATTTCGCCCGACTGGGAAATTCACGGAGAACAAATATGACCATATTTCGCCGAGCCGCGTTGCTGGGAGTGTTGTCAACGGTGATTGCCGCAAGCTTGACGACAACCCGAGCTGTCGAGCACATCTCAATTTCTGAACCGGCAATCCATTTTGAAGACGCGCAGCGGGAAGCGCTCGATCTTTTCATCGAATATCTGAAGATTGACACGACCAACCCGCCGGGCAATGAAACGCGCGCGGCGCAATTCTTCGCGAATATCTGCAAACGCGAAGGCATCGAACATCAGGTCTTCGAACCGTTCCCCGGACGCGGCACTTTGTGGGCGCGCGTGCGGGGCGATGGAAGCAAACGTCCCTTGATCCTGCTCAATCACACCGATGTTGTCCCGCATAGCCCGGAGTTTTGGACTGCGCCTGCTTTTGGCGGCCAGATCAAGGACGGCCTTATATACGGACGCGGCGCGATGGATATGAAGTCCGTGGGTATCGCACAGTTCGTCACCTTGCTGGCATTTCAACGTCTTGGGAAGCGTACTGGCAACCAGACAAATGGGTCGCTCAAACGCGACCTGATCTTTCTGGCGACTGCCGATGAAGAAGCGGGCGGATTGCAAGGCGCGGGCTGGTTTGCCAAACATCATCCCGAACTGATTGCCAACGCCGAATTCCTGTTCAATGAAGGCGGCAATAACGTCGTGGATGCGAACGGCAAGGTATTGGCCGTCGGCGTTGGCCCGGCAGAAAAGACTCCGGCGTGGCTGCGGCTGACGGCGACGGGTGAGCCGGGACACGGTTCGGTGCCGCGTCCGAATTCGGCAGTCAACCGGTTGCTGCGCGCACTGAACAAACTGCTCGATTACGAACCATCGGTGCAGCTTACCCCTTCAGTCGAACAAGCCTTTCGCGCGATGGCGCCGCTGATGCCTGTGGGTGTGGCAGAGAAGTACGCCAACTTTCGCGAAGCCATCAAAGACCCAGCCTTTTTGAAGCAGGTGGAACGCGACCCCGGCGCGCGTGCGCTCTTACGCAATACGATCTCCGTCACGATTCTTTCCGGCAGCAACAAGGTCAACGTCATTCCGCCTTCGGCCTACGCTGAAATTGATACGCGCGTTGTGCCGGGCGAAAACCTGGACCGTTGGATCGCTGAACTGCGCGGTGTCATCAAAGACGACAGTATCAAAATCGAACCTATCCTGGCCTTTGCCGCGAACGCTTCGCCAGTAGATACCGATCTGGTCAAGACTGTGGGCGAAGTCGTCAAGCGCCAACATCCGGGCGCAGTGATTATCTATCCGGTGCTGGCAGGGTTCACTGACAGTCATTTCTTTCGCGATCTGGGGGTACACAGCTACGGCTTTTCGCCCTTCATTGCGCCGCCGCGCGAATTGGGCGGCGGCTTCCACGGCAATGACGAGCGCATCGGCCAGAAGGCGTTCGTTGACGGCGTGAAGTTCTTTTATGAAATTGTCGAGACGCTGGCCAGGTAAAAATAGACAGGATTGACAAGGTTTTCAGGACTGATTTTTCATCCTGGTCAATCCTGTAAATCCTGTCAAAAAATGAGAGGAGGGCAAATGGCTTCGATCGAATTAACCCGGCGCATCCGCTGGGCCGACGCAGATGCGGCGGGACGGCTGCATTACCCGCGCATCTTTGAATACTTTGAAGAGGGCGAGACGGAGTTGTTGCGCTCAGTCGGCTACGCGATGTTCGATCGCGCGCAAGAGGCCGTGCGTTATGACTTCCCGCGCAAGCACGTCGAAGCGGTCTTTCATCAAATCTTGCCGTTGGACGCGCCATTCGTCATGCGCGTGACGGTAGGCAAACTGGGCAACACTTCCATACGATATGACTTTCATATTTTCGCGGATGCCGAATGCACGCAATTGGCGCTGGAAGGTTCGATGACCGTTGTTGTCGTGCGCGATGGCAAACCTGTTGAAATTCCACGGAAGATGCGCGCCGCGCTGTCTTGATTGTCATGGGCTGCCGCAAAAATGTGGCGCGAGTTGCTTACTCGCGCTGGCGTTAAAGGAAGGGCGATTAAACAAATCGCCCCACACCCGACACCGAACCGCAAGCCACATTAATTGGTGGCCGGCGTGGCCGGCGTGGCCGGCGGCAATGCTTCTTTGTAAACAATCACGGGCATCCCGACCGGGATGGTCTTGAAAATTTCCTTTGCGGCAAACATCGGGATGCGCACGCAGCCGTGACTGGCTGCTTTCACCGGCACGGACGGATAGCCGTGGATGGCCGTGCCGTACATAAAGTAGACGGGGTAATACAGCCTGCCCAGCGGACTCTTCTTCCAACCAGGAATTTTGGATCGAACCTGATAACGCCCCGGCGCCGTGATTGCGTCGCGCGTTTCACCCTCTGACGTGAATGACTTTCCGCTGCCGGTGGAAACGGGCAGCACGCGCGTCACAACGCCCGCATCATCCACGATGAGCAGCACCTGACGAAGCAAATCTACTTCGATATGTGCCGCATCCGTTTCGCGCGGCAATGGACGGGTTGCATTCATCAGCACGGCAAAATTCGCAGGCGTCAATTGACCTGTCCGCTTCAGCCCCTCGACTTTTTGAAATGCAATCAGCGCATTGCGCGAAGCCGCATCCCATTGGCCATCAATTCGTCCTGTCCAATAACCCAGGTCGGCCAATTTTTGTTCGGCCTCGCGATGATCTTTGGCGGTTAATGGGTTGAGTCTGGTGGCGGATTTCTTTGCGGCGTCTGGCTGCACTTTGCCCGGTACGATTCTCGGTCGCGTGCTTCGAGCGGCGGTGGCGCTTATGGTGAGTAACAGCGCACAGATGATGGTCAATAAAGGTGAGCTTGGGGGGCGATGCTGGCTCGGGTAAACATTCGTCAACAACTCGGATGGGTACTTCATAAAGTAAGACTACCCGAAAAAAATGGCAAAGCTCAACAACAATCTCCAAACCTCCTCAGTCCTTCTTAGTGACGTAAACATAATGTCGGTAACCGCGCCAGAAAACTTCTTTCTCGATCCTTAACCCATTTCTTTCGGCGACACGACGCGATGAAAAGTTTTCAGGGCGAATCATTGAGATAAGCCGGCGGCAGCCAAGCCCGGTGAAAGCATATTCCATGCAGCCGCGCGCCGCTTCAGTTGCGTAACCGTTTCCCCAATACCTTGGCTTGAAGTGATAGCCGACTTCCAACTCCTCCACACCGTCCACTTCCTGCATCATCAAGCCGCAATCGCCGACCAGTTCGCCATCGCTCTTTCTGATGACGGCCCAGATGCCGTGGCCATATTGTTGGTATCGTTTGTCGTTGCGCTCAATCCAGGCCTTCATCTGATCGCGATTGAGTGTTTGAGGAAACAGACGCATCGCTTCCGGATCGCCCCAGATTTCCAGCAGATCATCCGGATCGTCTTCAGTGATTTCGCGCAAGAACAATCTTTCTGTTTCGAGCAATGGATTATTCATCATTCGCACCGAAGACGGCTTTCGATTGATGCAAAAAGTGCAACTCGGGAATTTCGTGCGCACATGGCGGGACGGCGTTCAGAGTACCGCCTTCAGGCGGTAGCGGCGGCTTTAGCCGCAGCAGCAGGGATCGTAAACGATCCGCTGCCAGCTAAAGCTGGTACTCTGAACGCCCGCTGCTGATGGATATTCAGTCCTTACCGACGAATGCGGATGGAGTGATCCGGCCAGCATCCAAGCATCTCTTCCCAGTCCTCTTCGCCGTCCAGACCGAGTCTGCCGAACAAGTCCGCCGCCGCAGGGGCAGGCGCAGCGAATTTCGGATCCAGAATCTTGGCGATCTGATCCTTCGCGTCTTCCAGATGCATGCGCGTTGCACGGTCTGTGGTGCGCAGCAACGCCTTGGCAACATCAGTATTCAATGCGCGCAGTTCGCCGCGAATGAACGGACGCTGGTCGTCGGTGACTGCCGCGCGGCCATTCAGTTTGTCACCCAGCAAGTCCAGATAACCGCGCTGCAGGTTGCGGCGATAAGCGTCAACCTTTACGGCTCCCGTACCATTCAATTCACCCCACACGCCTTTGCGAACATCGGCCAGCAGATCAACGGTGCGATAGGACTTCTCACCGTCAATGGCTTCCTGTTCGGTCAGCCGGTTGAAGCGAGCCGCGCTGAGCAACTGTGTTAGCAGCCCTTGCTGGGCAGCTTTGATGCGAGCCAGCACGCCGTCGGTTTCGATGCGGCGCAGGATTTCCGGCCTGACCATCCACGTTGGCGTGGCGAATGCATTTTCGTTGAGGAACTTCACCGCAGCGGCCTGACGTTCTTTCGGCACAGGCGTAAACAACACGCCTTCCTGGCCGATGTGTTTTTGCTGGGAATTGAATGCGCCGACCAACTGCGTGACGTGTCCCATCTCTAACCGCCACTGGCCCAGCATGCGGCCGTAGACCTGTTCCAGATCGTCAAACGGCTCGCCCTTTTCAGTGGTCGTAGCTGTCAGCAGCATATCGGCCACACGCTTCAGATTCTTCAGACCGAGCGTGGTTGCGGCAACGGCATCGGCATCACCGACGGCTTCGGTGTTTTCGCCGGGGTCAGCGCCGCGTGATTTGGCGGTGCTAAAACGCAGCCAGGGGGTTTTGTCCTGTTCGCGCGCCCATTCATCCAGGGTCTTCTTCTCGTCCGCTGAAGTGTTGCAGCCCGGAATCGGTTTGTAGCCCCACATCGTCGCCCATTTGTCGTAAGGGCCGATCTTCGGAATCAGGTCTTGCACGTCAATCTTGTCTTCGGGTTGTGCGACATAGTTGAACCGCGAATAGTCCATCAAAGACGGCGTGTGGCCATTCTTTTTGACCCATTCGCGGTCGCGGACTTGCGCCAGCGAATACATTGAACTGGCTTTCATGTTGTGCTGGAAGCCGAGGGTGTGGCCGACTTCGTGCGCAACGACGTAGCGGATCAATTCGCCCATCAGGTCATCAGGCAAGGGGAGCTTCGCCGCGCGCGGGTCCAGCGGGCCGACCTGCGTGAAGTACCAATCGCGCGAAAGGTTCATGACATTGTGGTAGAACTGAATGTCCGACTCCAGAATCTCGCCCGTGCGCGGGTCGTGGACGTGCGGCCCTGAAGCGTTTTCAATCGTCGAAGGCAGCCAGCGGATGACCGAATACCGCGCGTCTTCCGGCGACCAGTCTGGATCGTCCTTTGGCGCTTCCTTGGCTTGGATGGCGCGTTTGAATCCGGCGGCTTCAAACGCGGGCTGCCAATCTTCGATACCTTGTTTGATGTATTTCACCCACTTTGCCGGCGTTGCCGGATCAACGTAATAAACGATAGGTTTGATCGGTTCGGAGAGTTCAGCGTTCTGGTCTTTCTTTTCCAGACGCCAGCGCGTGATGTAGGTGCGTTGCGGCGAACGATGCTCATCAATGCCGTAATCCGTTTTGCGGATCGAAAAGTACCCAACGCGTTCATCGAACTCGCGCGGCATCATCGGCTTTTCTGGCAGTTTGACCATCGAATAGTGCATGACCACCGAGGCACTGCCTGTGCCCATTCCCGCGGCTTGAAACGGATTCGGCGGCCCAGCGGCGGCGGGCGTCAGATCGGGCGGATTGCTGAAGGTGTGCGTGGCTTCGACTTCAATGTTTGTTGGAAAAGAAACGACGCGTTCAATGAAAGATCGCGAGGCATCAAAGACGCGGGCGCGCAAACGCGACTTGGCATTGAACTCCGTGATTTCGGTCGTGAACAGACTGGTCACATCCAGCACGACGGAATCATCTTTGCCCAGCGCTTCGATATAAAATGACCGGATGATCGCGTCGTTGTTGGCGGCTTGTACGGCTTTTGAAATCGGCTGGCTGGCGTCGGCAACAACTTCGTAGGAGATGTTGCGCAACAAGACGCGATTATTCTGGCGTTCCCATTTCACGACGCGATTGCCCAGCGCCTGGCCGCCATATCCAACACCGAGCGTGGTGCGGGCAATCTGGCTGACCCACAGAAATTCTTTGCTCAATTCTTTTTTGGGAATTTCGTAATAGACCTTGTCTTTGATGCGATGGACGGTGAACACGCCCGGATCGGACTTGGCGTCTTTGGTGATGACTTTGTCGTAGGGCTTGATTTCAGGTTCGCGGCTTGCGCCGGGGAACGCCGGGCGATCCTGACCTGCTGCTGCGGGCGCGCCAGCCGGGTCCTGCGCACTGCTATTGATCGTGAAGAAGGTTGTGACGCTCATACCCAGGATGATGGCGCAACAAGCCTTGGCGAGACTTTTCATAGGTGACTCCTTATTCGGTTTTTGGTGGAATGAATCTGCTGCGGGATTCAGCCAACGCCAAAGCGGCGCGACCGTGCGAAAGAATAAACGTCGAGTGACAGCATTTCAATAAGATAGTAATTATGACGGGGCCGCGATCAATTGGTTGCATCTTTTGCCGGGAGTACCCAAATTGCGAATGTCCATCTCACTTGCTATGCTCCGGCACCCTTAAACCACAAATAATTGTTCGATCTGGCTGCGTTAAGGAATAGGCCCTTGACGCTGTCGTTAAGTTGTCCGGTGATTCAGTAATGGAAGCAGCACCCAGCAAAAGTATTCAGCTTACGCCCTGGCATTTGCGCGAACGAACGCGCAATTTCAAACGGGACATTTCGAAAACCATTCAGTCCAATTTCTTCTATTCGTTCCTGTTTTTGCCCAAACAAAAACGTGAAGCGATCATAGATGTCTATTCGTTCTGCCGGGCGGTGGACGACGTCGTGGATGAGATTATTGAATCCGGCGGCGGCGGCCAGGGGCGCGAATTGGCGCAGGCGGAGTTGAATGAATGGCGCGCGGAAATCAATAGCCTGTATGCGGGGCAACCTGTCCGGCCAATCTCGCAAAAGCTCAGCATAGTGCTGACGCGGTTCCCGATGCCGAAGGAATATTTCCACGAGATGATCAGTGGTTGCGAGATGGATTTGCAGCGCAGCCGTTACGGCAGCTTCGAAGAGCTTTATCAATACTGTTATTGCGTCGCGGCCATTACCGGATTGATGTGCATCGAAATCTTCACCTATCGTTCGCCGCAGGCCAAACAGTACGCCATCAATCTGGGCATCGCGCTGCAATTGACCAACATCCTGCGCGATGTGAAGGAAGACGCGGAGCGTGGCCGGGTTTATTTGCCTCAGGAAGATTTGCGCCGCTTCGGATACAGCGAAAACGATCTGATGAACGGTGTGGTCAACGACAACTTCCGCGCGTTGATGAAATTTGAATGTGATCGCGCCCGCCATTATTACCAATTGGCCAATGATGGATTGCCGCAAGAAGACCGCCCAACGCTGACCGCTGCGCGCACGATGGGCAAAATCTATTTCCGCCTGCTGGAACAGATTGAACGCTTCGATTATGACGTGTTTCATCATCACGTCCGATTGCACAGGCCGGAACGGTTTTACATCGCGCTGAGCGAATGGCTGAAGGCGACTGGCAGAGACCGGGAGACGGGGCGATGAGTCAGCGGTGGCCTGTGCTGATCATCGGAGGAGGCTTCGCTGGTCTGGCGGCGGCGGTTGATCTGGCTGAGCAAGGCGAAAAAGTTCTGCTGCTTGAACGGCGCGCATTCTTGGGCGGGCGCGCGTATTCCTTCACGGACAAAACCACCGGCGACACGGTGGATAACGGCCAGCACCTGATGATGGGTTGTTACCATCACACGCTCAGCTTCCTGGAAAAGCTGGGTGCTTCTCACAAACTCAAATTCCAGCAAAACCCACAGGTTGATTTCCTCAGCGAACGGGAAGGCGCGGCAAGTTTCAAATGTCCTTCTCTGCCAGCGCCGCTGCATCTGCTGGCTGGGCTATTCAAGCTGCAATCCATTAGCTGGCGGGATCGCATCAATGCTTTACGCGTCGGGCTGGCGCTGAGACGGCTGAACGGCAATGGAGCACGCCTGGCCGACATCACCGTGCGCGAATGGCTGAATGAATTGGGCCAGACGGAACGCATGCAGAGCCGGTTTTGGGATTTGGTTGCCCTGGCAACCTTGAACGAAACAGCGGATCGCGCTTCGGCGGACATGTTCGCGCGCGTGTTGGATCAGGCCTTTATGCATACTCGGCAGGATTCGACGATGGTCGTTTCCAACGTCGGTTTGAGCGATCTGTACACTGACGACGCGCGCCGGTTTATTGAAGATCGCGGCGGCGAAGTTCGATTGAATGCCGATGTGATGAACCTGGAATTTGAAAGCAATCGAGCCGCCGCAGCGGTTTTGCGCAACGGCGAACGAATCGCATTTGAGACCGTCATCAGCGCCGTGCCTTACTTCGCTTTGCGGCGGATGATTTCTGCTGAAGTCATTGCCGGCAGCCGTAGCCTGTCTCAAATTTCCAATTTCAAATCCGCGCCCATCGTTTCGATCAACCTGTGGTACGCCGAACCGGTGACCGAATTGGAATTCACCGGCCTGCTCGATTCGCGCATCGAATGGGTGTTTAACAAAAATGCGATTGGCGGTGACGGCCCATCCGGCCATCAGCATTTGGCCTTGGTCATCAGCGGCGCGCACGAAGCGGCCAAACTGTCGAAAGAAGAGTTGATTGATTTGGCGGTTGGCGAGATGCGCCGGTTCTTTCCGCGTGCCCGTCATCAACAGCCTGTTCACGCTTTTGTTGTTCGCGAACAAGACGCGACGATCTCGCACACGGTGGGAACGGCGCGCATTCGGCCATCGCATCGAACGGAGTTTGCGAACTTTTATTTGGCTGGGGATTGGACGGATACGGGATTGCCCGCAACAATTGAAAGCGCCGTGCAGAGCGGACAGACATGCGCCAGATTGATTGGCGGTTATAGCAGTCAAGAAAAAGAAACGTACAGCCGACTGTTAGTCGGCTAATGCCCTAATTGGAAAAACCCTTCGGATTCAGTGTGCTGTTCAATCAAGCCATCCGGAGACTAACAGTCCCCGGTACATCTTTTTCTTAAAGTCTATAGTTCCCAATCGAGGTTAGGACGGGGATTGAGTTACAGGCTGGATGATTGTTGAGAAGCAGTGTTGGCTCCGGGCACGGGCGCGATTCTGATGGCGATGACAACGGCGATGGTGAATAACAAGCCTCCAATCCATCCCAGCCACGACGGATGAAAGGTCATGACCACGCCGCCCATCAGCGGCGCGATGATGCGGCCGAAGCTTTCCAGCGAAGTCGTTGTGCCCAGCACGCCGCCTCGCCGATCCGGCGGCGCGGCCTGCGTAATCAGACTGGTCAGCGCCGGACGGCCCAGTCCGTGGCCAAAAGAGAAGAGCACCGCGACAACCGGCAGCTTCCACCACACGTCCACAAAGGCCAGGTAATACAGCCCAACTGCGCTGGCCGTCAGTCCGATCAGCAATGCCCTGTAATCACCGAAGCGTTTGACCACCGGGCCAACCGCGCCGCCTTGCCAGAGGATGCCCAGAAAGCCCACGAACCCTAAAAAGTAACCGGCCTGCGCCGCCGTAAAGTGAAGCTGGCGATCCGCGAACAAACCGAACATCGTGATGTAAAGCGCAAATGGCAGCGACATGAAAAAGAAGACCAGCAGCAGGCCGCGCAATTCGCCAATGTTCAGATATTCAAAGATGCGTTTGTATACGCCCAATCCTTTGGGGCGCGCTTCGTCGCGCTGATGCTGCGTTTCCGGCAACAGAAACGTTGTCGCCATAATGCTCAGGAAAGACAAGCCCGCCGCCGCATATGCCGGCACGTCGTAACCAAAGCCGGACAAGAACCCACCAAACATCGGGCCAATCAGAAAGCCCAGTCCGAACGACACGCCAATGGTCATGCCGAAAACGCGTGAGCGCTCTTCCGGCGTGGTGATGTCGCTGATGTAGGCTTGGGCGACGGTCAGGTTACCGCCGGAAACTCCGTCAATAATTCGGGCGACCAGAATCCATAGCAGTGGTTGCGGCAGATGCGTGGCCATACCCATCAGGATAAAACCCAGGCAGGAGCCGATCTGACTGTAAAGCAGGACGGGTCTGCGTCCACGCCGGTCGCTCCAATCGCCCAGGAACGGCGAGGCCAGAAATTGGCAGATGGAATACGACGCGATCAATGCGCCCGTCAGGATTGCCGACGCGCCAAAGTGCGTCGTGTAATACGGCATCAGGGGCAGGATGATGCTGAAGCCCAGGATGTCCACAAAAACAACAATGAAGATGGGAATGAGACGTTTGTCTTTGAACATGGTGGTTAGTGGTCGGTGGTTAGTGGGCGGTGGGCGACAATTCGTGACCGACCACCGGCCACCATCCACTAACCACTTTTATCTAAAGCTGCTGATGAGCACAATCTCGCGTGTTTCCAGCCCCCGCGCGCAGGCCAGCGATTTGCCGTCTGGTGACCAATCGAAGCCGAAAATCTGGTTCGACCCGAAATCAGTTACTTGTTTGGGTGCGCCGCCCGCAGCCGGTTGGCTCCAGATATTGGAAGCGCCGTTATTGCCGATGACGTACGTGACGGCGGCATTGTCCAGCGACCATCGAACCAGCCGCCACGGGGTGGTGGGAATGTCGAACGCATTGATGGGCGCGCCGCCTTCGAACGGGATCACGGCGAATCGCGCCGAAGGGCTGACCTTTTCATCAACGTAAGAGCACGCAATCAGTTTGCCGTCCGGCGAAATCACAGGGTATTCCGAGATTGCTTCCAGGATTTGCACCGGCTCGCCGCCATCTATCGGCACTTTCCACAACGTCCGCTTGCCGGTTTTGATCGAAGAGAACACTACCCAGCCCCCGGATGTCACGCGCGGATCCAGATCAAGCTGCCCGAAGGTCAATTGCTTCGCGTTGCCGCCGTCAACATCCATTCGCCAAACGCTGACCTTTCCACTGCGGTCGGAGTTAAAGACGATGTAGCGCCCATCGGCGGACAGAGAAGGGAAGCTGTTGTTATTGCCTTCGAACGTCAATTGCTGCGGCAGGCCGCCGCTGTTGGGGTTGATCTTCCAAATATCGTACTTGCCGCTGGCGTTTGATGAATAAACGATGCTGCCATCCGCCGTCCAGGCAATGCCCTGGGTTCCTTCCATCGCGCCTGAGCCAAATGTGAGTTGACGTGCGCGCCGAATGTCGTTGACCGGCGCTACCCACAAATTGGAGATTTGGTTGATCTGCACGGCGGCAATCGTCGAAATGTCTGTTGATGCCGTGACGCCACGATAATCATTCAGGTCATTCGTCACCCGTGCAAGCTTTCCATCGGGATAGCTAATCAGCCAGACCTGACGGCCAAGCGTTCCCGGCTCGCGGGCCGCCATCAAAATTCCTTTGCCATCCCCAGTCCACGCCACCCGGCCAATGTTGGACCAGGGGTGCCGGGTCAACTCTTTGCTGGTTCCGTCCAACACTTTGATGGCGACAACATTCTGGTTCACGCCGCTGCCGAAGTTGGCAGTGGGGCAGGCAATGGTTTCTCCGTCGGGCGACCAATCCGGGCCTTCAATCGAAAAGGAATCAGGCAAGGTGCGCCGCGCCAATTCACGTTGACGCGTTCCATCCGGACTGGCAATCAGCAACGCGCTGGTGCCGGTGTCTGCCAATTCGCGAACGTAGGCAATCTGGGTATCATCCTGTGACAGCGCCACAGGACTGCTGACGCCTGAAAATAGTTTGCGCGGCGTGCCTCCCAACGTCGGCACGCGATACAGATCACCTGTCCGCGCGTCTTGTTTGCGCAGCATGTAAAAAACAGAAGCGCCATCGCGTGAAAACGTCGGCGCGCGAAAGCGCAATTCTGTTGCGGGAACAATCAGCACTTCGCGGCTGCCGGCGCTGGCCTGTCTGATCCACAAACTGCGCTTTCCGCCATCGTCAATGACATAAGCGGCATACTTGCCGTCCGGCGAAATCACCGCGTCAATCACGCGCCCCGGCGTTGCCAGCCGCGTGAAGCGCGCATCGTGAACGATGGCCTCTTTGGGATGAATCACCCATCGCGCAATCGCAAATCCAATTCCGGCGACGACCACAATGAACAACAAGAGGCCACCGATGACGGCGCGCTTATGCTTTTTGATTTCGCTGAAGATGACCCCGGCGCTGGTGTTCAGAGGCGAAGACACAGCTTCGGTTTCGTGGGCGCGTGGTTCAACGCTGGTTTCAAAGTCTCCCGGATCGGAATCGCCTTCATCCGCAACCTGCGCAAGATGGGCTGCCGTAGCCATAAATGAAGAAGAGAGACGCGCGCGCAGATTCTTCAAGTCGCGTTGCATCTCTTTGGCCGATTGATAACGCGCTTCACGGTCTTTCGCGAGCGCCCTGTGAACGATGCGTTCCAGCTCCGGCGGAATCACCGAAGCTGTCGAAGCGTGCTGTGAAAGCAGAATCGGTTCGCGGTGCAGAATCGCCGCCATCACGTCGCTGGCAGTTTGGTCGTGAAACGGCGAGCGCCCGGCAATCATCTCGTACAACACGATGCCCAGGCTGAAGACATCCGACCGCGCATCCAGTTTCTGCGCCCGCGCCTGTTCGGGCGACATATAGGTCGCGGTTCCCATCACCAATCCCGGATCGGTTTCAGATTCCAATGGCGATCCGTCATCACTCGCCCGCTCGGTCAATTTGGCCAGGCCGAAATCCAAAACCTTCACGTATCCATCAGGCCGCACCATGATGTTTTCGGGTTTGATGTCGCGATGCAGAATGCCCGCCGAATGCGCCGAATGAAGCGCCCCGGCAATCTGCATTGCAATCTCAATCGCTTCGTTGATGGTCATTCGTTCGCGGCGCATACGCTTTCGCAATGTCTGGCCTTCGATGTATTCGGTCGCGATGAAGTGCGCGTTGTCGGCCTGCCCAACCTCGTAGATGGTGATGATGTTCGGATGATTCAGCGCGCTGGCAGACTTGGCTTCTTTCTCAAACCGGCGCACGCGTTCGGCATCGTGGGTATAGGCGATGGGCAGAATCTTCAGCGCGACTTTGCGATCCAGTTTGGTATCGCGCGCCAGATACACTTCACCCATGCCGCCCGCCCCAAGCAGCGAGATAATCTCGTAACGATCGAAACGAGAGCCGATGTGGATTGGCATAATTGAAAAAATGAGCGAGGAAAAACTGCGAGCCGGAGTCTAGCATCCGACCTGGGAATTTTCTATCAACCCCCGGGAGCGCGCGCGTCATCAAGTCGCCAGCCCAATTGTTGCGTCTCGTCTTTCTTTATTGCGGGTTGGACGAAAGCTTGCGGACAGTCAGCGCGAATTGTGCTCAATTGGGCCAGGTTTTGACCGATCAAGCCGTTCGTGACCAATTGATCGCTTGTGGCCCGTGGTTGACCGCGCTCTTACGTCAGATGTTGCCGGCGCCGCCGGAAACAACTCAGGTCGGCAAGCGATTGATTCTGATCGACGGCTCGGTGGTCCAGGCTCCGGGCGCGAAGACTTCTGATTATCGCATTCACCCGGGCTGGGAATGGTTCAGTCATTAGATCGTTTTTTGGTAGTGGTTCATGTGGGGGAGATGTGTCAGTAGCCCGACCGTGAGGGAGGGCCGCCGGACGCCACGCCAGCCCTTGCTCACGCGCGGGCTACTGACACGTGGTTGCATCGTGCTCTCTCTCTTCACTGAGCCACT
>JBBQVH010000105.1:0-28641 GCA_038211695.1 Blastocatellia bacterium | reverse complement strand
AACGGCTTCCTTCGGCGTTTGAGCAGGGAGATCGGTTTGAACGATGGAGGCTTCGACTCTCTTTTCGCCGCCGGTGGTCTCACCTTTGCGAGCGAGTGGGGCACCGCATTCGATGCAGAACTTCAAGCTGATGGGAACCCGCGCTCCGCATTTGTCGCAGCTTTGCAGCATCGTGGACGGATCAGGCTCAGGGTCATCTTCGACCAGCACTGAAGTTTTGTAGGGGTCTGCGGTGATCGGCTGGCGAGTCTCTTCCAACTCTGGTTTGACCACTGCGGAGGGGGAGGGCGAAGCGCTTCTGAGCCTGCCTGTCTCCCCGATGACTTTCTGCCAGACCTGTTTGGCGAATTGGAAGCGCGGGCGTTCGGTCAGCGTCAACTCACACAGGGATTGTTGCCAGATGGCGATCACGACGCTCGATTCGGCGGATAGGTACTTTGGATGGGTAAGCCTGAGATTATGCGATCCGGCATCAACGGAATCCAGATAGAGTCTGCCGGTGTGGTCCGTCTTGCCGACTTTCGCGCCATCAAGCTGAACTTCGGCATTGGCCACGCCGCAATTGAGGATCAGTTCACCTTTGGGCTGGCGGATCAACCTAGCCGGAATGGTCAACTCCTCATCCCCCGCCAGACTTTCTGAAATGTGCCAACGTTTGTAACGCGGCGCTTCGACTTCAACCAGATATTTTCTTGGCGTCAGGCCGGACTGCTGCCAGCAACCGTTATTGTCCGTCTGTCCGGCGTGCCTGCCATTGAAATAGATCGTCGCTGTGGCGACGGGCGAGCCATCACCGTCGTCCACACATTGCAACACGATAGCACCGGAAGCCAATTGCGCCCCCTGCCGGAATGCACGCGCCAGGTCAGTGGCGTTTTGATAACGATCTCCCGGATGTTTGGCCAACGCCTTCAGCACAACCTCTTCTACGCCGATGGGAATCGCCGGATTGATTTGGCGCAGCGGCACGGGATCAAACGTGCGGTGCATATCAATAATCTGGCCATCGGTGTCTGCCTCAAACGGGACTTTGCCCGTCAGCATTTGGTAAAGCATCACGCCCAGGCTGTAAATGTCCGTGCAGCGATCAATGCGCCCTTGCGCGACGGTTTGTTCTGGCGAGATGTAATAGTAGCTGCCGGCGATCCGTGTGTTAGTACCTACGGTATTGGTCATGGCCTTGGCAATGCCAAAATCCAGGACGCGGATTGTCTCTTCGCCACGCTCATCACGGACAAGCATGATGTTGCCGGGCTTCAGGTCGCGGTGGAGGATGTTTTTGTTGTGGGCGTGGGCAACGGCTTCGCAAATCTGATCCAACAGGTCGGCGATGCGCTCGGCGGGCAGGGGCCCATGCTTGTGCATCTCATCGCCCAGTGTGTGTCCGTCCAACCATTCCATCACCATAAACGCCAATCCGTCAGGCGTGTAATCGGCCCCGGTGACTTTGACAATGAAGGGGTGATTGAGTGCGACGGTCTTGGCGGCTTCTTCAAAAAACATCGAGACGCCGGTCTCGTTGCTGAGCAAGGTGTCCGGTCGAAGAACTTTGATGGCGACAATGCCTTTGGTAATTTCGTGCTGCGCGCGGTAAACGACGCCCATCCCACCGCCACCGGCCACTTCCTGAAGCAAGTAACGGTCGAGCTTGGTTCCGATCAATTTGTAAGGATCACGCTTTCCTAATTCCATGCCTATCCTTGTTCCTTCTCTCGTTTTCTCTGGAGTGGTGATGCCGACGAGTGCTTAGGGGGCAAATGCAAACGGATGTTAGGGGAAAGACTTCGCTGGTGCAAGAAATTTGGTAGCACATCTGATGAAAAGGTGAAGGATATCGAAACAGACCTGCCCGACCCGGGATCGGTCGGACAGGTTCAGCCGATCACTTAATTGCTGCTTTCAATTGTTCCACCAATGGCGAGCCAAGTTTTTCCAGCAGCTTGACGTGTTTTTCAGCATCGCCTTTTTTCTTCATCCGCACGTAGGCCAATCCCTGATAGTAAATTGGCAGCGGGTTGTTATCGTTTTTCGTCCTTTGTTTCATGTAAAAGTCCTTGGCGGCCTCATTCCCGTTTACTCCCTTCAGCTTTTGGTAAGCCTGATCAATGATCTTGTAAGCTTCTTCATAATCGGGCTTTTTGACAATTGCATGGCCGCATTTATGGACCGCGTTGTCAGAATCGCCCAGGTTGAAATAAGCCCGGCAGAGCTTGTAGTTGATCGATGGGTTATCGGGTTGCCAATTCAGCAACTGCCTGTAACGTTCGACGGCTTTGTCGTAACTGCCAAGGCTGAGATAAAGGTCCCCCAGCCTGGAGAGAATGTCGGTGCTGCCTGGTTCCAGCTTCAACACTTCTTCAAGCATGAGGACTGCATTCTGGGATTGATTCAAACCGAGATAGGCGTCAGCCAACCCTTTCAACGCACGCGGGTCTTTCGGAAACTGGCGAAGGATGTTAACTGACTCTTGATAGCGCTTGTTTCTAAGTGCTATCAGGCCGCCGTCAATCGTCGGCACGACGATCGTTGACACTACTGTTGGCGCGGCAGTCGGAGCAACTGTTGGCGATGAGATTGACGAAGATTTTGGAGACGGGCTTGGCAAAGACTTGGGTGATGAACTTGGCAAAGCGGCAGGCAATAAAGTCGGGGAGGTTTCAGCGGCAGGTGACGGCGAAGTGTCTGGCGATGGGGTAGCCGTAATTTCCGGCGTCGGACTCGTCAACAACACCAATGAGTCATCTTTGCCGGGATGAATTTGCCGTGAATTCATCCACCAAACCAGCAAGCCGGCAAGCGCCAACGCCGCAGCAGTAGATCCAACAATCAGTGGTTTCTGCCACCAGCTTATGCTCTTTGGTGCCAACGCAATGTCCAGAAACGCCTGGTCTCCGATTCCCACCTCAACTTCAGCTTCCGCTGGTTGGTATCGCGGATGAGAGAGCCGGACCTGGTGCTTACCCGCATTCACGGCTTCCAGAAAGAGCCTGCCGTTTTCATCCGCCGCCCCTGCTTTGCGCTCGTCCAGTTCAAGCTGCGCGCCCGCCACGCCGCAGGCAACGATCAGATCACCTTTGGGTTCGGGCTGCATTTCGACGGTGATGGTCAGTTCTTCGCCCGGTTCCACGCGGATCGAAGCGCGGCGATTTTGAAAACCTGGGCTTTCAATCTCAATCAAATACTGGCGCGGCAGCATGCCCGATTGCCGCCAGTGACCGCGGGCATCGGTTTGCCCTGCATGTTTGCCGTTGACCAACACTGAGGCGCCGGTCAGCGAACCGCGCGTTGCAGCATCCACGCAATCAATGACCAGCACACCGGTTTCCAAACTGATTGCGCGCCAGAATGCCCGCGAAACCTCGGTCGCGTCCTGGTACCGGTTGGCGGGGTCTTTGGCCAGCGTACGCCCAACTACCTCTTCAACCGGCGCGGGAATCTCTGCGCGCAGGTGGCGCAACAGCGGCGGCGCGAAGTTGAGTTTTTGATAAATGATGTGTTCGACCGAATCGTCATCGAAGGGCACTGCGCCGGTCAACAATTGGTAGAGCATTACGCCCAGACTGTAAATATCCGAGCGTGCGTCAATGCCGGAGCCTTTGGTCAACTGCTCCGGCGAGGCGTAATAGATGGTGCCGATTTCGCGGCTCACCTTGGCGGTTGCCGTCATGGCTTTGGCAATGCCGAAATCCAGAATCTTGACCACCTCGTCGCCATGGCCGTCCGCCATGACCATGATGTTGCCGGGCTTCAGGTCGCGATGGATAATGCCATTTGCGTGAGCGTGCCGCACGCCGTCGCAAATCTGCTCAAACAAATTGGCCACGCGCTCCAGCGGCAAGGGATGATCATTGGCGATCACTTCATCCAATGGCTTGCCCTTCAAAAACTGCATGACCAGAAACGTGGTGCCGTCTTCGTCACGATCGGCGTCACTGACTTCGATGATGTTGCGATGGCTCAGATTGGCAGTGGCTTTGGCTTCGTTCAGGAACTCTTCGACCATGCGCCGGTCGGCGTAAACCAGATCGGGCTTCAGTATTTTGACCGCGACAGTGCGCGCGATCCGCAAATCTTTCGCGCGATAGACGTATGCCATTCCGCCCATGCCGTGGAACTCTTCGATTGCGTAACGGCCCGCCAGCGTCCTGCCCATAAAGCCGCCCGGGTCGTCCTGTGACCGGCGCGCGCCTGTGGTTGGTTTCGCCGGTTGGGGATCAACGAACTTGGGTTTGTCTTCCATTCTGTTTGGCATAAACACCTCGTGAGAGATCAGCGTCGTACGATCAACGTCACCGCGCCAGCCAGCGAAATCTCATCGCCTTTCTTCAATTCGTGATACTCGTCCGCTTCCAGCCGCCGCCCGTTGACCAACGTGCCATTGGCGCTTTTCAAATCTTTCAGGTAAAAGCGCCGCCCGCTCTGTTTGACGAGGCAGTGGTTGCGCGAAATTTTGCGCTTGCGGTCGTTGATGACGATTTGCGCCTCGCCATCCGGCTCCCCCAGCGAACCGATGATGATCTCCGGCTGGTCGAGCGAGAAGCTTTCGCCATGCTGATCGCCGTCCTCGCAGTGCAGCACCCACGCGCCAGTGCGAAATAAAAAAAAGGCAGAGACGATCAAGCCGACAGCGAGCAAACTGACTAATATCACTCTGAGCCAATTGCGGCCGCGGACTCTGGCGCAGGTGTTCTCGGTATCTCGCTTGAAGTTTTCAATCCTTCTTTTCAGCTCTCCGGCCTTTGAATCTTTTTCTATCAACGCCTGCGCTTCTTGTAGCTTGGTAAGTATTACGTCACAGTTATTTGAGGGATCGGTGTTTCGCGCCATCTCATATTTAACTTCGGCCAGGCGGCACCGGACCTCATCATCATCGCTCTTCTTGCCAAGCACCTCCTCGGCTTCGGTAAATCTTCGCTCTTTCACTAGAGCGTCCGCTTTTCCCAGCAGTTGCCTTCTCTCACTCTCCTTTTTGAGAAGTTCTATCTCTGTCTTGTACTTTTCAATTACTTCCCGATTGGTATAGGCACTAGATTTCTCAAGGACTGAGATCAGCTTTTCGTATATCCCAATCTTTTCTTCATGAGATTTTGCTTGATTGGCGTAATACTGATAAGAATTCGTAATCGCGTTCTGAGCGTCCGTGACCTCAGCGACTTGTGTCGGAGAGCTATTGATGGAGTTTGCGGCGGCGTTGCCGATTCTGCCGATTCTATTGAATGCAATGTTGAGACCCAATAAGGGAATGTATTCAACGTCCACGTGTACGGCTCCGTTCTCCAGCTCAATCAAGCACTGGTTAAGCTTCAATTCTCCTTTCTCTCCCGCCTCAATACATGCCTTTTTAATTACTTCCAGATTGTCGCCGGCAATATCAAAGACAGCAGCAACCGGATTGGTGTGCGCCGATACCGGCAGTCCGTGCCCTTTCAATGGCGCATTAACCATCACTTGTTTGGCTCGAAGTTCGGTCAAAAGCGGCTTCCAGGAGCTTGGGTTATCCAGGCTTACTGCGGGAATAGTGATTAAGCTTTCAGGATGTCTTTGGTTGTAACGATGGGCTAGATCAACCATCACATTGAGTTGATCCTGAGGGCTTCGATACCCTGAAGTCATAGCAGCCTTTGATCCCTTCGGCAAATGTCCCTTGACGATCTCGAAGCACAGCCTGCGTGTCCAATTTTCTTCTTTGTTATCCAGGCCCGCTAGATAGCTTTTTAGTTCTTCATCTTCATCACCATGTTGTAGAGCTGAAGCAGGCTCAGTGCTGACAAGAGACAGAAAAAGGCTGGCCGCTAACCAGAGCAGCAATGTAGAAAGAACTGCGAACCGCTTTAATTTGTCGCGCCGGGTCGGTGACATAAACGTTACGGTTGAGTTTCAATCGCTAGTCCCTTGTCATCGGAAAAAGTGATTTGCATCGTTTGCCCGCGCTTGGCTTCTTCCGCGATCAGCATCTTCGCCATCGGCGCCAGCACCATCCGTTGCAGCGTACGTTCAACAGGCCGCGCGCCGTAGGCCGGGTCATAAGCTTCTTCAGCCAGATGTTTGGTTGCCGCGTCTTCGACTTCCAGCGCGATGCCGTGCTCTTCTTCCAGCTTCGCGCGCAGTTCGTTCAGGTTGCGCGAGACGATCTGTTCCAGCGTGGCCTGATCGAGCGAGTTGAAGCAGATCACTTCGTCGAAGCGGTTATAAAGTTCGGGCCGCATATTGGCCTTGACTACTTCGACGATGATGCGGGATTTTTCCTGCGGGTCGTCGGTGTAATCGTTGGCTTCGCGCACGCCCCAGTTCGATGTGCAGATGACCATTGCGTTTGAAAAATCGCAGAAGCGACCTTTCGCATCGGTCAATCGGCCTTCGCCCAAAATACCCAATAACAAGTCGTGGACTTCGCTCGCGCCTTTCTCCACTTCGTCGAAGAGCACGATGGAATAAGGCTGCCGGCGCACGCGCTCGGTCAGAAAGCCGCCTTCGTCCGAACCGACCAAGCCGGCGCGCGAGCCGATCAACCCCGCCAACGAACCGCTGTCTTTGTATTCGGCCATGTCAATGCGGATCAGGCTGTCTTCGTCGTCGAACAGGGCTTCGGCCAATGCTTTCGACATTTCGGTTTTGCCGACGCCAGTCGGGCCGACGAACAGGAACGACGCGGGGCGTTTGGTGCGGCGCAGATCCGTGCGCATCTGGCGCGCAGCGTTGGCAGCCAGTTCGGCGGCGTGCGATTGGCCGAAAACGCGTACACCGATGCGCTCTTCCAGCTTCATCATTCGTTCGCGTTCGGACTCAAACAGCCGTGCGACAGGGATGCGCGCGCGGCGGGCAACGACTTCGGCGATGTCTTCCTTGCGAACCTCCTGCGGAACCAGGCTGCCGCCCGTCTCGACTTCGGCGACATCGCGTTCCAGGTCAGCAAGCTGCTGCTCCAGATACTTCAAGCTGCCGTAGCGAATCTCGGCGGCTTTGGCGATGTTGCCCGCGCCCTCGGCGGCGTCGAGCGCGACACGCTGTTCGGTGATGGCCTGTTTTGTTTTTTGCAGATTGGTGATCGCGCTGCGTTCGCGCTGCCAGCGTTGTTTCAAGTCATCGAGCTTTACCTGTGACTCGGCGGCTTCGGCTTCGGCTTCTTTCAATCGTTTGCTTACCGCGTCTGATTTGCGCAGCGCGTCAATCTCGCCTTGCAGCCGGATCATCGCGCGTTCGAGTTCGTCAATCGCGTTGGGCTTTGATTCAAGCTGCATGCGGATGCGCGCCGTCGCTTCGTCAATCACGTCAATCGCTTTGTCGGGCAGGAAGCGGTCGCGCAGGTAGCGGCGGGACAACTTGACGGCAACCACCAGGCTTTCGTCGGCCAGACTCACAGCATGGTGTGCTTCGTAATGCGGACGAATGCCGCGCAGGATGGCCAGCGCCGTTTCGTCGTCCGGCTCTTCGACCGTGACCTGTTCGAAGCGGCGGGCCAGCGCGCCGTCTTTTTCAATGTGTTCGCGGTATTCGTCATAAGTCGTCGCGCCGATGCAGCGCAGTTCGCCGCGCGCCAGCGCCGGTTTCATAATGTTCGCCGCATCCAACCCGCCGGAGTTTCCACCAGCGCCGACCAGCGTGTGCAGTTCGTCGAGGAAGAGAATAATCTCGCCTTTGCGCGAACTGACTTCGTCAACGACGGCTTTGATGCGTTCTTCAAATTCGCCGCGATACTTCGCGCCTGCCACCAGTGAAGTCAGATCAAGTGCAAATAGGCGGCAGGATTTCAATGAATCCGGCACATCGCCAGCGACAATGCGCTGCGCCAAGCCTTCGACAATCGCCGATTTGCCCGTACCCGGATCACCCACCAGCACGGGGTTGTTTTTGGATTTGCGCAGCAGGGTTTGAATGACAAAGCGAATCTCGGCATCGCGGCCGATGACGGGCATGAACTTGCCTTGCCGCGCCTGTTCACACATATCGCGCCCGAACTTTTCCAGCACAGAGCCTGTGCGCACTTCCGCTTTTTTGCCAAGCACGCCACCCATCGCTTCGCTGGCCGCCGTTTGCGCCTGCGCCGCTTTCTTGACGGTCTCGGCTTGCAGCCCCACGTCGCGCAATGCCGCGCGCATCTTCTCGTCGCCGCCTTCGACGGCGGCGGTCAGAAAATCAATCGGCTCGACCAACTCAGACCCGCGACGGTCGGCAGCATTAAAGGCTGCTTCGATCATCTCGCGCACTTCTTTTCCTGCGACGGGCTGTTTGCCTGCTTCCAGCTTGCGGGTGGCGCGTTCGTCGTTGGCGCGGGCAGTCAGAAAATCGAGCAGTGAAGCGCGGTTGATACTCTGTTTTTCAGCCAGCGCAGCCAGTGGGCCGCCTCCATCGAACATGACGTAGAGCAGGTGGGCCGGCGTCATAAACGGTTCGCCTCGACGTTCGGCAAAATGGCGGGCATCTTCCAGCGCGCGTTCAAATTCGAGCGAGAGTTTATCGAGTTGCATAATGCTATTCCGGAAAATGTCGGACAAGCTGCCAGATTGTCGAATGGCTCAGAGTCGTTTTTACCTGAAGCAATGACAAGCTGGCAGCTTGCCGGTCAGCCGCACCACCGTTACCACTCAATTTTTCTTTTGCGTTGCGGCGGCGGGTCATCGGGTTGGTCGCGATTCGGTTCGTCCCGCACAGGTTCGATCTCCGAAATTCTACGCCGTATTACCTGTCCCGGTTCCGGTCTTGGCTCTGGCACGGGCGTCGGCGGCCTAAACACAGGTGGTTTGGCAAGCGATGGTGGCGGCGGCGGCAATGGATTATTTTGCGCGCCGCTATCAGTGAAACGGTTGTCCACAACCCTGCGACGCTGATAAAGCAGGCAACTGCGGATCGGATGCACGGTATTGACGATCACACGCACGTCCTGAATGGTATGAACGTCACGCGGCGCTTCAAAATCAATCGCGAAGTTGCGCTGCTCCGGAAGTTCACACCGAGCTTGCGGGTAAAGCGAGTTGTGCCCCTGCCCCGTGCCGACGTTGACGCGCACTTCCGTCGGGATGATCTCGCCCATCTCAATCCGGGAACTGTCTTCGCGAATCAGCACAACGCGATACGTCTGCCGCGCGTCCATTTGCAACTGTGCAAAGACGAACGTCATGTCATTGCCGAAAAGCTGTGGGCGCGCGGGCCGCGCAATGCTCTGATAGAGCGCGGGCGATTCCGCGCGGCGGTCGAAAAAAAATGTCAACGCTTCAAGCGCTGCGCTCAACCGGTAATCCAGGTACTTGCCTTCCAGCGCTTCTTCCAGCCGCCTCAGACGGTAAAACGCCTGCTCCACGCGCTGCACATCCGGTGCAAGATTGTCCCGAACCGTCAATGCGCGCCCGGTCAACAAGGTCTGCCGCTCCTGTTCCAGCAGGACTTCAAACTCCGTCACGCCGACTTTGGCCAATTGCCGGAAGTAATCGTGCGTCGGGGGACTCAAATCCAGATAGACGGCGGCGCTGCGCACCACGCGGTACAACTGTTGCAAAAAAGCCCGTGGGGATTGCAGCGGATTAAGCACGTCGTGAATGCCCGCTTCCAGAGTCATCACCATCCGCCCAACGAATTGCAACGTCTCTTCGTCTTCACGAGTATTGATCGAACGCCCGCCTGCCATCGCGATGTATTCGACCATCGCCTTGTGCAATTGCATGTACCGGTCTGCCAGCGAAACCACCTGTTCGCGCAACCGGTCCCAGGCGCGTTTCAATTCGCTGTGGCCGATCAACGTCGTGCACATCGGGATGAAGCCGCTCATCTTTTCGTATTGCAGCGTGCCTTCGATTCGCTGTACCCGGCAAACCATCAAACTGTGCGAGGCTTCGGCAGCGGTCACGTCCAGCTTCAGGCGGTACGCCTGCCGGCGCGTGGATTTGATCTGTGGGTTGGCTGTGTCTTCGTTGCCTTCGGTGACGGTTTTGTCATGCGGTAAGCAGATAACATACGCGCCGAGTTCCTGCGTGCCTTCAAACTCACGCTTCGGAAAAGATTGGTGCAGCGGGTTGGAAGGATCAATTTCGATGATGTCGCCCGAAGGGCTGATGCCTCGGCATTGTGTCAAAGAGATTTTCAAATTCTCGCCATCGTCTTCCACGCTGATGACGGGGTCATGTTTGGCCGCGCCGCGTTCCGCCGCATCGCCTCGCGCGCCGATGCCTACCAGCCCGTAAGCGTCCGTCGCAAACCGCGCCAGCCACAACATGGACGAATCGAAATACTGTTCCTGTCGCACGAAATGATCCGGCGTCAACAGCATCCCTTGCGTCCAATGAACCGAACTGAGGTTTATGTCTTTGTCATCCATAATTAGGCGTTTAAAGCGATTTGCCACTTCATTTAGTTTGAACAAGAGTTTTACCAATTCACTTTTTTTCTTATTGATCCAGTAACAACATACTCTCTAGCAAGTCCCATCAAATGAAATTCGCCCATTTCATTATCCGTAACCCATCGGTACAAAACTCGAGTTTTCTTTTGATGATCCCAGTTGTAACAATCAAAAAAACAGTACTCAAATTCAAGTTGATAATGTCTTTTGCCTGCGTGCAGCGATATTAAAGCTGTTCCTCTTCCCCAAGCGTTATATTCTCCAATAGCATAAAACCAGTTACGATTGTCATTGGTATAGCCACTGGATGGGGTTGTCGAAGTTATGCTCCAGCGTCCTAGGGGTAGCTTCTCCACAAATGCTTTGGCCATATTTAATTCCGATTGGTACAATGTTTTAGCTGATGGTACTTCCTTGATGAATCTTTCTAGGTTGATTTGCCATTCTCCCCCCCTATTTGAGAAGTATCGTTCTAGGTGTGTTGCCGCATCAGCTCCCACTAAGGAGGAAGCAATTGGTATTATGTATCGAAGTAACCATTTCCTTTTCTGTAAGACTTCTTTAGTTGCAAATACCGAATTCCACAACCCAGCACCGGCATCTGGATGAATTACAAGTTTATTGCTACCTTTTTCGTAATTAGCCATAATTGCCTCCCAAATGGCTGTTTACGCCCAACACTGCATTGTCAATTTCAACCCCCAGACGCGGAGCCCGGTTCGTATCGCCGACCAGCCATTTCACTTCGTAAACCCAGTGATAAGGCGCGACCAATCGCATCACTTGGTTGATCCGGTGTTGCCCTTCTTCGGTCTGATGCTGCCGATATTCCGCCAGCGAAACCGGGCCAAGCGTAATTTCCAACGAGGCTTCGTCATCAATACCATCGCCTAGAATCAAATCCACGCCCAAACGACCGGCTCGTTCACCGAGGAGAGACCGATCCTCTTTCGCCATCGTCGTGTAGCGAGGCCTCCATTGGATCGCAGAAACTTCCAGATCAACCAGCAACCGCAGCGCCAATCGCAACCCGGCTTCGCGTCCAGCCAGATAGCGCAAACAAGGCAGCAAAATCGCCAACCGATACCAACGCTCGCGCGGCCACAGTTCGGCGGAAATGCCGAATAACTCAATCCATCGCGCGCAGCCCGCCGGATTACTGGGCCGCACATCAAAGAACAATCCGCCCAAGCGCACATAAACCGCAGCTTTTTCAATCGCGTCATCAAAAAGCGAAATGAATTCGCGTGTGCCGATCTTTCCCGCGTCAGACGCTTCGCGCATTCCAACGGGCAGGTGATAAAAAGCTCCGTCTCCTTCGACAGCCAGTTCAACCGTGGTATGCGGATCAAGCGGCTGCCCGGCTTTCGGGCTTTGTTCTACCACTCGTAACGATTGCCAGCCACGACCGGCTTTGCGAACTGTGATGCGATCCGTGCCGATGCCCAACCGCAGCAGATTCATCAGCGCCGAATCCGCCGTATGATGAAACCCATGACGCGGCCAGACCAAATCCGGCATCGTTTCCAAGTGTTCATTTTCGGCTTGCTCTATTGCCATTCAATTCCCACGCGGACTTTCAACCCCAGCAAGGATCGCTCTTGCAAATCAATTTCCAACTCGCGCTGTAAAACTCCGGCTTCTATATCAGGTTCGGCAAACGCATCGCGGTCGAGCGTAATCGTTACTTTCTGAACGCGATGCAATCCGGCTGTTCCGCGTTCCAGCATAGGCATCGCTCTGACTCTTTGGATTTTTGGTTCAAAGGCTTTGGTCACGGCTTCCAGGTCGGGATAAGTCACAGGACGTTCACGAGCCAACAACATCTCCGCGAATCTGCTTTTCGTTTCGCCCAAGCTTTCGCCATCATTGCCGCCCGCAGCCTGCGTCATATTGCGAATCTCCAAAGTGCGCGGTGTAGACCGATTCAAAAACGTCTTGACCCCGCCGACTAAAACATTGTTGCCCAGCGTTCCGTTGCACAACAGCAAACGAACGTTGGCAAAGGCGTCCTCTTCACCGCGCAAGGTTTGCGCCGGAGTGATTTCAATCTTGTCCTGACGAATGCGGTAACGCCCAATATTTTCATTCGCACTCGGTTCGGTTTCGGGCAGGTATTCCGTGCCTCGCTCTCCTTTGACTGAAAGCGTCTTGACCATATGGCGCAAACGTCCGCCGCCATTGGTTACCGGAATGACGTTCCCGTTTTCGGCGAAGTTAATCGTCTGATTCAGTACTTCTATGTTTGAAGCCGTCGTGCAATGCATCACCACGCGCACCATATCTTCTGCAATGCTGCTGACCTCTTGCGGCAACCCGATTCGCAGCCAGACGCGACGGCGCTCGAACAAATCCGGCTTCCCTGCCTGCCCACCTGCCTGAAAAATTCTTCTCAGTGGAGCTTCCATCTTTCGCGGGATTTGCGATGAAAACCGTCGCTCTTTGGGAACGTCCGGAAAGATAAACACCCGGCTGCCGTAAAACCCTTCCGGCAATAGAGCGGCATTTTCTTTCGCGTCTACCGTTGTTGCTGTTTCCGTCGGAGCCGCAGTTCCATCTTCAACTAGCCATTCCAACCTTCGCGCGCCGCCATTGCCCGCACGAGGCCGCAACAATCCTTCCGCTCGAATTCCGCCTTCGTCATCGAGCACGCACCAAACCTCGCGTTTCAAATACGCCGCCAGATCGCGCGCTTCCGGCAATAGTTCAAAATAGAATCCGTGCCTACTCAAATGCGCATCGTCCTCAACATCAATCGCCAGAAAGATCGCCGGACTGCTGCCCAACTCCGCCGGAACCGCATCAAACGAAGGCCGCGCATCTTCCAATTCCTTCGGCAACTCAGTCCCATGATGCAGCCGCAACGAACCATTCTGATAGATCGCCACCAACGCCAATCGCGCCATCGAAACTTCAATCGCCGTATCCAGCGCAAAGGTCAGCTTTTCTTTCGAAGCCGCCTCGCCAATCAACTCCGTCCGTTCTTCAAAAGCCTCGCGCCCGGATTGCACAGCAAATTTAACCACCGTCTGCGCCGCCCGCGCTCGCCGCTCCTGCCCGCCCAACCCCGACATTAACTCATCCAGAATCGCCAGCGGAATGTTCTCCGCCGCTTGTTCGTAAACTTCCGAAACCTGCGTAGCGAATGAACGAAAGAGCACCGCCAGAATCGGATCCGTCTCCTGCGTCGTAACGCCGTACTCTTTCAGCAACCGGCGAAAATCATCGCGGAGCTTTTTGTCTATTTCGATTGGTCTAGGAGGTTGCCATTTAGGCATATGATTGTCTGCACCTATCTTTCAACGGAAAGCGCGTGAAAAATTATAAACTCCAAGTAACAGCATTATGGAAGCCACAACAGCCAAAATTATTCCACCCCAGAAAATCTTTCCACTCCATACCGGGAGCCACTTCGACTGTGCGTAGATCGCATAAAAGATCGCAAGTTTATCGCCAACCTTTGTTTTGTCGAATTGCCGTTCGGATACCTCCTGTATTCCCTGGCTGGTATTTGTTCCTTCTGGATAAGAGAATACCAGTACGGGTTTCCCCGCTCTAATTTCTTTAGCGATAACTGTTCCATTGGTCTTTCTGTAAGGCTGGTTGTCAGAATCAATAAAGCCAAGGCTTTTCGATCCATTCCCAAAGAGACCGTAAACTATACAAGTTATTGATCCTGAGAAGGTCAAAAACAAAATACCTTTGATGATGTTTCTCATACATCTACCTACCAGCGAAGTATGTTTTCTTCTGACACTGAAATTAACTCCGGCAGCCTACTTGCCAGTTGTGCCAGAAAAATGTCTATATTTTTTTTTGATGCGATGATTATCCCCTTATCTTCAATGCTTTCACCTATATATAAATCGAAGGAAGCAAGCCACGTGGAAACCTCTTTTGCCTCAGCCTCCAAAAAAGATTGCCAACCAAATAGCGGCATAAAAAAGGGCATTTTACGGAATAGCCGGTCCGTTACTCTTTTGCCAAAGACTTCACGCCATTGTCCATACAATTTCTCTTCATCCAATCTAGTCAGATAAATGTGCAAAGCTCCATGCCCTAACAGGTTCTTGCGGCTTATGTCTTTTCCTTTTTCTTCGGAAATCCAGAAAACCAACTCTGGTACATCTAAACCAAGGCCCACTGCATTTGGGTCAAGGTTTCTCGGATCAATGCCTTCCAACTCTCCCTTAGAAGGCATATGAGGCGGAGAAGCATGCGGGATAACAGCAACGCCTTGTCGAGGCATCAGCTCGGAAGCATGATCGACAAAGAAATCAAGTAAGCCCGTATAAAGGCAACTCTGCTTAATAATTACTTCTTCTCTGAGCGTTGGAGAGTTCGTCTTATGGTATTGAATAACTGTGCCGCAAATTTCCATCAACCATGCCAAGTCATTTTCTGGCATAGGAAAATGACTTACTGGTATCAGATACAAAAAGCTGCCATAAGTGAACGCCAGTTTTTTAATGGGAAGAAGTTCTTGGTCCGAAATTTCATCATATGTTGTCATATCTTTTTAGAGAATATCGCTGCTTATATTGCCAATGTGTTATCCACAATTTACGGCGAAGCCTACGCTCTCACTCCTATCGCGGAGCGTTTGCCCGTAGGAGGTGCGCCAGATCAGATATAATTTTATCCAAGCATCGATTCGAGATTATCACTAGGCCTTCATCTAGAACACTTTCACCTATATATAACGACAATACGCTATAGAGCGCCAAGTACTGCTTTTCGGTGGCTTTCAGCAGCGGATCTACTCTGAAAAATGGAAGACAGTTTAGCGATTGAAAGCATGGAATTTTTATTTTGTGCCCGAATACCTGCCTATTCTTATCGTAGAACTGTTTCTTCTCATGAGCAGACACAAAGAGTGCAAGCCCACCACAACCAAATAATGATTCATAAGCATCCGCTACTGCCGGCATGTCGTTGATACATGCGATCATCGGCATCATCTCCCTCACCTTTGAAGGATCCTGCAAAGCCATTACCTCTTCTCGCGAAGGCAAATGAGGCGAAGGTAAATCGGGGAGAAGAGCCAATGCCATCTCAGGTTTCCAGTCAAGGATTTTCTCCCCTACTTTCTCGAGGACTTCAAATTCCAGAGCTGAGTCTACTACTCCCAAATAATGATGCAGTTTTTTTTCTTCTAAATCTTCATGCAAAGCCATTAATCTCTCGAGAAAAGGTTTAATAACTCTTTTTTCTGATGTTGGAATCGGGAATTGCGTTACCGGCAGATAGTAAACGTTACCCCCATTGGCAACGGCGGCCTTTCTCACAGGATACAATTCGAACTCGTATGTCCTATTATAACGACGATTATGTTTCTTTTCTGAAAACGATATATCTTCATTGGAATAATTCATCTGCTTGCCTCAAGCATGTAAGCAAAATTTTGAAGGAGAATAAATCGCGGCAATGGCTTAACCTGATAGCCCTTCGCTCTTTATCCATCAACAATTTGCCGACCTGCTTATGAAAACGGGATAATCCGAGGGGCACTGATACCACCGGAATTCGGTTTTAGCACTCCGATCTTTGGCCTAGCCAACACTAGTAATGTTGACAATGCAATTGCGGACAACTCGTTGGCCATCCACTTGTTTGCATTAACTGCCCACTCATATTTCATAACTTGATCATCTTTTTTCACTACATGTGCACCGAGCTTTGCTATTGTTGTTTCACCTTTTAAAGCGTATATTCCCGCGTCAATCCCACCTAGTTTGATTTTGACAGGTCCTTGAAAATTGAACCATGAAGAAACCTCATTTTGAATTTCTCCTCCTATTGTCGTCCGCATCGACGTACCTGTAATTGACTCAAAATTTTCTCCGTTCACAATTCGGGTATCCATAGTTTGGATATCTGTAGTACGCCCTCTCCCCTTAACTACCCTTGTCTCTGCAGTGTCAACAATTTTTATCAATTGACCTTGAATAAGGACATACTGATCCTTATCAATATGGGTCACCTGATTATCAGAGTGAATCAAGACTTGATCCTGCCCTGGCGGAATCCCGTTAAGAAAAGTTGTTTTTGTTACTAGATTACCGGTAGCTGCTCCCTGATTAATTGGGATATGATTATCCCTACCGGCCTCTGGAACATTGACTATTGTGTTAGTCCTAACGCTTCGATTAAATACTGAGTCTGGCATGTAATCTCCTTAAATACTTTAGGGTTATTTTTATCCGAAAGTTAAGAGACGGTTGTAAATAACTGACTGTTGGTCAAGTTATCCAACTTCTTTCGAGAAGAACTTGCTGCGGATATGAACGCGACCTTCCGGCGCGTTTAGAAAAATGTCGCCTGGCGAACTAAGGCAGAGCATCTTTCTTCCGCCTGTTTCGTCGCAAGAGTCCAACAATTGAATCACTTGACCGCCCGGCGTAGAAATCACAATGGATTCTTTCCCATCTTTATCAACTAACTGAATGCGATTGCCGCTCTTGGTGACGATGCGTTTGATGTCGTTGCGAGCCATGTCTTTTGGCACTTGAGTTTTGTTGCCACCTACTTCTTCAGTGCCTTCCTCTTCCCAGAAGCCCTGGCGAGGTGCGCTATCGGTGGCATTCCACAAAGCTCCGACAATGTAAGGTCGTTCGGGGTCGCCGTGTTCAAACGCTACCAGCACTTCGTCGCCGATTTCTGGCATAAACATAAAGCCGCGCCCGCCGCCGGCGCTGGGCGTGGTCATTCTAGCCCAAGCGGTTTGAGCTTCTTCCATCCAGTCGTATTTGATTTGGACTCTTCCAATGCCGCGCGGATCGTTGTGGCTGACAACGCGGGCACTGACTACGCCTGCCATTCGCTGCGGCGCGGGGGCTTGAGCGCAGGTGTAATCCTTCCATGGCGTGACGGTGAATTCGTTACGGTAGCCGCTGCTCAGATCGTAGTAATGCGTGACGCTGGTCAAACCGTATTCGCCCTGGGCGTCGAAGTTCATGCCTTCGAGTTTGACCTTGTCGCCGGGTTTCAGTTTCACATTGCGGCTGGTGCCTGTGCCGACGACGCAGGTGCCGATGGAACGCTGGCTCTCTTTTTCAAGGAGCGCCTGGTACTTGTCAATTTTTGGCGCACGTCCGTCGAAGACCAGACGGTCGGAGGGGAATTGTTTGGATTGGTCTTTGACGGCTCCGACCATTTCGGCTGCTGAATCGGAAAAGAACTGCGGGTCTTTTTGAACTTTGCGGAAAGTTTTGCTTTCCATCGTCAGAGGGTCATAACACGTGCCATCCAGCGCGGGTTGCCCAAGCCGACCTTTCAAGGAAAAGCGAATCAGACCGTAATCATCGTGCCAGTTCAGCGTTAACCCCGCGTCCTGAAAGCCGCGATGGATTTCCACACCTTCCGGAGTCGGACGAATGGCGCAGCCCTGATCGTCAGCGATGCGTTTGACGAAATCGAAATCGCTTTCGCCCCACTGCACATAGTTCATCTTCGCGCATTGGCCGACATCGGTCAGCTTTACTTCCAAGCCGTCTTCGCCGATGACTTTGTTGGCTACAGCACTGAGGTCTTTTTTGTAAAAGTAATCTTCTTCAGGGGTTAGTTGCAGCTTGTAGGATTTGGTGACGGCGGTCAGACGCGCGGTGTTATCACCCTGCAGCCCGTATTCCAATTCAGCTTCCAGCACCAGACCGCTGAACATCGGGAATTCAGATGAAAACTCCTCGAAGGCGATAAACTCAAACGGCTTGCCAAGGTAAGTTGGAACCGGAGGATTATCAGAGCTAAGCAGGCGAAACTCGACATTGCACCAGTAATGGTCGCCCAACTGCTGCCGGATTTCGAGATGCGAAATCATCGCATCTTTCAAAATCTGACCATCAATTTTCAGATAAAAAGGCCAATGTCCGTTTGCCATTACAGTTCGTCCTTCTGTTACTCTTACTTCGAAGCTGATTGTTGGGCCTGATGTATTTTAAGGGAAAGGCAAGTGCAAGACTTGAATGAAGTCGCGGTAATGATTCCCCGTCACATAAACTTCGCTGCCAGCGCCTAAAACAACGCGTAAGGCGCCTGATTCGGCAGAGGTGCCCATATAAAACTCTTTGTAGTACTCCCCGACCCGGCTGGGTAGATCACCCTCGCGATTTTCAAATACTCGGTTGCCACGCCAGCCGAATGGAAGACGGCCGCACCGCAGGTCGCGGACGAGCAGTTCCAAGTTTTGCAGCCGCGCATCACTCAATGGATTGTTCGCGTCAGCGTTGACGCCCCATTTGATCTTTCCACGTATCGGCATAACTTTCCTCTTTGATTACAAATCGTCGGGTGTTAAGCCTGTCTGCTTGGCAATGCGCGCCAGCATGGCCGGGCCTATTTCGTCGTTATCGTGGAAGGCAAACACATAATCGGGCCAACCTTCACGGCGCAGAGTGCGATGCGAGCCGCTTTGACGTTTGACGCTCCACCCGAGGCGAAGCAGCGCCGCCAAAACTCGCCTTGCTTTGATTGATTTCCAACCGCTCATGCGGCGACCGAAAAGATGCCGGTCAAATCTGGCGCGCCTTCCTGATGTTCAAGCCGTTCAGCAATAACCCGCAAGGCCAAAGCTTCGGCCAGGGCCACAGCTTGTTCACGAGTCGAGCCATAAGCCAGAACGCCAGGTAACGCGGGCACTTCCGCGATCCAGCGGCCATCATCTTCTTGTTCTGTTTCAACTCTTAAATTCATGTTTTGATTCTTTGGCAGCGCACTTACAGTTTTACCTGCTGAACCTCTGTCTCTTTTCCCTTGTAGGCAATCGTAAACAGATAAGCCGGTTCATAAACGTCGCTGGCCGGATCAATCTCAACCGTTTTTACTTCGGCCCAATCAATGCCCAGTTCGCGCAAGTTTTCGTTCATTCGCCTGATGGTTTCAGATCTCACCTGGCTTTTGAATGGAAGCTCTGCCAGTGAATCGCGCAAGCCAAAATTCGGCGAACCAGTCCAACCGTTGGCAGGTGTGGTCAGCATGATTTTCAAGACGTGGAGCAGGCTGTCTTCCGCACCGCCAGATCGCGCCAATTGACCAGTCTGTTGGATCAACAAAGGAAAGGCTACGCATTCCATTTTTTGATTTGGTTCGCGCGCAGAGAGCGAAAGCCATCGCGGTAAAAAGCGTGACGGCTTTGCTCAATGCGGCGTGCTAGGGCATCGGCGTCTTAATTGCCGATGGTGATTTCCTGGTAGTTTTCCTTGTTGATGATCGGCGTCAATTCCAGATCGAGCACGTGGTTGTAAGTTGTGCCCGCAGTATCGCTGCCGACGTTCGAAACACGGAACAGGCTGATCCAGCCTTTGAATTTATAGGAGCAGATCACGTCTTTCTGTGTGTCATCCTGCCAGAACTCGACTTTGATCTCTTTGATTTTGTCGCGGCTGGGAACATTGCCGAGGGTGAACATTTTTTGAATGTTCGCAAACGGAAAGTTCTTGTCGTCGTTCAAGTCCACACGGACGTGAACGGACGTGTTCAGAGTTTGCAGCACCGGCATGCCGGCGTGGTCTTTCTGAGTGTTCATGGCAAACACGGCGTCTGCCGCATTGAATTTGGTACCGTCAACTGTAACGCTAACTCTTCCTGGCATAACTGTCCTCCATTATCTAAGCTGAGTGGAGTTGGCCTCTTTGCTGGATTGCTTTCCCGCATGGGAGATTGAGGCGTCCTCCGGTTTCCCTTGATCATCTTACAGACTCGCTGAGTGATTGATTACCGACGAATGAAGAAGAACAGCCGTTCCTGCATCCATTCGAGCACCATCTTCAATTTCGCGCCGAGTCGCGCGCGAAAACTTTGCGGCGCTGCTGGCTCGCCAATTTGAAGTGGCGGCGACGTTTGAGTGACGCTGCCGGTTGCGATCCGCAATTGCACCGGCAGCGTCGTCAGTTTCCCGGGCCGCCAGATACTGCTTCCAGCGGTTTGAACTCCGGCACGTCAATCTTGACGCGGAAGGTTTCCGCCGGGCCAACCGGCATTACTTCCATATAAATGTCGCACACGCCCTGCATACGCTTGTTGCTGTCTTTATCCACGAATAACTTGTATTCCATAATCGTGCCCTGCGCTTTCTGTTCATTTAGCAAACGCTCAAGCGGCTTTTCGATCTCTTCGTCCATAAATTCGCGCGTCAACACTTGGCCGGCCACTTCGCGCAGCCGCGCTCCGACAGCGCGTTCCAGGTACGAAAGCACCCGATACGCTGTGAAGAATTTGTAAACACCGTATTTGTCATCGGCCAGGCTGCGGCAGCCGTAAAAGCATAGGTGATTGTCGGCGTCGCGGATGATCGGGATGACTTGCATCTCCTGCGAGAGCAATTCCATTTCGCTGATCAAACATTCGATGCGGGCTTTTTCGACCCCTTTGATCTGGCCGAACTTCGTGCCGATGGGGCCTTGCACGACGCTGTCGCGGGCGCGGTCGGTGCGGGCCATCGCGCCAGCGAAGATGACCGATGCCGGCGCGTAAAGATCGTCGGCATCATTCTTCTTCTCGAACCAATGGGCGTCGCGCAATTTCAGAAAGCCGACCATGACTACATCCGACGCGGCTTTGTTATCCGGGCGCTTCAGGAATTCGTAGCGTCCGCCGGGACGGAACTGGTTGACGGCTTCTTTGTAGGACTTCTCGTCGCTTAAGTCGGTGATCAGAAGCATTCCCCATTTCCAGGCTTCTTCTTCCAATGCTTCGCGGACTTCCATTGGGATTGAGCCAGGGACGACGACGTTGCAGATGTCGTCGCGAAAGTTGAAGTTGTCATTGCGGCCTCTGGTAAAACGGCGGATGGCCTCCAGCGTTGTACTCTCACGGTTCTTCATCGCTTTGGCTTCGGCGTTGTAGATGAAGAATTCGACAGGCTTGCGCTGTTTGCCATCGGGCACGACGGAGTTTTCAAAAAAGAGCCAGATTTGGCGGTAACTCGCTTCGATGGGGCGAATCTCTTCGTAAAGCTTCGCCATCACTTCATCGCGCAGCCCTTCGGCCTGGTCAATCTGTTGTTGGAATTTAGCGAGCGTCTGGTCGTAGCTGTCGCTTTCGGAAAGCAACGCCTCGAAATCCGTCAGCCTCTGCAGCAGGTCACCTGCGGCTTCGGGTGTGAAGATGCTGGGAATCTCTGACTTGCCTTCCAGCATGGGGTGAATGTCGGCAAAGATGTCCTTCAGCACCTTATGAACGGCTGGCGCATCGGCCACGGCGAAGAGATCTTCAACGGTGGTAGTTTTAGTTTCCGTTTCGGCCACTACTTACCTCCTTTGGCTTGTGCGACCTTTTCCAGTTCACTACGCAGTGCATTGAGCGCAGCGACAATCTGCTTGCGCTGGTTCGGATCGTTCCAGGCACGCTTGACGCCAGGCAAAGCCCACCGGTCCTTTAACCGGTAGAGCAGATCAATCGCACTTTTCAGGTCGGCGATATCATTGCGTTTGCCAGCAGTTTTCTTTTGAATGTTTTCGGGACTGAAATCCTTGAGGCTGCGAAAATCCAATTCAGCGATAAACTCAGTGGATTCCGGCCCGGCATAGGTTTCAAATCGGTGGGACGGTTCGAACTGTTTGAAAGCGTCATCCACGCTATCAATTCTGGCGGGTTGTTCGTCTTCGTCGGCCAGTTCCTTGCCGACGCGATTGAGCGTCATCGGCAAAACGGTCAGTGTAGTATCGGTTGGAACCGCCCGCACGGCGGGAGTAATGCCTTTGCGGATCACTTCGATTTTGGGCATAGATTATCCTCGGCGATATTGCTACTTCATGAACGGATTGGGTAACGATTTCCAAAAATTGAGGTAACTAAAACTGCTATCGGAATGCAACTGATTACGGCTTTCCAGGTTGCCCCGCCCCATCACGTAGATAAAGCAGACTCCTTGCTTACGTTTCCTCAAATGCTATTTCTATTTCTTGAAAAGTTTCGTCGGCTGCCGACTACTGCTGATCTCCAGGCGAACTCACTTCCCTGTGATGGCCAGTCGCAAGTGGAACGAGTTATTTGCTCCTTTCGGTGAGGGGCAGATCGAATGGTTGTTGGGCTGGCTGGCTCGGCTGAAGTGTATGAGACAAGCTGCGGGTACTGCTTGCAGTGGTTCTGTTTTCAATTTGTCTCAGCAATCAGTCGAAGCATCCAGCTTCATCGTGATTTCATTTGGTCAAGGGGCGGCGCGCATACTAACAAGATGAATTTGCGGAAGCAATCTTATTCTCTACGCGTTCGCCATTTTCGGTAAATTCTTGCTCCTCTATTTGCCGCGCGGTGTATCGCGCCCGCCGGGGCTGTCGTGAAAGCGAGTTTCCTCGAAACGCTGTCTCGGTTTGGCCGGTGTTGCACGGTCAGGCGGGCCGGACGAAGAAGACGGGGATACGCGCGATGACGGCTTCGCTGGCGGCTCGGCTTTCTGCTTGCCGCGCGAGGGCAGTTGGGGGAGCGGCACACTCGGCCAGATCAAAGACGGCAAGAACATCCATAGCACGGCGATACCGCCGGAAAAGAGTGCCAGTTGGCCGAACAACCACAGGATTTGTTTCCATACCTCTGCGGCTCCTCCTTCGCAGCCGCTTTTCCCTAATTCGTTCATTTCTTGTGGCGTCAATATGCCTGACGCGACGCAACCGGCAATGGAGTCGCAGACCCAGGGGATGATGCCTCTAATCGTTCCGATGCTAGGCGCAGTGTAGCTGATGTCGAAATTCAGCGAGCGCAGGTCTTTCAGGTTCTTGTCGTTTGTGCAGAAAGTGATTTTCACGGTTCGGCTGACCGCTTGCTGCACTTCTGCGAATTTGGTGCGCAGGTCATTTAGATTGTCGGTTTTGAAATAACGGTTCTCCGTATCAGAGAAGGCGAGTGCTTTTAGCTTATCCTCATCAAAAGCCAAATCGTCTTTGCCTTCCTGACGGGGCTGGCCTAGTCCAATCGTAAAGATTCTGATGTCGGACCGTTTGGCCTCGCCCAACACTTTCTGAAACCCTCCCTCGCCATCAAGCAAATTGGAATCACTTGGCGGTTGCACGTCATTTCTCCCATCAGTCAATACGATCAGGGATTGATCTTGTGAAAAGTTTTCACTCTTGCGTTTTTTCAGGACAACGAGCGCGGTCTCAATGGCGCTGTATAGAGCCGTATTTCCTCTATCCGGTTTCGGCAACTTACCTATTTCGTTGCCAGCCTCTTTGGGTGGGAAGAACTCAGCCTTTTCGATTGTTGATTTCACGTTGATGCTTTCAAAAGGCGCAATCGCGACACGATAGTTTGCAGGCAGGCTATTGACCAAGCCCGCAGCGGCTTGTTGGGCCATCCCGAAACGCGTAGGCTGAATGTCGCCTTTTTTCATGCTGCCGCTGACATCGAACAATAATAGGATGTCGTGTATGACTTCGGATCGGGCTGTGCCGCTGCTGATCGTCTGTGTCCCGGTGACGACGTAAAACGGCGGCTGGCCGGTTTTCTTGGGCGTCGTGGTGATCTTGAAGCTTTTCTTGAAAGCGTCGTCCGGTGCGTTGGGGAGTTTAACATCGGCGTCGGAACCGTCCGGATTTTTGAATTTCAACGTTGCACGAAAATAGGGCCGTTGCTCGCCTTCATGTTGAGTCACCAATTCAACCTTTTTATCGGCTTTGATGACCGTTCCTTGGGGGGCTGGTTTTTCGTTGCGACATCCGCTGCTGAGCATAGCGGCGGCGGTCAGGCAGAGCGTCAGGATTCTTTTCAGTATGGACATTTCAGCGCCTCCTATCGTCAGCAGAGCGGGTCAGCCCCATTTCGGGATGCGGTTCCAGGTAATGATGGCGGTCGCGCGCGGTCAGGATCGCGTGGCGAAGCGCGACCAGTTGATCTGGAACGTGGATGCTCAATTCCGGCGAGAAGACCGTCTGAGTATTCGCCGCGCTCAGGCTGCCAATGGTGTACTTGCTGCCTTCGTGGATTTCCCATTGTTTGCGAATGCGGGCGTATTTGTTGTTGACAACCGGATCCTGGCTGTTGATGAATTCCAATACACCTTGCCGCAGCAGGATCGGCGCATAGCTCAAGCCGAGCGTGATACCCGCGCCAGTCAGCATCAGCGCCAATGCCTGCATCCAGCTTCCGGGCAGCAACGATGTCAGCAGGTGATACGCCAGGCCGCCAAGCAGGCCGCCAGCCATTCCCCCCAGCAGGCCATACAGAAACCGGCTGCGGTTGGTTTGCAGCCAGCGCAGCGTGACTCCCGCGCCAATCAGCACCCCGGCAATCATCCAGCCGATGACGCCCACCAGGATCGAAAGCACCAGGGGAACTTCCTGGTCGCCGTATGAGAGCCGGAACTTTTCATTGGTGAGCGACGAAATCAACCCGCCCAGCGCACCGCCCAGCGCGCCGCAAATGGTTCCCAGCACAACGTACCGCGCCACCACTCCGCCGCCAACGTGGTCGCTGTAATACACACTCAGGCTGCCGATGAAAGCGCCCAGCAGCGCGAAGATATACAACTCGGTGTTCGTAGCCGGACTGTAAGCCATATCAATCAGCGAATAGAAAAACCAGCATAACAGCCCGGCGACCGATCCAATCAGCGCCGTGTAATATGCTGTTTGATTGAAGCTTTGCTGTTGTTCCATTCGCTGCATGAAAGTTTGATTTTTATTGATGGCGCGCTGTTGGTTTTTGATATGGAACCGCAGGATGGTGCTGCCGATGATCAGGTCGTCGCCTTCCTGTAGCTCAACGCGATGGTCAATGTCGTAACGGCGGCTTTCGCGGCGAATCTGCAACCGGGGTTTGCTGATGCCGATACGCAACACGTCGTTGGGCCGGACGCCCTGTTCGGGCAGGGTGATGTGCTGATCCAATTCGCGCCCGTCCCAAACGCAGATCGGTTCGCCAACGCCCTCGCGCCAGCCTTTAAGCACGGCACCGCTTTCCTCTTCAATTTGACTGAGCAGCTCCGGCAGGAGCACATCCAACGTTTCGTAATCATCAATATCCACCTTTGCCGAAAGTTCCCCGGCGCTGGTGTCAAAAAATACCTGATATCTGGGCATGCAGTTTTTACTCCTTGGCGGAGAGCGCGTTGATCAAACGTCTTTATCCAGCCAACTCGTCGTCAAAATCTTCGAATTCTGCGTTGAAGCGCGCCAGCGGTTCGGGTAGCCCCGGCATAACCCACGCGCATTTGGCGCAACGTCCATTTTCCATATCCCAACAGCGAATACACATGGCACCCGTGCATCGGCCACACTTTCTTAAATCCCGCTCGATTGCACTACGGCGGCAAAGATGACACTGGCCGCTGCGGGATCTGTCGCCCAATCGTGCTGTCCACCACTCCTCGTTTTCTAGCGTTAACAGTGGCGTCCTGAATTCCTCACAGTCCTTGCAACGAAACCTTTCTGCCAACCAGCACCGCGCACAGACCCAATGCTGGCCTCCACGAGGACAGTGCGCCCGGTCTTTGCCCATCGGCTTTTGGCAGCGATGACACTGGTCTTCCACTCGCCGCCGTTTGAGCAGAATCACTACGCCGCTGGTCGCCAAACTTAGCAGCAAAGCGATTACGTCCTGGATAAGCAGATCGGATGGCGACCTCTGTAGGGGTGTGGCTGGGGGCGCAAGGCTTGTCAGAATAAACCACCGGGCCGTGCTGACTAGAGCGATCCCCGCAAAGGCGACAGACGCCGGCACATACAATTCCCATATCCGTGAAGGTTCCGCTTCCCGCAACCGCCATAACCCATATGGCAACAAGGCAAGCAATACTCCCGCAAAAGGCAGCACAGCCGTGCCGCTCAATAGCAGATAGCATACCGCGACCAACAGCATCGCCCCAATTGTGATGACGATTCGCACTCCCATTTTATGAAACGTGATGCGATGAGCCGCCGCGCGCTCATCCATAAAGCCAAGCATTTCAGCCGAAGATTGACCGAGGCATTCTAAATCAAATCGTAAAAACCGCCAGAGAAGATTAAGCAATGCAGCAAAATTTGTGCGAAGGGAATCGTTTTTGTCGCTCCATAGACTGACAAAAAATCTTGGTAGTGGCTCAGGGCACCCCACTACCACATCCCACTCTGATTCGATCACTTCAAGTTACTTACGCCCTAGGAGAGGATGAAGTCGAGATGCTCATTAGTTTCAATCCCACTCTGATTCGATCACTTCAAGTTACGTCGGACAGCCGATCAGGTGTCTGCCGACTGCCAAGTTTCAATCCCACTCTGATTCGATCACTTCAAGTTACTGAAAAAGCAAGGCAAGCCGCTGACGCCTGATGAAAAGTTTCAATCCCACTCTGATTCGATCACTTCAAGTTACACGGCTACGGTTCGGGTGACAATCACCCCGAAAACAAGTTTCAATCCCACTCTGATTCGATCACTTCAAGTTACCGAAGATTACGAAGAAGCCAAACAATCCATTACCAAGTTTCAATCCCACTCTGATTCGATCACTTCAAGTTACACTTCCGTTGTCGGCGCAACCGGACGGCCCGCCAAGTTTCAATCCCACTCTGATTCGATCACTTCAAGTTACCCCAATCTGCCACGCTAAAACAACCGGCTTTTGCTTCGTTTCAATCCCACTCTGATTCGATCACTTCAAGTTACCTTGACGCCGGGCACACGGCAGACGAATTGCGGGGTTTCAATCCCACTCTGAGTCGATCACTTCAAGTTACAGTGTTTACCGGAGGACGAACAAAACTTTATCGCGACGTTTCAATCCCACTCTGATTCGATCACTTCAAGTTACTTGATCCGCAGCGAACCGGCTCAGGCCGAGCAGTGTTGTTTCAATCCCACTCTGATTCGATCACTTCAAGTTACTGTCTACGCGCCAGCGGGTAAGTATCTCGTGTCAGGGTTTCAATCCCACTCTGATTCGATCACTTCAAGTTACTTCGGTCGTTGGTTGGGAGAAAAGCGTGGATTGAGTTTCAATCCCACTCTGATTCGATCACTTCAAGTTACGACGGATTATCTGTGTTACACAAAGGGATCTCTTGTTTCAATCCCACTCTGATTCGATCACTTCAAGTTACCGTTATCGCAGGTCGCCCCACGTCGCGTGTTCTAAAGTTTCAATCCCACTCTGATTCGATCACTTCAAGTTACTTGGGTATAGCTTTGACGGTAATCGCAATTGCGACGAGTTTCAATCCCACTCTGATTCGATCACTTCAAGTTACTCGGCGCAGGTTTAACGCTGAGCGCGGGCAGCCTGGTGTTTCAATCCCACTCTGATTCGATCACTTCAAGTTACTGTGTTGGCGAGCCGTGCGGCGATGTGGTGTTTGTGTTTCAATCCCACTCTGATTCGATCACTTCAAGTTACGCGGTTTGCCGTCGCCGCGTGGTTACTGGGGGATCAGTTTCAATCCCACTCTGATTCGATCACTTCAAGTTACTACGCGCCCGCCTCGCCGATGACCTCAACGCCGTAGTGTTTCAATCCCACTCTGATTCGATCACTTCAAGTTACTTTGTAACGAAAGCTGCGTACATCTTTATTTCAGGTGTTTCAATCCCACTCTGATTCGATCACTTCAAGTTACTGTCGCCAGCCTGTTGAGCAATCAGATGATTGCGATAGAGTTTCAATCCCACTCTGATTCGATCACTTCAAGTTACAAAGTGGGAAGTCTTCAGGGGAGGAAGCACAGATGAGTTTCAATCCCACTCTGATTCGATCACTTCAAGTTACCGTTCACACCGCTTTGCCCGACGCCCAGATTGACGCCGTTTCAATCCCACTCTGATTCGATCACTTCAAGTTACCCGACGATGCGGAGTTGGATAACGCTCAAACAATAAGTTTCAATCCCACTCTGATTCGATCACTTCAAGTTACGATACCGCGAACTGGGCGTGTCACCTATCAATGAATTGTTTCAATCCCACTCTGATTCGATCACTTCAAGTTACGAAAATTTGTCGTATCGCCAATTCCAGTCACAATCACAGGTTTCAATCCCACTCTGATTCGATCACTTCAAGTTACGCAATCGACCTTTCTGCTAAAGAAGGTACGCTTGTAAGTTTCAATCCCACTCTGATTCGATCACTTCAAGTTACTGTTGGCAAAATTTGCGAAAGCAAACCAGTCGGTCCCGTTTCAATCCCACTCTGATTCGATCACTTCAAGTTACCTTATGCTCTGGCGATCCGCGCATGGCCATTGATAGCATGTTTCAATCCCACTGGGTGTGATTTCGCCCTGATGTACTTTGTTATGCTGCTTGCTGCATAACATTTGCCCAGAAGCCGTCCCATTGTCGGGAGAGCTTGATTGCACGAAGTTGCAGAATCTGCGCGCCAGACTCGCGTTTCCAGCGCATCCCG
>JBBQVH010000104.1:0-28810 GCA_038211695.1 Blastocatellia bacterium | reverse complement strand
GCCCGCCGGGGTTGGCTCCCGTCACCTTCAGTGACCGCGCCATCGCCAAAATCAAAGCGCGCCAGACGAAAGTTTGCAGTTGGTATCTGGACACGAACCTGTTGACGGCCTACTGGGGCGAAACTTCCGGCGCGGGCCGCGCGTACCATCACACTGCCCCCATTACAATGAATTACGCCCTGCACGAAGCCTTGCGGATGCTGGCCGAAGAAGGCTTGGAGAATCGAGCCAAGCGCCACGAACGCAATCACCGCGCATTGGTCGCGGGTGTCGAAGCGATGGGGTTGAAGATGGCGGTCGCGCCGGAACATCGGTTGTGGACTTTGAACGCGGTTTCGATCCCTGATGGCGTGGATGATGTGAAAGTTCGTGGCCGCTTGCTGAACGAATTCGACATTGAAATCGGCGGGGGACTGGGAATCTTCAAAGGCAAAGTCTGGCGCGTCGGCTTGATGGGCGCGGGCAGTACGGAAAACAATGTCTTGTTGCTGCTGGGCGCGCTGGAAAGATGTCTGAAGGCGGAAGGCTTTGTGCCGAAGGATTCTGGCGTTAGCGCGGCTGCCGATTTTTACGCCGGGTCAGAACCGCGACTGTAAAGGAGCGGAGAGGAATAAAACGATGTATTGCCCACGTTGCGGATCGCCAAATAACGACACCACCAAATTCTGCCGCCAATGCGGATTGGCGCTGACACAATTGACTGGTTACGTGGCCAGCGGCGGGACAGCGCAGCTTCCACAGCCGCAACCCACCTCGCCCAATCCTTCCGGCCTGCCCAATCTTATTGCTCAAGCAACCGACGGGCTGACACCGAAACAGAAGCTGGTGATGACGATCCTGCTGATCGTCTTTTCATCGGCAATCTTTGGAGTGCTTGGCGGCGTGACGGGGTTGGGCTGGCTTTTTGGGCGACTGGCGGCTTTAAGCGGTGTGCTGACGCCCATTGGAATTATATGGGCTGTCATGCGTTACAAGGCGCAAAAGCAGAGAATGGAGCAGGCTCAGGCACAGATGATGCAATCGCCTTATCAACAAATGCCCATGCAGTATCCACCGGTCGCGCAGTACAGCTTGCCGCAACCAACTCAACAACCCATCCAACAAACTGCCCGACAACCGCGACAGCCGGTTTACCAACCGCCAGTTGTGCCATCGCCTCCACCCACCAACCCATTGAAAGGGCCGGGCAGCCCAGGTAGTGTGGTGGAAGACGAGACCCGCCGCTTTCAATAAAGCGTTTCAATGACGCGGGCGGCGAACTACAATCAGGATCAGCAAGCCAAAGCAGAACGCGCTGATGATCTGCCCGCTTCGTTCCGGCCACGTGGCGTTCAGGCGTAACTCAACTTGATACGTCCCGCTGGGAATTAACACTCTGACCAATCCCGACTGCGATGACGCTTGCGCATCCTGAAACGCGCCGGTTCCATTTAACCGCCATTGCCAACCTGGAAAATAGAATTGCGGGACATCTACGATTGTTTGGTGAACTGCGTTGACGTTCAGGAGGATCTTGCGCGGCTGCTGCAACGCAATCGAAATTTCTGCCTCTCCCTCAACTACGCTGACAGCGTTTGATGGCAAGCTGTTGGGGGCTGTCCAACGCGGACGGTATTCGGGCGCGTCCATGTTGTTCGTGACCAGATCGTTGTTCGCTGTGACCAGTTGATTGTGGATTTTGTATTGCCGCCAACCATAAGCGGCGGTGGCGACGAAAAAAAGCAGCAGCGCGATGACGGCGGTGAGCAGAGAAATAAGCCTCCATCGCTGGCGAATTCCCTCTGTTGAATGCACCGCCAGTGCGAATATCGCTGTCACCGAAACGGATAGAATCGTATTGAACCGGTAAGGGAATTGAATGTTTTGCAGCAACGGCAGCAGCCGCCACAGCGGACGGCTCGCTGGCGTCATGACAAAAAATGCCAGCAATGACACGCACAGCCAGAACCGGCCTTCACGTGCGGAATGCTTTTCCTGCGAGCGCGCCGCCAAAGCAAAAAGGCAGATTGCCAGTAAGACTGAGGCGACAGTGATCAGTGTGATCTGCGCGCTCAACCCTCGCAGAGAGAAGCTGGAAAAGAGAAACCAGTTTTCGTAGTGGGTCACGCTCCGCTGCATTTCCTGCATTGAAACAAACCTGCGCATTGTCACGGCGGGCAGCAGATAAATGGCCGAAAACCCTGCGCCCAGTCCCATCGCCAAAAGCGACAGCAGCGTGCGTTGTCTTCTCTCGTTCGGTGTTGCTCGAACGCAGGCATAGATCAACGGCAATGGCGTAAAGATCAACGCGGTTGGCAGATGGCTGACGATCAGCAAGGCATAACTTCCTGCCAAGCCAACCAACGCTAGCCGTGGGCGATCTTCAAATCGCAGCGTGAAGTACAGCGCCAGCGGCATCCAGATAAAGCCAAACAATTCTGCAAACGCCCCGCGAATGTACAGGTCAACGATCAAGTGATAAGGCAGTGCCGTGTAAAAGACCGCCGCCGCACACGCCGCCGCATCACTGACAATCCGGCGCAGCCACAGATATACGCAACCTGCGCCCGCGATCACTGCCACAAACGCGGAGAATCCCAGCGGCTGCCAGCCTTGCGCATCCGGCGAAAAGAAGAGCCGGAAGAAACTCGTCAAGTAGTAAGGAAGCGGCGGGTAAAAGAAGAACGCGGGACTGCCCAGGCCTTGATTCAATCCAGCCAGCCATCGCGGATACAACTCGCCTGCCCAAAGCTCATTTGAGAAGTTGGCAGACCACAGCGCGTGAATCCATCCATCGTGTGAGTAGGCGGGAAAACCATACAGGACAACCGGAAGCGACAGAATGCATCCGGCAATAGCGATAATTATCAAATGGGAGAATGGACGACGCATTAGGCAATGGTCAGCATGGGATTGGCATGAATGCTGGCATCAGCTTTTGATGCCCAACCCCAACACCTCGCGGCAGTATTTAATGCTGCGTTCAAGCTCTGCCTTTTGGTATTCCTGCTCGGCCAGTTTCTTGTCTTTGCCTGCGGGAGCTTGATAGGCCGCATGTGGTTTGCCCGCTTTGGCCATTTCGATGAAGCCGTGAAATTCGCGGGCGCGAATGTCTTCGTAATACTTCCAGAAGTCAGTTTGGTGATAAGGATACGCGCGGTTGAAGCCGGAGATGATTTCAAGCTGCGCGGGTACGCCGGGACAAAGTTCGGCAAAGCGGTCGAAGTATTTCTGCCAATCCACCTGGCCATCGCCGATGGCCGTCCACTGCACGATCGCGCCGTCTTTATCTTCCCACACGGCGGAATCGCGCACGCCAGTGGTGACGGCGTATGGCCCCAGAATTTCCAGGTTGCGCATCGGGTCTTCCAGCGTCCAGGTGGCATTGCCGGAATCCAACGTCGCGCCGACGTATTCACGCCCGCATTCTTCGATCAGGTTTGCCAGTTCCCATGCCTGCATATCGCCCGCGTGGTTTTCGATGGCGATCTTCAGCCCAGCGTCCATCGCTTGCGAACGAACGGCTTTGCAAATCTTGATCGTGTCTTTCCAACGCGCGGGCAGTCCGCCGGGCAGCTTGCGGTCATCGGCTGTGCCTTGATAACAGCGCGCAACTTTTGATCCGAGGCTCCGGGCCACGCGAATCGTCAAAGCCAGATGCTCTTCCGCCGAGCCGAAGCGCGGGCTGAAAGATTTTGCCGATGGGCAGATGCTGCCGGTGCCGGCATGGATTTCGATGCCCAGGTCATCGGCCTTTTTCTTGATGTCCTTCAGATACTTTTCGTCGTGGCTTTCATACACGTCCAGGTCTGAAAAGAGCACGGTGTCCACTTTCAGCTTCGCGGCGTAATCGAGCAGTTGCGGCGCTCGCCAGCCCATTGCGCGGATCGAAAAGTTGTCGAAGCCGAGTTTGATATTGCGGCGTTTCGTTTGGGATTGAGCAAGCATGGAAGTCTCGATTGTCGCTGCGGCAGTTGTGGCCGCGAGCGATTGGATGAATTGGCGTCTTGTGTTTTTCATCATCAGTCTCAGCTTTGCGCAAAGCCGCGAACGCGCAAAGAAAGGAAAAAAGACAGTCACTTGCCTGGACTCTTCTTTGTGCTTTTGCGGCTTAGAGTGGGATTTATAGTCGAACCAGGTTTATGACACGAACCGGCGGCGAAAGGCAATTCAATAGGCGTTGGCGGGTTTGCCTGTCTGTGGTAAACAATCTGTTATGCCTGAACTTCCTGAAGTCGAAATGGTCGCGCGCCATCTGCGCGGACTTATTGCCGGGCGAACGATCACCAAAGCCCAACTGTTGCGCGCAGGGCTGGCGCCGGAAAATCCTCCGCGCCAGTTTGCGCAATGGCTGAAAGGCGCTCGGGTTGAAGAGGTGACGCGGCGCGGCAAACACATCCTGGCGCATCTGTCGAACGGGCGAACCTGGATCACGCATCTGCGAATGACGGGACGGTTTGTGTATGGTGGTCTGGACGAAACGCCCCCGCCGCACACGCACGCGGTCTTCTGGTTGGATGATGGGCGGAAGCTGATGTTTGCCGATCAACGCCATTTCGCGATGATGATGGTTGTCCGGCGCGATGAACTGGCGAACGTCTCGCATTTGAGCAAGCTTGCGCCGGAACCATTCGATGCAGCATTCACTGCCGCTTACTTGCACGATGTGCTGAAACGCAGCAAACAGGCCATCAAGCTATTTCTGCTGGATCAAACGCGTGTTGTCGGTTTGGGAAACATCTACGCAGCAGAGGCATTGCACAGGGCGAAGATCAGCCCGCGTCTGATTGCCAGCAAACTGTCCGGGCCGCGCGCCGAAGTTCTGTACCGTGAAATTGTCAGCGTTTTGAATGAAGCCATCGAAGCGGGCAGCACGCTGGAAACCGATCCGCGCGAAGTCTATGGCCGCTACGGCGATGGCGCGTACGAAGATAGTTGGCGCGTGTATGAACGTGAAGGCTTGCCGTGTTTGACTTGTGGCGTGGCGATCCGGCGCATTACGCAAGGCGCGCGTTCAACCTACTTTTGTCCGCGCTGCCAGAATCGGTAAACAGGACGAATGACGCCAGCTTGGAGTAATATCGCTGCACTATCCCGGCAAAAAGGAGCTTGAGTATGACGGCTGCACCGAATCGCAAGCACACGGTTGAAGAGTACATTGAGTTGTTGAAGAACTCGGATGAACGTTTTGAATACTTCGATGGCAATATTGTTTCGATGGCGGGAGGCAAAGCCGAACACAGTGACATTGCGTCCAATGTGATTTACAGCCTAAGAAATAAGTTGAAAGGGCGCGCCTGCCGAGTTAACGGCGGCGATCTGGCGATAAAAACGATCAAGGCGTGGCCGTTTAGATATCCGGATGTCAGTGTTGTTTGCGGTGACCGCGTTCTTGAAAAGATGCAGGGCGTAGACTTGTTGATTAACCCGCTGCTGATTGTTGAAGTGCTGTCGTCTTCAACCGCTGAATACGATCGTGAGGGAAAGTTTCTGGCGTATCAGGCAATTGAAAGCTTCCGGGAATATTTGTTGATTTCGCGGGAACGTGCGCACGTCATCCAGTACGTCCGCCAACCCAATGGTAAATGGCTACGAACGGACATCATTGGACTGGAAAGCGAAGTCAGTCTGGAATCGTTAGATGTGATGCTGTCGCTCCAGGAGATTTACGAGATGGTTGAATTTCCACAGCCTACAATTCCGTATTCGGAAGCCATTTCCGTTGAGCAACAAAGGTGAGAACATTCGTTGCTATTTCGCGGCGCAGAATGGTTCACGTATGATTGCGTCCACGGTTGCAGTTCAAGGGTTCAGGTAAACGCAGAACAAAACTTCCGGAGTATTCGTCATAAGCTGGCATGAAAAATCGCCCCTCTTCTCACCTACTCTTACTTGCGGCGCTAGTGGTGTTGGACGCCTTGGCGTACTTCGCGATATATCGCGCCGGGGTGGCGCGCGGATATGCGCCGTCGGTGTTGTTGGCGTGCCGCGATCTGGCATTCTTCATTCCGATCTTTTTCGTCTTTATCTGGATGGCGCGCAGGCATAAATACGCGGGCGATCTGACGCTGTTCACCGTCGCGCTGCTGCTTTTCAGCATTGGCCAGTTTGTGCAGTACCGTTTGTTCACCGATCCCGAATACGGCGTCAGCAACCGCGCCACTGTGCGGCAAGCGCGTTTGGCCAAAGCGCGAACGCAACAGTACAGGAACATCAATCAGTTTTATGACGCGGACAAGAAGCGCGCGCTGTTTGGCGATCCAAACTTTCAGCTTCAGACGGGCACGCCAGTCAATGCGGACGAACCGCAGTATTGGACGCTCAGCCGAATCTTCACATCGCTCTCTTCGCTGATTCCACTGGCGGCGTTTTTAGGTTTTGCCATCGCCTTTGCGTTGATGCGGCGCGACGACATTTTGCTGTGGTTGCAGCGGCACAGTTTTTTGCTGGGGTTGACGACGACGCTGCCGTTCGCCTTCATCGCGATCTTTCTGTCGCAGCGCGGAAAATCATTGGGCAATACCACGCCGTGGGAGCCGGTCAAGATCACGTTCCTGCTCAGTTACGCGGGGATTCTGGCCGACCATTATCGCAATCTTTCGCGCACGCATTGGGGGATTCCGCCGTGGCGATTTGTGCTGCCGTTCCTGCTGGTGGCGGCGCTGCCAATCATTCCATTTTTTGCGCTGAAGGATTTTGGGCAGATGCTGGTCTTTCTGGGCGCTTATGTGACGTTGTATGTCGTGGCGGTGCGGCGGCTGCCGCAGGTGACAATTGCCATTGGATTGATGGCGGCGTTGTTCGTTGGTGCAATCTTTGCAGCGGGCATTTACAACACTGCCGTGCGCGTTTTTACTGAAGACGCGCAGGTCTCTTCGGTCGAACGGGTCAAAGGTGTGATCAGCGAAGGCGTGCCTGATCGCATCAAACAGCGGTTCTATTTGTGGCTGCACGGAGGCGTTGCGCCGGAAGAGGGCGAGCACGATTGGTGGGACAACGTGGCCTGGGACGTGCCCGGCAACACCAATGAAGAAAAGTGGTATGGCAAGTTCGCCTTTCAACCGTCGCAGGCGCTCTTCGGTGTCAGCGACGGGCGCTTGCTGGGAACAGGTCTGGGGCGTGGCTACCCTGAAACTGTGCCGATTGCCGATTCCGACTTCATCTATGCCGCAGTGGCGGAAGAGATGGGAATCTTCGGCGGGGCAATTATCATTTGTGCGTTTATCATTGTTGTCATTGCGGGAATGCGCATCGCGATTGAAGCGCGCGATATGTTTACCAAACTGATTGCCGCGGGCATTACGTCGTTTCTGGGCTTCCAGGCAATCGTGAATATTGGAGGGGTGCTGCGAATGTTGCCGATGACGGGCATTACGCTGCCGTTCGTCAGTCACGGCGGTTGGTCGCTGATTACCAGCTTTTTTATGTTGGGAATGCTGATGGCAATTTCGCATCGGAACAACAGCGTTCAGCACAATAACTTTCAGTTGGCCACCGCCGGTGATCAAGCGATTCGCTGATGAGTGTTATGACTTCTCTCGTGACTACAGTTGGATTAATCACGGACAAAGGGCTGAAGCGCCAGGCAAACGAAGACAATTTGCTGGCGCTTTCCGAACGTGGTCTGTTTCTGGTGGCGGACGGGGTCGGCGGGCGGCGTGGTGGACAGACAGCCAGCCGCACCGTGACCGAAGTTTTCGAAAAAGTCTTCAGTCAGCCGCAGCCGTCCTCATCGCCCGAATCGCAGATGGAAGAGTTGCGTGCCCTGGTCGCCAGCACGGTTGATCTGTGCAACCAGAAAATCTTCACCGAGGCCGAATTAAATACGGAATTGGCCGGAATGGCGACGACGCTGGCGCTGGCGGCGGTGCGCGGGAATCGCGCAATTGTCGCGCATGTCGGCGACAGCCGCGTATACCGCTGCGACCCGCAGGGGCTGATTCAACTGACCGAAGATCACAGCGAAGTCGGCGAAGCCGTTCGCGCCGGATTACTGACGCCGGAGCAAGCCGAAAAACATCCGCGCCGCAATGTCATCAGCCGCGCGCTGGGTGCTGATTCGGAAGTCGAAGCCGAGATCATCGAAATCGAAATTGATCGAAACACAACGTTGTTTTTATGCAGCGATGGCATTACGCGCCACATTCGCGATGATCAATTGGAGCGTCTGTTGCGCAGCGGCGAACACCCGCAAGCTGTTTGCCAGACGATGAAACAGCTTTGTTACAACGAAGGCGCTGAAGACAACCTGACCGCGATCATTATCAATTTCAGCGCGCAGGTAGAAGCCGACGAACAGACCAGACCCGCTCCCGCAATCCGCGCCAGGGCATCGGCCAGTGTTGCCAGCCAGACGATAGAAAAAGTGGAAAGACCGAAGACGTTTATTCAGCTTGGCCCATCCTCCAATTCAAACACTGACGATGCAAACATTGATTCGATGAATGGCGAATCGTTGGAAGCCGATGACGAAACGCTGGAAGATATTCCTGAAAAGGCAGAAGCCCCGTTTGCGTCCCAACCGGTTTCCGCGCCGGTTTCTGCCAGGCCTCGGGAAAGAAAACGGATTCAAGATGCAGATGACATAACCGCTCATTCGCTTGAGCAGAAAGTCGAGATGTCAAAATTTATGAGACTAGGCGTAATGATTGTGATCTTGCTGGCGGGCTTCGTGCTGGGCGGGCTGTTTGGCGCGCCGTTGTCGCGAATCGTCAATCAGGGGGCGGGAAGCAATTCTCTGGGCCAGCCGCCGCGCATGCTGCGTTATAGCCCCAGCGATCCAAACGTCGCGGATGCTTACGGCATGCTGCTTTCGGGCCGGACTGAGGAAGCGCGCAAGCGGCTCAACGACATTCTGCTGGCTACGCCGACCAGCGCCGAAGCGCATTTTTATCTGGGGCGTGTGGAATACACTGAGAAGAAATACGAAGAGGCGATCAATCATTTCAAACAGGCCGCGACGATTAACCCGGAACTGGACGAAGCCTGGGTTTTCGCGGCGGCAGCGTATCTGAACATTGGGCAGTCGCGGAATGCGTCTGACAGCTTGCAGAAGTTGATCACGCCGTCCGCATCGCCGTCGCCATCTTCGTCACCAGCGGGAGCAGGTGCCGCGCCGAACAAAGCCCCCACGCCCGCTGGGTAATTTGCCGGACGTTCACGATTGGGAGGATTCATGATGTTGTTAGCGACAATTGCGACAATCACCAAAATGATCGAAGCGCTGCCTGAAGCGATGCAGACGCAGGTGGCCGATCATCTTCGTGATTATATTCAAAGCCTTCAAGATGAGGCCAAATGGGACGAAACGTTCCAGCAAACGCAGTCTCAACTTGCCGCTGCCGCTCAACGCGCCCGGCGAGAGATTGAAAAAGGACAGGCTTCCACAATGGATTATCAGCAACTATGAAGTCTGCAACACTGCCGTCTTTCTGGGCTGTTTACGCAGCGTTGGATGATGGCGTCAAGCGCCGGGCGCGAAAGGCTTATCGTTTATGGGCGCAGAATCCCTTTCACCCGTCGTTGCGTTTCAAGTGCATAAATCAGAAAGAGAGTTTGTGGTCGGTGAGGATTACGGATGGTTATCGTGCCATCGGCGTATTACAAAATGATACCGTCACGTGGTTCTGGATTGGCAATCACGATGACTACGAACAATTTTTCGGATGAACACTCGCGCACATCCTTAATTGCAAATGCCTGAACTGAGACTGGAACATAGCTTGGTGGATGGCCGCTACGAGGTGTACGAGCGGCTGACCCGCGGTAGCTATGCCGAAATCTTCGTCGCGTACGACCGTGATGCCACGCGTGCGCCGGTTGTCATCAAGGCGCTCAACACCAGTCTGCAAGGCACGCCCGATCCCGACCTGGAACGCACGCTGGTCGAAAATTTCCAGAACGAAGCCATTGCGCTGGATGCGGTGCGCCATCCGCACGTGATTCTGCGGACGGATCACGGCACTGCGGCGGATTTGCGCGGCGTGCCGTTTCATTATCTGGTGCTCGAATACATGCCCGGTGGAGATCTGTTGGAGCTTTGCCGCCATCGCCCCACCCAGGCGTTGGCCTTGGACGAAGCGCTTTTCTATTTTCATCAAGCCTGCGAAGCGCTTTCTTATGCACACAGCAAAGGCGTAATTCATCGTGACCTGAAGCCGAATAATTTGTTGCTGAGCGCTGACAAACGCACGCTGAAGATCGCCGATTTTGGCGTCGCCAAGATGACCACCGGCGAAGCATCTGAGATTACGCGCGTCGGCGCGGACGTGTACGCGCCGCCTGAACATAATCCGAACCACGAAGCGGCTGATCTGCGGCAACTGACAACTTCGGCGGATGTTTATTCGCTGGCGAAGAGTTTTTACACCGTTGTTTGCGGGCGCGCGCCGAATCAGTTTCGCTGCGCCGCAATCCAGTCGCTGCCCCAATCGCTGATGCGTGAGCCGTGGGCAAATGCTTTGGTCGCCGTGCTGCGCCACGCCACCGAAAGCGATCCGACGATGCGTTATGCGACTGTCAGCGAGTTCTGGCACGAACTGGCGCAGGTCGCTGTGCTGTCGCCCAGCATCAGAGCAGAAGACATTCCCGATGAAGAAACCATCGTCAAACCGCGTCTGAGCATTCCCCATGGGCGCAATGGCGCGCTGCCACAAAGTCCCGTGCTGCCGGATTTCGATCCGACCCCGGCGACTTCGCAATTGCAGGAGTCGGTTGCGCCCGCAATGCCGGTCGAAGCAGAACCGGCGAAGCAGGGAATCGTCGCCGGAGTGGAAAATCAAGAAGTCGTGCTAGGCGGGAAGACAATGCCGCTGGTAGATGTGCCGCCCGCTCGTCGTGATGATCGTCCGGGGAAAATCTTCATTGATCTGCAACCGCAAAAAGCCGCTCCAATTGCGCCTGCTTCCGTGCCGCTGCCTTTGCGGCACCCTTTGCAGAAAGGAAAACCGCAATCGCCAAACGATAAAAGGCCGCTGGCCAAGCCGCCCATCAAGACATTGCCCGCACCCGTCGCCAGCAGGTTTTCGGAGAAGGTTCGCCGTCGGATTTTCATCGGTTTTCTGGGAGCGGCTTTTGTCGGGCTGCTGCTGGCCGTTTATAACAGCTTCGATACGGGCACGTTCGGCATACCCAAAGAGATTGAAGTCGTCGCTGAGCAGATGAATGTCCGTGAAAAACCGGGGAGCACCACCGTTCTGGGAATTGTTGCCAAAGGCACTCATCACCACGTCATCGCGCAGAATGGGCAGGGCTGGCTTCAGATTGAAGTGAGTCAGTGGATGGTCATGAAATCGGGAGTATCCACTGATGTGAAACAAGGCTGGGTTAATGGCAGCGCCGATTACGTTAAGGTCGTCTCAAGGCGTTGGTGGTAAGTTCAACCGGGGGGAAACACAATGAAGATTTGGAGCGATGTCAAAAAGTGGCTGGATGGCGAAGACGCGATTTCGCAGACGCCGGAACAGCAGCAGCAATTGAGCGAGTGGGATGAATTCTTCGTCAAGATTGCGCGTGAAGTCGAAACGGTGATGAAGCGCGAAATGTTCACGCCACCCGGTGGCCAGACCTATCTGCCCGGCGAATACATCATCTACCTGAGCAAGGATGACGATTCGATGTGGCAGGGCCGCAAACGAGAAGGGCTGGAAGAAGGCCTGGCTATGAGTTTGTCGGAGCGCGCGAAGGAAATGGTCGGCGGAAAATCGCTGAAGACCGACAAGATTGCGCTGAGTTTGAGCATTGACGGCGCGCTGAACAAAGGCCAGGTTCGCGTTCAAGCGGTTTGGGACGACGATTCGCCGAAGACCCAAGTCACCGCGCGCAAAAAAAAGCCCAAGGCCGAACCGCAACTTGGTGTCACGCCCGGCGATACTGAACCACTCTTTCCGAATGATGCGGCAGGTGATGCGAATGACATGGAGCGCACCATTATTCGCCCGCGTGCGCCGCTATACGTCATCAACTTTATTCGCCAGGGAGGCGATCCCGAAGTTTTCAAATCGAACAAAGCCAAGGTCGAGATCGGTCGCGGCTCGAAAGATTTTCCGGTGGACGTGAAGCTCGATGGTGACCAGGAGATCAGCCGCAAACACGCCATCCTGTCCAAACAAGAAGGCGTGTTCAAACTGGAATGCGTCGGGCGTAATGCAATCGAAGTGGATGGCCGCGAAATCCAGCCCGGAGCAAACGGCGAAGTAAAGCCCGGACAAACGATCAAAATCGGCATCTATGAACTGAAGATCGCCGAATAAGAAAACTGCCCAAGACAGTTGTTCAATTTCCATCAGACAAACGCCACCCATCTACCCAGCACGGGCAGCACCAGAAAAAGCGGATCAGTACGGATCAAACTCGGAAACCAGCTTTCTCTTTCGAGCGGTTTTGTGTTTTATTGCATCGCGTGGTTTCGTAATTTTGTGAGAGCAGGAATCTCACATCCCAATCCCAAATTGCAGGAGAGACGCAGATGAAGTATTTCCGTCAATTGCCAAAACGGGCGTTATCCCCGGCGCTGACCCGAACAGTTTTGCTGTCAGTTTTTCTATTTGCCTTTTTGTCGTCGGCGCTGGCGCAACAAAAGGCCGACGCTGGCGCAAAGCGCAATGATTTTGCGCAACTGGTGTCGCGCTTATCAGAGAAGGCAGGTTATTTCGGCTCTGATAACTTGGTATCGAATGAGCTGACGTATCAACACGTGCTCGGCAAACTGGCAGAGGGCAAGGTCACGGGCGGCGTTTATCTGGGCGTCGGGCCGGATCAGAACTTCACCTACATTGCGCAGATCAAACCGAAGCTGGCGATCATGCTGGATATTCGCCGCGACGCGTTGTTGCAGCACATCATGTTCAAATCGCTGTTTATGATGTCGCGCAGCCGCGTGGATTACCTGTCGAATCTGTTCGCGCGTCCGCTGCCGAAAGATTACAAGAAGTGGAACGACCGTCCGATCCGCGATCTGGTGGATTATTACGATCGCACGCCGCTGGACCAGAAGATGGCCGACAAGCTGAAAATCGAAATGCACAAACGCATCGAAAGCTTTGGCCTGACGCTGAATCAACGCGACTGGGAAACGGTTGACGAAATCTATCAGGCCTTTTACACGGACTGCCTGGAAGTGCGTTACACCATTCGCGACCGCCCGACGGGGCGCTTCTTCCCGGCCTTTCGCGACCTGCTGCTGGAAAAAGATCTGGCCGGTAAGTATCGCAACTACCTCGCCAGCGAAGCCGACTTTATGGTCATCAAGACCATGCACGACCAGAACCGCATCATCCCGGCCACAGGCGATGTTGCGGGCGTCAAGGCGCTGAAGTCCGTCGGCGATTTCATCAAAGAGATTGGCGAGAACGTCTCGGCCTTTTATCTGTCGAACGTGGAGTTTTACCTGTTCCGGCAGGATTCGATGGGGCGTTTTGTTGAGAACCTGAAATCATTGCCGATTGACAGCCGCAGCGTGATCATTCGCAGCTATTTCAACTACGCCTACTACACCAACATTCATCCGCAGACGGTTGATAACTATTTCAGCGTGCAACTGCTGCAACCGATCGGGGCTTTGATCAAAGGCTACGATGCGGGCGAGTTCAGTTCGTACTATGAATTGACGACGCGCGGCAGCTTGGAATTGAAGCCGTAGTGAGGGGGAATTTCAGACAGGATTCATAGGATTTTTCAGGATGGTTTTTTATCCTGTGCCCTCCTGTGAGTCCTGTCTGATTCAATCTTCAGCCAGAAACCTCTTCGTCTCCGTCAAAAAGATTTCCAGTTGATCGTGATGCACCCAATGGCCGGCGTTGGGCACTTTGATCAGCCTGTGGTTTTTGATGACTGATGCGCGCCCGTCTTTTTCGGGGTCTTGCGCCCAGCTTTCCATTCCCCAAAACAACAGCACAGGACAAGTAATCTGGCCGAACATCTCGCGCATGTCTTCGATGTTGTGGCCGAAAGGCGGGAAGGGGCGCGCGAAGTTGTCGAACTTCCAGATCAGCGACCCGTCCGAATTCCAGTTGGTGCCGTGCAAGGTCAGATGCCGTGCGACTTCATCCGACAAATGCGGATTGGCCTCTTTCATCCGGTTCACCGCGGCATCCGGGTTTGGGTAACTGTGCGGTTCGCGCTTTTCGGTTTTGCGTATGCCTTCGACCCAACGACGCATGCGCTGCGATGCAGGCGCGTGAACGTGATGATTCGGCGGCGGCCCCAGGCCTTCGATGGAAACGAGCTTCTTGACCTTTTCAGGGAAGGTGCCGGTGTAGGCCATCGAAACCACGCCGCCCAGGGAGTGGCCGATGATGTAGATCGGGGCATCGTGGTTTTTTGAGTTGATGACATCGGCCAGCGCCGACAGGTCCAGCACGTGTTCGGCAATGGTATACAGCGCGCCGGGCGCATGCTGGCTGTTGCCGTGGCCGCGCAGGTCAAGGGCATACACGTGAAAGTCGTCCCGTAATGCGCGCGCCACCCAATCCCAGTTCCGCGCGTGATCCAATCCGCCGTGCACCAGGATCATCGTGGGTTTGCCTTCCGTGCCCCAATCCCAGAACTGCAATTTCAATCGGTGCGAATAGAAAAAGTGTGAGATGGGTTCATCAATGAGCTTTTCTGTTGACGTTGTTGTTTGCAATGACGTGAATCCTCCTTCGCTGCTATGCTAGCGCGGCAGTTTCTTAGCAGTAAAGCCAACATCAAATATTCTGAAGCTATGCGTCAAATCATTTTCGTCTTGCTGTTGGGCATACCAGCATTTGCCCAGCAATCCCAGAATCCTTCGCCGATGGTCGAACACACCCGCGCGCATCCCCGATTGAAAGAGGAGTCGCCTGCGGGACGCCGCGAAAAGCTGGAACTTGGCACACTGTTTATTCCTGCAAAACTGAAGCTGAAATCTTCCACGCCGCTCTTCATTCACTTTCATGGTGGGACGTGGCTGCCGGAAGTTGCGGCGGCGAAGGCTGGAAACACAGCAGTCATCGCAATTCAAATCGGCTCAGGCTCCGGCGCATACGCCAAGCCATTCAGCGATGCGCAGTTTTTCTCTCGCTTGATTGCCGAGGCCGAAGCGAAAGCAGGCGTGAAATTTGCGCCAATCAGTTTGACGGCGTGGAGCGCGGGGTATGGCTCAATTCGCGAGATTCTAAAAGTGCGGGAGCATTACGCGCGAGTGGATCGCGTACTGCTGATTGATGGATTGCACACGGGATATGTTGGTGAAAAACCCGGGCCTCAGGAATCGCGGATCGAAACTGACAACCTGGAAGTGTTTTTGAAATTCGCGCGCGCCGCTGCGGCAGGCCGCAAGCAGATGATTATCACACATTCGGAAATCTTTCCCGGTACATTTGCCAGCACGACGGAAACGACGGATTGGCTGATCGGCCAACTTGGCTTGAAGCGAACACCTGTCGTGAAGTGGGGGCCGATGCAGACGCAGCAATTGAGCGAAGTCAGGATAGGCAAGTTTCTGCTGATCGGTTATGCGGGCAATTCCGCGCCCGACCACGTTGATCAACTGCATTCGCTGCCGGACTATTTGAAGTGGTTCAGATAAAAGATTGAGGGGGAATCTATGTTCGCTGGGTTCGCTGGACAAGAAAAACAGGCGCCTTATGTTTGCGTGATTGGCGCGGGCAGTTCCGGCATCGCGGCGGCAAAGTCGCTGCACGAACGCGGCATCCGCTTCGACTGTTTTGAAAAAGGCAATCGCGTCGGCGGCAATTGGGTTTTCGGCAACACGAACAAGATGTCATCGGCTTACCGGCATTTGTACATCAACACTTCGCGCGAGCGGATGCAGTACACCGATTACCCGATGCCGAAAAGCTATCCCGATTTTCCGCATCACACGCACATCGCGGCGTACTTCGATGATTATGTGGATCACTTCGGTTTTCGGGATCGGATTGTCTTTAACACCGGCGTCGCGCGCGCGGAACTGACCCGCGACGGTTTGTGGCAGATCACAACCGACACGGGCGAGGTGCGAATGTATGACGCGCTGATGGTGGCCAATGGGCATCACTGGAATCCGCGCTGGCCTGAGCCTGCTTTCCCCGGCGTATTCCACGGGAAGGTGATGCATTCGCACTACTACGTGGACAACAAAGAGTTCGACGGCAAGAACGTCGTCGTGCTGGGAATGGGCAACAGCGCCATGGACATCGCCGTGGAATCAAGCGAAGTGGCGAACCGGACGTTTCTGGCGGCGCGTCGGGGCGCGTGGGTGATTCCGAAATATCTGTTCGGCAAACCGCTGGATCAGTTCATCACAATGGCGCAGATTCCATTGAAACTGCGCTTCCGCGCGTTTGAAGCGATGCTCAAATTCGCGGTCGGCGATATGGAACGCTACGGTTTGCCGAAACCGGATCACCGCCTGGGCCAGGCGCATCCGACCATTTCGGGCCGCATCCTCGACCGCATCGTTCACGGCGCGGTCGCGCCGAAACCAAACCTCGCCGAACTGATGGGCGACGAAGTGAAGTTCACCGACGGTTCAATTGAAAAAGTGGATGTGATTGTTTACTGCACCGGCTACAAGGTGACGTTCCCGTTCTTCGATGAAGATTTCATCTCAGCGCCGGAAAACGACCTGCCGCTCTTTCGCCGCGTCTTCAAGCCGGAGATTGCGAATCTTGCGTTCATCGGCTTGCTGCAACCGCTCGGCGCGATTATGCCATTGGCCGAACATCAGTCGCGCTGGTTCGCGTCGTACCTGCTGGGCGAATACGCGCTGCCGCCACGCGAAGAGATGCTGGCCGACATCGAACGCGAGCGCGAGCGGATGTTCCGGCGCTACATCAAATCCAAACGCCACACGATGCAGGTGGACTTTGATGATTACCTGCACACGCTTGGCAAAGAGATTCGGCGCGGTCAGGTGCGGGCGCGGAAAGACGGCCACAAACTTCCCATCGCGCCACGAGTCAGAGCATAATCGCGCCGAATTCTGACTACGGAGGATTTCAGTATGAGCACACCACAAGCAAAACTGCGCCTTTATACCGCCGAAGAATATCTGGTGATGGAGCGCGCATCCGAAGAGAAGCATGAATATCTGGATGGCGTGATTTACGACATGGCCGGCGAGATGCCGCCGCACGGCAGGATCAGTGTGAATTTGATCGTCGAGTTGGGCGTCCAGCTAAAGGGCACGTCGTGCGAACTGTTCGCCAAAGACACGAAGGTGCGCAGCGGCCCCGACCCGCGTCCGATCTGGCCGCCGAAGGATATGTTTTCTTACCCCGACATTGTGATTTTGTGTGGCAAAGGGGAATACCACGACCATTACCAGGACGTGTTGCTCAATCCCAAAGTCATCATCGAAGTGTTATCCGCCGGAACTGCCAAATATGATCTGACAGAAAAGTTTCGCCGCTATCGCACGTGGCTGCCGACGTTGACTGATTACATTCTGGTGTCGCAGTTCGAACCGGCGATTGATCATTACCGCAAACTGCCCAGCGGCGACTGGGCGCTCTCTCCGCTCGAAGGCCTGGAAGCTGTTCTTCGCATCGAATCCATTGGCGGCGCGGTGAAACTCAGCGATGTTTATGCCCGCGTCGAATTTGATCAGCCCCGGATACAGCCACAAATAGACGAAAGCCAGGAAGAGCCTGTCACGAACTAACAATGAAAATCCGCAAAAATGCCCGGCGATCCCAATCAACGCGTACGGCCATCAGCTTGGTGGTTTGACCTTCTCCATTTTTTCGTACCGGATTCGAGATTTTCGGATTGTCGCTGTGCCGCATTTTGTCGGACATCCGATCCTGCCTCTGCCGTCCGGGTTTAACTGCTGAAATAGTGTTAGATAGCTCGCCGTGGCGCGAGTCCAATTCCGCGCTTGCCGCATCAATCAGGTTGGAATATAAATTGCCTCACCAGAACGAAGCGCGGACATCTTCCAAAGCGCACTCATTACGCATCGCAATACAAAACTAGAAAAAAGCAGTTTTCACTACAGCGCAGCTTTCCTTGCGCCGATTTACTTATCTCTCGTTTCAACAAGTCAGGAGACAAAACGCATGGCATTCAAAAAATTACTCATTGCTCTAACCCTGGTGATGTGTGGGTGGCTATCATCAGCGGCCCTAGCGCAGACGGCGACCGGGCGCATTGTCGGCACGGTACAGGATGCCGGTGGCGCGGTCGTTCCAAGCGCCGCTGTGACGGCGACCAGCGAAAGCACCAAGGTCAGCTTCAAGACCACATCCAACAGCACAGGCGCTTATCACTTCGAGGCGCTCCAACCGGGCGTCTACACGATTGAGGTCGAAGCCGCCGGTTTCAAGAAGTATTCGACCAGCAAGAACATTCTGACGGCCAACGACACCGTCACCATCACCGTTTCGCTCGACACGGGCAGCATCAGCGAAGTAGTGCAGGTCGAGAGCACTTACGAAAAAGTCCAGACCAGCCAATCGGGCAACATCGGCAACATCGTCAATCAGAAGACCGTCACGTCGCTGCCCATCAACGGGCGCAATCCGCTCAACCTCGTGCTGTTGCAACCGGGCGTGGTGGACGGCGCGAACACCGGCGGTGGGACGCACGTCTTCGGCGCGCGCGACCGCGCCATCAACACGACGCTCGACGGCATTGACGCCAACGAGACTTCGGCCAGCACCGCGACTTCAACGCCGATTCGCACCAACCCGGACAGCTTGCAGGAATACCGCGTTGTTACCTCGAACCCGGACGCCAGCTTCGGGCGCAACAGCGGCGCGCAGGTGGCGCTGATTACGCGCTCCGGGACGAACGAGATTCACGGCACGCTCTTCGAATTCCATCGCAACCGCGTCTTCAACGCCAACGAATGGGAATTGAACCGGCAGAAATTCGCCAATACCGACGCGCGCTGCCCGGGTGCGCAGTGCCCCTTCAATCGCCGCTTCCTGTTGCGCAATCAATTCGGCGGATCAGTCGGCGGGCCGATCATCAAGAACCGTCTTTTCTTCTTCTTCAACACGCAGATTCAACGGTCGGTGCAGACGCTGGAACAGACCAACACGGTCTACACGCAGCAGGCGCGGCAGGGCGTCTTCCGCTACGTTTCGGGCGGGCGCAATTTTCCGGCGGGCGTGACCGGCGCTTCGGTTGACGCGCAGGGCAATCCGCTTGCGGGCTTGACTATCGCCACCTACAACGCCGTGACGAACGATCCGCGCAATCTGGGGCTTGATCCGTCCGTGCAAAAGATTCTGGGGCTGACGCCGCTGCCCAATCGCTTCGATGTGGGCGATGGGCTGAACACCGCCGGTTACACCTGGCTGGCCACGCGCACCGACCCTGAGCGCAATTTCAACACCAAGGTTGACTTCACGCTCAACGAGCGCAACAGCTTCTACGGGCGCTTTTCGTGGGGACAGCAGGACACGGTCGGCGACACGACCAACAGCGGCGCGGCGCGCTTTCCGGGCCTGCCGCCCATCGTCGCCACCTTCCGCACGCCGCGCAATCTGGCCGTCGGCTGGCGCACGACCATCAACAGCCGCACGACCAACGAACTGATCGCCGGTGGCAACTACTTCAAGTTCAATTTCGCCATCCCCTCCAACCAGGACCCGAACACGACGCCGATCATTACGGTCAACCCGACCGATCCGCTCTCGAACTCTTACGGCAACCTGCGCGAGATTACGACCTATCAAGTCCTGGATAACTTGTCGCACGTTCGCGGAGCGCACACCTTCCGCACCGGCGTCAATTTCCGCTTGCAGCGCCATTATGACATTCGCGGCTCGGTCGCCGGGCTGGACATCAACCCGCTCTATCGGCTGGGCGGCGCGGTGGATGCGACCAGCTTCAAGATTCCGGCGACCTGCAGCGCGACCGTCACCACCAACTGCGTCAACACCAATGATCGCGGGCGACTGCTCGGCGTCATCAACGACTCGCTCGGCAAATTGAATCGCGTGGAAGTCGGTCTGGTGGCCATCGGCAACAACTACGGCGCGCCGGGCACGCCCTTCACTTTCGACGCCTGGTATCCGGAGTATGACTTTTACTTCCAGGACGATTGGAAGCTGAAGCCGAATCTGACGCTGAACATCGGCCTGCGCTACGAACCGAAGCCGAAGCCCTACGCGCGCGGCGTCAACAAAATCTTCGTGCCGGACAGGCCCTTCGTTGCAGGCTCTGCGCCGGCCACTGACATTCGCTGGGTCAACGGAGACATCTTCCAAAGCGACCTGAACAATTTCGGCCCCGCTATCGGCTTGGCCTGGGATCCGTTCAAGACGGGCAAGACGGCGGTGCGCGCCAACTTCCGCATCGCCTACGACCGCATCTCGACCTTCCTGCCTTCGTCGGCGGTCTTCCCGAACGTGCCGGGCATTACGCTGGCCGTCAGCAACACCGTTGTTGGCCAAACCGACAATCGCTTGCGCGACGGCGTTCCGTCATTGCTGCCGCCCGCCGGATCGAATCCTTTCAACCGCGCGGTGCCGACTTATCCGGGAACCCTGTCGCAGGAACTGCTCGATCCGAACTTCGTCACGCCGAAAACCTATATGTGGTCGTTCGGCATTCAGCGCGATCTGGGGCGCAACTTCGTCGTGGACGCGCAATACATCGGGCGCGCCGGGCGCAATCTGATCGGCGGTTACGAACGCAATCAGGTCAAGATTCGCGACAACGGCTTCCTCGACGCCTTCAAGACGGCCAAAGCAGGCGGCGAAAGCGCGCTGCTCGACAAGTTGACCACCGGACATCCCAGCCGCACCGGGGGCCAATCGGGCGCGGCCTTCCTGCGCAGCTTCTTCCCGACTGATATCGCCAACAACAACGTGGCGACGGTCGCGTCGGCGCTCAATCGCACGTTTATCACCACCGGCGGCGTGCAGCGCATTCTGCCCGACGCCAATGGGCTGGGGACGTTCTTCTTCACCGACTACCCGCAAATTCTCGGCGGCTTGCAGGTGATTGACAGTAATTCATTCTCGAACTACCACGCCGGGCTGGTGCAGGTGCAGCGCCGCTTCGCCAGCGGGCTGGAGATGCAGGCCAGCTACACCTTCTCGAAATCGTTCGACGACAAATCCTACGATCCGACTTTCACGCGCATCAGCAGCACCGGGCAAAGCTCGACCAGCACGCCATTCAGCGCCGAAGATCGCGGATTGACCTACGCCGTCTCGGACTTCGACCGCACGCACGTCATTCAGGTCAATGGTATCTATGAACTGCCGTTCGGCAAAGGCCGGCGCTTTGCCGGCGGCGCCAATGGCTTCGTGGATCGGCTGATTGGCGGATGGTCGGTCAATGGAATTCTGCTGCGGCAGAGCGGGCGTCCCTTCACCGTCGTGTCGGGCACCAATTCGTTCTCGAACGCCAGCCAGTCGCGCGCCGTTTATACCGGCAACGACTTCCACCCGTCGTTCAAGGACGACCCGACGCTCGGCGTGCCGTTCATCTTCAGCGCCGAAGAGCGGGCAAAGTTTTCGCTGCCGGCAGCGGGCGAATACGGCAACATCGCGCGCAATGCCTTCCGGCTGCCGTGGTTCTTCAGCCTCGATGGCTCGGTCATCAAGCGCGTGCCATTCAGCATCGGGGAGAAGGCGATGGACTTCGAGTTCCGCGCCGAAGCCTTCAACCTGACCAACACGAAGTACATCTCGCTGCCATCGGTGACGGTGACTTCGCCGGCCACGCTCGGACGCAGCCTGGGCACATCCACCAGCGCGCGCGTCATCCAACTGGCGGCCAAGATCAACTTCTAACCCCGCGCCGTCTGGCGTGGGTTGTCAACAAACCGTGAAGCGATGAGGAGCGAGTCTCTTCATCGCTTCACGGTTTTCCGGGTTGCGCGTTTTTCCGATTCAAGACCTGGCTTGAAACCCTGACTTAAAACATGGACAGCAAGCCCTACGATTCAGCCTTCAAGAACCTGGCCGAAGATGACGCGGAGGCGCTGCTGCGATTGATCGGCGCGCTGCCGCCGGGCGCGCGGATTCGCCCGCTGCCGCGCGAAATTTCCGCGCCCGCGCTGGCGACCGATCAGCCTTACGAGGTCATCACCGGCACCGAACGCCACATTGCGCATCTCGAGGCGCAAACGCGATGGAGCGGCGATGTGCCGGATCGCGTCCTCGTTTACGAGACGATCTTCTGGGTTAACACGCGCCTGCCGGTCTACAGCTACGTGCTGGTGCTGATTCCCGATGGCCTGCCGGCGGACGCGCCGGACACTTGCGCCGTCAGCGCCGGTTCGCTGACCTTGCGGTCGAAGTTCACGATTGTCAGGGTGTGGGAACTGCCGGCGGCCGAAGCTCTGGCGCAAAACAACATCAACCTGCTGCCGTTCATCCCGCTGATGAAGGGCGGCGGCGAACAACTGGAACAATGCGCCCGGCAGATCGGACGCATTGAAGACGAATTCAGACAGCGCGAGGTCGCCTTGCACTTCGTCTCGCTGGGAGGGTTGCGCTACAATCGCGAAAACCTGATTAACCTACTGGGGAGGACAACCATGATCCCGGATCGAATTTTACGAGAGACGCCTTACATCCAGGCGATCATCGCCGAAACGCGCGCCGAAGCGCGCGCCGAAATCCAGCAAACAATTGATGAAGCCCGGCAGCAGATTAACCGAATGCAGGGCGAAGCTGAGCAAGCGCGGCGGGAAGCCGAAGAAGCTGAGCGAAGAGTCAATGAGGCGCGCCAGCGGGAACGCGAAGGACGACAAGCAATGACTGAGTTGTTGCTCTACGCCGTTGGCAAGCGGTTTCCCGGGGCGGACGTCACAGCCGAGATTGAACGAGTGCGCGAGACCGACGCGCTGAAGCAGTTGTTTATGAGCCTCGATCAAATTCCGGATGCGGATGCGTTGCGCGTTCGTCTGGCCGCATTGACTGACAACTTGTAGACCCAACCACTCAACCTCTTTCTTCCGCTGCCGCGCCGCCGAGCCGTTGGCGGAAGAGATCAACCCCTGAAAAGGATCAGACCATGAGACACAAGAAACTTGTCACGATCGCTTTAATGGCAGCGATCTTTCTGCTGCTGGCGGGCGCTGCGATGGCGCAGACCAGCACTTCCAGCATCAACGGCACAGTGACCGATGCCACCGGCGCAGTCGTGCCCGGCGCGAAGGTCACGGCCCGGAACGCTGAAACCGGCGTCAGCTACACGCAGACGACGACCGGTGCGGGCGTTTATGCTTTCCCTTCGATCCCGGTCGGCGGCTATGCGATCACGGTCGAGGTGGCCGGATTCAAGACCACCAACAAGACCGGCAACCTGTTGCAGGTCGGCACGCCGCTGGTGGTTGACGTGGCGCTGGAAGTCGGACAGACCAGCGAAGTCGTCAACGTCGAAGGCTCGTACGAAAAGCTGCAGACCGCCAATGCCACCATCGGCAATGTCGTCGAGCAGAAAGCCATCGAGCAATTGCCGCTCAACGGCCGCAATCCGCTGGCGTTGATTACGCTGGAAGCGGGCGTGACGCAGCGTTCCGCCGGCGCGGGATCGAACACGATCAGCGTCAACGGCTCGCGCGACCGCGCCTTCAACATCACGATTGACGGCATTGACGCCAACGAATCCAGCGTCCCGACAGCGACCAACAACGTCTATCGCCTGAACCCCGACAACATCAAAGAGTACAAAGTGACCACCAACAACGCGACCGCCGAAGAAGGACGCAACAGCGGCGCTTCGGTTTCGGTGGCCACGCGCGGCGGCGGCAACAAGGTTCACGGGACGGTCTTTCACTTTCTGCGCAACGACGCGCTGAACACCAAAGAGTTCTTCGCCAACGCGCAGGGCACGCCCAAGCGCGTGGTCAAACTCAATCAGTTCGGCTTCGAGGTGGGCGGGCCGATCAAAAAGAACAAGACCTTCTTCTTCGGCAACTATCAGGGCAACGTCATCAACGTCACGCAGCCGATTGACCAATCCTTCGGCGTGCCTCTGGTCTATTCCCCGGCGGCGCTCGCGGGCAATTTCCGTTACTTCGTGGTGGACCCGAAGCAGCTCGATCCCACCGTCCCCGACGCGCAGAAGTTTCGCATCGGCAACACGGTCATCACGCAGAACTCGCCGCTGCTGGTGGACGCGCGCACGGGCGCGTTGCGCGGCGATCTGGGCGTCGTGCCCTGCGCCACCGCGGCCAGCACCAACTGCGTTCAGAACTACAACATCTTCGGGCAAGACCCGCGCGGCATCGGGCTGGATAAAGTGGTCGGCGGATTGCTCAGAACCTTCCCCGCGCCGAACACTTACGCCGCCGTTTCAAGCGGCATTGACGGGCTGAACACGGGTGGTTATGTCTGGAATCCGCCGACGCATTTTCGCGGGCCGTCGTTTACGGGGCGCGTGGATCACACCTTCAACGAGAGCAACAGCGCCTTCGCGCGTTATCTCTACTCCGATTACAACACGCTGCTGGGCGACCCGCTCAACAGCCGTCCGCAAGTCTTTCCCGGCGACTTCCCGGCGCTGGGCGAAGTCTTCCGCAAAAGCTCCAACCTGGCCATTCAGTATCGCCGCGTCATCTCGCCGCGCATCGTCAACGAATTCACGATGGGCTATTCGCGCTTCCAATTCGTCTTCACTCAAGGCGAAGCCGATCCGCGCTTCCCCGCCGTGCCGCCCTTCGATTTCGCGGGCATCAGCGAACCGTTCAATAACACGCCGCGCACGGCGCGCGCCGTCACCACGCCGCAGTTTCTGGATAACCTGAGCATCGTTTCCGGCTCTCACGTCGTGCGCGTGGGCGCGAACCTGCGCTTCTATCGCCACGTGGATCAGCGCGGCCAACCGGGCGGCATCAACGTCACGCCGTCCATCATCTTCGCCAGCGGCACGCGCTCGCCACTGGGCTTCACCTCGCCGCTGACCGTCGCCGCGCCAACGCCGGGCACTTCCACCACGCCGCCAAATCCCGGCCGCGCCGGCGTCAGCAGCACCGATCTCACCCTTCTGCTCAGTTCGATCAACAACCTGCTGGGCATTCCGGCGCGCTTGCAGCAGACCTTCATCGGCGACCTGAACTCCGACGCCTTCCTGCCGTTCCAGAAAGACGGCAAGGTCACGATTCAGGACGTCAAGCAGATTCTCAACCAGTACAACGTCTATGCGCAGGACGAATGGAAAGTGCGTCAGAATTTGACGCTCAATTACGGCGTGCGCTGGGAGATCAATCCCGCGCCTTCGACCGACGGCGGGCGCACCTACGTGCCCGGCTCGCCCATCGCGGGCACGGCAGGCCCAGCCACGCCTGTCGTTGGCCAGCCCGGCCCGGTGACTTTCGTCAAGGCCGAACGCTGGTTCAAGAACAACAATCCGGGCGCAATCGGCCCGCGTTTGGGCGTGGCCTGGAGTCCTGAGTTCAAAGGCGGCCTGCTGGGAGCGATCTTCGGCAAAGGCAGCCGCAGCGTGATTCGCGCGGGCTACGGCATCGCCTTCGATCCGCTCTCGTCCTTCCAGGTGACGGCGGTTTCGGGGCGCGTGCCCGGTTTGGTGGTGACGTGTTCGTCAACGCTGACCAACACCGCGCCCTTCAACACCACCACCAACGGCTGTACGCCCGCGCAGAACGGGCAGAACCTGCGATTGGGCGACGGCTTCCCGATTGAAACCGCGCCGCCAAGCCTGAAGCCGTCGTCGTTCCTGACGCCGCCCCTGCAGCTTTACACCAACGCGCCGACGCTGACCACCTTCGATCCGAACATGAAACTGCCGACCGTCCATCAATGGAGCTTGAGCGTGCAGCGCGAACTGCCGTGGGAATTGGTCGGGCAGGCGTCCTACGTCGGTCGTCGCGGACTGCGCCTGCTGCGGTCGTACGACATCAACCAGATCAACGGCGATCCCATCCTGCCGTCGTTTCTGATTTTGCGCAGCAATGTGTTGGCGGGCTGCAACGCCGACGGCACGGGCTGTCCGGCGAATGTGACGGGCCGGGCCGTGCCGATCGTGGCCAATGGGCAAGTGACGGCATTAACGATCAACGCCGCCGCCGCGCGCACCGAAATCCTGCGCAACGAAGCCGGCGCGATTGCCGAGCGCATCGAAAACAACACGCTGGCGCTCAAGCTGCGCCCGAATCAGCAGTTCAATCGCATCACCTATCTTGATGCGGCGGGCAACTCCTACTATCACGGGTTACAGTTGGTGCTGCGCCGCCGCTTCGGGCACGGGCTGGGCGCGAACGTCACTTATACCTTCGCCAAATCCATTGACGATGGTTCGGTGGACCCTGTTGGCGCGGCTTCGGGCGGCGGGCTTTCGACCACGACTTCGCGCGCTCCGGTTGATTCGCGCTCGTTCAACCTCGAACGCGCCCGTTCGGACTTCGACCGCACTCACGTTTTCAACTTGGCTGCGGTCTGGGACTTGCCCGTCGGCAAGGGCGAAAAGTTCGGCGGCAATCTGCCTTCGGCGCTCAACAGCATTCTGGGCAACTGGTCGCTCAACGCCATCTACACGGCGACTTCGGGCGAACCGTTCAGCGTCACCAGCGGCGCGCGCACCTCGAACAATTCGCACGTCTCGCGCGCTGTGATCGTCAAACCGGTCAAGGCCGAATTGCAGGAGATCGCGGGCGTCACCGGGCCGGTTTTGTTCGCCGACAAGAGCGCCTTTGCCGCGCCCGAACCTGGCCAGAACGGCGGCCCGCGCAACGCCTTCGTCGCGCCGGGCTTCTGGAACGTTGATCTGGGGGTGATCAAAACCTTCCGCCTGACCGAGCGGTTCCGGCTGGATTTCCGCACCGAGATTTTTAACGCCTTCAACCACGCCAATTTCGACAACCCGCGCGACGCTTCGTCGGGCAGCCCCAGCATCCTGTCGAGCGTCTTCGGGCAGACCTGCTGCGCGGCGGTCGCTCCGCCCGGCACGCAGGCGATCATTCAAACGGGCGAATCGGCGCGTGTTATTCAGTTCGCGCTGAAGTTGAAGTTCTGATCAAATCCCTTTCCATATCCGCTCGGAAAGTAAAAATCGCGGTAATGAAGTTCAATACTTCATTACCGCGATTTTGTTTTTCGGGTGCTTTTATCTTTTTGGGCTAACTCTCGCTGTAGCTTTCGCGCACCGCCCGCGTCGGCACGCTGAATCGCGTCAGCCACATTGCCAGCAGCCAGAGCAATCCCGGGCTGGCCGACAGCAATCCCGACACAATGATCATCGTGCGGGGGCTAAACCAGTTCATCAGCGACCCGGCCACCAGCATTGAAAGTGTCATCGTGCTTAATTCCAGCGCGCGGTCGGTGGTGAAGACGCGGCCACGAAACCCATCAGGCAGCATGCGCATCATCAACGTTTCCTGCACGCCGAACTCCGCGCCCAGGATCAGCCGGCTGATGGCAATGCATACCGCGAAAGCGAACAGCGAAGGCATCAGCCCCGCCGCCGCGAAGCACAGCCCGTGAATGAGCAACGACCAGCCGATGAAATGACCAGCGCGTTTTTCGTCGGAAGCCCAGGCTCCCGCGCGCCGTGCCAGCGCCATTCCAATGAACAATCCCGCGCCCGCCGCAGTCATCAGAATGGCCATACTCCAGTCGCCGCGATCCGCGCCGCCGCTGGCGAATTCGTGCCGGGCAATCCGGTCAAAGACCAGATTATTCATCCCGCCGCCCAACGCCCAGCAGACGTTGACCAGCACGATTCCCCGCACAAACGGCGTTGCCCAGATGAAAGCCAATCCCTCGCGGACGTCCGTCCAGAAACGGTTGGCAGGACTTGCGACGGCTTGTTCCTCCGCCTGTTGCAGCTCAATGCCGTTGGTTTGCCTGTCCCCGGATTCCTGCTGTCTCATTACCGCTGCGGGAATCCGTAAGATGAACGCCGCCGATGCAACGAACGAAAGCGAATTGATGATGAACGCAGCGTTATAGCCGAACTTCGCCGCAGTGATGCCGCCCAAAGCCGCGCCCAGCGTCAGTTGCAGAAAGCGCGTTGAAAACATCAACACATTCGCCGTTAACATTTCCTGCCGCGAAACCATATTGGCGATCGAAGCGTTCTTCGCCGCTTCGAAAAACGTCGTGGCCGAAGACATCAGCCCGCTGCACAAAATCGCCACCCAAACCGGCGCGCCGAAACCGACCGAGACAAAACCAAGCGCGATTACTACACGGGCCAAATCCGCCGCAATCAAAATTTGCCGCCGATCCAGCCGGTCAACCGCCGCCCCGGCAATTGGCGCAAAGACCAACACCGGCAGCAATCGTGACACCAGCAGACCCGTCGTCATCCACGATGAACCGGAATACATCTGCACCAAACCAAGCTCGGCGATAAAAGAGAACCAGGTACCCAATTCGCTGATCACTTGGCCGAACCAGAGCCGCCGGAAGTTAAGATTTCCCCGTAATAATTCTCGATACGTTGCCGATTGCATAAAATACTCCCGCTGTTACCCGGCTCAGGGTAACAGCGTCAAGTCAACTAGGCACACCGATACCCTCAGGCAGTAACACTTGACGATGTTTACTACTCAATTGTTTAGAATTGTGCAAGCCGGATAGCCTGTGATGTTACTTTTTCAATCGGAGAGTTAGCGATATTGCCGGAAGGATAGGTAAGAGGTAGAACTGACTTACTCTCTCCACTCCGGCAGTATCGCCGCAGGCGAGTCTGTTAGTCGCTCATGGCAAGCTAAGCGCAATACACTCGTTTGAGCACTCCCCACTTCTCCAGATAAATCGTTTCTCTGCCACACACCGGGCACAAATAAAAATGGGTAGTGGTTCATGTGGGGGAGATGTGTCAGTAGCCCGACCGTGAGGGAGGGCCGCCGGACGCCACGCCAGCCCTTGCTCACGCGCGGGCTACTGACACGTGGTTGCATCGTGCTCTCTCTCTTCACTGAGCCACTACC
>JBBQVH010000103.1:0-28861 GCA_038211695.1 Blastocatellia bacterium | reverse complement strand
GAGGCAGCAAACGTTCGTATTCCGCGCTGGACAAAGACGCCAGCAGTTGATTTTTTAACGGTGAATGGGAACCGGCAGATGCAGGCATCAGAAACTCCTATGCTCAATTATTGGTAGTGGTTCATGTGGGGGAGATGTGTCTTTAGCCCGACCGTGTGGGTGGGCCGCCGGACGCCACGCCAGCCCTTGCTCACGCGCGGGCTACTGACACGTGGTTGCATCGTGCTCTCTCTCTTCACTGAGCCACTACCCAGACAGGATGGATAGGATTTTTCAAGATGAAAGAGTCGAATCAACTGCCCTTACTCAATCCCATCCTGAAAAATCTTGTGAACCCTGTCAAAAAATAGTGTTCCTTCGCGTGCTATGATTTGGTTATGAATACCAACAAAGAAATTGCGACTTTGGGCGGCGGCTGTTTCTGGTGCGTCGAAACGGTCTTCAATCAACTGCGCGGCGTCGAATCGGCCATCTCCGGCTACGAAGGCGGCCAGACTGCAAATCCGACGTACAAAGAAGTTTGTTATGGCGACTCAGGCCATGCCGAAGTTGTGCAAGTCACCTTCGATCCGCAGGTCGTTTCCTTCCGCGAAATCCTAGAAGTCTTCTTCACCGTGCACGACCCGACAACGATGAACCGGCAGGGCGCGGATGTCGGCACGCAGTATCGTTCCGTGATCTTTTACCATTCACCGGAACAGCGAGACGTTGCGAATCAGGTGATCGCGGAACTGACCGCCGCAGGTATCTGGCGCGACTCCATCGTTACCGAACTTACGCCGACTACAAAGTTTTATCCGGCGGAGGATTATCATCAGGATTACTTCGCTACTAATCCAAACCAGGCTTATTGCCAAATGGTGGTCGAACCGAAAGTACTCAAGTTCAGGCAGAAATTTTTAGAGAAGTTGAAGCGGTAGGCGCGCGCAAAACACGACGGCTCACGAAAGATTGTGACTTCCTTCATGAGCCGTCGTGGACTGGGTGCAAGAAATAATTCTTGACCGTTATGCGTTCGCTGATTGCGAGTGACCTTGATCTAATCCGTCAGCCATCTTTCCGATCTCCAGCGACACTGCCGCTGCCTGAATCGTCGCTGCCACACGCACGGCATCGTGAACTTGATCTTCACTTAAACCACCATCCACCACGACCTTCTCGTGCGAACGAACGCACATTTCGCATCCGTTGATCGCGCTGACCGCCAGACAGAACAATTCAAAATCAACTTTATTGCCGAGCGGTTTGCCAATCCAATTCATTCGCAACCGCGCAGGCTTGGTCGAATAACTCTCTTTGCCGATCATATGCCGAAAGCGGTAGTAGACATTGTTCATCGCCATCAATGAAGCCGCTGCTTTTGCGTCTTCAATCACGTTGGCTTCGACCTTGCCCTGCGCATCGGCATAAACCGCTTGTGCGACTTCCTTGTTGCGCGTCGCAATCGCCGATGCCAGCGCCGTTCCCCACAACTGCTCAGTGGTCAGCGAAGACGACTGAAAAACGGATTGCAGATTCAATCGCGTATCTTTGGCTGCGTCGGGCAGCGCCTCTCGCAACTTTTCAATCTGACTCATCTTCTCCCTCCTTCTATCAACAATCTTTTCTTGCGGCGGAAGGCGCGAACTTTCCATCGCGCCTCCCGCTGCTTCTCACTCCACTCCTGCCAATTCTTATTGCTTCATTAAGCAGCTTTGCCCAGGGTCTTTTCGCCCTTTTCCCAATTGCAGGGGCAAAGCTCATCGGTCTGCAACGCGTCCAACACGCGCAGCGTGTCTTCAACGTTGCGGCCCACTGACAGGTCGTTCACCGATACCCAGCGAATAATGCCATCCGGATCAACGATGAACGTCGCGCGCAGAGCCACGCCCGCTTGCTTGTGCAGGATACCCAGTTCCGTCGACAGCTCGCGCTTGGTATCGGCCAGCATCGGGAACGGCAGGTTCTTCAAGTCGGCGTGATTGTTGCGCCACGCCAGGTGGACGAAATGCGAATCGGTGCTCGCGCCCAGAACCTGCGCATCGCGGTCACCGAAATCCTTGTTGCGTTTGCCGAACTCAGCAATCTCAGTCGGGCAGATGAAGGTGAAATCCATCGGCCAGAAAAACACCACCTGCCATTTGCCTTTGTAAGTATCGTTCGTGATCTCTGCGAACTCTTTGCCCTTCTCCAGGCTGATAGCCGCCGTCAGATTGAATTTCGGGAACTTGTCCCCAACTGTCAACATCGTAATTTCTCCTCTGTCTAGTTTTAGATTCTGTCTAAATGAAAGTTCAAAAAAAGAGCACGGCGAATCATTGCCCATACGGGCCACCGTGCCGGTTATGACTTCTTCTTTTTCCGGCAATTAGCGCATAGACCGCGAACCGTTACTTCATAGCCCTCGATCTGCGGATTGCCAGGCAGCGTGCATATTTTCAACGCGCTGATCGAAGAGCATTCGATGTCTTCGACCTTGCCGCAATGACGACACACGAAATGATGATGGTCGGACGTGTTCGGGTCATACCGGACAAATCCGCCCTCGTATACTTCCCTCACCATTCCTTCTCCCTTCAGCCAGTTCAATGTGTTGTAAACCGTCGCCCGCGAAGTCATCGGAAACTTCCGGTTGACGGCATTCAGCACCTCGTCCGCTGTCGGATGTGCAATCGCCGATTGCAAAAATTCGACGATTGCCCGCCGCTGCGGCGTCATCTTCAAACCGTGAGATACGACCATCGCCTGAACTGTCTTTGTGTGTAACTTCGCCATTCCTTACTTAGACTAATTCTAAAATTGGATTCCGTCAAGACCGGGCGCCTAGAAATCCGTCTCCCAGATTTTTTCCAGCTTAAGAATGAATCCGGGCAGTACCGGATCGCCGCTGATGGCGGCAGGGCTGTCAAGCACTTCAATCTCGACGTCAGGCTGGTAGATATAGACTTTGCGCTCAATCGGATCAATCAGCCAGCCAAGCTTTGCTCCATTAGCCAAATATTCTTCCATCTTTTCCTTGAGACGATTGATGCGATCCGTCGCTGACCGTAGTTCAAGAACGAAATCTGGGCAGAGCGGAAAGTATTCTTTCTTCTGCTTCGGAGTCAGCGTCGCAAGTCTGGCACGTTCGACCCAAGAAGCATCTGGCGCGCGTGTTGCGCCATTCGGCAGCTTGAATCCCATCGAAGAATCGAATACCACGCCAGTTCCATCTTCCTCAGCCCAATTTCCAAGCTGCAATCCGATTTTATGGTTCTTTGCTCCAGTATCTCCTTTGGGTGGGGGCATAATTTCAACCTCTCCTTCGGCCGTCCGCTCAAACCACAACTCGCTATTCAACTGCACCAGTTTGTCGAATTCCTGTTCGCTTACATCTCCGTCAAGAACCAGGAAGAAGTTGTAACGCAGCCTGGCCGGCACGCGGATCGGCAGGTAAGCGGCGCGTTGTTTTTTGGTTTTCGATGTAGGCGTTTCAAGCTTTGCCTGCGGTGTTGCCATAGTTTCCTCCTTCAGACTTTCACAACCGGTTGGCTACGTCTTTGGCGAAGTAGGTCAGGATCAAATCCGCTCCTGCACGTTTGATCGCAATCAAGGATTCCATCATCACGCGCTCTTCGTCAATCCAGCCCAGGCGACCGGCAGCCTTGATCTGCGCGTATTCACCTGACACCTGATAAGCGGCCAACGGCAGATTAAAACGCTCGCGCACAGCGCGCAGCACATCCAGATAAGGCATCGCGGGTTTGACCATCAGCATGTCCGCGCCTTGCTCAACATCCAGTTCAGCTTCGCGCAAGGCTTCGCGCACGTTGGGCGGATCCATCTTGTAGCTGCGGCGATCGCCAAATTGCGGCGCACTGTCGGCGGCTTCGCGGAAGGGGCCGTAGAAGGCCGAGGCATACTTCACGGCATAAGACAGAATCGGAATTTGCGTAAAACCTGCCACATCCAGTCCGCTGCGAATCGCCGCCACCATCCCGTCCATCATCCCTGACGGCGCAATGATGTCTGCTCCCGCCTGTGCCTGACTGACGGCAGTTTGGGCCAAAGTTTCCAGCGTTGGATCGTTCGCCACATCGTTATCTTCGATCGTGCCGCAATGGCCGTGCGAGGTGTATTCGCAGAGGCAGGTGTCGGCCAACACAACCAAATCCTTAACCTCGCGTTTGATGGCACGAATGGCGCGCTGCGTAATGCCGTCTTCGGCAAAGGCCTCGCTTCCCTGCTCGTCTTTCTGTTCGGGCAATCCGAAAACGATGATGGATGAAACCCCCGACCGGCGCGCGTCTTCGCATTCCTTGACCAGTTCATCCACCGAAAGATTAAAGACGCCGGGCATGGAACTGATTTCGCGACGCACGCCTTCGCCCGGACAGGCAAACAGCGGATAAATCAAGTTCGATGGATCAAGCCGCGTTTCGCGCACCATCTCTCGCAAGGCCGCAGTGCGGCGCAATCTTCGCGGGCGGTGAATCAATGAAGTCATAAATCTTCCTCAATAAAGGTGGAACGGACTTCAGTCTGTTCCGGGTTTGATCAAATTTCAGCCTGCCGATAATTGACCACTGCCTGGCAAACCGCATCGACTTGTTCATCGGTCAATTGCGGAAACATCGGCAAGCTTAAACCTTCGCGCGCGGCCCGCTCTGTTTCGGGCAAACCGCCCGGGCCAATCAGCACGCGATCACGATAAGCCGGTTGCAGGTGAACCGGCACCGGATAATGAATCAACGTGCCAACACCCTGCTCTCGCATATTTTCCTTCAACAGATCGCGCGCAACACTGCGCACGACGTATTGATGATAAACGTGCAACACGTCGCGTTGAACCTGGGGCAGTTTAAGCGCGGCAGCGGCCAGCCTTTCATCATAAGCCCGCGCGATCCGCCGCCGCTGCCCATTTTCTTCGTCCAGGTATTTTAGCTTTACCCGCAGGATCGCTGCCTGTAGTTCATCCAGCCGCGAGTTCATGCCGGTCACTTCGCTGACATACCGTTCCCGCCAGCCGTATTCGCGCAGCAGCCGCGTGTTTTCGGCCAGCCGCACGTCATTCGTCGCCACCGCGCCGCCATCGCCCAAAGCCCCCAGATTTTTCGTCGGATAAAAGCTGAAAGCCGCGATGTCGCCGCATGTTCCAACTCGCTTTTCATCGGCCCCAATTTTGATTTGTGCTCCGTGCGCCTGTGCGCAATCTTCAATCACGCGCAGATTGAAGCGACGCGCCAGATCGGCAATCGCGGAAATGTCAGCAGGGTGGCCGTATAGGTGAACCGCGATGATCGCTTTTATTTTTGCGCGGCCCTGATAGTTGTTAATTGCATCCTCGACCGCCTGCGGGTTGATGGTGAATGTTGCCGGATCAATATCCACCAATAACGGTGCGGCTCCGGCCAATTCAATGGCAGTTACCGTTGCCACCGCCGTGTGCGAAACAGTAATCACGATGTCTCCCGCGCCGACACCACAAGCACGCAACGCCAGCGTCAATGCATCTGTTCCATTCGCCACGCCGACGCAATCCGCCACGCCCAAATAAGCGGCGAACTCTTTCTCGAACGCACCGACCTGTTTGCCCAGGATGTACCAGCCACTATCCAGCGTCTCTCGCACAGCCTCATCAATCTCGCGCTGATGCGCCAGATAACTCGCTTTCGGATCACTCTGCGGAACATTCATTGACATAAAAACTCCATCCATCCAACCACCAGCCACCAGCCACCAGCCACCAACCACCGATCACAAATACTTCGGCAAATGTTCGCGGTAAAACTCCATCGTTTGCCGCAGTCCATCGCGCAAGCTCGTGCGCGGCTCCCAGCCGAGCGCCGTACGAATGCGATTGAAGTCGGCGTAATAATCGCCGATATCGATCCGCTTGCGTTCCGCCGGGTAGCTGCGCGTGATGTATTCGCTGCCGCTGATTTCGATGACCATCTCGGCCAGCTCTTTCAAACTGACGACGCAATCGCCGCCCAGATTGAAGATCTCGCCGTTGGCCGCTTCGCTGGCCGCCGCCAGCAGAAAGGCTTCCACCGCATCGTCCACAAACGTGAAATCGCGCAGTTGATGCCCTTCCCAAACCTCAAACGGCTTTCCTTCAATCGCCAATCGAACCCATACGCCCAGGAACGTCTGCCGCGCATCCTTCACCCGCATCCGTGGCCCATAAGTATTGGTCAGCCGCAGCGCGCAGGCGCGGATGCCGTACACGTTGTTGTAGAGAATGTGGTACCACTCGCCCGCCATTTTATTGATGCCGTTGACATCCACCGGGCGCAACAGATGCTTTTCATCTACCGGCAGATAATCCGGCTTGCCATAAAGCTGCCGCGTCGAAGCAAAGACGATTTTGATTGCGGGATTGTATTTTCGGCAAGCTTCCAGGATGGAAAGCTGCGCGCGGCAGTTGATCTCCAGATCGGTGTCCGGGTCGTTCATCGAATCCATATGGCTGGTCTGCCCTGCCAGGTTGAACAAGTAATCCTGCCCCTGAACCAGATACCGCATGCTGTGAGCATCGCGCACGTCGGAGATGTTGAGTTGCACGCGATCCTCTGCAATGGGCATCCCGGCAATGTTGAATAGATTGCCGCCGTAATCCGGAATCAGGCTGTCCACCAGCAACACGCGCGCGCCAAGCCCCACCAGCCTCCGTGCCAGATTCGAACCGATGAAACCGAGCGCGCCGGTGATCAAAACCTGGCGATTGAAAAACGTATTTTCGCTTTGCATAAAGACTTTTTTTGTCAGACTAGATTTTCCTAGATTGATCTAGTTTATTCTAGCCGATGCTATAATCCCACGCGTCAACCATCCGGCCAGTGCCACTTCCGGCATTGGCCACTTCATTGCGAGGACAACATGATTTCATCAGCGGAAAAACTTGCGAGACTGATGCCGAGCGCGAGGGAAATCGAAAGCGAGGAACCGGAAATGGAGAGCAGCCGACACCACAGCCAGTCCGTGATTTTGGAAAAGTCGCTAGAATTGCTTTGGCAAGACCGCAAAGACTTTTTCATCGGCGTCAATTTGACGATCTACTTCAGCCGCGAACAACTCAAGACGCGCGACTTTCGCGGTCCTGGTGTTTTCGTCGTTCTGGGCACGGAGCGCCGCGACCGGTACTCCTGGGTCACCTGGGAAGAGGGCGGCAAATATCCCGATGTCATCTTCGAGTTGCTGCCTGAGACGACGGAAGACATTGACCGCACAATCAAAAAAGAAATCTATCAAGACCGCTTTCGCACGTCGGAATACTTCTGGTTCTCCCCCGTCACTCTGGAATTCGAGGGCTTCCGCCTGATGGGAGGCGAGTATCAGGAAATTCCCGTCAACGAGCGCGGTTGGCGCTGGTCCCAGAAGTTGAGGCTGTATCTTGGCATTGCCGATGACTGGCTGCGCTGCTTCACCAGTTCCGGAGTGCTGATCCCTACGCCAGAAGAAGCATTGCATGAAGAACATCTGCGAGCTGAACAAATATTGTTGATTGCTGACCGCCAAAGAAAGCGCGCTGAAAAGGAGAAACGGCTGGCTGAACAAGAAAGGCAACTGGTCAAAAAAGAGAGGCTGCGCGCGGAACAGGCGGAACAGAAAGTCGCAGCGTTGGCGGCGCGCTTGAGCGAACTCGGCGTTGATCCTGACGGCTTGTAAATCACTCTTCGCTGACTTTTTCAAAGACCCGCAAAGTTTGCCGCGCCGTCTCAGCCCAGGTAAATTTCGCCGCCTGTTCAATCGCCTTGCGACTCAAGTCATCGCGCAAGGCTTCATCCCACACCAACCGTTCCATCGTGTCAGCCATCTCGCCAACGTTGTATGGATCGAAGTAGATGGCCGCATCCCCTGCCATCTCTGGCAATGCGCTCATCCGCGCCGCCGCCGTGGGCACGCCCAACGCCAACGCTTCCAGCAAAGGGAACGAACAAGTCTCTGCCAGCGAAGGTTGTATGAACGCCAACGCGCCGCGATACAGCGCAATCAACTGTTCGCGCGGACAAGCCGGAAGATGTTTGACGCGCTCCTGCAAATTCAATCGCGCAATCGCCGCCTCTACTTCCCGCCAGTAATCTTGATCCGCTGCCGCGCCCACCATTGCCAGGCTTACCGTTGGATGATTCGCCGCCAATCGGGCAAAAGCTTCCAGCAGCCGCAGCACATTCTTGTACCGGTGAAACTGTGAAACATAAAGCAGGTAAGGCGATCCAAGCCCAAGCCGCCGCAGGTCATCCAAATCAATCGGCATCCCACGTTCCTGCTGCCCCCAATCTATCGCGTGATGCACAACAGCGGGCTGATGAGGCAATTCCCCAAAGTTCTGCTGAATGCGAAGCCGCGTATCTTCGCTGAAAGCAACCGAACCATCGCACGCTCGCAAAGCCCTTTGCATCTGCCGCCGCAACAATCGCAGCCGCCATCGCCGAACGATTGATTGTTCTTCTTCAATCAATTCTTCGCGCAAAGGCATGCAATTGTGCAGAGCGATGATGACCTTCGTTTTCGCAGGCTTGCCGCGCGGCACCGTTCCGGAGTTTGAAAATAACAGGTCTGGTTCAATTCGCCGCAGGTGAATCGGCAGCACAAATCGCCGCCACAGCATTCGCAACACGCTCGCTCCCGCCCATTGCCCACCGCGCAACAGAGAAATCGCCACTCGATAGAAGTGGAACCGCCCGCCGCCAATTGTCGCGGTCAGCGCGTCCAGATCACCCACGTGAAAGATAATGAATTCGTGTTGAGAACCAATCTCAGCAAACTGCGGGAGCAGCTTTTCCAGATAGAGTTTGCCGCCGCTGATCGCGGCTGTGGCATCAATCACAATCTTCATAGGTTCTTTAGCTCACCCTCTGGTAACGCCCAGCGAGCTTAAGCGATGGCCTCAAACGAAGCAATGAATTACACTTTGTCTTACTTCGCCACTATGTCTGAAAGGCCGATGCCCACGATTTCATGAATTCTTTCGATCATCCTGTCACCGTCCCCGTCGTGCTCATCCTTTTTAATCGCGCTGAGCCGACCGCAAAAGTCTTCGCCGCGATCCGGGAAGCGCGCCCATTGAATCTAATTGTGATTGCTGACGGCCCACGAACAAACAGGAAAGGTGAGGATGAAGCTTGCTCTGAGGCACGCGCGATTACAGAAAATGTAGATTGGCCTTGCCGCGTCATTCGCCATTACGCGGATCAGAATCTTGGCTGCCGCAATCGCGTCGCCAGTGGGCTCAATCTTGTTTTCGCTGAATTCGACCGCGCGATTATTCTTGAAGACGACTGTGTGCCCGAATCGAGTTTCTTTCGTTTTTGCGATGAATTGCTAGAACGCTACAACAATGACGAACGCGTCAGGGCGATTTCGGGCGACAACTTTCTATTTGGCAATCAGCGAATCGAGCACAGCTATTACTTTTCACGCTACCCTCATGTTTGGGGCTGGGCGACGTGGCGGCGGGCATGGCAGCATTACGATGTAGAGATGAACGATTGGCCACAGGCACGCGCGCAAAACTGGCTGCAACAGATTTTTACCGACCGTGCGGCAGTTAATTTCTGGCAAAATGCATTTCAGTCCGTTTATGACAGGCAGATTGACACTTGGGATTATCAATGGACTTATGCTTGTTGGCGGCAGGGTGGATTGACGGCGTTGCCACAGTCGAATTTGATTTCAAACATCGGCTTCGGCATAGACGCGACGCATACACGCCGCAGCAGCCGGTTTAGTCATATGGCCGTCGAACCACTTGAATTCCCATTAAGTCACCCACTAGAAGTTGCGCGGGATGTACAAGCAGACGCTTACACGCAACAGCACAATTTCAAGTTGAGTTTGCTGGGACAAGCGCGGCACATAATTAAAAAGCTGCTTCCGCTATAGCAACCTGAGTTTCTTTCTGCTGGGACGATAGGCGCTCCCTCACGTCCGCTAAGGTGTTGGTCGTTTGAGATTGATTTGGAAGATTTGGATGAAAGGTTATCTTGAGCCAAAGCCGGTGGGTACCTGTTCGAAATATTGTGGGACACGGCTTCGTTCTTTCGCCACAGTTCTGCCGTGCAGCTTGTATTCCATCGCCAGCTTCACACCCGCCCAGCCGATGCCCAGCATGATGCTCCAGACCGGCGAGATGCTCACCTGCACCAGATAAAAGACCGTGCCAATCAAAAACAGTGCCCAAGCGAATGCCCACTCCTCTGATTCAAGCGAGCCTTTTTGCCGGTTGGCCATAAAGCGCAATCCTGCCCAGCAGGTCGCCACCTGAAACAACCACAGCGCAACGCCCAACACGCCTCCGTTTGAAATCTCCAGCAAAATGCCATGAAACGGCAAGCTGTTGACGCCGACTTCGGGCGTCCAGATGGCGCTGTAAAGACCCGGCGGAACATGCATAGAGGCAGGCAGCGAAACCAAGCCCGGGCCTGTCCCCAGCAAGGCATAAAATGGATCATCCAGCAGAAATAGCATTGCGCTGGCATCAAACACATCCAGCCGGTAAGCCACTTCCTGACCAAATGTGCCGGGCGGAATACCGCTCAATTTAAGGGAAGGATCAATGCGCACCTGAATCGTCTGAACAGCAGAGCCAAACTGCGACGGCAAAAAGACTGACGCGCTAAACAATAGAATCACTGCCAGCAGAAGCAGCGCCAGAATCGCCCCGCGCGTGCGGTTCGTAAAAAAAACCCAGCCAGTGATCACGCCAGCCAGCAACAACGCTAGCGCGCTGGTAGATACTGTGCTCAACAAACCGGCCATGTTTATGACTAGCAGCACCGGCCAGAGCTTGAACAATCGCTTCTGCCCGATCAGCAGAATCATCAGCCCATACGCGCAGGCCAGCCCCAATCCGCGTGGTTCCGCACTTAACCCGTGCGCGCGTTCGGCGGTAAGGAATTGGTCTTCAAAATCGGTGATGGCGTAAACCAGATCGAATTTTGTGAAAAGCGTCAACAGGCCCGCCAAAGCTGACAGCGTTGCTCCGAGCACCAAGGCGCGTCCCACCCAGTACAGATTACCTGCAATGCGAAGCTGCGTCGCGGCAAACATCGTCAGCGACAAATCACTGATCAATCGCAATGAATAGACAATCGTGCGTCCAGGCGCAGTTAGCGTGTAAGGCCGCATCATCGTGGTGTCCGGCCACGGCCATAAGAATCCAAAGATGACGCCGAGAATTAGCAGATACAGGTAGTTGATGGCCCAGGCCTTGACAGGCTTCAGTCCCCACCATTCGCGAAAAGACTTGATCGCCATCGGCAAGTACATCAATCCGACAATACGGGGCGCAGGCAGATTGGTCAGCACCGTTGTGTCGAACAGTTGAACAAATAGCGTCAGGCAAGCCCAGCCGAGCAGCAGCTTGTACTGTTTCAGCCGAAACAACACGAACGGCACACCGACAGCAATAGCAAGCAGGATGAATTGGCTTAGGTCTGATCTCATGTGCGTATCCAACAAACTGACCGCATTACCAGCGCGGTTTGGCAGGCAGTCCCAAACGGCACCGCAATTTGAATATCGAATATCTCAACGGCGCATCCCACAGAACCTTTATCAATCGCTTGCCGCGCATCAGCCAACGCGCAGTCTGCGCTGATCCCGGCGCCATCACGCGATGCGCATAGCGTTCGAATAGAAGCTGGCGGTCGCGCGCGCCCACGTCCGCCATATTCGCCGTCTTGGCTTCTTCGTGCAGGCGAAAGATTCCCAGGTGCCGTTTGATACGACGGAAGCGCCCAGACAACAACAACCGGATAATGAAATCCCAGTCCATCGCGAAATGCAGCGATTCATCGGTGACGCCCACGCGCTGCATCAAATCCCGCTTCCAGAAAAGCGCCTGTTGGTGAATGTCCAGTGCGACAAAGACTGTGTACGCTGGATCAGGATCAAGCGGCCACAACGCATCCAGAATACGATCTTCGGCATCGGCAATGTAAATACCGCCATACCACGCTTCATCCTGTGGGTTGGCAGCATAAGCTTCGGCAACCGCAGCAAGCGCGCCCGGGCAATACAGGTCATCCGAATTCAGCCAGCCGATGATCTCCCCTGACGCACGCGAAAAGCCTTTATTCAGCGCGTGTGATTGGCCACGGTCCTTTTCGCTAATCCAAAAGGCCAATTGATTTTCGTAATTTTTGATGATCTCAATACTGCCGTCCGTGCTGCCGCCATCAATGACAATGTACTCCAGATTCGGATAGTTCTGATCGAGCACACTGCGCATGGTGCGCTCCAGAAAGCGCGCCTGGTTAAATGACGGTGTAATGATGGAAATCTTCGGCTCAAGCATTAGCGCGTATACCAAAGCTGGTGATTATCCAGAGCGAAGTTCAGCTTCCGCAAAATCCGTTTGATTAGATACCTTGATTGCCTCGTCTCAATGCTTCCACCCGTGGTTCCGCTGATGCCGGTCAACCGGGGCTCTATCGAAAACATACGAGACTCTGCCTTTGGCAGCCCAGCTAGCCGACGATAAAAGACACGTTCAATCCATTCCCCCGCGCTGTCATCACATTCACGGTACAAGCTCGCAAGATGCGCCCGGTAAAAATCGCTCTTTACATAAAACAAGTACGTGCGCGCAATCCGCGAAAGCGGACACTGGTCAATGATGATGCTTGCCTGCTGCCGGCAGCGGCAATCTTTCAATAGCTCGGCGAAGTTGCGGTAGAAGTAACGTCCGGTAATCTTGACCCAGCGCTGCGGTGGCTGCGGCTCGTCCATCAGCCAGCCGTCAATCATTTCAAATTCCTGATAGCCTTTGCCGCGCTGCGGCGCAGTCGAGGTCGGGCGCTGCCGAATCATGACATCCGGGTACGCGTTGAATTCGGCATCATCGCCCAAGGGATAGCTGGAGTTTTCCAAAAAGTAGACCGGCGCGAATTGACGGTAAAAGCGAATTGCTTCCAGGTATTCGCGACGCCGCTGTTGGGGATCGCTGTATGCGGTGAACGGCGCGTTGGGAATAATGGTGCCGGTCAGGACGATGGCAAGATCATCAACCGGCATAGACCACCTCGTTATTCATCTCGCGCAATCGCCACATGGCTTCTCTGCCCATGACCACGATCCAGAATGACAGCAGGCAAAACGCCGTCGCCCAAGCCACTCCCGGCACGCCGATCCATTTCGCCAACAGCCACGACAAAAGCAGATTCACCGCACCGCCCACCGGCCCCAGAATCGCCTGTGACCGCACAGCGCCCAGACCATTCAGCAATGTCGAAACGCAACGCGCAACAGAGTTCAGAATTTCAGTGGTCATCACCGCCAGCCGCAAATGCCAATCCGCTGTCACGTCCGCCGTCACCAGCAGTTTGAACAACCACGGTATTGCAACAGCCATTGCCAACGCCGCAGGCAGTGACCACAGCAGGCTGATTTTGATTGACCGTTTGAATGTTTGTGCAAGCCAAGCGTAATCGCGCCTCGCCGCTGCTTCGCCATAAGCCGCCCATAACGGCGCGACAAAAGCCGTTTGCGCCGCGCCGATCAGGGCAAACAGCCGCATGGTTGTGCCGATACCGGCAACCGCGCCAACGCCGAACATTACTGACACAATTAGCAAATCAACCTGCAGCATCAGCACGGCGGACATTCCCGCAATCCAGAATTGCCCGCCTTGCCGCAACAACCCGCGAGCTTGTCGCCAATGAACAAATTGCCATCGGGGCATCAGCCACTGCCGCCGCCAGCCAAACAGATAAATCGCCGACAGCAAATCGGCCAGCAGCATGCTTCCCATAAATGCCACCGCCAGCCAGGGCAATCCGGCTTTGAGCTTTATCGCCGCAATGATCCCGACCGCGCCCAGCAGGCCGCTCAGCCCATTCCAAAGCTGATAAACGTACCCTTCCTGATAGCCGCGATAAATGCAGCCGACAATTGAAGAGGGCAAGCGCAGAGCGCTAAAAATAAAGATTACGGCCAGTGTTGGCGCAATTTCGCTTGCGGCGCCTGCACTGGCCACCTTCAACATCTGCGGCCAAGGTATCAGCGGCAATATCACCGCGCCGGCAATGATTACTACGGCAGCAACCATCAAGGTGATCCAAAAGGCGCTGGCCACTGATTCCCGCGCCTGTTGTCTATCATCGTTGCCATCAGCCCTCGAAAGCGCATTGATCAAACTGTTCGATAACCCAAGATCGGCGATGCCCACCCACGTAATGAAACTGCTCAAGGTCAGCCATAGACCGAACCGCTCTTTGCCCAGGTAATGCGAAATCAGCGGCAAGGTCACCAAGCCGATCGTCATCGTCATACCGCGCGCCAATAGCGTCGCCGCGCCGGTCAGCCCGGCACGCATCAATCGCCGCCGGCTGCGTGCGCCATCGCCCGCTTCAACAGTGGCCGGTGGTGATTTTAAGATTCGCTTGGTGAACATTGGGAATTACCAGGGGCGATAGTTGGGGCGGCACGCTTTCTGCCGATCAATATGAATTGTGTAACTTCGTTGAACTTTACCATAGCTCCAACGGACGCCAATCTGCGGTCAATGAAACCGTCACATCAGGCACGGGCTTGCCCGGCACGGCATAAATCATGACCCTGTCATCCGGCGTGGCGATGATCTCGCTGCCTCGCCGGATGTACCTTGGCCCCAGCCATTGTTGCCAGCCGAGGCTTTCATACCATTCGATTCGCCCCGTCGAAAGCGCGCCGAAATCATACTCCGTCAGATATTCGTGCAGACGCCGCATGACAGCGCTGCCATATCCCAATCGTTGGCGTTCAGGGCGCGTTGCGACAGCTTCGACATAGCCCGCATTGCACACCTGCCCGGTTCCAACGCGCAACGTCCGCCGCAGCCAGAGCGCGTGGCTGACGACTTCGTTCGCTTCATATCCGACAACGTGCGTCGCATTGCTGAACTCTGCGATGAATGGCGCATAGTCCAGTTCAAAGACCTCCGAACAAAGATCAATCACTTGTCTGCGATCTTCCGCACTGAGTTGGGCGGCGGGGATCACTTCAATCCGCAATGACATTCTTTGGCCCCGGGAATAAATGTGATCTGTCCTTTGATGACGGCACCTATTTATCTTTAGCATTCAAGAAAATGTTTTTCGTCGGCCAAGCAAACCATCGCGAACGAGCATGGAGTTCAGCCTTTAGGCTGTGGTTTCCGGGAAGGGCAAGAAAGCCAACAGCCTAAAGGCTGAACTCCATGCTCTTTTTTCTTGATGTCTATAATTGCTGATAAAACTCGGCGATCTTTTCGACCACGTATTGCTGCTGCGCGGCAGTCAGTTCCGGATAGATGGGCAGCGACAGGCAATCGCGGGCGGCTTGTTCGGTAATGGGCAGATCGCCCAACTTGTAGCCCAGAAACGCGAAGCATTCCTGCTGGTGAAGCGGCAGCGGGTAATAAATCTCAACGCCAATGCCTGCGGCTTGCAAGTGCGCTTTCAGTTCGTCGCGGCGCGGACAGCGGATGGTGTACTGGTGAAAGATGTGACGACCATTTGCGTTAACTTTGGGCGCAATGATCTGGGTCAGCCCGGCTTCTTTGAAAAGCTGGTCGTAGCGCGCGGCGTTGGCTTGGCGGGCGGCAGTCCATTGATCCAGGTATTTCAATTTGACTTGCAGCACGGTGGCTTGCAGCGCATCCAGACGGCTGCAAATGCCGATGATTGAATGGTAATACTTCGGTTCCATGCCATGAACTCGCAGGATGCTCAAACGCGCGGCCAGCGCATCATCGTTCGTGGTCATCATTCCGCCATCGCCCGCGCCACCCAAATTCTTCGACGGGAAGAAGCTGAAACAGCCAACCGCACTTATTGAACCAGCCCGCCCGCTGATCTGCTCACTGTTAAAGTCAGCGCCGATGGCCTGCGCAGCATCTTCGATGATGTGCAGGTTGTGTTTTTGCGCAATCTCCGTAATCACGTCCATCCGCGCACATTGGCCGTAGAGATGCACGGGCATTATGGCTTTGGTGCGCGGCGTGATGGCGCGTTCGATCAATTCAACGTCCAGGTTGAAATCATCGTAGGCAATATCAACGAAGACAGGCCGTGCGCCGACACGCGTGATTGCACTGGCCGTGGCAAAGAAGGTGTAAGAAGTCGTAATGACTTCATCGCCTTCGCCAATCCCCAGCGCCATCAGCGCCATCAGCAAGGCGTCTGATCCCGAAGCACAACCGATGGCATGTTTGACTCCGCAATATTCGGCAGCGGCGCGCTCAAAATCAGCTAGCCCCGCGCCCATAATGAATTGTTGCGTATCGAAAACATGCGTCACCGCCGCCATCAATTCTTCGCGGATGGTTTGGTGTTGCGCCACCAGATCAAGCAAAGGAACTTTCATCACTGGAATTCTTTCAAGCCTTCTTCGTCCCATCGGGACGATTGATTGTAGGCAGGTCATTTATGGCCTGCATGGGTCAGAAGCAATTTCTTCCGTCGCGTCGCGACGATTGAATCTACCAAGACGATCAATTCAGCCGTCGCTATGCGACGGGAGCCTTTTGCAATTTTAGGCAGGCGTTGAAACGCCTGCCTAAAATCAAACGCCGCGATGCGGCGGATAATAATCGCATCTGTTCAGTGATTTCGTTTGGCCCCTTCATCAGAAGGCTTGAAATCAACCGTCACAGTCAATGCAACCACGATCAGAAATAGTAAAGCATTAGCTGCGATCTGCAAGTTGAAGTCGAGGAAGCTGTGAATCCCAATCCCCAGCATTGCGACATAACCGCCAATCACCAGCGCGCGATCCAGGCTGTGTGCTTGATGAAAATGTCGAAGCTGTCGCTGCAAGACTCGGATGATTTCAAACAGAAACCACAGCCCAATCAGCGCGCCGATCAATCCACTATCGGTTAGCAATTGCAGGTAATCATTGTGTGACTGTTCCAGCCGTTCGTTCTTCACCGATGAGCGGCCATAGGCAGGATAGGCTGTGGGGAAAGCGCCCAGGCCTACGCCGGTCAGCGGGTGATCCAGAAACATCCGCCAGGAACCGCGCCAGTATTCGGTGCGTGTCACAACTGAGTACTCACTCCTGCCCTGGCGCAAGGAACTGAAACGGTTGGCGAGCGGTTCATATCCAACCCACAATGCGAGCAGCACGATTGCAATCAGGATGCCTGCGATCGTCAATTTATTATCGGCTTTCGCCTGCTGCGCCGCCTCTTTCGATTGTTTGCTGATCAGAACAGAAATCAATACTAACGCCAGTATCTGAATGCTGACCGATAACATTCCTCCGCGTGAGACGGAAAAGACGACTGCCACCACCATAATGACGATGCTGAGTAAGCCCAGCATTCGCTGCTCCAGACTAACGCGCGCCGACAACAAATAAGCGAATGGTAGCGGCAAGATCAATTCGATCATCCCGGCGAAATGATTGTAATTCCCGTACGGCCCATAAAACGCCACATAGGGCGAAACCGGGCGCACCCAATATATCTTGTTGTTGGAGCTTAGCCGTTGAAGGATCGCGAAAAGTGAAACAGCAAATCCAAAAATGGTCAGCGTCACAAGAAGTTTTTTCCGTCGCTCCGAATTGCGCAGCGTAATCAGCGCGGCAATGAAATAGATCACCAGCGCCAGCAATTTAACGGTTGCCTCCTGGGTAGCTTGCCGGTCAAGCGAGAGCGACGAGATGAATTGCACGGCACTGAACATCAGCCAAGCCACCAGCGGCAGTGCGATGCGCCACTGGCTCCATTCGGACTGCGGATCAAACGCAAAGCGAATCGCCAGCAACACGCCAATCAACAGGGCGTTTAATTCAAACAGCGTCAGCGACCACGGCTCCACTGTGCCGTACGCCAGCACAGCCAGAATCATCGTGACGATCAAATCGCCAAAGATGAAGCTTTCGAGTTTTGAACCAAGTGTGCTCATTGCTGACTCAATCTGAAATCATCCAGCCACAATTCGGCGATGCGTGTACGGCTGACGACTTTCAACTGCGGCGCGCGGACAGTCAGGCGCAAACCGTGCGTGCTGTCTGGCGTAGTAAAACTGACGGTCTGTTCGTTCCAGTCCGCTGTTCCACTGGGCACAACGGATCGCAGCGTGAAAAGCGCCGGATTCATTGCGTCCGTGATTTCGACGAAAGGCGCTTCGTTGGGAAGCGAAGAGATATTTTGAGTTTTGACGAAGTAGCTCAAGCGATATTGCCGCGCAGGTTCGACGGCAACCAACTGCGATGCCGGCTGAAACTCCGATCCCATCGAAGCTGCAAACACCAGATGCAATGCGTTCGCGCCCGAGTGAACAGCATCGTTGCCGCGATTCAAGCGGACTTCCGGGTGGCGGCGAATGATCCAATCAAAACCTGCCTGTGGATCAAGCAGCGCCTCGTATCGTTCGCTGAGCGGCGATCGTTCAAAGCCTGCGTTTGTCATCAGATTATTTGCATCGCCATCGGCAGCGCCTTCTCCCGTCGCAAACTTCTGCCAGACTTCCCGGGCTTTGTCGAAACGATTCCTGCTTTGCAATTCGCGCAAAAGCTGGAATACCAGATCGTGATATGAAGCCGGATCAGCCTCAGCGCCGCTTTCAGACAATCGTTGCCAAATCTCCAGCGCCTGCTCCATCGCATCGTGAGCAACAAAGAATTCGGCCAGATAAGCTTGCGCAACATTGTCAGGCGGGGTGGCGCGCCGCAGCGCGTCCAGGTTCATGCCGAATGCGCCCGACACGGCGTTAAGCGCATTCAGCGTCACGTTGCGGTCGGTGCGCTGCTGCGCGACGGCGTATAGCGTGCCCGACAGCGACACTGCCTGGCGAAGGTCATCCAACGCCTGCTCGGACTTCCCTGCTCGCAACCGCAAATTGGCCAGCGTCCAGCGCGGTTCAAAATAACGCGGCGCAAGCTCGACCGCTTTCTGCAAAGACGCTTCGGCTTGTTGCGTTTGGCCATTGCTGTTGTACGCCTTTCCCAGTTCCAGCCAGTATCGGTAATCGCGCGGCGATGCGGTCGTCGCCTTTTGCAGATCCGCGATGGCGTCTTCGCTGCGCGGCGGGTCGGCGCGGTAAAGCAGATGGCGCGCTCGCGCCGCCAGCACTTCGGCGTTGGCCGGAGCATAGCCGACAGCGGCGTCATTGCTTTCGCCGGGCTGGCCATAAGCAATCAACGACGTAGCCAAAAAGTTTTTGATGATGAAATTGCCTGCCCATCCCGCGAGAGCCAGAACGGCGATGAGCAAAGGAAGGCGTTTGAGCATCGATTGGTCAGTGGTCAGTGGTCAGTGGTCAGTGGTCAGTGGTCAGTGGTCAGTGGTCAGTGGTCAGTGGTCAGACGCTACATCCGACAACTGACGACGAACAACCGGCTACTGACTGCTTTCTTCGTAGCTGTGATAGTAGGCGTACTTGTAATTGTAGTAGTAGCTCTCCGTATTCAGATCAATGCAGTTGAGCACAACGCCGAATATTTTGGCGTTGACGTCCGTCAGCGCTTGTTTGGCACGCTGAACGGCTTCGCGCGGGGTATGCCCACTTTTGACAACGATGACTACGCCATCCACATGCGGCGATATGATCAGCGCATCGGTGACGTGAATTACCGGCGGCGAATCAATGATGATGTGGTCGAAGCGATCTTGCAGTTCCGCAACCAGGATATGCATCTTGGACGAACTGAGCAGTTCGGATGGGTTCGGCGGCACAGGCCCGGCGGACATGACGAACAGGTTCGGGATGTCATGCGCCTGAATCACCTTGTCCACCGGAATGTCGCGCGAAAGGTAGGTTGAAAGCCCCAGATCATTTTTCGTGCTCAGAATCTTGTGGCATCGCGGGCGGCGCATATCGGCATCCAGCACCAGCACTCGCGCGCCGGTCTGCGCCAAAGAGATGGCGGTGTTGGCCACGATGGTCGTCTTGCCTTCCGCCGGATGGCTGCTGGTGATCAGCATCGTGCGGGGCGCGTGCTCCGCCGATGAAAGCAGCAACGACGTGCGCAAGGCACGATAGCTTTCAGAAAATGATGAAAGCGGGTCGTGGCCGGAAAGCAGTTCGTTGTTGACTGAAGCCAGCGCCGTGCTCTTTTTGCCATTGCCATTCAGCCCGCCAAGCATCTTGTTCTTGGCCAGACTCTGCAACGATGGAATGCCGCCCAGCGATGGCAGTTGCATAATGCGTTCGACATCTTCCGCCGTATTGATCGTGTTGTTCAGGTATTCCAGGAAGAATGCCAGACCGACGCCAAGCGCCAAGCCAATCAAGACGCTCAGCCCGATGTTCAGAATTTTGTTCGGCTTGACGGGCGAGATGGGGATTTCGGCGCGCTGAACGACGCGAATGTTTGACGGACGGAAATCGCTTTCGACTTCGGCCTGCTGCAAGCGTCCCTGCAAATCTTCATAAGTCTTACGGCTGGTTTCGGCTTTCTGTTTCTTCAACCCCAGCTCGGCGGATTCGCGGTTCTGCTGAATGGCATCATTCTTCGATTGGCCCAGCGCGATTTTCAAATCTCCTTCGCGTTTGCGGGCAACCTGGTACTGCGTCTCGATATTTTTGATGATCTTAGCTTTGTGCTCGATAAGCTGAGTTTCAAGCTGTTTGATCTCTTCCTGAACCTGTTTGACTGCCGGAAAAGTGGACTGATATTTTGAAGAAAGACTGGCCAACTCCTGCTTTTTCTTGTTCAGCGACTGCGTCAGCGTCTGCACCGTTACATCGTTGGTGACCTGCGGCAGTTCGTCGGCAGCGACTTCCTTACTGCGGTTATAGACAGCTTCGGCAGTCCGGAGTTCGTTCTGTAATTCAACCAGTTGGCGATTCTGTTCCGAGGCACGGTCTACTGTGATGTCGCCTTTGCCATCCGCTGAAATGATCTTGTGGACGGCCAGGTACTGCTGATAATCAGCTTCCGCTTCACGCAGGGTAATTTCGGCTTCTTTAACACGCTTCCCCAGAAAGTCTTTGGCCGTCGTCACACCTTCCAGGCGATTTTCCATGGACCAATCAATGTATTCTTTCGCCACGTTGTTGGCCACATCGGCGGCCAGCTTCGGACTGTAAGCATCAAAGGTCAGCGAGATGACACGGGTCTGGCGGCCCACCGCCACGTCATAGCGGCGCTGGAAGTTGTTGACCAGTTGTACTTCGCGGGTATTTTCCGGGGCGTTTTCCGCCCCTTTCGACTTGAACTCGTCATTGTCGGCCAAATCCAACCGTTGAATCACGCGCCGCGCGATGTCGCGGCTGTGCAGAATGTCCACCTGCGTTTGCAGGAAAAATGGATTGAAGACGTTGGCGCTTTCCATTTCCAGAATCTGGCGGCCCTGCATGACGCGTTCAGTCTCTTTGCCGATTTCGAGCTTCGATTCCGCGCGATAGACGGGTTTGGTCAGCATCGTGCCGATGGTCACAATCGTCACCAACACGACCAGCGTCGCCAGGATGATCCATTTGTGGCGGCGAAGAATGCGCAGATATTCGCGAACAGAATTCTTTTCGATTTCGACCGCCGGATAGCGGCTATACATGGGATAACCGCCGCTGGCCTTCTTCATCTCCTTGTTCGAAGAAGGAACGCTGGTCAGCGCGGTTTGATTGTCATCGTAATTATTCATTCGATTTGTGGGTTGTGGGTTATTGGTGATCAGAACCTTCCGGGCGATCTCATCTCAAGATTCCCAAGCCGAACGCGCTGGCCAAACCGCCAGCGAAGGTTTGCAACAGCGTACGCGCCTGCTTCGAGCGCGTTGCTTCGGGAACCATCACCACATCGTAAGGTTTGAGGATGATGTCTTTGCTGGCATCCTTTTCAATCTCGGTAAGGTTGACGATGATATCCTTCGTCTCTGTCTGATCGGGGCCGTTCGAGCGAACCAGATGAATCTCTTTCTTCTTCGAATCCAGCGCCAGTCCGCCAGCCATTGCAATCGCCTGGCTCAGCTTGACCGACTCTTTCAGCGGGAAGGAACCTGGTTTGTTGACGTTTCCGGTGACATAGATGACGCCTGATTCGGGCACATTGATGAAATCGCCATCGTGCAATACGCGGTTAAGTTCCGGTTTGCGTACCAGGTCGTTCAATCTGATGACTTCCATTGTTTCGGCGGGGCGAAAGCGAACCAGTTGAATGGTGTCGCCCGCTTTATCCGTCATGCCGCCTGCCAGGCTGACCAGATCGTAAACACGCAGTTCGCGGGTCAGCGCGATTTGTTTGGGTTGATTGACCGCTCCTGCGATCGAAACCATCCGCGCGTGATATTCCTCAATAAAGAGGGTGACCTGTGGCTCTTTCAGGATCGCGATGAATTCTTTGCGTAACAGTTCGGTGGCTTGCTGTTCCGTCAGCCCCGCAAGCTTGATGCTGTGGTCTATGTAAGGCAATTCAATTGTGCCCTGCTGCGCGATTTTGACTTTGCGTTTAAGATCAGGCTCGCCCGCGACTTCAATCGCCAGCACGTCTCCCGGCCCAATGCGATAGTCGTTGCCAATGTCAGATTTACTCTCCGTGCCTGAAGCGACAGAGGAAGTAGTAGCCGCTGTCTGACCTTGCTGTGCATAGGCAAACGACGCGCAAAGCAGGCAAAACAACATTGAAAGAAAGATGGAAGAAAAATTGTTGCGAACCATAGCGGCCATAGCGGTAAGACTCAATGACAACGCGCGAACAATTCGGTGAGGGTGGGCAGCAGCGCGCGCGCGCCAGGATTTCAGGAGGGGCGTTTTCAATGGTGGCCTCGCCGTTTTCGACGGAGCTTAGACCTAAAGCTTACGTGAGTGATGCAATCGAAAAATGCGCCGGAGCCATTCGAGTATCGAGTGACGCCGGCGCATCGCGTTATTCCAGTAAAGGTTGAATTGCGATTATGGACGGAAGCCGCTCACAACGATTGAACTGGGCGTCACATTATCGGATTGGGAAGCCGCGACGATACCCGCCACCGCGCCGCCAACACCGGCAATGATCAATGCCGCAATTGCGCCCGAACTCAAGCCCGTGGCTTGGTTGGCTGTCGAAAGACGTGCGCAACGCGGAGCCGCCTGCGAACCGACGGAGACTTCGCTGCCAGCGGCGACATATTTCACATCGCTACCCGCAGTGACTTTCGCATCGCTGCGAGCAGCAGCCACGCGAGTGTTGCCACAGGTCACATCCACCGTCAACGATGAAGCGTTCTTGCCATCGGCAGTCGCCACACCTTCCGTTGTCGCCACTGCGATTGCCACTCCCGAAGGAGCCGACACGATCGCACGCCCTGATGACAAGCTGCCACCAATTTTACCGTCCGTGAAGCTTAACGTCATTTCTGACTCTGACCCAAGCTGGACTCGACCCAGTTTGCCCAGATTGATCGTCGCCGCGCCATTGCGTGCGGTTTTGATCTTGCTATCGCTGAACACTGTCGCGCCGGAAATGGCCGACGTGCCATTGATTGTGACACCGCCGCTCACCGACAACTCTCCTGCTGCTTTCGCCGATTGCGCAAGCGCCGAAGTAGTGACCAACGAATAGAAGCAGCTGACCGTCACCATCATGGCGATTGTCAGCGCTTTCCGAATCATAGTTGGTTTACACATTATGGTTCCTCCCGTGAACAAATGTTTCAATGTTTCAATCCCCACCTGAACCTAATTGATATACGCTCAGGTTGCTTGCAGTAACTTTCTAGATTGCTAGAACTTCTTTGGGCGAGCCTTGCGGCTCAATTTGGGTTTGGAGCTTACTTTGAATCGGATCAGCCGCAACCAGTAGGCTTAATCTTTCCTGCCTAAATTCCTGTCACGACTAAATTTTTACTACGAGGATCAAGTGCGCCGTAACTTTTACCCGAAACAACAGATTCCGTCAACCGCTATGATTTCACATCCTTAAACGAATGCTCGGTACCACTCAATTGTCTTCCGCATCCCGTCTTCGACCGCCACGCGCGGCTCCCAGCCAAGCACTTCTTTTGCCCGCGAATTGTCCGGACGACGCGTTTTTGGGTCATCTTGTGGCAAAGGCTTGTAGATGATCTCGCTGCGGCTGCCAGTCAGCCGCAAAATCAGCTTGGCGAACTCCAGAATGGTCAGCTCGGTAGGGTTGCCGATATTGACAGGTTTGGTGTACGAGGCCTCCATCAACCGGCGAATGCCTTCAATCAGGTCGTCCACGTATTGGAAGCTTCGCGTCTGTTGCCCTTCGCCGAAAACAGTGATCGGGTCGTTGCGCAAGGCTTGATTGATAAAAGTCGGCACGACGCGCCCGTCGTTGACGCGGTTGCGCGGGCCGTATGTATTGAAGATCCGAACGACCCGTACATCAACCTGATGCGCACGATGGTAGGCATAGGTAATCGCCTCAGCAAAACGTTTGGCTTCGTCGTAACAACTGCGCGGGCCGTTGGGATTGACGTTGCCCCAATACTCTTCGTGCTGCGGATGGACCAGCGGATCGCCGTAAACTTCCGAGGTCGAGGTCAGAAAAAACTTCGCGCCCTTCGCCTTCGCCAAGCCCAAAGCGTTATGTGTGCCCAGCGCTCCAACCTTCAGCGTTTGAATGGGAAACTCCATGTAATCAATCGGGCTGGCCGGGCTGGCAAAGTTCAGCACCCAATCCAGCGGCCCGGCAACGTGGATGTGATTGCTGATGTCGTGGTGGATAAACTCGAAGTTGGGGTTCGAGCGGTGATGGGTGATGTTGGACAGATCGCCCGTCACCAGATTATCCATGGCGATAACCTGGTGGCCTTCGGCAATCAGACGATCCGTCATATGACTGCCGATAAATCCGGCTCCGCCCGTGATCAAGATACGCATTGTTCTATCGTCCTATTCCTCTGTATTTGAATCCGGCTGCTTCGACTGCTGCGGGATCAAGCACATTGCGCCCATCAATCAGCACCTTCGAGTTCATCACTCCGCCGACTTTTGCCAGGTCAAGATAGCGAAACTCTTCCCATTCGGTGACGATCACCACGGCGTCGCAATCTTCAGCCAGGCTGATCGCGTCGCTGGCGTATTCGATCTTCAAGTCGGGGTATTGTTTTTTGCAGACTTCGTTGGCGATTGGGTCATAAGCTTTGACTCGCGCGCCCATTTCCAACAGTTCATGCGCTATCTCCAGCGCCGGAGCATCACGTATGTCATCCGTATCCGGTTTGAACGCCAGGCCAAGCAGGCCAATTGTTTTGCCTTTGATGATCTTCAGCACTTCCTGCAGCTTCAGCACGGGCACGTGCCGTTGGCGTTTGTTGACCGAGACGGTTGAGCGCAGCAATTCCGGCTCATAGTTGTATTCATTCGCGATATCAATGATCGCCGAAACGTCTTTGCCAAAGCACGAACCGCCCCAACCAACACCGGCGTTTAGGAACTTCGGCCCGATGCGGCTGTCCAGACCAAAACCGCGCACGACCTCCTGAACATCTGCGCCGACGCGTTCGCAGATGTTGGCGATTTCATTGGCAAAGCTGATCTTGGTCGCCAGAAACGCATTGGCCGCGTACTTGATCATCTCCGCCGAAGCCAGATCGGTTGTCACCACCGGAACAGCAGTGAATCCAGCCGAGCGTGGCGCGGAAGCGGGTGGCACGAAAGTCTGTTCAACAATGGGTTCGTACAAAGCGCGTAAACGCTGCGCGGCATACGCATCCGTCGCGCCAATTACAATGCGGTCAGGATAGAACGTGTCACTGATTGCCGAACCTTCGCGCAGAAATTCAGGATTGGAAGCGACCAGGAAAACATCTTCGGGTTTGACGCCGTTCAAGCGGCGGCTGACGCTGGTGGCAGTTGTACTCTCTCCCTGTCCTGCGGCCATTCTCGCCTGTCGCTCGCGATAGGCAGGGTTCTCTTGCAAGCCTTCCTTGACCAGCATCTCCACCCAGTTGCCGGAGCCGATGGGCACAGTGGATTTATTAACGACGACGCGGCGGCGTTCGCAGTCCATCACGCGTCCGACGGATTGCGCGACGGCTTTGACGTAAGACAGGTCCGCCTTGCCGCTGGCCAATGGCGGCGTGCCCACCGCAATGAAGATGATTTCGGCTTCTTTGACCGCCGTTGAAAGGTCAGTCGAAAAGCGCAGATTGCCGCGCTGAATTCCGGTGGCAATCAATTGATCGAGTCCGGGTTCATAGATCGGTGATTTGCCTTCGCGCAGCATTTGAATCTTGCGCTCATCAATATCCACGCACACCACGGAACGCCCCAGATAAGCCAGACAGGTTCCCGTCACCAACCCGACATAGCCGGTCCCAACAACACAAACTTCCAATACTTGCCTCCTTGAAAACTAACGCCACTGCTTAGGGGTATTCGCGGTTCGGCGAGATGATATTCAGATGCCCCGCTTGCCAGGGATGAAGGTCGGCGCATCAGGCGCGAGACTATAGCAAAACGACTGTGGGCTGTCACAAAGCAGTGTCTCGCAGGCCTTCACGACAGCGCATTGCCATTTGACAATAAAGCATCCAGCCGTGCTTGCAGCGCCGCCTCATCAGGCAGTTGATCCAGATCCAGGCAAAGCTGAGTCAAGCCGTCGAGATTGTGAACTTGATTCAGGTTACGGCCAATCTCAAATCCGGGGAAGCGATTTGCAATCTCTTTTCTTAACACGCGAGCCATTGCCTCGACACCTTTCCCAAGACCTTCTTCGAGACCTTCTTCGAGACCTTTCTCGAGACCTTCCTCAAGACCTTTCTCAAGCCCCCTTTCGAGACCTTTCTTAAGACCTTTCTCCTCTGCTTCCTCAAAGAAGAATTGGAAGACACTGGAGTCTTTTAAATCCGCCACTGTAATCATCGTTTGAACCCTCCCAAGCAAATCGAATATCAGGTTGCGATCATACCGAAGACCGCCCAGTAGGACAAAGTGCAGCGCCAGTTCGCGGCGGCGCACTTCGTCCCGGATGGTCGCCAGTTCCTCTATGGCCTGTTCCAGTTCGACCTCGCCGCCGTCCATCAGCGGCACGAACGGCAGCAGGGCTTCGCGTTTTGCAGCCAGCGCCACCGCCGCCGGAATCTGCCAGATTCGCACAATGGTGTATTTGACCGTCAGCCGCAGCCCGCCAGCTTCAATCACCACAAAATCCGGCGGGGCGGCAGGCATGCCGCGCGGCGTCAGGACCAACACGAAGCTGTAGATTGGCAGCCCGTACCGAATCCATAAGCGAGTATCATAATCCAGCATTCGTTCTGGCATGTTGCCGTCGTATTTGGTTTGCGCTTCGATGTGGGCGATGAACTTCTCGTCACCGAGAGTGATTTCGTAGGGCTGATCCGGCAGCAGCGCCTGAACTGAGACTTCGCGCGGCAAGAGCTTGATCGTCGCCTGCGGCGGCAGAATGCCGAGCAGTGACAGCAATGCTTCCGGGTCTTGCTCGGCCAGGAATTTGAATGCGGTGTCGAAAGGCTGAGTGTCTGTCTTTTTGGCCATCTTGTCTTTGGTTGGGCTGAGACAGTTGTGATCAAACCACGCGGCGATCAGGACACCGCGCGGCTTGATCAGGACGGCGGCTTACCCCTTCTTCTCGTACAAAAAGGCAGTATCCAGAATCTTCGCTTGTTTTCCATCGTGAACGGCGAATTTTGGCCCTTCCCACAGAGAGGCTGCGCCATATTCGCCCGCTTTGTTGACCGCGTAAAAGCTGATGCTGAACTTGGCGAGTTCCGCCGGGTTGTCGCCGTAACGATGCGAGATACGTTTGAGCACGTCCATTGCGGCTTCGGTGGGCGACATTCCGCGCCGCATATTTTCGACGACGCTATGGCCGCCACAAATGTAGATGTTCTCTTCGCCACGACCGGTTGAACCTGCCGCGCCGACTTCGTTGTCCACATACAAACCAGCGCCGATGATCGGCGAATCGCCAACACGTCCGGGAATTTTCCACGCCAGGCCGGAAGTCGTCGTGACGCCCGAAATATCGTTATTGGCATCCACCGCCAGACAGTTGATCGTGCCGGTTGGACGGCGGCGAATAATGTCCGCGGCCCAGTTGTTGAAAGCAATCTCTTCGCTCGACAAACCCAGGCTGGAAACGCGCTTGCCCGATGCTGATGATGCCGAGACCGGATGTGGGTGTTTCGGACTTGGCCCCCAGGCATCTTCATCGCTCATCGTTTCTTTCCACTTCATCCAAATCTTGCGCGAATCTTCGGTCAATAAGTCTTCTTTCTTAAAGCCGTGTGCCAGCGCGAATCGCAGCGCGCCTTCGCCAACGATCAAAAGATGATCGGTGCGTTCGAGCACCAGCTTGGCAACCTTCGACGGGTTTTTGATGTGGCGTAGGCTGGCCACGGCGCCCGCGCGGCGCGACGGCCCATGCATCACACTGGAATCCAATTCGACATCGCCTTCTGAGTTCGGCAGGCCGGCATAACCCACGGAGTTATCGCGCGGGTCGTCTTCGACGATGTTGACACCTGCAACCACGGCATCCAGCGTGTCGCCGCCCGCTTTCAAAATCTGCATCGCCTTCGTGACGCATTCCAGGCCGCCGTTAAAGACGGTGCCATTCGGCTGGGGATTGATATTGGCGCTGGAGATGACCACGGGGCGCGCCTGCCCCATCGGTTTCAGTTGTTGCGTCGCGGCAAGCGATTCACCCGCCAGTAATGGAGCGCTCAATCCGGCCAGCGCCGTGCCGCGGATAAACTCTCTTCGTCCCAGGGAATCTTTTGTCGGAAAATCCGAATGCTGTTCGTTACTCATCGTGTCTCCTGATTTAGTTTTGTTGTTTGCCATCGGGTCTATCGGGTTTGATCTTTTCAAGCTCTCGCAGCTTCTCTTCAGCCTGCTGAATCTTCTGGTCGGCCTCCGTGCTGAGCTTCTGGTAAATATCCAGTGAGGCGGCCTGGTCGGTCTCCACTTTGCGCAAGCGTTCTTTCTCGTTTTGAACCAACCGCAGGCGGTTTTCCAGGTCTGCCTTCAGCATCTGGATTGTCGCTTCGCGATTAACCGTTGAGGTCTGCGCG
>JBBQVH010000102.1:0-29115 GCA_038211695.1 Blastocatellia bacterium | reverse complement strand
ACGGCTCTTCTGCTTCCGGGCAAATCCAAATCGCCAGTGTCAGCCCCGGCCTGTTCACCGCTGATGCCACCGGCAAAGGCGCGGCAGCAGCTCTCGTGCTGCGCATCAAGCCGGACGGTTCGCGAACCTATGAACCGGTCACCGTGTTTGATCCGACGAAAAATGCGATGGTTCTGCGCCCGATTGATCTAAGCCCGGCGGCCGATCAAGTTTTCTTGATCTTGTTTGGAACGGGCATTCGCAACCACAGTCAGCTCATCGCCGTGACAACCATGATTGCAGGCGTGGCGATCCAGCCTACATTCGCCGGAGCGCAAAATGATTTCGTCGGGCTTGATCAAATCAACCTGCCTTTGCCCCGCAGCCTGGCCGGGCGTGGCGAAGTGGATGTCGCCGTCAAAGTAGATGGGCTGTCCGCAAACGTCGTGAAGATCGCAATCAAATAGCTCTGGGAGCGCACGCAGGTGGTGCGCTCTTAGGAACAGCGTAGGGGCAGTACCTATGTGTCTGCCCCGTTTGGCATGACCACAGAACCGGGGCAGACACATAGGTACTGCCCCTACAAATTGGCGAGGTTATTTCATTTTCAATCCTTAGAGGCTGATTTGCCTGCGTCTTGTCAGGCATTTGGTCAGCGACTACACTGCGCCCTTCGTTTCAGAAATCAACATCGTCAACAATTCGAACCGAAACTCGAAAGGAGAAGTGGGAATGCAGTTAGGCATGATTGGGCTGGGCCGAATGGGCGGCAATATGGTGCGCAGGCTGATGCGCAACGGGCACGAATGCGTCGTGTTCGATTTGAATCCTGAAAGCGTCAAGGCGCTGGAAGCAGACGGCGCAAAGGGCGCGCGTTCGATGGAAGATATGGTCGAGAAGCTGGCCAAACCGCGCGCTGTATGGGTCATGGTTCCGGCAGGCGATCCGACAGAAAAGACCGTGGATGCCCTGTCGAAGTATATGTCCAGCGGCGACATCATTATTGACGGCGGCAATTCTCACTTCAAGGACGACATCCGCCGCGCACAAACGCTGAACGAAAAAGGCATTCACTACATTGACGTGGGAACCAGCGGCGGTATCTGGGGCGCTGAGCGCGGTTACTGCTTGATGATCGGCGGCGAGAAAGCCAGCTTCGATCAACTGACGCCCATCCTGCGCACGCTGGCTCCAGGGCTTGGAAACATTGAACGTACTCCCGGACGTGAAACTTCCGCTGAAGGCTCAGCAGGCAATGCCGACAGCACGGCGGAAGAAGGCTTCCTGTATTGCGGCCCATCCGGTTCCGGCCATTTCGTCAAGATGATTCACAACGGCATCGAATATGGATTGATGCAGGCTTATGCCGAAGGCTTCGACGTTTTGCGCAACGCCACGTCAAAAGAATTGCCGGAAGCGCAGCGCTACGATTTGAATCTGGGGGAGATTGCCGAAGTCTGGCGGCGCGGCAGTGTGGTGGGTTCGTGGCTGCTGGACCTAACCGCGATGGCGCTGCTGGAACATCCGACGCTGGAAAATTACAGCGGCTTTGTGCAGGATTCGGGCGAAGGCCGTTGGACGATTCAGGCGGCAATTGATGAAGCTGTGCCCGTAGATGTGCTGGCGGTTTCGCTCTTCACGCGCTTCCGATCGCGCCAGGAACATTCGTTTGCCGAGAAAATCCTTTCAGCGATGCGAAACAAATTCGGCGGCCATATCGAACGCCCGACTGGCGGATAGCCAAACGGCAGCCAGCTTCATTTCAAAATCAGTGGTAGCTCAGACGGAAAAGTAATGGAACCACAGATGAACACGGATCAACACAGATAATGCAATCTTGAACGCGATCTGTATTTATCTGTGGCTAATTTCCTCTCTCTTCATTGAGCCACTACCCAAAAATTTTCCATCAAACAACCGGAGAACGAATGAACGAAAACAATGGAAATACGCCAAACTCTGGCAAGCCTGCCGACCCGTGTGTAATGGTGATCTTCGGCGCGACCGGCGATCTGACCAAACGCAAACTCTTCCCTGCTTTGTACAACCTGGCCAAAGCCAACCTGCTGTCGCGCGAATTCGCCATCGTCTGCACGGGACGCACTGTCCTGACGACTGACGCCTTCCGCGAACAGATCAGCAAAGATATGAAAACCTTTGCCACCGACAAGATCGAAACCGACTTGTGGGACTGGTTTCTGAAACGCATCTATTACGCAGGCGGCGATGTGCAAAGCCCAGAGCTGTATCAACAGTTGAAAGAAGCGCTGGCCAGCGCGGACAGGGATCACGGAACCAAGGGGAATTATTTTTATTACCTGGCCATTGCGCCGCAGTTTTTCGGCGAAGCGATTCGCCAACTGAGCGTTGCCGGGCTGACGCAGGAAGAGAACGGCCAGTGGCGGCGCGTGATTATTGAAAAGCCTTTCGGGCACGATCTGGAATCCGCCCGTGCGCTGAATGCCGAAATCCGCAGCGAAATCAAAGAACAGCAGGTCTATCGCATTGACCATTATCTGGGCAAAGAAACCGTCCAGAACATCATGGTCTTCCGGTTCGGCAACGGCATCTTCGAACCGGTCTGGAATCGCCGCTACATTGATCACATCGAAATCACAGCATCTGAAACCGTCGGCGTTGAAAAGCGCGGCGGGTATTACGAAACCTCCGGCGCGATGCGGGACATGGTTCCGAACCATCTGTTCCAGCTTGTTTCGCTGACGGCGATGGAACCGCCAATTTCATTCGATGCCAACGCCGTCCGTGATGAACAGGCAAAAGTGCTGCACGCCATCTCGCAAATTCCGCCTGAAGAGGTGCTGACGCGCGCCGTGCGCGGCCAGTATGGCGAAGGCCTGATGAAGGACGAACGCGTGCCGGGTTATCGCCAGGAAGAACAGGTTGCGCCGAATTCCACAACCGAAACTTTTGTCGCACTCAAACTGAACATTGATAACTGGCGCTGGGCGGGCGTGCCCTTCTACTTGCGCACTGGCAAACATCTGCCCAAGCGCGTTACCGAGATTGCCATCCAGTTCAAGAGCGCTCCGTTGATGCTCTTTCGCGACACGCCGGTCGAGCGTTTGAGAACCAACCGGCTGGTCATTCACATTCAGCCGGATGAAGGCATCAGCTTACGATTCGGCGCGAAGATTCCGGGGCCGATCATGCGATTGGGCGCAGTCCAGATGGATTTCAACTACGTGGATTATTTCGGCAGCGTGCCCAGCACCGGCTACGAACGATTGCTGTATGACTGCATGATCGGCGACGCAACGCTGTTTCAACGCGCCGATATGGTCGAAGCCGGCTGGAGCGTGATTGAACCCGTGCTGGACGTTTGGAAAGCCCTGCCTCCCCGCTCGTTCCCCAACTACGCCGCAGGAACCTGGGGGCCGAAAGAAGCAGAAGAGCTGATGGAACGCGATGGGCGCGAATGGCGTCCGATTGATTAACGCTGGCATTGTTCGAAGGTCAGGACAGCAGCATTTCCAAATCCTCTTTCTTTAAGCTGCGAATCAGGCTGTTGTCGGCGTTGATGATTGCGTCGGCCAGATCACGCTTGGTGTTTTGCAATTGCAAAACTTTTTCTTCGACGGTGTCTTTGGCGATCAACCGGTACGCAAAGACTTGATTGGCCTGGCCGATGCGATGAGCGCGATCAATGGCCTGGGCCTCCACCGCCGGGTTCCACCACGGGTCCAGCAGATAAACATATTCCGCCGCGGTCAGGTTCAGCCCCAGCCCACCAGCTTTCAGGCTGATCAGGAACAGTTTGCAATCAGGATTGGTCTGGAAGTTTTCAACGCGCGCCTGCCGGTCGCGCGTTTTGCCATCCAGGTATTCGTAGGTAATGCCTTCCTTATCCAAACGTTCGCGAACGATGGCCAGCAAACTGGTGAATTGAGAAAACACCAGCACCTTGTGCCCTTCTTCGACAATCGAAGCGAGTTGCGGCAACAGCATATCCAGCTTGGCCGAAGGTTCCCCCGTGCGCTTCTTGTCAACCAGGCCAGGGTGACAGGCAACCTGACGCAATCGCAGCAGGGCTTCCAGCACGTGCATCTTCGATTTGGCGATGCCGTCGCGGGCCACGCGGTCAAGCAGCGTCGCGCGGTAATGATCACGCAGTTCGTTATAGAGCCGTCGCTGCTTCGGTTCGAATTCACAAAAGAGCGTTTGCTCCAGTTTGGCGGGCAGGTCTTTGGCAACTTGATCTTTTGTACGGCGCAGGATGAAGGGACGCAGCGCCTGCGCAAGCAGTTTGCGCGTGTCGTCGTCCGGGTTGCGCGCCGCAGTGCCAGCCATCTTGAAGACGGAAGCTGCGCCCAACATTCCGGGATTCAGAAATTCGAAGAGGCTCCACAATTCGCCCAGATGGTTTTCGACGGGCGTACCGCTCAACGCCAGACGATGTTTGCCATTCAGCAGCCGCGAGGCCTTGGCCGATTCGGTGTTGGCATTCTTGATTGTCTGCGCTTCGTCCAGGATGACGTAATCGAACTCAATGTCTTTGAAATCCACCACGTCGCGCCGCAGCGTGCCGTAGGTGGTCATGACCAGATCGTAGTCTTCAAAATGCTCAACGCCTTTTTGCCGGAACGCTCCCGTGTGATCCAGCAAGCGCAGCTTCGGCGCAAAACGCGCGGCCTCCTGCTTCCAATTGAAGATCAGCGATTTCGGCACAACGACCAGGGACGGAGAGACAGAGAGACTGGGGGACGGGGAGACGGGGGGATTTTCCTTGCGCGATTTCGCTTTTTTTGTCTTCCCCTCTCTCTGTCTCTCTGTCTCTCCCTCTCTCTGTCTCTCCGTCGCGGCCTCGCGCAGTTCGCGCCGTGCTTCCAACAGCGCCAGCACCTGCACGGTTTTGCCTACGCCCATGTCATCGGCCAGACAGCCGCCGAACTCGAACTGACGTAGAAAGTGCATCCAACCGAGGCCGTCTTTTTGATACGGCCGCAGTTCGCCAACGAAACCTGACGGTGGTTCCGCCGATTCCACGCCTGTGAAGTGTTTCAACTGGTCACGGGCACTGGCGAACTTGGCATCGAATTTGGCTTCGGGCTGCGCGGCCAGCAACGCGTCGAGCACGCCGACCTGATTGCGCTTAAACCGTAAGTGATCGTCGTGCGATTCGCCCAGGCCGGCGATCAATCCATATTTCTTCAGCCAGTCTTCCGGAAGCATGCCGAAGCTGCCGTCGTCCAGCTTGACCATATTTTCGCCGCGCCGCAGCGCCGCCAGCAATTCAGGCAACCGCGCCTGCGTGTCGCCGAATTCGACCGTGCCGTGAAGTTCGAACCAGTCAATGCCGGAGCTGACCTGAATGTTTATTTCGCCTGCCGTGCGAAAGACTTTGTTGTCGGCTTCGACATGCCAGCCCAGGCCGACCAGTTCGCGGGCAATGCGTGGCAGTTTTTTGGGCGCAAGTTGCCAAGTGGATTCTTTCTCCAGGTAGTTGGGCGCGGAATGGCGGAAGCCCAATTCGGCCAACTGGGCGGCGGCTCCGGCTTCGGCGGTTTTATCACGCAGCACGAACCGCTGCTGTTCGGCAATGTAGATGCCGCGCCGCGCATCATCGCTGTTGATTTCGCCGCCCACCTGTCCGGGGCTGTAATCGAAAGAGAGCTTCCCGGAAAGGTTGATGTTGCGAGACCAATTCCCATGCTTCGGCGATGTAATCGTCAGCCCCGGGCGCGGCGTCTCGGTGACCTCTTCATAACGAAGCTCTTCCGGCAAAATCAACGGTGGCGGCTGAGCTTCGCTTAGCAGGTCGGTCAGGAATTCGCTGATCTGTTTTTGAGGCAGCTTGAAAGCGCCGCCGCGCCGCATCCCGCTCAGCCATTCGAACGCGCTGCTGTCGTCAAGCAGCGCGACACGATTGTGTGTAAAAACCAGCCCGCCTTCCAGCAACAGTACCGGCTCAGACAATTCCATCCGCTCTTCGCCACGGTGCAAGACGCCCTTGATCTGATACTGATTCTGCACAGCTTCAATTTCAACGCGGAACTGCCACGCCTCACCCTCATCCCACTCCACCAGAAACCAGTCTGGCGAGTTTGTCACCAGCCGCAGCCCGCAACGCCCGGTGCGCGCAATAGCCGGCAGCAGAAGCTGCGGCAGCGGCGCGAACAGGCTGTATCGAGACGGCGCGTCATTCGAGAAGGGATTGTAATAGCTGTTGTAATCGTACTGTTCACGCGCGCCGCCCAGCGACGCCAGGATTTGCCGATCCGCCGGATCAGGTAGTTCGGTAATCATCCGATACGGAACGCCGCGCTTCTGCGCAACACCCCATTCCCCATCCGCCCGGCGGTCGCGGGTCAGAATGTCCAGCGTTAATCGCTGCGACGAGATCGTCTGCGCCACGTCTATGATGTACAGCAACTGGCGGTCTGCCGACCACGCATCGCTCTGGCTTGGCTTCGGAGACTGGCCTTTCAACCCCATCTGCTGCAACTGCTCTTTCCAGCTTTTGACCGTGCGCGGATTGGGTGGCGCCAATGAGCTTTGAGCCGTGGGTTGCGCGCTTTGCCCCCATGCCTTGGACTGCCTGGCATGCGCCGCTTGGCGCAGCCGCTCCCGTATCTCAGGCGAAATTACGCGCAGGCCGCCGTTGCGAGGCGAGATAAACTCATCATCATCTTCTTCTTCTTCATCCTCATCGTCATCGTCGTCCTCCTCATCATCAAAATCATAATCGTCATCATCGTCTTCGTCGGAGTCATCAATAAAAGACGCCGAGCCGCTGCCACTGCCCCCCTTCAAATAGCCGAGTTCATCCGCTTCCAGAATCGTCGCCCACAGGTGTTTGCATGATGGGCCATTCGAAACGAAATACGGACAACTACAACGTCCCGTGATGGCGTTATCTTCGCGCAGCAGCAGAACTGCGTACTTCTCGGTGCCACGCACGGTAGCGGTCACTTCCCGCGCTGAACCACTTCTGATCGTGACTTGCCCACTTTGGTAATAGCTCTGCCCGCGCGAACGAATTGTGCTGGGAAAATCGCCCGACAGTTCAGATTTTAGTGACATAGATATTTAAATTTGATCCGCAATAAGAGGTATACAAAGAAGGTTGATTGTAATGATCTCGGCAATAAAGTCACGTTGAGCGGCAGTTTTCTTCTCAACTGTCCCACTGTCTGCTAGATTCCGCGCTGCTGTTCAACCGTCAAACCCAACCCAAACCTAAAGGAGAATTTTCCGTGAGCAATACACCGTCTCAAACCAACTCTCGCCGCGAAATGTTGAAATCCACCGTGGCTTCGGTCGCTGGTCTGTCCGCGTTGACGGCAGCCGATGCCGTCGCCAGGCCCAAAATCGAATCGCCAACAGAAGTCATAGCGGGACGACCTGAGACTCCCCCACAAAATAACGACCGCCGCCCAACCGTCAGGGAGTCCGTAAAAATTACCAGGCTGGAAACTTTCCTGGTGAAACCGCGCTGGCTGTTTCTGAAAATTCACACCAACGTGGGCGTCGTCGGTCTGGGCGAACCCATTACCGAAGGCCGCGCGCTGACTTGCGCCACCGCTGTGAAAGAGATCGAACCGTATCTGATTGGCAAGGACCCGCGCTCCATCACTCATCATTGGCAGGCGATCTACCGCCACGCCTTCTATCGCGGCGGCCCGATTCTGACCAGCGCGCTGTCGGGCATTGATCAGGCGCTGTGGGATATCAAAGGCAAGTTGCTGGGCGTCCCTGTGTATGAATTGCTGGGCGGCCCAACGCGCACACGCATTCGCGCCTATGCTCACGCGCGCACGCCCGAAGCCGTGAAGGCGGCACGCGCCCAGGGATTCACGGCCTTCAAGACCGGCCCGGCCAAACAGAACGACCGGTTTTCGCGCCCCATTGAAACTCGCACCTACATCGAAAACATCGAAAAGCATTTTGCCGAATTGAAAGAGATCGTCGGCAAAGACGGCGACCTGGCGATTGATTTCCACGGCTCGATCCAACCCGCCACGGCAAAGTTGATGATGAAAGTACTGGAACCCTATCAGCCCTATTTCTTCGAAGAAATCATCAACTGCCAAAATGTTGAAGTCATGGCTGAAATGGCCAAACAGACGCACATTCCCATCGCCACAGGTGAACGCATCTTCACCAAGTGGGGCTTCCGCGAGATTTTGGAAAAAGGCGCTGCTGTCATCCTGCAACCCGACTTATGCCACGCGGGTGGCATTACTGAAGTCCGATTGATTGCCGGAATGGCCGAGGCCTATTACGCATCCATTGCACCGCACAATCCGCTGGGACCAATCTCGCTGGCCGCAGGGCTGCAAATCGCGGCGTCAATTCCAAACTTCCTCTGCCAGGAACAAGTCAGCCTGGGCGAAGGCTACATCAAGAATCCATTCAAAGTACGCGATGGCTACATTGATTTGCCGACAGGGCCAGGCTTGGGGATCGAACTTGATGAAGAAGCAATGAAAGACAAGATCGGCCACGATTGGACGAATCAGGAGAGTTACGACGCAGACGACGGCTCCGTCGTGGATTGGTAATGGGTACAGTTTAGATTACGGAGGGTGGAGCGTTTTTCTAAATTGCTCCACCCTTATTTATTTGGCTCTATCGCTGAATCGAGGAGTTGAAACACAAGAGATACAAAATATACGCAAAAGGCACAAATGGTCTTTGATCTGCTTGAAACTGTCTTCGCTTTTGCGCTTTTTGTGTCTTCACATTTGCGCCTTTTGTGCTCCCTCCGGTGTGGTCATCGCTCGCTCCTCAAAACGGCGATTGAGCCTATTGTTAGAGTCCGAGGATGCGTTTTATTTTTGGAGATCACTGCTGATGTCAAGACACATTTGATGGCAAACGGCTAGTGGAGCCTGTCAGAAGTGTTCCACCTTACTTATCGGCGTAGCCTGTAATGCCTCAGATACCGATTCTATCACTCAAAAACAAAATGGAGAATTTCAGAAAGCCTCCACTAGCCTGTCACTCACGCTTCCCGTTCCGCGCATTTGTTGTCAGAAAGCCTGCCGATGTGGCATCTTCACGCCTCTTCTACAACTTCACTCAAAAGGAAAACACACATGAACGTTGGCCCAATTGGTTTGATTGGCCTGGGAATTATGGGCGCGCCGCAGGCACGCAATCTGCTGAAGGCCGGATTCGTGCTGACCGTCTCCACACGCACGCCGGGCAAGGCCGAAAAGTTCGCTGAAGAGAACGCTTCGCTTGGCCAGGTGAAGGCTGTACAGACGCCCGCTGAAGTGGCCTCTGCCAGCGACATCATCATCACAATGGTGACGGATTCGCCCGATGTCGTGGACGTTGCGCAAGGCGAGCAAGGTATCTTCGCCACGGCCAAACCCGGCACGATCATCATTGATATGAGCACGATCTCGCCGCAGGTCACGCGTGAACTTGCAGAAGAAGCAAAATCCAAAGGACTGTTCTGGCTGGACGCCCCTGTTTCTGGCGGCGAAAAAGGCGCGATTGAAGGCACCCTGACGATTATGGTCGGCGGCGAAGCAAACGCCCTGGAACGCGCGCGGCCTGTGCTGGAAGCAATGGGCAAACGCATTACTCATTTCGGCGCGGTGGGCAATGGCCAATCCGCCAAGCTCTGTAATCAGATTATGACGGCGGTCAATATGCTGTCGGTCTGCGAAGCGCTGACCTTCGGCGCAAAAGCCGGGCTTGATCCGGCGACGCTGCACCAGGCGCTGACCGGTGGCGCGGCCAATTCGTGGTCGCTGGAAGTGCTGGGCAAAAAAATGATCGAGCGCGACTTCAAACCGGCGTTTATGGTCAAACTTCAGCAGAAAGATTTGCGTTTGGTACTGGACGCGGCCAACACCAACCACACGCCTTTACCTGCTGCATCCCTCGCTCATCAAATGTTCGCCGTCGTCGAAGCCGAAGGGCGCGGCGATGATGGCACGCAAAGCCTGCTGCGGGTTTTTGAGCGGTTGGCTGGACTTTAACAGGCATGGCATGGAGTTCAGGCTTCAGCCTGCGGTTTGTCGGCAGGCTGAAGCCTGAACTCCATGCCGATAGAGCCTATTCATTCAGTGCGCGGCTTGGCCACCCATCTTGTTCCCTGCCGCAAAAATTGCCATACTGCGCGCCGGTTCGCGGCTTTTCCCAAGCCGCTTCCTGACTCCCTGCTCACGAATTTTGCCAAGTTCTTTTTGCCCATTGCCTGTTTGCCAGAGAAGTAACACTTATGCACAAACCTTACCGCTACACATTGGCAACCCGCTGGTATTTTCGCCTGCGGCAAACACTGTTAGCCGGCTGTTGCCTGCTTATCTTTTCGATGATGGCATCGGCCCAGCCGCGCCCTGAACCATTCCGCTTCGGCGATGTTGATCTGGAATTTCTGGATCAAACCAAACAACTGGATAAGAAGTTTGAAGATCAAGGCTTGGTCTATCGCGAGCCGGAGTTGAACGCTTTCGTCAATCGCGTAGGCAACACTTTGCTCAAATCGGAAGATCAACTGGAAAACGTCAATTGGCAATTCCGCGTTTATCGCGATCCGGCGGTCAACGCTTTTGCCTTGCCCAACGGTTCGATCTACGTCTTCACGGGCTTGCTGGCACGCGTGCAGAACGAAGCGCAACTGGCAGGCATTCTGGCGCACGAAATTGTTCATGTGCGCAACCGCCACGGCTATTTGAGCTATCGCAGTTACCGCAAAAAGATGCTGACCATTAACATCCTCAGCGCCGTCGGCGCATACACCGGAGGCGGTTGGGGCGCAGGCGTGGCCGCGCAATTCATGCTGGCAATCAGCGTCATCGGCTACAGCCGGGAACTTGAAAAAGAAGCCGACTTGACCGGCGCTCAACTTTTGGCCGTGTCGCCCTACGATGCGCGTGAGATGGTCAATGCACTCGAATGCTTGAAAGAGAAGGATGAAGTTGATCTGAATGGCGAGCCGTTTTATGGCGATCACCCGAAGACCAAGGCCCGCGTCGCCTACCTGAACGACTGGGTAACCAAATCGGTGCCACAGCGAGAAACCAAAGAAGCGTATGCCGGTTCCTCAAAAGAGGACTACCGGAAGTCTGTCGAAGCCGTCACCCGCCACGATGTCGAGCTGGCGATTGACGCCGGGCTGTATCGCACCGCGATCGCGCTGGGCAAACAATTGGTGGAAGTCCATCCCGATTCGTCGGCCAATGTAACTTCGCTGGCAGACGCCTACGCTGCGTTAGGCCCACGCCCGATTGAACCCACGGTCGAAGAGAAAACCGGCAAAGGCAAGCGCGATGCACGCAAGCGGCGCAGCAAATTGACTTTGCAGGAAGAGGAAAAGACGCTGGCCGCCACCGCTGCCGGACAGGAATTGCAGAAAGCCAATTACGCCGAAGCGGAGAAGCTTTACCGGCAAGCATCTGAGTTGGATCAAAATTATGCGCTTGCCTGGCGCGGCCTGGGCGAACTGGCGGAAAAGCAAAACCAGCCGCAGCCTGCCGCCGAAGCTTACCAAAAGTATCTGGCGTTACAGCCGGCGGCGATGGATCGGCTGCTGATTACGCGCCGCATCAAAACGCTGGAACCCAAGTTAACCCCAAAACGGTAACAACCAATGGCAGCGCAGTGCTGCCGATCCTGAAATTTAGGAGATTGATCAAGATGAAATTCTCGCGCTCACGTTATCAACAATTCCTTCCGCTCTTTTTTCTTTTATTGATTTTCCCGGCGTCCGCGCTTGGCCAGCGGCTGCATCCCAAATTGAAAGAGGCCAAGCCTGGCGAAGCTCATTCCGGCATCCAACGCATCGTTGTTCTGCCCGCGCAGGTATCGCTGATTAAAGGCGGGATGAAGGGCAACGAACCGCTGGAGAAAGAAGCCGCGGCAGCGACGCCAATTATTGAACAGGCCGTGGCCAAGGCCTTGACGGCGAAAAACCTGTCCGTGATGGAAAGTCCGTTCAAACCGGAGGCGCTGCAAAACGACGAAAAGATGAAGTATGCAATGGCCGATCTGCAACGAAACTACGCCGAACTACTGGCCAAAATCACACGCAAGAAGAAAGATGTCGAAAAGGCCCGCTTCAGTCTGGGTGATCAAGTGCTGCTGCTGAACCAGGACGACAACATTGACGCTTTCGTCTTTGTCCACGCTTTCGGCCAGCGTAAAAGCGGCGGGATGAAAGCCCTGGGCGCAATCACCCTGAGTCCGATCTTGATGATGCCGTCTTATTTCGTCCGCGTGGCCATTGCCGATGCCCGTACCGGCGAGGTGTTGGCCTACACTGAAGCCTTTACCATTCTGGACATCGCCAAAGCTGACGACAAGAAGCTGGTTGAGTTGCTGACCAAAAGTCTGAAGAAGCTTCCCGCTGGAACCACACCGGAGAAGATAGAGGCGGAGAAGAAATAATCAATCACAACGATGTGCCCGGCGGCTTGGGAAAAGAGAAATCTCAGCCGCCGACTTTTCCCGGTGAATAAACGTCCAGATCGTTTGCGAAAATGATTTTGCCCTGGTAACCCTTCCCAATCTCTTCCAGCAACTGTTCCTTCGTCGCGCCCCACAACAATTGATGGTACAGAACCAATAACTTCGGCCTGGCCTTTGTTGCAATCTCCGCTAACTCTTTTGACGACGTATGGAAGCTGGAATGGTAGCGCTGCCATTCCGGCGGACGGCGTGCGAAGCCTGTCGTTGAATAGACTTCGTGAATCAACACATCACAACCTTTGCAGGCTTCGACAATGCTTTCGGCAGGCGCGGTATCGCCCGAAATGACAATCGTCCGATCCGCCGTTTCAAACCGATAACCGTAGGCGTCTTTCCAGGAACCGTGTTTGACGGCAAAGGCTTTGACCGTGACGTTGGCGTCTTTGTAGACCACGCCTGGCTTCACGTCTTGTGCGCGCACGTCGTAGCCTCGCGGCTTGGCCGGTTCCAGCCCGTGCAAACGAATGTTGATGTCTTCGGCGTAGGCTTTGAGAATGAAACCGGTCATGCGTTTCGTGCCGGGCGGGCCATAGATTTCCAGCGGCGCATCGCGGTCAAGCACAGCCGGTGTGAAGATGAAATCTGGCAAGCCCGCCGTGTGATCCGAATGCAGATGCGTCAGAAACAATCGCCGCAGCCTTTCGACTGCCAGGCCTGCCACGCCGTTGCGCTGCGCCGCAGCCGCTCGCCGCACCACACCTGGCCCGCAATCCACCACGTAAGGCACGTCATTGACAACGACGGCAACGGCTGACCCGAAACGATCCGGGTCGGCATTCGGCGTGCCCGTGCCAAGCATAACCACCTGAGTTTTGCTCTGCGACGCGGAATGGATCGAAGCGCACAACAACATCAGCAAACAAACGATTGCGATCTTTCTCATCATCACTCTCATCATCACTCTCCGGGTTGTAAATTTGGCAGCGGCAATCTACCACGATCATTCGACAGAGCAGACTTTGCACAGCAAAAGAAATGCGGCATGCTTCGTCGCCGTCATTTCAACTTCATCAACAATCGAAAGGAGCAGCGCCGGGGTTCTTCCGGCGACTCGAACCAAGCTATGAAAAAGTCTCTGGGTGTAGGCTTCGTCGGCAGCGGTTTCATCACTCGCTTCCACATCAAATCCTTCCTGGGCGTTCGTGACGCGGATGTGCTGGGCGTATGGAGTCCAAATAAAACGCATGCCGAAGAAGCAGCGGCGTTGGCGCGCGGGCTTCGCGTCGGCGACTGTCAGGCATTCGCTTCTATCGAAGAGATGGTTGCTTCGCCTGCGATTGACGCCCTTTGGCTGTGCGGGCCAAATCACAAGCGGATTGAAAATCTGGAAGCCATCGTCAAAGCCATAAAATCCGGCAAAGGCTCGCTGACCGGCATCGCGATTGAAAAGCCGTTGGCGCGCAATGCCGCCGAAGCCAGGCGCGTGATCGAACTGATTGAAGAGTCCGGTTTGCTGCACGGCTATCTGGAAGACCAATTATTCGGGCCAAGCCTGACGCGCGGCAGAGAGATCGTGTGGCAACGGGCGGCGGCGTTGACCGGACGCCCTTACATCGCGCGTTGCGCAGAAGAACACGGCGGCCCGCATATGCCGTGGTTCTGGCAAGGCGATCTACAGGGCGGCGGCGTGCTGAACGATATGCTGTGTCATTCAGTCGAAGTCGCACGCTATCTGCTGACCGACCCGGCCAAGCCTCGCAACAGCATCAAACCGGTCAAAGTCTCCGCCACGATTGCCTGCTTGAAATGGGCAAGGCCCGAATACGCCGACCTATTGCAACAAACGATGGGCAAGGACGTGGATTATCGCAATCGCCCGGCGGAAGACTTCGCCCGCGCGACAATCCATTACGTTGACGATGCAGGCAACCCGCTGATTGCTGAGGTCACAAGCTCATGGAGCTTTGTCGGCGCGGGCTTGCGGCTGTCGTCGGAATTGCTGGGGCCTGAATATTCGCTCTTCATCAATTCGCTGAACACGAGTTTGAATCTGTTCTTCAGCCGCCGCGTGACAGGCAACGCAGGCGAAGATTTGGTTGAAAAGCAGAATGCCGAACAAGGCTTGATGCCCGTGGTCGCAAACGAAGCGAGCGAGTATGGCTTCGAGGCCGAGAACCGCTATTTCACCAATTGCTTCCTTGATGGCAAACAGCCGGAGCTGAGTTGTTACGACGGGTTGGAAGTCACGCAACTGCTGATGACCGCGTACAAGAGCGCCGAAGAAGAACGCACCGTCGCGTTCGATCCGAACGCGATTGAAAGCTTCATTCCAGCAGTGGCTCGCGGCACGTGGAATCCCCGAACATAACGATCAACTGAAGGAGATTCTGATGAGGTTTTTACGCCGCTCACTATTTGCCCTGTTGCTCTCGCTGGCTTATCCGGCGACGACATTGCTGGCTCAGCAAGACCAAGTTCCTATCAGTCCCATCACCGCTATCCGCATCGGTCAGGATCAGAAGAAGGCGTTGAAGGTTAATGACGCGATCTTTCAAGCCACCGGTTTCAGCAACACCTTTCTGGTCACAACGGTTGACGGCAATGTCATCATTGATACCTCAATGCCGTTCAACTCGGCGTTGCACAAACGGCTGCTGACGGCGGAAAACGACGGGCCGATCAAATACATCATCCTGACGCACGCGCACGGCGATCACACGGGCGGCATTCCGGCCTGGAAGCAGCCAGGCACGCAGATCATCGCGCAGAAAAACCACGTTGAGTTTCAGCATTACCAGACAAGGCTGAACGGGTTTTATGCGTTGCGGAATGCGGCACAGTTCGCATTGCCAATCCCCAAACCTGCTGACTGGCCGGGCAATTACGGCGCAAAGCTCGAACCGACAATCCTGTTTGACGACAAGTACGAATTCGAACTGGGCGGCGTGAAGTTCGTCGTCATGAGCACCCCGGGCGAGACCTACGATCACGCGACAGTCTGGATTCCGAAGTACAAAGCGGCATTCATCGGCGACAACTACTACGAATCTTTCCCAAACATCTACACGCTGCGCGGGACACAGCCGCGCTGGGCGCTGGATTACATCAATTCGCTGAACAAGGTTTTGGAATTGAAGCCGGAAATCATCCTGCCCTCACACGGTATGCCCATCGTTGGCAATGCAGAAATCATCAGGAAGCTGACGCGTTACCGCGACGCCATCCAGTACGTTCACGACGAAACCGTCAAAGGCATGAACGCAGGCAAAGATGTCTGGACGTTGATGAATGAAATCAAGCTCCCACCGGCGCTGGACATCGGCGAAAGCTACGGCAAGCTGAGTTGGTCGGTGCGCGGCATCTACGAAGGCTACGTTGGCTGGTTCGATCTGAATCCGGCAACGATGTACGAAAGGCCCGTGTCGTCCGTCTATCCGGATGTGGTCAAGTTGGCTGGCGGGGCAGAGGCTGTCGCCAAGCTGGCGATGGAGCGCGCACAGGCCGGGCAAGCGGTTGAGGCGCTGCACCTGAGCGATATTGCACTGACCGCTGAAGCCACGAATCAAACAGCCCTACAAGCAAAATTGAAGGCGCTGGAAACGCTGCGCGAACGCTGCCGCAACAGCAACGAACGTGGTTGGCTGGATTTCAGCATCAATGAAACCAAACGGCGGCTGAGCCAAAAGAAATGATGAAGCGCCTTCCCTGCTATTTGCTGGCAATCACGGCACTGGCCTGCTGTTTTTGGCCGCACATTGGGCCTGCCGCCAACGCTCAAAACAATTCCTCCAGGCAGTGGATTATCACGTTGGAAGAGCCGACTGGCATCTACCGTCGCGACAACGAAGTCGTGACGGTGAAGCTAAAGCTCAACGCCGGTGAAGCCCACAAAGAACAGTTGCGCGTTATTGCGCCTGATGGGCGTGAAGCAGCATCGCAAATCGCCATCAGCGAAAACCACCACGATGGTTCGATTAAGACGGCGGATTTGATGTTTGCGGCAACGGTGGTTCCGGGGGAACGGCCTGAGTTTCGGCTGATTGCAGCAAGCAGCGAATTAAGTAAGCAGCCGCCTGAAGGCGGAACTACGAATGCGAATATCACGGCACGGCGGATCGGTGTGGGCCGTGTTGAATTGGCGAATAATCGCTTCGGCGTGATGGTCAATCTGGGAATGGAGAAGACCGAGCCTGCGTTGGTTGCGGCATTCAATAAATCAGCAGGCGAACAGCGGATGCTGAACCTGATTGACACTTCGCCGGATATAACGGAGCCGCTGGCATTCGGCCAAAGAAGTGCGGGCTTCGGAACATTTCTGGCGGCAGCGCAACGTAGCGGAGGATTTGATCAAGTTGAAATCATTGAAGCCGGGCCGTTACGGGCGCGTGTCAGATTGTCAGGTGCAAAGTTTGGCAGCCATCGCGAGACATGGGAGTTTGTCTGGCATGCAGGCAGCCCGGTGCTGCGCTGGCGCGCCCTGCTGGCCCTGCCGGATGGAGCAGAGGCGAATTCAAACTACGGTTTCTTCTTTTCATCGGTTTCGGCAGCGCCCTACGAACCATTCACCCGATGGATGGAAGGTTCGGAACAAACCAAGTTTCCCGATGGCTGGGAAGTAGACAATCCGCCGGATCATAAAATCGGCCCAAATGATTTTGCAGACCTGCCCGGCAGGCATTTGGTCTATTACCAGCGCGAACAAAATTACGGCGCGATCGGGTTTTATGAATTGGATTCGTCGCTGGAATGGCGCGGCATTGGGGCGCGGCAGTTTTATGCTTCGACAAAATTGACTGGTGAGAAACGCTCGTCTGAAATCGCCATCGCCTTTCCAAACTGGAAAGGCACGGAGACGGTGCTGGAAGCGCGCAAAGAGTATCGCAAGTTTATTCAGCCGATTTTGTCAGCCGTCAGCAGTCAGCCGTCCGTGGCTGGCGAAGAGAAATCTGAAATCCGAAATTTGAAATCTGAGAGTCAGCAAGCTAATGCTTCTGAATTCCGAAGTTTGAAATCTGAGATTCAGCAGATTCGCCCGGTTGAAGAAGTTAAGCAAGAGACGAGTGAGCGCGTATCGGATTTCAGTCTGGATGGAGCATGGAAGCTGAACTGGGCGGAGAAGTCTGAAGGTGAGAAGCAAGGTTTTTATCAAATCGAGTTTGATGATTCATCGTGGCGCGCCGTGCAGGTTCCCGGTTCGGTTCACACACAAATTCTGGAAGGGACAAAAATTTATTCTCGCGAAGCCGAATGGATCAGCGAAAAGGAATGGTGGTATCGCCGCAAGTTTTCGGTGGCTCCAGCGGCAGGTGGGAAACGAATCTGGTTGCGATTTGAAGCGACCGATTATCACGCTGACGTTTATTTAAATGGCGAATTGCTTGGACGGCACGAGGGCTACATTGATCCGTATGAGTTCGACCTGACGGACAAACTGCGGCGCGATGGCGAAAACATGTTGGCCGTGCGCGTCTGGACGCCGGTTAGTTATTACTGGCGGCATCGGCCTTACACCATCAAAGGTTCATACGGCGCGGTGGATCAGAAGCCGGACAACATCACGCCGCTTGGCATTGTGCGGCCCGTGCGGTTGATCGCGCGCGGCTCTGTCAAAATTGACGATCTCGCGGTGGATACCTGGTTGAACAAAGACGGCACCGCCGATGTTGTCGTTGATCTGGCATTGCAATCAAATGAAGCGATTGACGCGGACGTGACGCTTTCCCTCACGCCTCGAAACTTTTCTTCTTCAACAGGCATTACTCTCAACTCAGCCTCTCGATTTATTGCTCAAAAAGCCAATCTGGAAACCAGTCAACTCGCCAACCCGTTATCAGCCGCAGGTACGCGCCAGCGATTTGTACTGCACGTCGAAAGGCCCGAACTGTGGTGGACGTGGGATCACGGCAAGCCGAACTTGTACACCCTGGATGTGCGGGTAAAAGCTGGTGACGCGCTTTCGGATCAAACATCGCTCGCTGTTGGCATTCGCGAAATTGAGCAGATTGATTGGAAGTTTTATCTGAACGGCAAGCGGATGTTCATTCGCGGAACGAACTTTTATTACAACCTGTTTCAGTCGGAAGTTCGCCGCAGCGATTACGAGCGCGATTACAAGCTGATGCGCGGGATGAACATCAATATGATTCGGCTGCATTGCAATTTCAGCAATCCGGAGTTCTATGATCTGGCCGACGAAACGGGCGTGCTGATCTGGCAGGATTTCTTGGAAGCGGCTTATCCCGAAGATCGCGCGTTCAGTTTGAAAGCGGCGAGGCTTTACGACCCGCACATCAGGTACGTTCGCAATCATCCGTCGGTCGCGCTGTGGGCAACCAGCGATGAAGAGTCTTTGGAGAATTATCGCGATCTGACCAAACACCTGGAACCGCGCTTGTACGCCCTTGACCCGCAACGACGGCCCGTCCAGCGTTCGACCGGACGTTACGGCGATGCGCACGTATACGAAGGCTGGTACGGCGGAACGATCTGGGCCTATGCGCAGACAAATGAAAAGTTCATTTCGGAGTTGGGAGCGACCGCGCTGCCGAATTATGAAAGCATCATCAAGTTTTTGCCCAACCACTGGCCGATCAAAGATCACGAAGACGACTGGATCTTTTACAAACTGCAAATCCCCGAAGCCATGCGCGCGTGGGGATCGCCTGATGGGATGACGTTGAAAGAATACATCCCGCAAACGCAGGAGTATGTCGCGCGGCTGTTTCAACTGGCGATTGAACGGATGCGGCGCAACAAGTACCAGCCAGCAGGCGGCATTCTGCATTTTCACGCGATTGATCTGTGGCCGTCAGTAACAATGGCGGCGCTGGATTTTTACCGTCAGCCAACGAAAGCCTACTTCACTGTGCAGCGTTCGTTTCAGATGGTCTTGCCGTCATTCGCGTATGATCGCGACACTTGGCAAACAGGCGAATCGGTCAAGACAGAACTGTGGCTGGTGAATGATCACTGGTTTGTCATTCCGAATGCGACAGTGAGTTGGCGCGTTGAAGACGGAGCAAAACGAATTGTGGCTGCTGGCAATGCGCCCGGGAAAACCACGTTGGCGGCGGATTCATCATTGAAGCTGATGGCCGTAAGCTTCGCGGCAGGCGCGCCGGGCAAGTATGTTTTGTGGGCCAAGATTGTTGATGAGCGCGGACAGACAATCTCCGAAAATAATTACGAGTTCAATGTGAAGTAAGCGGCACGGCCCCGACGGCGCGCAACAAAAGACAAGAAAATTACGGGGCGTCGTTCAGATGCTGGTCACTGCTCATTTAAATGAGGGCGGTGCAAATTGAAGTCCATTGCGTCCAGCAGAAAAACATCGTAGCCCTGGGAGCGCAGTGCTTCCAGAAATAAACCTCGTTCCTTCTCTTCCCCTTAAACATTCACATCTTCATTTTTTGGAGTTGCCGTATGAAACGTCCGACACGGTTCACGTCTGCTTATGCCAGCCTGATGGCCCATCACCGCTCTGCCCTTCTGATCGCCGCCGCTTTGTTCGGAGGCGGACTGCTGGCATTAGCTGGCGCGGTTACACTTTCTACTCGCTGGCGTAAGGCTGAGAGGCTGGTCACAACGACCTCAGCAATCACGGCGCAAACACAAACCCAGCCAAACGATAAACAGTCACCCCGTCATGATTCCAACGTCGTAACGGCACGCCCCGCGCAGACTTCTACTCCCTTTTCTGTCTTGATCGGGAAGCGTCACGCTGGCGAAGAAGAGTTAAGGAGTGTGCCCGCAACGATAGAAGTTGAAGAGGAAGAGAACGAAGGCGGCGAGCGGTTGCGTGAAGATTGGTTCTACTATCAGCGAGCATATCCGGCGAAAATCATTCCGCCCGACGCCCAGTTGCGAATGCGGGAACAGCTTGAAACCGAAGAACTGAGGCTGCGGCAGACGCGTTTGTCCGCTGGGCTTGAAGCCGACCCGCAACAGCAACTGGTCTGGGCTGCATTGGGGCCTGCGCCGATTGCCAATGGACAGACATTCAGCGCATCAGGCTCTGCCGTGTCGGGACGCGTGACGGCGATTGCGCTTGATCCGAGCTACAACGGAACAAGCAATCAAACGGTCTACGTCGGCGCTGCGCAGGGCGGAGTCTGGCGTTCGACGGACAACGGCGCGAACTGGTCGCCGCTGCTCGACAATCAGCCATCGCTGGCCGTCGGCGCGATTGCGATTGATCCGACGAATCCCAACGTCATTTATGTCGGCACGGGCGAAGGCAATCGCAGCGGCGATTCTTATTACGGCCAGGGCATCTTAAAGACCACGGATGGCGGCGCGACCTGGACGCAGATCACCGGGCCGGTTTCGTCCACCGCACCTGGCTTGCCATCTTTCATCAACTGCTCATTTCTGAGCATTGAGATTGACCCAACGAATCCTTCGATCTTGTATGCAGCAACAAACATCGGGTTGAGCAGTGGCGCTTCAGGCGGCAGCGGCACCGTAGTCATTGGCAATCGCGGCATCTGGAAGTCAACAGATGGCGGAGCAAACTGGCGGAATTTGAATCCGGGCAATTTCGATGTTGACCGATCAGCAACCGACGTTCTGGTTGATCCGCGCAAGCCACAACGTATCTTTGCCGCCATCTTGAATGTCGGTATCTTCCGTTCGGATCAAGGCGGCGAGCCGGGAACGTGGACTAAGCTGGAAGGCGGATGGCCCGCGACCAACACCACAACCCCGACCTTCACTCGCGTTGAACTGACGGCTGGGCCGCCAGTGGCGCCTTCAACTGAATCGGTCGTTTATGCAGCCTTCGCCGCGCCGAACTCCGACCTGCTGGGTATCTGGCGAACAACGGATGCTGGCAACAACTGGACGAAAGTCACGACGCCTCAAGCCAGCGGGCAAGCCGATTACAATATTGCGCTTGCAGTAGACCCAGTTGATGGCAACACCGTTTATTACGGTACACAGTCGAATTCGACCAACACCAGCGGCGCGGTTTTCCGCAGCAAAAATGGCGGGCAGAGTTGGAGCGATCTGAGCCAGGGCGACGGCACTGAGGGATTGCACGCCGACACGCATGCCATCGTCGTCAGCCCGGCCAACCGGAATGTGTTGTTCACTGGCAGTGACGGTGGTATCTGGCGGACAAACAACGCAACCGACAACACCGTCACGTGGAAAAGCCTGAACCCGAATCTAAACATCACGCAGTTTCAATCTATCGCGTTGCATCCGACCAATCCGAACTTCGTCATCGGCGGAACGCAGGACAACGGCACCAATCTGTTCACGGGCCAATCCAGTTGGAGCAACATCCGAGGCGGCGACGGCGGGTTCACGCTGATTGACCAGTCCAATCCGCAGGTGCTTTACCACACGTTCTTCAATGCGAATAACGCAGACAACAATGGGCGCGCGCAGATCGGGCCGGAAGTTTCACTGAACGGCGGCACAAGCTGGTCGCGGCGCGGCTGCTTCAGTTGCTCTGCTGTGCAGGGCGGCATCAACCCAACCGATCGCGTTGGCTTTTATGCGCCGATGGCACTGCATACGGGCTTCACCGGGCAGAACGGCAATGTTGTTTATCTGGGCACAAACAGACTCTACCGCTCTGAAAATCGCGGCTCGGTATGGATAGGACTTGGCGCAAGCAGCGATGGATTCGGCGCTGATTTGACCAAAGGCACGGGCAGGTTGTCAGCCATTGCCGCGCATCCCAATTTGGCGAACGGACAAGAGATTGTCTGGGTGGGCGCGAACGATGGCTCCGTGCAAGTAACAACCAATGCGGGCGTGGGGGCTGGGGCGACTTTCACCAACCTGACCAAAGCGCCGCTGCCCACTCGCTTCATCACGGACATTGCGCTCGACGCAGGTAACGCGCAGCGCGCCATCGTCACCTTCTCCGGCTTCAACACTGTCACGGCTGCCACGCCCGGCCACGTCTTTCTAACCACCAACCTGGGCCAAAGCTGGACGGACATCAGCGGCAACCTGCCGGATGTGCCGGTGACTTCAGCAGCGATGAATCCGGCTGACAACAACACGATCTACATCGGCACCGATCTGGGCGTGTTCCAGACGACCAATGGCGGAGCAACGTGGGAAAGGCTGGGCAACGGCATGCCACGCGTGGCGACGTATATGGTGCGCTATCAAACGGCAACAAACACGCTGTTCGCGGCGACGCATGGACGCGGCGTGTATCGGCTGACAACTTCGCGCCCGGTGTCAACGGTCTCTGCCGCCAGCTTCAATGCGTCCGCCATCGCCAGCGAAGCAATTGTCGCAGCATTCGGCACGGGGTTGGCCACCAGGACAGAAATCAACAGCACCTTGCCGCTGTCAACCACGCTGGCGGGCACGCGTGTTGTGGTGCGCGATGCAGCGGGCGTCGAACGATTGTCGCCGCTCTTCTTTGTCGCTTCGACGCAAGTCAACTTCCTGATTCCGCCGGGCACGGCCGCAGGCTCTGCGACAATTCTCATCACCGCAGACGACGGGACGGTTTCAACCGGCACGGTGACCATCGCGACTGTCGCGCCAAGCCTGTTTACCGCGAATGCCACCGGGCGAGATGTTGCCGCAGGGTATGCCTTGCGCGTAACGGTAACGGGTGCACAAAGCAACGAGCCGATCAGTCGCTTTGATCCGGGACAGGGTAAATATGTTTCTGCCCCTGTTGATCTGAGCGTTGCGGGCGACCAGGTCTTTCTGGTGTTATTCGGCACCGGCATCCGCTTCCGCAGCGCGCTGTCAGGCGTCACGGCAACCATTGGCGGCGTTCCTGCCTCAGTTCAATATGCCGGGCCGCAAGGGACATTTGTGGGGCTGGATCAACTCAACATTGGATTGCCCGCCAATCTGGCTGGCCGTGGAGAAGTTGATCTGGTGTTGACCGCGGATGGCAAGCCTGCCAATACAATCCGTGTGAATATCAAATAGTGTAAGCGCAACTTCAAATCCGGGAACGCAGTCAAACATTGCGTTCCCGGATTTGGCATTCTTAAAATTCATAATTGACAGAATTAGAATGCGATGTTTTAATGCGCCCCGTTAGCTCATTAAATGCCCTCGATCTGACATCCCCGTAGTTGATCGGAAACACAACCTCACCACAGTATCCCAAGCTTGTGTTTCAATTTTTCGAGTTGGCCTTTCTCCCATCCCAATCCAAGTTTATTTGAGAACCAAGTCGTCACCTGCTTTACCCGTGCTTTATCAATATGGGCAAGGCCGGAGTGCGCGCGACAATCTTGAATCTAAGGAGCTACAACATGGTGCCAGGCGATTCGTCTGCGTGATTTACCTCTGCGTGTATTCTGATTGAAGCTTGCCTGAATCTTGATCCTGATTCGATCAAAGAAAACGATATAGAACTTACTTTCATAGCGTCTACACACACACCCGCGCTCGTTAGCGCAAGCGCTTTTCAGTTCCAGCCCCGCCACATGCCCCAGGCGTTCCCATCCCGATCAGAGTTGGGCTCTGCCCGATCAGAGTTGGGATGCTGCTGAATTGAGATTTGCCCCGGCTGCAAGAATCAAGAAACCATCTTTTGACAAAACCCGATTTATTTTGAGGAGGCGATGCGCTGCATGTCCATGGCTCTGTCCGTGGTGTGGCCTGCGTGCGTCTCTTCTGTAGGAGGATCGTATGTTTTTGAGGAAAACCCGGCTGACTTCGCTTTCTCTGGTGTGTGTATTGGCAGCGGCCGGCGTTGTTACTGCAACCAGCATTGTTATTCCCAGTGATGACGAATTGATCATCGGCGCGCGTGCCATCGTGCGTGGCAATGTCACAGCGGTCGCCAGCGGTTATGACGATGCGCACAAATCCATCTTTACTTACATCACGCTGCGCGTTCAGGAAGTGTTCAAAGGCAATATCACGACCAGCGAAATTGTCATCAAAGAGCCGGGCGGCGTCACCGGCACTCGCGGCAGCATGATTTTCGGCACGCCTGAATTCAAAATTGGCGAAGATGTTTTGCTTTATCTGGACACATGGGCAGACGGCAGCCTGCGCGTTCATCAATGGTTCCTGGGCAAATTCACCGTCAACACGAATCGCGCAAATGGCAAACTGACTCTTGCTCGCGATGCGATCAGCGGCAACATCACCGTGATTGGCCGCTCACAAAGCGGCCCGATCACCGACCGCGCGGATATTTCAAGCTATTCCGAAATGCTGCGCACCCGTATCACAGCCACGCGGGCAGCAGCGGCTCAGCACGAATCCCGATTTTTCGCGGGCGCTGAATTGCTAACTCGTCCGGCAGAAATGGCCGCCGAATCAAAACAGCCCGTCCAAAACTTCACGCTGATTAACGGCTCTTACCCTCCGCGTTGGTTTGAACCGGACACAGGCCAACCCGTCGTCTTCAAAATCAATCCTTCCGGCGCGCCGAATTCAACGATCATCAACGATATGCTTGCGGCGATGAATGCCTGGTCGAGTGTCAGCGGCTCATCGCTGCGCGTGACCAATGGCGGCAGCACTTCAACCTGCGGCCTGCTGGTGACCGACGGCGAAAATACGATCTCGTTTAATAACTGCGATAGCTACTCGCCATTTTCGCCGTCCGGCGGAGGCTGTTCCGGCATTCTGGCGGCGGCGGGCATCATCAGCTACAGCCTGGTGCAGTCGCGCGTCGTCAACGGCATCACGTTCTATCGCGCGTTGGAAGGCAATATGTCATTCAACCCATACGCCAGTTGTTACTTCGGCAACAGTTGTAATGTGCAGGAGGTCGCGACTCATGAGATGGGCCATGCGTTGGGGTTGGGGCATTCTCTGGATTCAACTGCAACCATGTACGCGTACGCTCACTTCGATGGCCGCTGTGGCGGGTTGCGAAATGACGATGCTGACGCGATACGCTTCATCTATCCGGGCAGCGCTGCCACGCCATTGAGCATTGGCACCACCAGTTTGCCCAGCGCACAGGCTGGCGCTTTTTACTCTCAATCTCTGGTCGCCGCAGGCGGCGTGCCCAGTTATACATGGACGCTGGCCAGTGGGGCGTTGCCGCCGGGGCTGAGCTTGAACTCCAGCGGCACGATCAGCGGCTATGCGTCGGGCAGTGGCACTTACGCTGTCACCGTCCGGGTGACAGATACCGCATCGCAGACCGCACAGAAATCCCTTTCGATTTTTGTCATTGCCAGCGCCAGCTTGCCTCCGCCACAGCGTGCGCGCCGAGGCGACTTCGACGGCGATGGCAAAGCTGATCTGGCCGTCTGGCGCGGTTCGACGACCTATTGGCTGACGATGAAAAGCTCTAACAACACAATGCAGAACACATCGTGGGGCGCATCCTACGCGCCATACTACGACGTGCCAGTTCCGGGTGATTACGACGGCGATGGAAAGGTAGACGACGCGGTGTGGCGTCCGACGGAAGGCAATTGGTACATCATCAACAGTTCCACTGGCATCTATCGTATCCAGAATCTGGGGCAAAGCGGCGACATTCCCGTGGCAGCAGATTTTGACGGCGATGGCAAAACCGATCTGGCCGTCTGGCGCGGATCAACCGGATATTGGTACATCCTGCGCAGTTCAAACGGCGCACTGCAAACCATGCAGTGGGGAGCGTCTTATGCGCCGTATTACGACACGCCGGTTCCCTGCGATTACGATGGAGATGGCAAGGCTGACATTGCCGTTTGGCGGTCACAAACCGGTACCTGGTACATTATTCAAAGCTCCAACAATCAAGCGCGCACTGTGCAGGTTGGGCAAAGCGGCGATACGCCAGTGCCCGGCGATTATGATGGCGACGGCATAAGCGATCTGGCCGTCTGGCGCGGATCGAATACCACCTGGTACATTCTGAACAGCAGCACCAACAGCGTGAATACCCGTTCGTGGGGCGCGTCCTACGCTCCATACTACGACATTCCCGTACCCGCTGATTATGACGGCGACGGCAAAACGGATATTGCCGTCTGGCGCAGACAAACTGGAACCTGGTTCATTATTAACAGTTCAAACAACCAGACCCGCGTTGTCACGCTGGGCCAGAACGGCGACATCCCAGTCATTGCCAAACAGTGGTAAACACTCGACGGCCAAGACAAACAAAGGGGAGGCTTTCACGTGAAAGCCTCCCCTTTGTTTTGCCAGCTTTAAAACTTGCCCTACTTTTGCCCAATCAGAACCGTGGCTTTGATAGATACCTCGAAGTCCATGTCCTGGCGCTCGCGATCAATGATGGCGGTAAGTTGCTCCATCACTTTTTGACGCGTCTGCTGATCCGGTTGAATGGCCAGCCAGTTGTCCAGAAACCTGGTTTCAATCAAAGGATTCGCGAAGAATGCATCCGCGTCTTTGAAGGTAAACGATTCTCTCTGCGTCACGCTGCGCACGCGCTGCAAACCGGAATCCATCATCAGTTCTTCGGCCTCGCTGACAGGCATATGCTCCCTGATCAACCGCTCAAGCTGAGGCGAAGATTCAATCAGGCCAAGTTCGTAGAGCGCTTCCCAGTAAATTGAAAAGAATTCGCCAAAGCTGCCGGGCGCGACCAACTTGGCCACAATGCTTGCACCCTTCTTGGCCACGCGAATCAGCTCATCAAGCGCGGCTTCGATTTGACTTGCCGGCATCAGCGACAGATCGCCAATCACCAGATCAAACTCCCCGACCGGGAAATCCAGATCATCAATCGGGGCTTGCTGAAAGGTGACGCGCTTCAGCAATTGAATCTCGGCCTTGCCACGCGCCAGCGCCAATCGCTCAGCACTTGAATCAACGCCGGTCACCGTCACTTTCGCTCCGCCGCGAACTGCCAGATCAATGGCAGAGCCGCCAGTGCCGCATTCGGCATCGAGAATTTTCCCTTCCTTCGGCAATTCGACCTCTTCCTCAACGATGCGGTCGAAGACCTCGCGCCACCCCGGCGCGACATATAAATCGTAGAGGTAAGCCAGCTCTTTTGCGTCGCGTTTTTTGCTTTCTGGATCCATTACCATCTCTCCGCGAAATCAGGATTTGCCTGTCAGCATTTGTTCGATTACGGCGACCAGCTTATCACAGCCATCCAGCAAGACATCCGCCGTGGGCCTGCCATATTGGCGCTCATAATCAGCCGTTGTTGCCCGAACCTCAGTCTCGGTCATTGCTTCATGATTGATCGTCAAAGCGACGACGGGCTTTTGCGCCAGCAGCTCCAGTATCTGAATCTCGCGGTCGAGCGCGCCCATCGGATACTGGCCAAAACCGTCATAAACCATTCGCGCTGGCGCGTGCTGCAAAACAATGCCGTCTACTCTGCCCGCCGCGATCAACTCAAAGCCGCCCGGATAGGCCGGGTGCGCGATGCTGCCCTGCCCTTCCAGCAAGATCACTTGCGGGCGTTCGTTCTGCCAGGCCTCATACACGGCGTGTTCGATCTCGCCCGTTACGAAATCGTTGATCAGCGAATCCAGCAGCAACCCATACTTCACGCCCTGCAACCACGAAGTCTGTCCAGTGCCGATCAATTCGCTTTTGATGCCAGCATCGTTCAGCGCCTGATTCAGTTTGACCGCCGTCGTGCGTTTGCCGATAGCTGAATCGGTGCCAAGCACGGCCAGCTTCAAAGCGGTGACTTCTTCGATCTTGCCCGTGAAAAAGTGAAGCTGCGCGCGCGGCGGCGTCCGCCTGACATCGCGGATGCCGACGTTGTGCTTGCTGGCAAGAGCCGCGAACTCCTCATCCTCAGATAAGAATTCATGCAAGCCGCTATCAACGTTTACCCCTGCGCGAATCGCTTGTTTAACAGACTGCCGCGCGAACTCTGGCAATTTGCCACCGTCTGGCGCCAGGCCGATCACGAAATATTGCGGGCGTTTTGAAGCCGATTCAATCGCGTCATCCAAACTGGTGAAGATCGGAATTCCGCAAGCCTTGCCGTTCAGCACTTCACCTGCGTCGCGTCCGACCTGCGTTGAATCAATCACACCTGCAACTTCATAACGCGCCGTGTGACGCACCAAACCATTGGCTGTTTTGCCCGTCGGCGAACCAAACGCGCCTTCGCAATAAATGATCGCTGTTCCGTCCATAATGTTTTGCCTGAATCAGAACATCCAACCTTGTCCTGAGTTAGGAAGGAAATGGAATTATCTCTATCAACTCACCGCTGAGGCGCAGAGGTCGCAGAGGAAACGCAGAGAGTCTGAAAACCTCCGCGAAACCTCTGCGGTACTCAGCGCCTCTGCGGTGAGATGTTTTTTTTGAAGAGTTATTTTCGAGCCATTTCTTAGCTTTTCCCTTTACTACCCTTTCCCTTATCCTTCGGCTATGGAATGGATTCAAAAAGAGTTTTCGCTGAAAGCGCGTTCACGTGGTTTTCACCTGATCACGCGCGAAGTTTTAGAGCAATTGCCGGAACTGCGCGAAATCGAAGCCGGCATGCTGAACCTGTTTATTCAACATACGTCCGCATCGCTGACAATCAACGAAAATGCCGATCCTGATGTGCGTGCGGACATGGAACGCCACTTCAATCATGCCGTCCCTGAAAATGCTCCGTATTACGAACACACGCTGGAAGGCCCTGATGATATGCCCGCGCACATCAAATCTTCGATTCTGGGCAGTTCGCTCTCAATTCCGGTCGGACAAGGTAAGCTACGGCTGGGCACGTGGCAAGGCATCTACCTGTGCGAACACCGCAACCACGGCGGCGCGCGGCGAATCGTCGCGACACTCTCTGGCAAAGGCAAGCATGCTTGATCGCCCAAAATAGCCCCCTCTCGGGCAATGAGGTTAAGTGTGGCGCGGACT
>JBBQVH010000101.1:0-29359 GCA_038211695.1 Blastocatellia bacterium | reverse complement strand
CGTCACCGTGGCTTCCGTCCCGACGATTCTGCGCACGTTGTTGCGGATGAAGACATCGCCCAGCATTGTGTACAGACCGTTCGGAATGTAGACCGTCGTCTTGCCGGAATCTATCGCGGCTTGAATGGCGGCGGTGTCGTCGCTGAGGCCATCGCCTTTCGCGTTGTAAGGAGCTTTCGTGACGTCGAGTACGCTGGCATCGGCGGGAAATCGGACATCCTCATTCTGCAAGGAGGGTTGCAAAGGCTGCGCGACCTGCGCGGCGTCCGCCAATCGCGCAGACTCATCCACCGGCAGCAGCGCAAACAAAAGCCGCAGGCAAATTCGCCATCTTTCTTTCCAATGGGTCATCTTATTTTTACTGCTTTCTTAGCCGCGCTGCACGTGGGTCAGCGTGCGGGTTTCAGCGTGCGCGCGAAAAATTCAGCGACCAGCACGGGTACTTTTTCGTCGCTGAAGTTGCCGTGCTTGCCGCCTTTGACGGTGTAAAACGTCACGGGCACGCCGGCGCGCCGCAGCGCCGCGTCGAGCAACTGGCTTTGATGATGCGGGACGGCGGGGTCTGCGTCGCCGTGAACGATCAGGAAGGGCGGATCGTCAGGCGTGACGTAGCTGATTGGATTGGCGCGGGCGGTCTTCTCCTTGTTTTCCTGGATCGGCCCGCCGATGAGCAGCGCTTCGGGCGAACGCGTTTCGTTGTGGATCATGCCATCCGGCAAGCGATGCGCATCCATCTGCAGAAAATCGGTCGGCCCGAAAAAATCGCAGACGGCCTGGACGCGACTGGAAAATTGCAGGTTCTCTCCGCGCTCGAATTCTTTGACATCGCCTGTCGTGCCCAGCAACGCCACCAAATGCCCGCCTGCCGACGATCCCCAAACACCAAACCGGTTCGGATCGAGGTTGTATTTCGCGGCCTGGGCGCGCAACCAGCGGATCGCCGCTTTGCAGTCTTCGATCTGCGCGGGAAAGATCGCGTGCTGGCTCAAGCGGTAATTGACGCTGGCGACAGCGTAGCCTTCATTCAGAAACCGCAGCGCAGGCGAACCGTCCTTGCTGCCTTGCTGCCAGCCGCCGCCGTGAATCCAGACAATCAATGGCAGCTTCCCGGCTTTCGCCTGACCGTTTGGGGCGGCCTGACCGGTTGGCGATGGAAGATACAGATCGAGCTTCTGCCGTGGGTGGCCTTCCGTCACATAAGCCAGATCGCGCAGCGCGACTGTCCCCGGCGGCAATCCCTGTCCGGGCGCAGGCGCTTGCCCCGGCGCTGACATCAACAGCAGCGCCGCGAGTGGAATGGCAAAGAATGATCGAATGAGGCGAATTACGTTCATCTGGTGAACACCTCCGATTGAAAATGTAATGCGGAACCGCTGACGGTTCGTTTCCGAAATTCCTCAAAACCGCAGCCGCAATTGGAACTCGATCTGGCGCGGGTCGAAGGTTGCCGTCGAGTACGTGCCGAAACTGTCGTTCGTTCCCAGGCCGGGAATGCCGCCGTTGGCCGTGCTGACGTTGGTTGCGCCCACGCCGCCATTGATCGTCGGGCGGAATTGCGTGTGATTGAGCAAGTTCGTCGCCTGCATCGAGAACTCGACTCGCAGCCGCTCGGTGAGTTTGAAATTCCGATCAGCCGAAAAGTTGAAGTTGTTCAGCCCCGGCTGGCGGATGTCCCCGAAGGCGAGCGCCGCCGTGCCGTACCAGTACTGGTCGCTGATGAACGTCCCGTTCGCCAGTTGAATCACCGCGCCGCGAAAAGCGTCCGGGTTGTATTTCAGGAAGCAACGGGTGCAGGGCGTGATGCGCCGTCCGCTGGGCAAGGTCACCGTGGTTTTGCCGTCGTACCAGCGCTGCAAATCCTGGGGAACTTCCAGCGCCACGCCGGGCACGCGGTTGCCTTTGCCGTTGATGGAACCGCTGCTGGCCCCGGCCACCAGCACCGGCGTGCCGGATTGCGCCGCGTAAACGCCGCCGATACGCCAGCCGCCAGCCAGCAGATTGACGGCCTTGTTCGCATTGAACCGCTTGCCCGTGCCGAAGGGCAGGTCGTAAACGAACGAAGCAACGAGGCGGTGCGGCACATCGGTCGAAGCCAGCCCATAGTTTTCGCGCAGGTTGCGCAAATCGAGATTGCCGCCGTTGTAACCGAAGCCGCCGTCGGCAAAGCCATTGGCTTGCGCCTCGGAGGCGTCGAGGCCGAGCGTTTTCGACCAGACGTAGTTGGCGTTGAATTGCAGCCCATTGGCATACGAGCGCGTCACGCTCGCCTGCAAAGAATGGTAATGCGACCAGCCGAAGGTGCCGACGATGCCCGAATTCGAGATCGCCGGATACGGCTGAACCGTCTGGAGGTAAGGAATCGTCGCATTGCGCAGACTGCCGCCGAAATTGAGCGGCGTGCCCGTCACCGGCTGGAATGGATTGCGCACCGGGTCGTTGCATCTGTTGCCCGTGCCGTTGCGCGCAATGTAATCGCGCCGGCAATCGGCCAGGATCGCGGCGTCCACATACTGGTTCGAGTTGACCGGCACGCGCGAAACGGGCAGATGCGTGCCCTTCGAGCCGACGTAGCCGACCGAAGCCAGCCACTTCGTCCCCAGGCGATGTTCGACCGTCAGGTTCCACTGCTGCAAATCGGCGTTCTTGTAACCGTCGTGCGTGAAGTAGGCGAAGTTGCTGACGCCGTAATATTCCGGCGCATCCACCTTCGCGCCAATCGGCGGGATGATGACGTTGACCTGATTGAAACGCCCAACGGGCACGCCCTGCGGGTTTGTGCCGTAGGCAATCGCGGCGTCGTTGTTGGTCGAAGACGCGAACGCTTCCATCCCGTAAAAACCGCCCGTTCCAAAGAAGCCTGTGTTCGAGGGCAAGTAGGTCAAGCCATAACCCGCGCGCACCACGGTGTTATTTGTCAGGCGATACGCCAAGCCGAAACGCGGCCCGACGTTGCCGTATTCGGTCTCATACAGATTGCGCGCCGCGCCGTTGTAGCCTGGAAAAACCCATTCGCCGAGCATCCCGAAAGCGTTGCGTTTGTTCAGATCAATCGAACGCACGCGGTTGAAGCGATCCGTCAAGCCGGGTTGAATGTCGTAACGCACGCCGAAATAAAGGTTCAGCCGATCCGTCGCCTTCCAGTCGTTCTGCGAAAAGAAGGCGAGGTATTTCTGGGCAAAGGCCGGTTTCGGATTGCGCGCGCCGTTGACCTGAATGCGCCCCGCGCCCAGCAGCACAGAGGCCGGCTGCCAACCCGAATTGGCCGCAGTCACCGGCGTGACCGCCACGCCGACACCGAAGGTGTCCACGTATTCGCGCGTGAAATCCTGCCGCGAGATGATATTCACGGCGTTTTCGGGATCGTCGTAATTCGACAGATAGACGCGGAATTCATTACCCGCCTTGAACGTCCAGCGCCCGCGCAGCGCGGTCACGCTCCAACTCAGATTGTGGTTGGTCTGGCCTTCTTCCTTGTACAGCGAGCCGGTGCGCGACAGCGGCGAAAGGTTCCCGCCGCCATTGAATTCCGGCGCGGCGTTGGGCACGGCGATAATCCCTTGGATGTCTTTGGGGATGCCGAACTGGTCGTAATTAAACTTCTCAGTCCCCGGATAGGCTTTGTTGATCGTGAAGACGCGCGTCACGCCGTAACGCACGTCGGCCACCAGCCGCGGGTTGAAGACAATCGTCCAGCCGATTTGCCCGTAAGGATTGTCGTCGCTGCTTTGCCGCCCGATGAATTGCGCCTGGTTGTAAAACGGATTGTCGTCGCCCCACGCGCCCGGTGTGTCAATCGCGCCGCGATTCAAGCCGAACGAACCGTAGATCGAATGCATGCCCACTTTGTAATCTACCCGCGCATTGACGCTGTCGCGGCTGATCGTCTGTTGCCGCCGCGCATAATAATTGTTCACGCCGAACACATCGTCCGGCGCGCGGTTCGGCTTCGGATAGAAACTGAATAGTTTGAGGATGTTCGGATCGAGCAAGCCCGGCACGTTGCGCAGGTCGGCATTCGGAATGAGAGTGCGCTGGAAGCGGTTATTGCCGATGGATTTCGCCGTGTAGGGATTGAAGATTTGCAGCGGAGTCGGCGCGCCGTTGACGTTGACGACGGTCTTGCTGAAATCGCCCACGCGCTCGGCATCGGTCGGCACGGTGCGGAAAAAGTCCAACGCGCGCCCGTGCTTCAAGCCCTCATAGCTGACGAAGAAAAACAGCTTGTCCTTGCCGTTGATGAGCTTTGGAATCCAAACGGGGCCGCCCAGGGAACCGGTGTAGGAATGGACTTTGAACGGCGCCCGGCTCAGACCGCGCGCATTGTTGTCGAAGGTGTTGGCGTTGAAGGCTTCGTTGCGCGCGCGATAGACCGCCGAGCCGTGCAGTTGATTCGTTCCGCTTTTGGTCGCCAGTTGAATGATGCCCGACCCGCGCCCGTATTCGGCGGAATACGAATTGGTGATCGTCTTGACCTCCTGCAAGCCTTCCGTGTTGGGAATGATCGCGGCTTCGTTCCAGGCCGAACCCTGGACGCTCAATCCGTCCACCTGCACGTCGGCGGAGAAGGCCTGCGCGCCATTGACCGAGATGGCCGAAAACTGCTGCCGCCCGCCCACGCCGACGCCGAAGGAATTGAGGCTGGTCGTGTCGTTGAATCCGGCGCGCCCGACCACGCCCGGTTGCAGTGCGGCGTAATAGAGCGGGTTGTGCGTGATGTTCGGGACGGCCTTGATCGTCGTTTCGTTGACTGTGTTCTGCACGGTGGCCGATTCGGTTTGCAACTGCGCGGCATCGGCGATGACTTCGACGGTGGATTCGACCTGCCCGACTTGCAGCGCGATGTCCACGCGAACGGATTGCGCCGTGCCGAGCATCACGCCCGTTTTTTTGACGGCAGTGAAGCCGGCTTTTTTGACTGTCACGCTATAGCGCCCGGCGGCCAGATACGGCACGGTGAATTCGCCATCGCCGTCGGCGGTCGAGGCGGTGGTGACGTTCGTCTCTTCGTTCGTGACCAGGACAGCCGCGCCCGGCACGGCCGCGCCTGTCGCATCAACGACAGCGCCGGTGAGCACGCCCGATTTAATTTGACCGAACGCATTGACTGCGCCAGCCAGGCAGAGCGCCTGCAACATTACGACCATGAATATTTTTCTGTGTGCCATAGGTTCCTCTCTGATCTGCTTAGCTTAATGGAATGTTTGGAGTTAAGGCATTCAAACAGAAATTGGCGATGAGGAAGAGTGAAACCCGGTGATTTAACCGTGAAACCGGGCAGCTATCTGGCGTCAGGCGAGGGAAGAGCCTGGGCGGGAACGCGTCCGGGGGCGTTGCATTGAAAAGCTTGTTCGATCCGATCGGCAAACTGCGCGGCGGTGATTTTCCCCTGCAACGCCTGCTGCAAACCGCGATGAATGGTGGGGCGCAGGGTAGGAAACGCGTTGTCGTAAAAGCCGCCCAGTTCGACCTGTCCAAGACCGGCAACCTCTTCCGCCACGTACGGCGCAAGGGGCAGGTGTTGCCAGAATTCCGCGCGCATGGCGGGCAGCCGGTGGTGGGCAATCATGGCCTGGCTCATCTCCGGGCTGAGCATGAAATCAATCAGTTCGACGGACTGTTGCTGGCGGGCATTCTTGAACACCTGCCAGACGCCGTGCGGCGCGCCGGTGGCAATCGGGGTTTGCCCGCCGGTTTGCTCAGAGGGCGGGAACGGAAAGAAACCGATCATAAACCGGGGCGGATGATTGATCGCGCGTTCGTGCGTCCAGGGGCCGGTCAATCCGAAATAGAGGGGATAGGTTCCATCCAGGAATGCATCGTGATCTTCTTCATCGCCGATGGTTTCGTAATGCGGCGGGAAGTAGCCACGCGACACCCACTCGCGAAGTTTTTCCGTCGCACTGACAAAAGGCGCGGCGTTGAAGGGGACGAGAGGCCGCCCGGCAATGAAACTGTCGGTCACTTCCTTGGGCTTAAACGGCAGCAATGGCAGCGCATTGTTTGCCAGCGCGAACCAGTAATGAATCATCCTCGGCCCGCTCAGCGCAAACGGCGTGTAATGTTCCGCCTTCAAGCGTTCCAGCAGCGTTTCAAATTCTTCCTGGGTCGCAGGCGGTTTTAGTTTCAGGCGTTCAAAAATCTGCCGATTGTAAAAGACCCCGGTGTAATGAATGCGCGAAGGAATCAGCCAGGTGCGGCCCGGATACCGCAGCGCCAGATATTCCAGCATCCCTGGTCGCAGCCGCTGCCGCCAGCCGTATTTTTGCGCCGTTTCCGTCAGATCAACCAGTTGCCCCCGGGCGATGACTTCGCCCACCGAGGCTCCGCCCTGATCGCTGCAGGCCAGATCAGGAAAGGCCCCAAGCCCGGCCAGCGCGTTGCCCAGCGCCCGCAAATATTCACGATGGCTGTAATAGGTCGCATTTACCCTGACATCAGGATGCAGCGTTTCATACCGGCGCAGGAATTCGTCCACATACCGCTTCTCTTCATAGCTGGAGGTGCTGACGCCGGAGGTGAGATACCACAAATTGAGCGTCGTCGGTTGTGCCTTGCCCGCGGATAAGCCGCCGGAGAAATTCCCGCGCCACTGCATCCCGAAAGCCGCCAGTGCGCCAACCAACGCGACCGCCGCCGCCCGCACCCAGACCGCCCGCATCCGGACCGAAAGCTGCGCGCGCAGCCTCTGCGGAGCATCAGCTATTGGCATTGGCATTTGTTTGTCACGATCCGGGCTTTGCATCAGTTGAAGTATCACACGGTGGAAAATTTATCGGGGTCAAGTGAGGTGAAGTAACGGTGAAACGATCAATATTCCAGCACCAGACGCGGCTCGAAGCCATGGGCGCGCAGCGCTTTGAATTCCACCCAGCCGCTGCTGCCTTCCATGCCTTGATAAATGACGGCGAGGTCAATCGCCTTGTGACCCTGCGCATAAGCCTGCTTCACAACCGGCGTGACATCCCATTGATACCAGTTCGACTGGCTGGCGACGCGCAGCGCCGACTGGAAAATCGCGCCGTTCGACAAATTGCCCGGCCATAAATTCGCTTCCGCGTGATCCGCCAGCGCGCCATTTACCTTGATGACCTGCCCCTGCGCCGCCGGGCTGGCCGCAGCGCAGTAAAGACGCAACCGGGCGGCCAGAATGCGCGCTTCAAGTTTGGGCAGCGGAAAACGCGCCGCCACCCAGCTTTCGGAATCGCCGTCACGCGCAACGCGCAACGACCCGGCGTCATTTAGCGGGATGCTTTGCCCAGTCAGCGGGACGCTTTGCCCAGTCAGCGCGACGCTTTGAAAGCCAGCGGGGAAGACTTCCATTTTGGCCGCATTGATCAGTTCGCTGGATAACGTGAGGCTGCCAAAGCCTGACGTATCAAATGCGTTTTCGGCGGAACCATGCCAGAGTTGCTGAATTTTATTTGCCCCGCGCCGCTGAAAGCCCAGGTCAAAACCGACCGTCCGCCCCGCTTCGCCGTTCAGGTTGAGCGTCGCCCAGGGAATGGAAGCTTCTACGCGGTAGCCCCAGGGTTCAGCCTGGCTGGCGACCTTGACCCTGGCTATGCGCCCGTGCAGTTCCGTTGGCGAGCCGCCCTGCAGCGTGAAGTGAAAATCATCGGCCTGATAGCTGTGTTGCTGATCGTTATGCGTATCGAGAAACACCTCGATGCTGTCCTGGCCGGTTAAAACGCTGCCGGCTTGCGCGGCCACCTCAACCATCAAATAAAGGTTCGTTTCATCCCACAGCACCCCGAAACGCGGGGCCGACGGAAGCTGCGCCGAGGCGAGCGAATCAGTTTCCGTCTCAATCAGCTTTCCGGCTTCCTGCTGCATCCGGCCTTCCCAGGCTGCTTCGCGCCTGCCGTCCACCATGACCGGCACGGCCACCTGTCCGGCCTGCACGCCCCTGTTCAGCGGCGCAGACGCCAGCGCGGAAATTTCTTTGATTGCAGGATTGACCTGGCTGACCAGGCTGATTGCCAGCCAGCCCAACATGATTCCGGCGATCACGGCAGCCGCCAGCAACCAGGTCACACGACGCGGCTCATTTGGGTAAGGTCGCGGGTTGATCTCGGTTGGAACTGGCAGGGCGGTTTCAAGCGGAACAATGGTGGAAGTCTGTTCAACGGCCTGATTGTCGTGAAATGAAGCCGTCGCGGAGCGCCGCCCGAACTGCGGAACGTAATGGCCTTTGGGCAGCGAAATCATCACGAGCCGTTCGTCCGGCTGAGCTTGATAAAACTCGTCCAGCTTTTTGCGCAACCGTCCGGCGTGTGCGCGCACGATCGAATCCACGCGCGGATCGAAATTGGCGTTGCGCCCGAAGACTTCCGTTCCGATGACATACTCTTTGAGAGACCTTTCGCTTCCGGCCAGCGTCTGTTCGACGATGAAGCGCAGAAAATCGCGCAGACGCGGCGATTCGGCAAACAGCGAGTTGGATAGAATGGCCTCCAGCGTGGCGTAAATCTCAGTTTCCGTCATCGGATTTTCAATCGCAGACAGATCAGGCTGGCGCTCATTTTCTGACATAGTTTTTTCCGATCGCGGTTTTCATCGCGGGCTGAAAACCTGTTCTTTGTTTTCTGAATTGATTACTGGAGGGCTGCTTATAGCTCAGATGACGGAACAGACTCAATGGAAACGCGGCGACGTATAGAGACTCCTATCACAGCCTTCCGCGTTTTACCCCCCATCCACGGATGCTCACACGCGCCTGCCAGCCAAAATAGCCGCCGCGCGAGTTCACCGGCTCGATCCTGATTGCGCAACCGCGTCTGGCGATTCCGCTGCAAGCGTTTCGCCGCCAAGGCCTGATGTGCTTTCCGAAGAGTTGGGTTTTAGAAGAACCGGAAGCTTTAATCCGGCAGCTATGCCCCCCTCTCCGCCAGAGCCAATGCCACAAAATCGGTAGCCAAAAAACATCCTATCCGGTGATGTTCGCCTCGCTTCAATCCTGCATAGTGCGACAACAGGAGGCAATGATGTACGCACCAGAGAACACGGAAACGAGCGACTTGATGGGATGTCATGCCTGCGGCGCGCAGCAGCGGGATCGCGACAGATTTTGCCGCCGGTGCGGCGTCAGTCAGCGCCCGAACATTGCTTCCGTGACCGGAGGTAGGGATTGGTTTGCTTGCGAGACAAGACCATTGCCCGGCACGCAACACTACGATTCGTTTTCGGGCGTGCTGGTCAATCTGGTGGCCGAGGGCGTGTTCGCCCAAGCCTCAGCGTTATCTTCATCGCTAGTTGGCAATCGCTGGACGATGCGGCTGGTCAGCGCGCTGGTCGCGGTTCCGTTCTGGTTCATGATCGTGCTGCTGTCGCCGCTGGATGCTTACGTCGCGGTGCGGGCGATTGCGAGACGGGTCTGAATTCAAACTACCACGATGGTGGTATGCCCGGATGCGGCTGGAGTGGTAGATCAAAAACACTCCATTTCGTGACGCGCTTATCGCGTTGCTCCCGCATCGTGTGACGCAGCGAAGATGTTTCTTGAATTGACCTCAAATTGACGCCGCCACATCAGCGGCAAACAGATAACGCAAAAGCGAGATGAAACGAACAGTTGCGAAACAACGACTGAGCGAACCGACGAAGGAGATCATTCGCCAGCTACTGCAGAATCTAGTAGACAGTTTCGGAAGTCTTCCCCCATTTCCGGGCTTATTTTCCTTTCCCACATTTTCCCGTCTGAGCAGTAAGCATCGGACAGGAAAATGTGGGAAAGGAAAAGTAAGAACAGGGGGCGAAACTTCTGAAGTCTTCCACTAGTGGGGTGGACGCGGCGAATCGGACAGCCGCCATCACCGACCAATTGAAAACGATCAACAAAACATCATCAGCAAAAATGCTGATGAATAGGAGGAATAGATGAACGCTTCATTCACAAAGATTCAATGCATCGCGGCGGGCGCTGTGTTGCTGGCGGCCTGCGCGTTGTTCGCCGTAGCAACATCTCAAGCGAAGGGCCAGGAAACAGGCGCCGAAGTAAAGCTGGTCCGGGCGGAGAAGCTTGCCAACGCGCCCGGCAAGACCTTGACGGCCGTCACCGTCAATTATGCGCCGGGCGGCAAGTCAGGCGAGCATCATCACTCGGGGAGTGTTTTCGCCTACGTGCTTACGGGCGCGATCCGATCCGAGAACTCCGCCACCGGGCCAGCCAAGGTCTATCAGGCCGGTGAGAGCTTCTTCGAGCCGGCCGGCAGCAAACATCTTGTCAGCGAGAACGCGAGCGCGACGGAGCCAGCCAGCCTGCTCGCTGTTTTCATCGCCGATGACGGAGCGCAGTTGACCACGTTCAAAGCTGGCCGAGTTGCTTCTCTGCCGCCGAGTTCGACGCCGTCCGAGTTACCGGCTGAGTTACCGGCTGAGTTACCGGCTGAGTTAGTTGATGCGCTCAATCTCGTTTTCGGCAAGCAAACAGATAATCGTGCAGTTCACGCGAAGGGGGTCGTGTTGGAAGGAAGATTTCTGCCGAGTCCGGCAGCGGCGACGCTAAGCAAGGCTGCTCATTTTCAAAAGGCCGTTCCCGTAACCGTCCGGTTCTCCAACTTCGCGGGCATACAAACAGTGTCCGACACCGACGCGCTGGCAAATCCGCGCGGGCTGGCTTTGAAGTTTCATCTGCCGGACGGAACGGAAACGGATCTGGTGACGCATTCGTTCAGTGGCTTTCCCGCTCCCACTGCCGACGAATTCCGGCAATTCCTGATCGCGCTCGGCACCAGCGGCCCCGGAGCCGTTGCGCCAACGCCAGCCGACAGGTATTTGGCGGCGCATCCGATTGCGAAGGCGTTTCTGGTATCTCAACAGCCGCCGCCTGTCAGCTATGCGACGCTCACTTATTTCGGCGTCAACAGCTTCAAGTTCACCAACGCGCAGGGCAAGGCCAGTTTCGGTCGCTATCGCATCGAAGCCCAGGCAGGCAACCGGTTCCTGTCCGCGGAGGAGATCGCGAAGGCCTCTCCCGGCTATCTGGCGGAAGAGATTCGCCAGCGCGTGACACGCGGCCCCATCCGGTTCAGCGTGCGCGTTCAACTGCCGGAACCAAGCGACAAGATAGACGACCCCTCGATCGCGTGGCCCGACACGCGCAAGACTATCGAGTTGGGCGTCATCGAGATCACGACGGTTGTTTCCGATAGTGCTGCGGCAGAACGCGATCTAATCTTTCTGCCCGCTGCATTGCCCGCAGGCATCGAGCCGGCCGACCCGATGATCCGGGTTCGCAACGCGGCTTATCCCATTTCATACAAGCGTCGCCATCAATCTTCCACTGAAAAAACTGAGATAAAGAATCAGCCGTGAAAAGCTCATTTCCCGGCACAATACTTTTTGCGGAATAACGAAACCAGGGAGGCATCTGAAAATGCAACGACGATTGGATTACAACAAAACCGCGCCCGGCGCGGCGCGGGCAATGTATGCGCTGCACAAATACGTGGAAGAGAGCGGGCTGGAACATTCGCTGTTGGAACTGGTCAAGACACGCACTTCGCAGATCAACGCTTGCGCCTACTGCATTGACATGCACACGAAAGATGCGCGGGCGCGCGGCGAAAGCGAACAACGGCTTTATGCGCTCAGCGCCTGGCGCTCAGCGCCTTTCTTCACTGACCGCGAGCGCGCGGCGCTGGCGTGGGCTGAAAGCCTGACGCTGGTCAGTCAATCTCACGTACCGGATGAAGTGTTTGCCGAAGCGCGAGCGCATTTCACCGAAGCGGAGTTGGTTAATCTGACGATGGCCGTCATCACGATCAACGGTTGGAACCGGCTGGCAATTTCTTTCCGTGAAGTGCCGGGAAGCTATCAATCTCATGCCAGCATCAACTAAGTTTTCCAGCGTTCAGAGTTCAAGCTTTAGCCCAAATCCACGGTTAAGGAACTGAAAATGCAATTTCAATCACTAAAGACAGCGGTTTTCACCCGATTGGCGCTTCACTCACTGAGCGATCTGCCTTGATGTACAGCCGACTGTTAGTCGGCTGGGGTTCCTGCCAGTCGCCCTTTCCGGGAGACCTCAGCCGACTAACAGTCGGCTGACATTCTTAGCCGTGGATTCGGGCTGAAGCGTGAACTCTGAACGTACGTGCTGATAAAAAAAACTGGGTACGCTCGCGCCCTTCGCAGGCATACCCAAGGCTTAACTTAATGCCAATGCGCTACCGTTCCCTGTAACGTCGCCATCAGAAGATGAGCTTCAGGGCGAGCTGAATGTTGCGATGCTGTTCGGCGTTGTTGATGTTGTCGAATAGGCCGCCGCGCGTCACTTGCCGTCTACTGAAAACGCCAGCAGGGCATTGCCGGGCATTCCGATAATTCGACCGTAGCCGGAATTCACATACAGAATGCCGTTGGCGATTGTTGGGCCGCCAGCGTCAATCGTGCCGCCTTTGGCTTGTTTGCCGTTGACTGCTTTGTACGGTTCCGCCGCCGTATCGAAATCCCAGACGATCTTGCCATCGGCGGTCGCGTAACCGCGCAAGTGGCCGTCTGACGTGCCAGAGAAAACAATGCCGGGAATCAATGACGCTGCCGCCGATTGGGCGTTGGTGCAACGCGCTGCGCCCCAGGAGCATTTGACCGCCGGGGCAGGCGTGTACCAAAGCTGTTTGCCAGTTGCGATAGTTACTGCGGACAGGCCGGGTTTGCGTTGTTCCGGCGTGCCAAAAGGATCGGCCACTGGAACATAAACGGTGCTGGCGTCGGCAGTGAATCCCCATTCGATACCGCCAAGCGCGGTGCCAATGCCGAGTTTATTTTCCCACAGCTTCTTGCCCTGATTGTCCGGATCAAGCCCAAACAGAATTCCCGCTTTGTTTCCGGCCAGAATTACATCCTTGCCGTTGGGCAATTTTCGCAAGATCGGCGAACTTCCGAAATCGAAATCCGGTCCGGCATCTTTGGGACAGTTGCCTACGCCGGGTTCGCGGCAATTCATAATGAAGTTATCGCCGGGCAACACCTGGCTGGTCCAGCGAATTTTGCCGGTGGCCAAATCAAACGCGATGATCGCGTCGGAGCCAATGGTCGCCGCGTCCGTATACGAATTGCCCGTTCCCGCATACAGCACGCCGCGTTTCAGATCGAGCGTTGGCGCTGACCAGATGGCCGCGCCCGCCGGGCCATACAATTGCGTTCCGGTTGAGTTTTTCTTGTAAGGCTTCATCTCTTCCGTAATGGCGTGCGATTTCCAGATCAACTTGCCGGTGAAGGCATCCAGCGCAACCATGCTGCCGCGAAACTTGCAGCATTCGTATTTGTCGCCGCGCGAAACGGCTTCTTCAATCGAAGAAACTGGCACATACAATCGGTTGCCGTTCAGAACCGGCGAACCGGTGATGCGCGCAACTGGATGTTCATCCAGTTTCAGCTTCCATAATTCTTTGCCGGTTTCGGCGTCCACGGCATGAACGCTGGCGCGTTCGTCGCCGAAATACGCCGCGAATTTGGCCCCCTGATTTGTAATGCCGCCTGCGGGCAATGGGCCGACTGAAATCGCTGTCCACACCGGCGCGCCAACGCTGATCGCCCAATAGGCGCAACCAGTTTCCGCGTTCAGGCAAATGACCTGGCCCGAATCGGTTGTGACATAAAGCCGGTTGCCAATGATCGTTGGTTGTCCAATCGCCATCGTCGCCGGATACGCGAATGCCCATTTGACCTTCAGGCGCGGCACGTCTGCGGCTTTCAGGCCGGGCTTGGGTTGATAGCGCGTGTTGTCGTAATCGTTCCCCCAACCATTCCAACTGGGCGCTTTCAGATTGAGGGGTGAGCCGGGCGACTGGCAGCGATTGGCAAGCTGTGCGGGATCAATCAACCCGGTTGGCTGTTTGCCTGTCAGATACACCGCCAGCGCGCGAATCTCCAGTTCTTTCAATCCGCTGGCTTGCGTTTTCATTGAACCGGTTGTCAGGGCAGCGATGACTTCATCGGGTGCGCGCCGCGCCAGCATGGATTTTGGCGGAATGCGGTCTTGCGGATTGTCGTGGCAGACGGCGCACCGTTGTTCATAAAGCTTTGCGCCATCAGGCGGAGCATCCTTGCCGGTTTGCTCTTGCGCGGTTGTCTTTGTTGTATTGATTCCCCAGAACCAAACTAATGCCGTCAGGAGCAGACCCGCCCCAAAGAACTTTGCTGATGCTTTCATTTGAATATTCCTGCTTTGTGCTTATTGTTTGTAACTGCTCAGCGCTCTTCGCCGCGTTAGCGGCGGTTGAATTTAGCCGTGGGTGAAACCCACGGGGAGCGAGCAAATGGGTTCCGCGTCGCGTCAGCGACGCTTGATCTCAGGCGTCGCGACGCGACACAAATATCTTTCCCGCCTTTCCCGGCGTTGAAACGCCGGGCTAATGTCACCCGTCGCTCTGCGACGAAGAACAGGCTGAGCGGTTACTATTGTTTTTGGAATTTGTTGGACGTACCAGTTGCCAGTTCTTCAACCTAAGCAGGGCTGGATTGAGGAACATTACAATCAATGCCCACCATTCCGCATCTGCCCTGTCTGGTAATGAAGCTCTGGTACGTTTTGCGCAGCGTATGATGCACTGAATCTTTCTTCCGCGTAAACGCCTCTTTGCCAAAGTCGCCAAATTTTATTCTTGCAGTTGCCCTTGCGGTTGCCCTTGCGGTTGCCCTTGCGGTTGAACGACAGGTGTGGTTTTTTCTGGTGCAGAATTCACTCACTACCCGGAAAGGAACTGACTTGAAAAACACATTTTTTGATTTGACGGGCAAGGCCGCCATCATCACCGGTTCGACCAAAGGCATCGGGCGTGCAATTGCAGAGGCGCTGGCGCGCGCTGGCGCAAGCGTCGTCATTTCCAGTCGCAAGGCGGATGCCTGCAATGAAGTCGCCGCTGAATTGCAAAAAGAAGGCTTGAAGGCCGTCGCCATCCCCTGCCACATCGGCAAACGCGAAGAGGTTGAGAACCTGGTCAATGAAACCAAACGGCAGCTTGGCCGGATTGATATTCTGGTCTGCAATGCAGCGGTCAATCCGCATTACGGCCCGATGTCCACGTTGCCGGACGAAGCCTTCGGCAAGGTCATGGATTCCAACGTGCGCAGCAATTGGTGGCTGTGCAATCTGGTGTTGCCGGACATGGCCGCGCGCAAAGATGGCAGCGTGATCATTGTTTCCAGCATCGCCGGACTGAAAGGCTCACTGAATCTGGGCGTGTACGCGATTTCGAAGGCGGCTGATTTTCAGTTGGCGCGCAATCTGGCGGTCGAATGGGGGCCAAACAACATTCGCGTCAATTGCATCGCGCCGGGCATTGTCCGCACCGATTTCGCGCGCGCGTTGTGGGAAAACCCCGCGATTCTGACGAAGGCCGAAGAAGCCACACCGTTACGCCGTGTTGGTGAAGTGGACGACATTGCCGGTGCCGCAGTCTTTCTGGCGTCGCGAGCGGGCAGTTGGATGACTGGACAAGTGCTGGTGATTGATGGCGGCGTGACAATCGTTGGCGTATAAAAGCGCTACTAGGCGGAAGGCTTTTGCGGCCATTGATTCTCTGTGGGCGGACTCGAATTCAACAATGACGAAACTCGAACAACTCAACCAATTCGCATCTGAGTTTTGGGAATGGCGGGCGATGCATCAGCCCGTCACCAGCGATGATCTGGCGCGGCTGGAACGTCCGCCAAGCTGGCAACCGGATTGGTCTGCCTCCGCCGTCCAGCGCCAGCGCGCACAACTGGCGGAATTTGAATTGCGCTGGCAGCAGATCGAACCACCGGAAGAATCGCCAGCATGGCCGGTCGTGCAAGAAGTGGATTACCGGTTGATGGGTTCGGCGCTGGCGCGCGTGCGCTGGGAGTTGGATGTGACGCGCGGCTGGCAACGCAGCCCCAGGTTTTATGTGGATCAAACGCTGGTCGCGCTGTTTGAAGCGTTGCTGCCCAATGCGTCGTTTGACCCGCCGCGTTGCGCTCGCCTGGTTCATTTACTGCAAAGCATTCCGCGCACCTTGGACGACGGCAAAGCCAATCTTGCCACAGCCGCCGTTAAACCATTTGCCCAAGCCGCGCTGGCTGTGCTGCCCGATGTGCGAATGCGTCTAACGGCGGTCAGCGGGGAATTGAAGCCTTTTCTCAGCGCTGATGCAGTTGGTCAATTCGACGAAGCGATGGCACTGGCGATTGATGCTTTTGAATCCTATCGCGAATGGATCGTCGAACATCTGCCGCAGATGGCCGAAGAGTCCGCCGTCGGGCGCGAAGCGTATCTATTCTTTTTGCGTGAAGTCGCGTTGATGCCGTACACGCCGGAACAACTGTTGGTGATGGGACAGCAGGAGTGGGAACGAGCATTGGCCTTTGAAGCCATTGCACAGGAACGCGCGAAGGGTACGTTGGAACTACCTCTGTTTCCCGACCAAGCTACGCAGATGGCGCGTCAGGAAGCAGACGAATTGAAGATTCGCCGCTTTCTGGAAGAGCGCAATCTGCTGACCATCCCAGAGTGGGTGCAGCATTACCGCAATCTGCCGCTGCCATCGTATTTGGCTCCGATGGCGGATTTGGGCGTAGCGGATGATCTGACTTCGCCGAATCGGCTGGATGAAAACGCCATCAGCTATATCTTTCCGCCCGCGCCAACGCTTGGATATTTTGCGCTGGCTTCGGCGCGCGACCCGCGACCCATCATCGTTCACGAAGGCGTGCCGGGCCATTACTTTCAAATGGCGTTGTCGTGGGCGCACGAAGACCCCATTCGGCGGCACTATTACGATTCAGGCCCAATGGAAGGCATTGGCTTTTATGCGGAAGAATTGATGCTGCAAGCGGGTCTGTTCGACGACAGCCCGCGCACGCGCGAGATTATGTACAGCTTCATGCGGCTGCGCGCATTGCGCGTTGAAGTGGACGTCAAGCTGGCGCTGGGACTGTTCACGATTGACGAAGCGGCGGAGTACTTGCAAATTCGCACGCCGATGGATGCCGACACCGCGCGCTTCGAAGCCGTCCTCTTCGCTTCGATTCCGGGCCAGGCCATCACCTACCAAATCGGCAAACTGCAAATCCTGAAATTCCTGGCCGAAGCCAGACACGCATTGGGCGTGAACTTTACCCTGCGCGCGTTTCATGACTTCGTTTGGAAAAACGGCAATGTGCCGATTGCGCTTCAGCGAATGGAATATCTGGGCTTGCGGGATGAGGTCGAGTCTGTGACGCTGAACAGTGAGTTGAGTAGTTAAACCTATGCGCCTGGGAGCGTCGGCGCTCCCAAGCCATCATCATGATGAAAACAAAGGCAACAAAAATCATCATTCTCTTGCTCACGGCAGGCGCCTTATTCGCGCTTGAATCATTGGGCACCTGGGTTGCCGCATTTCAAGGGCAGGTTTCCTTTGATCGCGACATCCGGCCAATCTTTGCCGAGCGATGTGTGGTTTGCCACGGAGAAAAGAAACAGAGCGGTGGCCTGCGATTGGATGCGAAGGCGTTTGCCATGCGCGGTGGACAAAACGGCCCAGTGATTGTGGCAGGGAAGGCGTCGCAGAGCCGTTTGTATCAGCGCGTTGCTGCGCAGAACGACGACGAAGTCATGCCGCCAACAGGAAAGCGATTGAGCGAAACACAAATCGCGCTGATCAAAGCCTGGATTGATGCGGGGGCTGTGTGGCCGGATGGAGAGATGGAGAGACGGAGAGACGGGGAGATGGGGGGACGGGGCGACCCGGCGAATGATCGGATGCAGCATTGGGCGTGGCAGCCAGTGAAGCGGCCAGAAGTGGCCGTGACCTCGCCGACAATCCGCAATCGGCAACAGATGCTTCTGGCCGAAATCCGCAATCCCATTGATTCGTTCATCTTTGCGCGGCTGGTGCAGGCTGGTTTGCAGATGTCGCCGGAAGCAGATCGGCGGACTTTGATTCGGAGGCTGTCTTTCGATCTGGTTGGTTTGCCGCCAACGCCGGAACGCGTGCAGCAGTTCGTGAATGACGCTGATCCGAAAGCTTATGAAAAGCTGGTGGACGAATTGCTGGCATCGCCACGGTACGGCGAACGTTGGGCGCGGCATTGGCTGGACGTCGTTCATTACGGCGACACGCATGGTTATGACAAAGACAAGCCGCGTCCGAATGCTTGGCCATATCGCGATTACGTCATTCGCGCGCTGAATGAAGACAAGCCTTATGCGCGCTTTGTTGAAGAGCAGATTGCTGGTGATGTGCTGTTTCCCGGCACGCGCGACGGAATCGAAGCGCTGGGTTTCATCGCCGCCGGGCCGTGGGATTTCATCGGCCACGCCGAATTGCCCGAAACCAAAACCGACGGCAAGATCGCGCGCCACCTTGACCGCGACGATATGGTGGCCAGCACGATGGGCACGTTCACCAGCGTCACCGTTCACTGCGCGCAATGCCACAACCACAAATTCGATCCGATTCCGCAGGAAGACTATTACTCGTTGCAATCGGTCTTTGCCGCGCTCGACCGGGCGGATAAAAAGTACTTCGTCGGTGACCCGGCGATGACCGTACGCTTCAACCAACTGGATGGCCGCCAACGCGACTTAGTCGAACGCAAGCGAGTGATTGAACGAGATGCCGCAAAAGAAGCGGGTGATGCCGTCACCAAGCTTGACGCGCAAATCGCCGAGGCTACAAAAAAGCCAGATAGCGCAGTAGAAGTTGCTGGATTGAAGACCAGGCGCGGGCAGTTAGTTGACGCCGCAATGAAGCCGGAAACGCGCGCGGAACGAGACAAGTTCAATGTCGAACTTACCCAACTGAACAAAGAGTTGGCCGGATTTCCAAAGCCCGAAGTGGTTTTTGCAGGAACGGTCTATTACGGCACGGGCGACTTTCGCGGAACAGGAGCAGACAGCGGCAAGCCACGCCCGATTTATCTGCTGGCGCGGGGGCAGGTGACGAATCCCGGACACGAGATGGCACCGGGCGCGCTTTCGATGCTTTCGTTTCAGCCCGCGCGCTTTGCCGTGGCAAAAGACGCGCCCGAAGGCGAACGCCGCGCGGCATTGGCGCATTGGATTACCGATCCGCAAAATCCGCTGACCTGGCGCAGCATTGTCAATCGCGTGTGGCAGTACCATTTCGGCGCGGGGTTGGTGACGACGCCGAATGATTTTGGCCGCAATGGCGCAAAACCATCGCACCCGGAGTTGCTGGACTGGCTGGCTTCTGAATTTCGCGACAGCGGTGGTTCATTGAAAAAACTGCACCGGCTGATCGTGATGAGCGTGACTTATCGGCAATCCAGTGATTCGCCGCTTGAAATTCCGAGTAATCCGCAATCCGCAATCCGCAATCCGCAATCCGTTGATTCCGGCAACACGCTGCTGTGGCGTCAGAATCGTCGCAAGCTGGAAGCCGAAGCTGTGCGCGACGCCGTGCTGACTGTAACAGGCAAGCTGGACCTAATGATGGGTGGGCCGGGCTGGCAGGATTTCGTGGTTGAGCATCCCGAACATTCGCCGCATTACGAATACGGCTTGGCCGATCCTGAAGATGCGCGAACGTGGCGGCGTTCGATTTATCGCTTCATCGTACGTTCGCAGACGCAGCCGTGGATGACGGCGCTGGATTGCGCTGATCCTTCCATGCGCGTGGACAAACGCAATGAAAGCCTGTCGCCGCTGCAAGCGCTGGCGCTGCTCAACAATGGTTTTATGATTTCGCAAGCGCGGCATTTCGCGGAACGCTTGCAACAAGAAAAGCCAAACGATCTCGCCGGACAAATCGAACGCGCTCATTCGCTGGCCTTTGGTCGTGCGCCAACGGCTGACGAAAAAGCGAAGTTCCTGGCTTTTGCCAAGACCTACGGCTTGCCGAATTTGTGCCGCGCGTTGCTGAATCTGAATGAATTCACCTTTGCGGACTGATGATCCGTTACGGCCTTTACGAATTGATAGCAGAGAGACGAAAATGTCGTACCCGACCACGAAGTTGTAACGTCAAAGAAACCGACACTGTGTAGACCTGCCGAATTTTACGAGATGATGTAATGAGGTTCGATTCCGATATGAGAATCATGAAGAACTGGCATAACCATGCCTTACCGAAAAATCCCCGCGGCTGGAAACTCGCGCTCGTGCTGCTTTCCTGCGTCTTTGCCGCAAGCCTTGCCTTAAACACGCAACGGCTGGACCTTGCCGGAAGTGCCGAAGCAGCGGGCCAGGCTGCGTCGAACGCAAAAGCGACGTTCGAACAATACTGTGTTCAATGCCACACGGGCACGGTGGCGAAGGCGGGTGTGAATCTTGCCTTTATGACCGCGCAAAGTTCCGTTGGCGAAAGCTTCCAGCAGTGGGAAAAGGTGGCGTCCGTCCTGGAACAAAAAACCATGCCGCCCAAGTCCATGCCGCAGCCAACCGACGCTGAGCGCGCGCAAGCCATTGCGTGGATACGGTCGGAGCTGGACGGCTACGCTACAAAGCACGATGGCGATCCTGGGCCGGTCACTGTCCGGCGGCTGACCAGCGGCGAATATGCCTACACGATCAAAGACCTGACCGGATTGGAACTGGACACTGGGATTGATTCATCCAGCGATTCGGTCGGCGGCGAAGGTTTTACGAATTTCGGCGACGTGCAGTTTATGCAAGACGCCAACCTGGAACGTTATCTGGGCGCTGCCAAAATTATTGCTGATCACGCTGTCGTAGGATCGGGGCCGCTGGAGTTCTTTTCTGATCCGGGCAAGACCGGCTTTGAGCTTTCGGCGATTACGCGCATCAAGGACATCTACGCCGCCAACGGCATCCGCACCGTTTCGGGGGAAGGCGGCAGGCCATTCGGGCTGGAAAAATATGGCAAAGCTTTGTTTGTTGCGTGGCAGTACAAACATCGCGTGGCATTAGCTTCAACCGGGGGTGAAGCCCCGGTTGAAGCTAATGCCACGTTGCAATCGCTGGCCGCCCGCGAAGGCATTGCTCCGAAATTTGCCCAGCACATTTGGCAGGTCATGAATAAATCTATGTTGGGCTATCCCTCTTCTGAAATTGCCGCGCGGTGGCGCAAGTTGCCAGGCCCCGGAGCTAGTAACAGCGCGAACATTGCTGCTGCGCGTGCCGGATGCGAAGAGATTCAGAAGTTCATGGTTACCTGGCCAAGCTGGCTGTTCGCGCGCGGAGACGTGGCTGCGGGTGGCGCGGGAGATGAAAGCCCGCTGGAATTCAGCGACCGCACCTTGAACGTGAAATCGCCGCATCGGTTCGTCTACGTCAGAGGTGGCGGGCGGCCAGGGACAGCGACTTCAGGGCCTGCGAAAATTTACTTCAACGTCGCTCCGGTGAATCCGGCGATGGGCGAAAAGCCAGTCATCATTTGGCGCAATCTGACAATCGGTTTCCGCCCAATTGCCGCGCGCACTCAAGCCAAGGTCGGGGAATCGGTCGTCGTGCTGGCAGCGGATGCGGATGCGGCAGCGAATTTGCGGCGCGGCGTTTTGCCGCCGGGGCAGCGGCATAGTTTGCGGTCGCTGGTCAGCGCGGAAACCGCCGGGCGATTGAACTTCGGCAAGAGCTTTGACGGTACGCCCATCGGCCCGGATGACTTTGCTTCGGAAGGTTCGTTGATGTTTGAAGTCCCGCTGCCGGAAGGCGCTCCGATGTTATTGAACATGCAGGTTGAAGCGGAACTCGGCGGCAATCGGGATCAGGTCGTTCGCATCGTCATCGCCGACCGCGCTGATGGCGGAACCAGGGGCCAGCCGACACGCGCTTTGGTTGGGGACATGAAAAGCGCCGGTTACAAGACTTTTCGCGCAGGCATTACGGAATACGTTTCAATGCTGCCGCCAAACACGCACGGCGAACCCACGCCCGCCGACAAAGACCCAGTGCCAGCGCCATTCGACAATACCTACAATGTTCCTGAACACGATGAATACGTGCTGAAAGTAAAGTACCACCGCGAGGATGATTTCGTGGTCAAGTACCTGATTGACGATGTCACGCGCGTGCGGCTCGATCAGGCTTGGAATGATCTCTATGCATCGTTTGAGTATCACGACAACTACCTGCGCTTACTTGCCAAACATTTTGGGCACGATCTGAAGGAGAAGGGAATTGCGCAAATGGACAAGGCGCAGATCGAGGCTTTGCCCGCTGAGATGCGCAAGTTTGTGATTCCTCTGCGCGCCGAATACAACGCCGCGCTGGAGGCAGAAGCGGCTGCCCAGCCCGGCCACATCAAAGACTGCCTGGACTTCGCCAGCCGCGCGTGGCGACGTCCGCTGACAGAAAAAGAAAAGCTAAGCCTGCGATCTTTTTACGGCAAAACTATCAGCGCCGACCCGGATCATCGCAAGGCGATTCAAGCGCTATTGGCCCGCATTCTGGTTGCGCCACAGTTCCTATACCGCGTTGAGATGGCCCTGGGTACGCCCGCGTCCGCGCGGGCAGGATTGGCGAGAAATCAGATTCCTGGAAACGCATTCCTCAATATGCCAGCCCGCGGGGACGCAGGCGTACCCAGCTTCATACCGCTGTCGAACTGGGAAATGGCCAGCCGTTTGAGTTACTTCCTGTGGTCTTCGATTCCCGATAATGAACTGCGACGTGCCGCCAGCGCAGGCGAACTGACCGATGCGCAAGGCATCGAGCGGCAGGTAAGGCGGATGGTTGCCGATCCAAAAGCGCGGCGACTGTCCACGGAGTTCTTCGGCCAATGGCTGGGCTTTTACCATTTCGACCAATACAAGGGCGTTGATACCAGCCGCTTTGCCGAGTTCACGGACGACGTGAAAGAAGCGATGTATGACGAAGCCGTCTCGTTCTTCGAGCACGTGATCCGAAAGGAACGGCCAATTCGGGAGATTCTCTACGCCGATTACACCTTCCTGAATCAAGATCTGGCCAAGTTTTACGGCGTCAAGAAAGACATCAAGTCCACGGAAGCGACAGAGTTTGTCGCAGGCGCAGGCGAGTTTCATCGCGGCGGGCTGTTTCGATTGGGAGCCGTCCTGACAGCTACTTCAGCGCCGCTGCGCACCAGTCCCGTCAAACGCGGCGACTGGATTTTGCGCCGTATTCTGGGCACGCCGACGCCGCCTCCGCCTGCTGATGCTGGTTCGCTTCCGGCGGATGACAAGATGTTCGGCGGCCTGTCATTAAAGGCCAAACTGGAACAGCACAAACGCAATGCCTCTTGCGCCAATTGTCATACGCGCATTGATCCACTTGGCTTTTCGCTGGAGCATTTCGATTCCACCGGTCGCTGGCGCGATCAATATTCCGACGGAAAGCCGATTGAAGATTCGGCGGCGCTGCCAGACAAGACACAGATCAATGGCGTTGACGGGCTGCTCAGTTATGTGCGGTCGAGGGACACGCAGGTTCGCAAAACGCTCTCTTACAAACTGGTTGGTTATGCATTGGGGCGCACGGTGCTGGCTTCGGATCAGTTGCTGATCGAACGAATGGTAAAAGCAGGCAGTGATGCGACCTTCACGCAACTGGCGACAGAAATCGCCACCAGTAAACAGTTTCGCAATCGGCTTGGACAGGAAGAGCGCCCGGCAACAACACCTGCAACATCAAAAGTCGCCATCAATGCGACAGGGAAGAATAGAGGAGCAAGACGATGAAGAAGAAGGCTACACAGACATCTCGACGGCATTTTTTGCGTTGCGCTGGCGTTGCGCTGACATTGCCCTGGATGGAATCTCTGCCGTTGTTTGCGCAGGACGGCAAAGCGGCTGCGACGGCAGCAGCCCTTGTGAATGCCAACAAGCCGCCAGTGCGGTTTGCACACCTCTTTTTCTCGAACGGGATCAAGCCGGTGAACTGGTGGGCGAAAGGCAGCGGCGCTTCGATGGAATTTGGCCCCGCCGCCGCGCCACTCGCGCCGATCCGCGAAGACCTGGTTTTCTTGCGCGGTCTGTACCACCAAAAAGCGTTCACTTCGACCAGCCCGCATCTGGGCCGGATGAATTTGCTGTCCGGCGCAATGGTCAGCCTCGATCCCAAAGACATCCGCGTGGGCACTTCGTTTGATCAGGTGATGGCGCAGCGCATCGGGCATCACACCGCTGTGCCAAGTCTGGCATTGGGCATCGAGCCGAACGAACTGCGATTGGAAGATGGCCTTTCGATGCTCTATGGCTCTTCCGTTTCGTGGGCTTCACCGACAAGACCTGCGACCAAGGAAATCTATCCGTCGCGTACTTTCGAGCAGTTGGTCGGCGATGGCAAAGGCCGCCAGATTGACCGCAGCATTCTGGACGCCGTGCTGGCAGAAGCGAACTCGCTTCAACCGAAGGTCAGCACCGGCGATCGTAAGAAGCTGGATGAATATCTGGAATCCATCCGCGACATTGAAAAACGCCTTGACCACGCGGCAAAGGAAGAGCGATTGGAAGGCTGGAAGCCAACGTTGAAACAACCAAACCTGCCGCGTCCGGCGGATCAGATTCCACAGAACGTGCCGGATCATATGAAGCTGATGCTTGACCTGATCGTTCTGGCGTTTCAGATGGACAAGACCCGCGTGGTGACGTTGATGCTGAACAACGATCTTTCGCAGATGAACTTTAAGTTTATCGAAGGCGTGCGCGGCGCCTTGCATCTGGACCTGACGCACAACGGCAAAGCGCCCGCATTGGAAGCGATGTACCTGAAGACCAATCAATTCCACGTCCAGCAGTTCACCTATCTGGTGCAGCGGCTGAAGGCAATTGACGAAGGCGGAACTACGCTGCTGGACAACTCCCTGCTGATGTTTGCTTCCAGCCTGTTCGACGGCGATGCCCACGGTGCGGATCAATTGCCCATCGTGCTGGCGGGCAAGGCCGGTGGCAGTTTGCAAACAGGCCGCGTGCTGGATTATCTGGATAAAGGCAACGAAAACCGCCGCGCTTGCAGCCTCTATCTATCGTTGATGGACAGAATGGGCGTGCAAGTGGATCGGTTCGGTGATGCAGACAAACGGTTGGCCGGACTGTAGTCCGGCGCGACTGGCACATTCAGAATTGTAAAAACGCAAGGAACGAGGATCGAGTCGAAAGCAACTTTGTCGGGCGGCAAAGCCGCGAAGAGTTGCTATGTTTGTTTCATATTCATCCCGTAGAGACGCAAAAGTTTGCGTCTCTACGGTTTTTCAGACTGGCTATTTGAAATTCAGCGTGACTACGTTTGCAGGTTTTCCATCCACCGTCAGTTCCAGATTGACCAGCCCTTTCCCGGCCAGAGTGCGCGGCAACACCGCCGTGTTGATCTGATCCAGGCCGATGAAGCCCGGAGCAGCGTCGGCAAAATCCACTCCCACGTTGATTCCGCCGATCTTTATCGTCACGGCTGACAGGCTGGATCGTTTGCGAATCCCTCCGCCGTAAAGCACCAGCACGATGACATCGCCTTCCGGGCCAATATCCGTCTGGGTACTCACGGCTTCGGTTGTCGTAATGCCATTACGCACGCGGTACAGCACGGCTGCTGGAATGCCAGTTCCGCTGGCGTTTGCCGTAAACAACGAAGGTTCGACGGCGGCAATGGTGATGCTGGTTGAAGCCACGACGTTTCCGTTGCGCACGACGGAAACCGTTGCCGCGCCCGTTGCCGTGCCAGGAGGAATTTGGAAATTGATCTGCCCCGGCGAAACGAAAAACAGCGGCGAGGCGCGACCCGTATTGGTGGAATCACTGACCATCACGCTGGTGCTGTCCAGCGTCGTCGGCAGCGGGACTGTGCTGGCAACTGCAATTCCTCCGGTCAGATTTTCGCCGAAGATCGCGACGATGCTTTCCTGGGCGAAAGGATTCCCCTTGAAGCTGGCCGCCGAAACCACGGCTGGCGCGGTGCGCTCAAATGCACCAATGTCCGCGCCGTCACCTCCCGTAGCATTTGTCAGCAGAGGGTCATCCACCGGACGCCGCACACCACGCTGGTCAGTAGCAACGCCGGAGCTTGAACCTTTATCAATTGCCGGGCTGCCGAACAGCAACGCCCGCGTCTGCGTCAAGCCGCCGTTGTTTTGCAGCGGGCCAAGTTGTGGATTGGCGTTAACGATGTCGGTTGCCTGATTCAGGGACACATTGGTCAGGTCGCTGGTCAGATTGAACCCCTGTGACGTAATGCTGCTAAAGCTACCAGGGGCTACTGTCCCTCCGGTGTTGACGCCGTTGTTGGCGACGATCGTGTTGCGGATCGTTGCGAGGGCGTTAGTTCCTGCCCCTGAAGACTCAACGTAAATGCCGCCGTTACTCGTCGAAGTATTGTTCGCAATCGTGCAACTGGTAACCGCCAGTGTTCTGACACCACTGGTGGCGAAAAGGCCGATGCTGCCGAACCCCGTGCCAGTTGTCGTATTGCCGTTGATCGTACAATTGGTGAATGCTCCGCTTGAATTCGACAGACTGACCGCACTGAAATAACCTGCGGCTCGATTTCCGTTGAAGGTGCAATCGGTGAACGTGCCTACAGAGCCACCAACATAAACGCCGCCGCCACCGCTTCCGGCTTCGTTGTTTGTGATAGCACACGCCGTCAGCGTCAGATTGCTGTCGCTGACGATACCGCCGCCGACATCTCCCGCCTTGCCGTTACTAATCGTCAGGCCTCTGATGCTGACTCCGTTCGTGATGCCGCCCACAATGCGGAAGATGCGAAAGTCCGCCACCGAATCAGGTCGCCGCACGGTCAGCAGATTTGCGCCGGGGCCGTGGATCGTCACGCTGCTTGTAATGTCAGGCAAGGCGGACAGCAGATTGATCGTGCTCGGCGTACTGAAGTTCGTATTGTCAAAAAGGATGTCGTCCGATCCAGTGCCGTTGGAGTTGGCCGCGGTGATGGCTGCGCGCAAACTGCCCGCGCCCGAGTCGCCGGTGTTGGAGACAACGACCGTCTGCATTTCCACCGCGCCGATGTCGGAATTATCTCCGCCAGTGGCCGCCGCAATACCAGGGGTGTCGAATCCGCGCGCCAAGCCACGCTGGTCTGTGGGAATGCCTGCGCTGTTGCCTTTGTCCATTGCCGGACTATTCGACAGCAACGCGTGAGTTTGCGTTGGGCCACCGTTGTTTTGTAGCGGGCCGAGTTGCGGATTGGCGTTGGTGATGTCGGTCGCCTGATTCAGGAACGTTGTAGAATTGTCGCTCGTCAGGTTGTAGCCTTGCGATTTGATCGTGGCCGGGCTGAGTGCGCCACCAAGCGTCCCCATCAGGTTGGTGGTGGTGTTGTTGGCGATGATTGTGTTGCGCAGCATGGCGCTGGTTGTTAAACCTGTCGCGACTGCAACGCTAATGCCGCCTGTGTTAGGGCTGGTATTATTCACCACCGTGCAGTTCGTGACGGCCAGCGTCCGTTCGCCAACGGTGTTGAAGAGCTGGAGGCCACCGCCAGAATTCGCCTTATTGCCGCTGACAGTGCAATTGGTAAATGTGCCGCCGGAATTATTCAACTCAACCGCACCGCCTCTGTCAGATGCTGTATTGCCGCTGAAAGTACAGCCTGTGAACACTCCGATGGCGCCGCCCATAGCCACTCCACCGCCTTGGGTTTCCGTCGTATTCCCCCTGAAGGTGCAGTTTATGAATGTCCCAACCGCGCCGCCTATAGCCACTCCACCACCCGGGCTACTACTACCAACACTCACGTTGTTTACAATGTCGCACGCGGTCAGTGTCAGATTGCTCTCGCTGAAGATGCCGCCTCCGCCGCCGAACTGTCCCGTCAAACCATTGCTGATCGTCAGACCACTGATGGCGACATTCAGTCCACCGCCTGCAATGTTGAAGATGCGCTTGGCATTATTGCCCGAAAGCGTCAGCAGGTTCGCGCCGGGGCCGGTGATCGTCAGGTTCTTGTTGATCAAAATTTCTCCGCCGGTCAGCGTAATTGTGCGAGGAAGGTTAAAGAACGTCGAACTGAAAATGATGTCGCTGTCTGCGAGGGAATCTGCGATGGCCTGCCGCAAACTGCCCGCCCCACTGTCATTGGCGTTCGCCACAACGACAGCCTGCATTTCCACCGCGCCGATGTCAGACTGGTCGCCGCCGGATGGCGCGGCGATGGCGGTGATGTCAAACGAACGCAGCCGCCCGCGCTGATCCAGCGGGATGCCTGCGCTGTTGCCCTTGTCGAGCGCGGGACTGTTCGGCAGCAGCAAGTGCGTCGGCGTCGGGCCGCCGTTATTTTGCAGCGGGCCGAGTTGCGGATTGGCGTTGGTAATGTCGGTCGCCTGATTCAGGAACGTGGTGGAGTTGTCGTTCGTCAGGTTGAAGCCCAACGAGGCGATCCTGGCCGCGTTGGCCGCGCCGCCGAGCAGCCCCGTCAGATTGGGGCCGGTGTTGTTGGCGATGATCGAATTGCGCAGCGTCGCACTGGTCGTTAATCCAGTCGCGACTTCCACCCGAATGCCGCCCGTGCCTGTGCCAACGCCGGTGTTGTTGGCTACCGTCGAGTTCGTGATAGCCAATGTGCGATTGCCGTTGGTGTTGAAGAGGTTGATGGCTCCACCGCCGCCAGCGCCATTCGCCGTATTGCCGCTGATGGTGCAATTGGTGAGCGTCCCGCTGGAACTCTCCAGGTAGATGGCGCCGCCACGGTTGCCCGCATTGTTGCCGCTAAAAGTACAGCCTGTGAACGTCCCGCTGGAAAGCGGCAGATGTATTGCGCCGCCATTGGAAGATGCTGTATTGCTGCTGAATGTGCATTCCATGAACGTCCCGACCGAACCTCCCACATAAACCCCGCCGCCGCTGCCGTCAGATGCATTATTGACGATGTTACATCGTGACAGCGTCAGGTTGCTGTCGCTGGCGATGCCGCCACCCACATCTGCTGCCTTGCCGTTACTGATCGTCAGCCCACTGATAGCGACGTTCAAACCACCGCCTGCCTCACGAAAAATGCGGTTAGCATTGTTGCCCGACAGCGTCAGCAGGTTTGCACCCGGGCCGTTGATCGTCTGGCTGGTGCTGAGTGAAAGTTCGCCGGTCAGCGTGATGGTTCGCGCCGTGTTGAAAAACGCGGTGTCAAAGAGAATGTCGCTCAGATTCGGCGAGGAATTGGCGCTGGTCACAGCCTGGCGCAAGCTGCCCGCGCCGCTGTCATTGGCGTTGGTGACGAAGATGGCCTGCATTTCCACCGCGCCGATGTCGGAATTGTCGCCGCCGGAAGCCGGTGCGATGCTGGGAATGTCGAAGGGAGAGGTTGCGCTGCGTTGATCGGTGGTCAGGCCGGCCACAAAGGCGCCCTTATCGAGCGCCGGGCTGCCCGCGAGCAACGCGTGCGTTGCCGTCGGGCCGCCGGTGTTTTGGCGCGGCCCCAGCAACGGGTGCTTGTTGGTCTGGGCGGGTGCCTGATTCAGGAAAGTGGTGGAGTTGTGGCTCGTCAGGTTGTTGCCTGACGATTTTTTCGTGGTAGCGGTGGGCCCGCCGC
>JBBQVH010000100.1:0-29486 GCA_038211695.1 Blastocatellia bacterium | reverse complement strand
GCGTCTCTCGCTCGATCGTGTCGGAGTTGCCGGTCTTGGGCAGCAGCAACCAAACGACTGGAAAACCGATCCCGCGATAAACGATTGAGAGCATCAAAATGTTGACGTCAACGGCACCGACTTTCCAGGCGCGTCCGATCCGGCGCCAGCGTGTAGGGGCCTTCGACGCCGAGCAGTTTGACGACAAAGTGGGACAGTTCGGCATAAGGCAATTCGAAGTTAAGGTAAATTCTCCAACAACGTTTGCTCAAGTGAGCGAATGTCGAGGGTCATCGTGCGATCTCCTTTCAGTTTTTGTCGACCGAAAGTTTAATCGCGCGATGGCCTTAGCCGTCAAGACCACAAGTCAGACTCATTTTTTGTCCTGTAGAGAACAGTACGCCTTTCAATTGCAGCCGACAGATATACAGCGAATGGTGGCCAACGCACCGCTGGAAGCGTCAGGGATGCGCGCGGCCAATAGCCCGGCTGTGTTGACGCTGCCCCATCCTGACGGCAGGCCGAGACGGTTCCGCATTTTGGAATCGCCCATCATTGAGCCAGGGATGGCGGCGAAATTCCCAGACATCAAGAGCTACACGGCGCAAGGCGTGGATGACCCGACAGCGACAGCGCGCTTCAGTTGGACTTCGCGCGGGCTGCATGCGTCATTCCAGGCAACGATTACAGCGTTTACATTCACCCGGTGGATCATCGCACCACCACCAACTACGTTAGTTATTATGGCCAACAAGACGACAAGTTTGAATGTGGAGTGAAGGATCAGGGTACCAATGAATCTCAGCTTCCCAAACGTGGCGTGAAAATAAAGTCGGGCGGGACGTTGCGCGTTTATCGCTGGGCTATTGCCACGCCGGCGGAGTTCACAAACAACCCCTCTCTGGGCGGCGGCAGTGTTGCCAGCACAGTCGCTGCACTCAACGTTTATGTCAATATAGTCAACGCCGAATATGAGCGCGAATTGTCCGTGCGCTTCACGCTGGTCAACAACACCAGCATCATCTACACCGACGCGACAACTGACCCTTTCAGCAACCCCACCAGCACCACGACCTCGCTGCCAGAGGTGCGCGATGTGTTGAGAACGGTGGTTGGCATTGCCAACTATGATATCGGCCACGCCTTTCTGGTTGGTGACACCGGCGGGTTGGCCAACGGCAATGTAGTTTGCGACGGCGCTGGCAGTGCCGGCAAAGGCACCGCCGTATCCGGAGTGTCGGCTCCATTGGGAAGCGCATACGGTGCCAGCAGGGCCATGCATGAAACCGGCCACCAATTCGGTGCGTCCCATACGTTCAACGATAATGGTGATTGTGGCCCACAACGCTCGGCTACCACGGTGTACGAATCAGGCAGCGGCCTGACGATCATGGCCTACCCTCACATCTGCACCCAAATCGCCGCTACGTCGGGCGGCAGAGACCTGCATTTTCACGACGGCAGCTTGACGCAAATGGTCAACTATATCGCCGGTCGTGGCGGCACCTGTGGGACGACGATGGCGACAGGCAATACTCCGCCCACGGTCAACGGCGGCCCGGATCGCAACATCCCGCGCAACATGCCTTTTACGCTGACCGCCACGGGGAGCGATGCGGACGTCAACGATGCGGCCAGCCTGAGTTACGTTTGGGAGCAAATTGATTCGGGCGGCGCGCTTTATGGGCAAACCACCAATCCGGTCTCCTTCACCGATGCGGGTGACCCGCCGACGACCACACGCCCGATCTTCCGCCCCTTTTCGCCGGTCAGCACTCCGTCGCGGACGCTGCCCAGCCTGACTTATATTCTGAACAATGCCAACGTGCCGCCTGCCCAGACCGGCACTCTCCGGCGGCGCGCTGCCCAATGGCTTGACGCTGGCGAGCGGCGTCATCAGCGGCACGCCGACGCAGGCCGGTTCGTTCAGCTTCACCATCACGGCCACCTCGGGCAGTTGCAGCGGACAACACGCTTATACGCTGGTCGTCTTCTCTGGCAATTGCGCGCAGGTGCCGCTCAATCTGACCGGTTGGTGGAAGGCCGAAGGCGACGCCAACGACTTCCGCAACACGAACAACGGCACGATGCAGTTGAGCGCGACATTCGCAGCGGGGCTGATTGGCCAGGCGTTCAGCTTCAACGGGACAAACGGTTGCGTCAAATTACCGGATAATTTCTTCCCGTTTCCGGCTTCCGGCGCGGGCACGACGCCCTTCACCTTCGAGACATGGTTCAAGACGGCGGCGGGCGGCGTGATTCTGGGACAGCAGAGTACCGCGCCTTACACGACGCCCGGCCCGCACACGCCCGGCATTTATGTCGGGACCGATGGCAAGCTGTACTCTGAAGTTTTCTGGAAAGGCTCAGTCAACCAGACCGTCAGCGCAGGAACGGTCAACGACAACGTCTACCATCACGTCGCGGTGGTCTACACCGGGACGACGCAGACGACTTATATGGACGGTGTTTCCATCGGCAGTAAGTCGCATACGCAACAGGGCGAGAACGTGGCGACGTACCGCTATCAGCTTGGCACGGGCTATACCACGAGCTGGCCGAGCACGCCCGGCGGTTGGTACAACTTCAACGGGTTGATTGATGAACCGGCGCTTTACAGCCGCGCATTGTCAGCCAGCGAAGTGTTGTCCGTCGTTACCGCTGGCAGCCTGGGCAAGTACTGCACGCTGGCTATCACGACGGCGACGCTGCCCAACGCGACGATTGGCGCGGCCTACAGCCAGACCATCGCGGCGACGGGTGGCGCAGGGCCGATCACTTTCTCGGTGACCAGCAGCGCGCTGCCCACGGGTCTGACGCTTTCTTCCGCCGGCGTGTTGAGCGGGACGACGACGGCGTCGGGCACATTCACCTTCACCGTCACGACCACCGACAGCAGTTGTCCGGCCAGCCAGACATACACAGTCTCGGTGGCCTGCCAGACGATCACGCTCGGCGCATTGCCGAACGGAGTGGTGGGCGCACGCTATAACCAGACCATCGCGGTCAGCCCGGCGTGGACTTACAGCTTCTCGATTCTCAGCGGCAGCTTGCCGTCGGGATTAACGCTCAATCCGTCCACCGGCAACTTGAGCGGCACTCCGGGCACGGTTGGAACTTACAACTTCATCGTCAAAGCGGTGGCAGGCAACAGTTGCGCGGGCACTCAAAGCTACACCCTAGCGATTGGTTGCCCGACCATCACGCTGTCAGACTTGCCGGTCCCGGTGATTAACACTGCTTACAATCAGACGGTGACCGCGCAACCTGCGGGCAGCAGCTACAGCTTCGCCGTCACCGCAGGCGCGCTGCCAGCGGGCTCGGCGTTGAACGGTTTTACGGGCGTGATCAGCGGTACGCCGACTGCGGCTGGGGCTTACAGCTTCACTATCACGGCGACGGCAAAGCCAATCTGGCGGTATTCGGCACAGGGGGCAGCAATGTCGGCCATTGGCGCATCAAGCTGAGCAGCGATGGCTCGGTGATTGACAAATACTGGGGCTTGCCGACCGACGTACCCGTGCCGGGCGATTACGACGACGACGGCAAAACGGACATCGCCGTTTGGCGCGGCGCGGGGACGACCTGATACATCGTCCGCAGTTCGGACGGCCAGAAGCGGACCGAGCAGTGGGGTGCCAGCTACGCGCCTTACAACGATGTGCCCGCGCCTGCCGATTACGACGGGGACGGCAAAACAGACATTGCCGTTTGGCGTCCGGCCCAAGGCCTGAGGTACGTCCGGCGCAGCAGTGACGGCCAGACGAGGACTCAGGCGCTCGGACGAGCCGGCGACACACCCCTGCCAGCGCGCCGTTAAAGATGCTGCATTTTCCGTGTGGCATGATGCGGAGCACAAATGCTGAATTTGCGCTCCGCTCTCATTTCGCGGCAACAATCGCCGCCATCAACGAAGCAACATCGCCGATCGTTCTCCCCAATTTCGCCGGAACAACCTCGCAAGCCGCGACGGCTTGCGGCAGTGCCTCTTCGGCCAGCGCCTGCCGTGCTGAAGCAAGAATGCGTTCGCCCAACACCACGGCCAACGATCCCAACACAATCATCTGTGGATTGAGCGTGTCCACCAGCAAAGCTATTCCCCTGCCCATCCACTTTCCGGCTTCAGCCGCGACAGCCAATGCATCTTCATCATCGGCCAGCATGGCCTCGACAACTTCGCAAATTGGCGTGGATTGTTGCCAGCGGCGGGGAAACATTTGTGCGGCCAGTTCAACCAACCCCTGCCCGGAGGCAAAGCCTTCCCAGGAACCGGTTTTTCCAAATCCGACAGGCCCCGACCAAGCCAGCCGCAGATGACCGACTTCGCCTGCGGTATCGGTTGCGCCACGCAATACCCGGCCGTTGATGATGATTCCCGCACCCAGTCCCGTGCCGAAGGTCAGAAAGATCAGATGCCCTAACCCAACTTGCCCTCTGCCCGCGCCGAAGTGGAATTCGGCCAGCGCGCCCGCGTTGCCATCGTGTTCGATAAAGGCTGGCAGATGCGGGAACTCACGTTGCAATGCCTCTTTCAAATTAACGCCCCACCAGCCAGGCAAATGCGGCGGATCAATCAATATGCCTTCCCGGATTTTAAGCGGGCCGCCGACTGCAACGCTCAGCGCGGTGATCTGGCGGCCAGCGGCGGCGGCGGTTTTGATCATTTGTTGGGCGGTGGCAACCACGCGGGGGAAAGTTTCGGCAAAAGGGCGAGAGGCTTTGGTCAGGATTTCTTCACGCTGCAGAATCGCTGCGTCGTGCGTCCCTTCAACAATGGCGGTCTTCGTTCCGCCCACATCAAAGCCAAGGATGGTCTGGAGCCGCATAGTTTTTTGATCGGTCATCGTTTTCCCTTCGTCATCTTGCGTCCTAAGGGCGCGTTAAAAATCAACTTCCCGATGTGGGACAAGATGCCATCTTGTCCCACGACAGACGATGCGCCGAAACCGGGAAGTTAAAATTTTACGCTCACTAAGCATTGCCGTTCTTTGATTTCATCAAGTATGCTTACGCCGCCAAAGCGGGCCAACGCGGGCCAGAGCGGGAAAATGATTCCCCACTTCCAACGCCGTTCATTTCGGCAAGAAAAAAATCCGGAAATTACTCACCCCCACTTACGAGGAGTAAGCTTTATGAATGCTGCTGAAGATTATAACGTCATCCCAATGCCAACCGTTGACCTTCATCATTCCACCCTGCCGGCCACCCTGCCGGCCACCCTGCCGGCCACTCCGCCGGCAACTCTGCCGGTTGCGCAGCCGGCCATCCAACTGGCCGCGCAACCAACTGCTCAGCCAGGCTCCGCCGCTACTGCGGGACAAGAGATGCCCAACGCGGGAAATATTGAAAAGATTCGCGATATCTTGTTCGGTTCCCAGATGCGCGATTACGATCGCCGCTTTGCGCGGCTGGAAGAGCGTCTGCTGAAAGAAGCCGGCGACGCCCGCGAAGATACGCGCCGACGTTTCGATTCGCTCGAATCCTTCATCAAGCAGGAAATCAGTGCGCTTGGCGACCGCGTGCGATCCGAAAATCAGCAGCGCACGCAGTCCGACGAAGAGATCACCCGCGAACTGCGCGATTCGGCGCGTTCGCTCGCGAACAAGATCAATGCGCTGGACGAAAACTCCTCACAGGCGCAGCGCGAATTGCGCCAACAGCTTTTGGATCAAGCCAAAAATCTGGCCGACGAGATTCGTCAGAAATACGACGATCTGGCGGCGCGGCTTCAGCGCGAAGCCAACGAACTGCGCAACGATAAGACTGACCGTTCGGCGCTGGCCAATCTGTTTACCGAAGTGGCAATGCGATTGAACAACGAGTTCAAGCTGCCGGGCGATGAGTAATCCGGATTGCGGATTGCGGATTGAGCATTGCAGACCAATCCTATACAAAGGCCTGCAACGTCAGTCTGCAATCCGCAATCTGTAATCTGCAATCCGCAATATGAACGACTCCCCGCTGCGCATCGTACCGTCAAAACCAATTCATCCGGATCCGCCTGATGTGCTGGACGTGCTGGATATTCTTGATCTGGCCGACCTGCCGGATGTATCTGCTCCGCTTGGTGATGCTCTGGCATCAGACGATCAACAGTCTGCGGAAAGCCGCTTGGGTGAATTGACAGAGTTGCGCCGTCTGTTGATGGAACCCGAGCAGCTTAAGATCGGCAACATTCTGGAGCGGTTGAACAATCCGCATGTCCGCGCGCGCGAACTCAGCCGCCCTTTGCCCGAAGCCATCCGGCTGCGCAGCGCGCAGGATGACGCGCTTTCTGAAGCCCTCTCGCCCACTATCGTCAAAGCCTTTCAAAACTCGATCAAAAGCGATCCGCGTCCGGTGGCCGAAGCGATTTCGCCGCTCATGGGGCCGGCGATCCGCCGCGCCATCGCCGTAGCCTTAAGCGGGATGATCCAGTCCTTCGATCAGGCATTGAAACACAGCTTTTCGTTACAGGGGTTGAAGTGGCGGATTGAGGCATGGCGCACCGGCAAGGCATTCGCCGAAGTCGTCATGCTGCATACGCTGCTGTACCGCGTCGAGCAAGTCTTTCTGATTCATAAACAGACCGGCCTGCTGTTGCAGCACGTGACATCAGACCCTGCGCTCAGCCACGACGCAGACATCGTGTCCGGGATGTTGACGGCGATCCAGGTGGCCATAGGCAACTTCGCGAAAGATTCGTTCGGGCGGCGGGACGAAGAGCAAATTGATTCGCTGGACATGGGTGACCGCGAAGTATGGTTCGAAACGGGGCCTTCTGCCGTGCTGGCCATCGTCATCAATGGTCAGGCTCCTGAAACGCTACGCGGCGATTACTTCGCACCGGCATTGGAAGCGATTCAAGTCGAACAGCGGGATGATCTGGCGTTGTTCAATGGCGATTCGGCAGCATTCGAAAACAGCCGCCCTCTGCTGGAAGGATGTCTACATTCACAATACAAAGACGGTGCTCATCCGGATGAATTCAAAATTCCCGCATACGTTTGGCTGCTGCTGGCGGCACTCATTATCACGCTTGGGACATGGGGTTTTTTCGCCGTGCGTGGGCAGTGGCGATGGAACTCCTATCTGGAGCGGCTGAAAAATGAACCTGGTATCGTCGTTGCCGAAACTGGCAGGCAACGTGGCTGGTTGGGCGGCAAACGTTTCGTCACCGGATTGCGCGATCCGCTGGCTGCCGATCCTGAAGCGATCCTGCGCAACGAAACGCCAATTGATCCTTCAACCGTCTTCGCACATTGGGAGCCATATCAGGCATTGGAGCCGCGATTCATTCTGGCGCGGGCGCAGAAAATCCTTGAACCGCCGTCAACCGCTGAGTTGAAATTTGAAAATGGCACGCTCAAGGCAAGCGGGATTGCGCCGCACGACTGGGTTACGGAATCGCAACGGATTGCCCGCGTGCTGCCTGGCGTCACCGCCTATGACGATCAGAATTTGATTGACGAGGATTTGAAAGAACCGGAGATGGTGCGGCAGCGAATCCAGCAACAGGTCATCCGCTTTGTGACCGGCAGTGCCCAGATCGCGCCCGGCCAAACGCAATCTTTACAAGCCTTGCTCTCAGACGTTCAAAAACTCTCTGCCATCGCTCCCGCCCTGGGCCGCAGCGTCCGCATTGAAATCGTCGGGCACACAGATACTGAAGGTGACCCCAGTCTGAATCAACGGCTGAGTCAGGAGCGGGCCACGAAAATTCTCTCAATGCTTACTTCTAAACAGATCAATCCAAACTCCCTCGCTGTGGCTGGCGTCGGTTCCGCACAACCGGTGCGCGACGAAACCAGCGAAGCCGGTAAACAGTTCAACCGCAGCGTGTCATTCAACGTGCTTCTGCTCACCCCGCGCCAGGCGAAAACACTATTGCTCCAGGCAAACCCAAAAGAGGGACGCCAATGATTCAGAAAAAAATCTGTCTGTTGGGCGCGTTCGCTGTCGGCAAAACCAGCCTGGTTTCACGCTTTGTCAAAAGCATCTACTCCGATCAATACCTGACCACAGTCGGCGTCAAAGTGGACAAGAAGACCGTCCAGCTTGGCGACCAACAGGTGAACCTGATTCTTTGGGATTTGGCCGGAGAGGATGAATTCCAGAAAGTCCGCATGGATTATCTGCGCGGCGCGGCTGGCTATCTGCTGGTTGCCGATGGCACGCGGCGCAGCACGCTGGATACGGCGCGGATGCTGGAACAGCGCGTGACAAAAGATATTGGCCCGCTACCCTTCGTCCTGCTCCTCAACAAAGCCGACCTTGTCAACGAATGGGACGTTGACGAGCAGGCAATGAAAGAAATTCTTGCCAGTGGATGGGACACTTTCAAAAGCAGCGCGAAAACTGGCGAAGGCGTGGAGGAGGCATTTCAACTGTTGGCAAAGAAGATGTGCCCATAACCCACACAAAACCCTGAAAGAATGAAAATCGCGCATGGAGTTCAGGCTTCAGCCTGCAGTATGGTCGCGCAGCCTTCAGGCTGCCCGTAGTTTATTCCAGCACTTGTAAGCCGGATGCGGCAGCCTGAAGGCTGAACTCCATGCTCTTTTTCCAAGGAGGCGACGATGGCCGAATTGCCTGTTTCCGTGCATACGTATCTAAGCCGGTTGGCGGCTGAACATCGCTCGCCCGCATATCTGTTGACCAATGAAGACGGGCTGCTCCGCGCGTGGGGAGGCGAGCTTGCGGCCTATGGCATTTCGGATTTATCTGCTGGCGAATTGGCCAGCCAACAAATCTTCTTTCTGGAAGGTCTGTTGCCGCTGGCGGGCGAGGGATTGATCCTGCCCTGCATGCAGACCGAATCGGGGCGTCCTGCCGACCTGCATTTATTCTCGACGCCTTCGGGCGATTGCGCGCTGCTGCTGGACGCCACAGCCAGCGAACGGCAACAACGACTGATGCAACAAAAAGGCAACGAGTTGAGCCTCAGTTATCAACGCCTGGTCAAAGAGATTCAGAAAAAAGAGATTTTGTTGCATTGCATCGTTCACGATCTGGCCGGGCCGCTGATGGGCATCAAAGGCGGATTTGAATTGCTGGCCAACGAACCGATCTCTGCACAGGGCCGCAAGTTTCTGGACATCGGCCAGCGCCAGGCCAACAAACAGGAAACGCTGATCCGCGAAATCCTGCAAGCCTTCTCCGCCGAAGTTGAATCCGTCGAACGGTTCACCGCCGACCCGGCAGAAGCGCCCGATGCCATGCACGCCGCTCGCGAAGTCATCGAAGCTCTGTCGCCGGCCTTTATGCTCAATCAAGTCCGCCTGCAATTCGATCCTGCGCTTGATCTGAAGAAGGACTGGAAAGTCGTCGGCGAACGGTCGCGGCTGGAACGCGTGCTATCGAACCTGATTGAAAATGCGCTGCGTTACAGCCCGGCCAATTCCACCGTCACCGTTGGCTGCGAAGATGAAGGCGAGAGCGTGCTGATTGCGATTGACGACGAAGGCCCAGGCATTCCGCCGGAAATCGCGCCGATGCTCTTTCAAAAATTCGCGCAAGGAAAGAAAGGCAGAGGCAAGATTGGATTGGGACTCTATTTCTGTCGCATTACGGTTGAACATTGGGGCGGCAAAATCGGCCACCTTCCGCGTCCCGAAGGCGGAACGAGGTTCTGGTTCCGATTGCCCAGGCCACAAATCAAAGCGGCGGAACAACCTTGAACATTGCTCCGCCGCTGTCTTTGCCAATTCCTACTTCTGGCTCACCCTACTTCGTAACGCCAAATTGACTGAGGATGAAAGCGTAGTCAAACGCCGTATCCTTCAGCCGGTCGTAACGGCCTGAAGCGCCGCCGTGCCCGCCGGGTTCAAGCTTGACCTTGAACAGCAGCAGATTGTTGTCGGTCTTCAATTCACGCAGCCGGGCCACGTATTTCGCCGGTTCCCAATACCCAACCTGGCTGTCGTGCAGCGAGGTGCGCACCAGGATTGTCGGATAGGCCTTCTTCTCAAGGTTTTCATACGGCGAATAGCTGCGCATGTAATCGTACGCGGCTTTCTCGTTTGGGTTGCCCCATTCCAGATATTCGCCCACGGTCAGCGGCAGCGACGCATCAAGCATCGTGTTCATCACGTCCACAAACGGGACGTAAGAAATAACAAGCTTGAATAAATCAGGCCGCATGTTCGTCACCGCGCCCATCAGCAGGCCGCCTGCGCTGCCGCCCGTAATGGCCAGCCGGTCTCGGTTTGTGTACTTCTCTTTGACCAGATGTTCGGCGCTGGCGATGAAGTCCGTGAAGGTGTTCTTCTTGGCCATCATCTTGCCTTGATCGTGCCATTCTTTGCCCAGGTCGCCGCCGCCACGAATGTGCGCTTGAGCGTAGATGACGCCGCGATTGAGCAAGCTCAGCCGTCCGGAAGAAAAGCCCACGTCATTCGGGATGCCGTAAGAGCCATAGGCCTCTAGCAGCAGCGGCCTTGATCCATCGCGCTTCAAATCTTTCTTGTAGACAATCGAAACAGGCACTTTCGCGCCGTCAGAAGCCGTGGCGTAAGTGCGTTCGGATTTGTAAAGACTGGCGTCGTAACCGCCCAGCACTGGCTGCTGCTTCATCAATTCACGTTTGCGCGTCTTTACGTCGTAATCGTAAACGGAGTTGGGCGTGACGAAGGATTCATAACTGAAGCGGTAAAGAGCCGTCTCGAACTCTACGTTCTGTTGCGGCCCGGCGACGTAAACCGGTTCGGGGAAGTCTATGTAATGCGACTTGCCGGATTTCAGGTCGTGAATGTTGATCTTCGGCACGCCGTTCTCGCGCTCATTGACGACGAAGTGCGTGGCGAAGCAATCCACGTCTTCCAGCATGACGTCTTTGCGATGCGGAATGACTTCTTTCCAATTCTCCTGAGCCGTGGCTTTGAGCGCAGTCGTCACCAAACGGAAGTTCTTGCCCATGTCATTTGTGCGGACATAAAACTTATCGCCCAGATGATCCACGTAATATTCGTGCCCTTCCTTGCGCGGCTGGAAGAGCTTCAATTCATCCGCTGGCTGATCCGCCGAAACGTAGCGGCATTCGCTGGTGGTCGAGCTGGCTACGATGAGCAGCACGTAACCCTTGCTGCGCGTCTTGCCGCCGTAGACGCGATACAACTCGTCTTTCTCTTCGTAAAGCAAATCGTTCTTGCCGCTGCCCAGCACTGTGCGGAAAAACTTATGCGAGCGTTTGGTGGTTTCTTCTTCCTGCGTATAAAAAAGCGTCTTGTTGTCATTGGCCCAGGCCACGCTGGTCACGCGTTCGGCAATGTTTTCAACGATCTTTCCTGTGCGCAGGTCTTTGACGTGCAGCTTGTATTGCCTGTAACCAACGATGTCAGTCGAAAAGGCCAGCAGATTGCCATCCGTGCTGATGTTGTATGAGCCAAGGCTGAAAAACTGTTTGCCTTCGGCCATCTGGTTTTGGTCTATCGTAATTTCTTCGGGCGCAGTCAGGCTGCCGCGCTTGCGGCACATAATCGAATACTGCTTTCCTTTTTCAGTACGCGAGTAATAAAAATACTCGCCCTGTTTGTAGGGAACCTGCGCGTCGTCTTCTTTAATGCGGCCAAGCATCTCTGTGTAAAGCGATTCGCGGAAGTCCTGCTGCGAGCGCGTCATTGCGTCGGCGTAATCGTTCTCGGCCTTTAGATAATTGACCACGTCCGGGCTTTCGCGTTTGTCGTCGCGCAGCCAGGCGTAATCGTCCGTCACGGTGTATCCGTGAATCTGCGCGGTCTTTGGAATCTTTTTAGCGACCGGTGGTTTCGGCGGTTGTTCTTGAGCGTCCATTTTCGATCCATTCAAAATAATCGTTGAAGCCGCAGCAATCGCTGCGAACAGAAATGCTGTCCTAAGTTTCATAGCTCCTCCATTGAATTGAAGTTGATGACAGGAGATCGCGCGGATTGTAGCGAATCAGTAACGCGAGCGGTAGCGAGCGACCCATCCGAAGTAAGCTCTCAGCGGGAGGCTCGCTCGCTACCGCTCGCGGTACTGATCCGGCGGGATTGAATAAGTTACCGTCGCCTGCGCCACCGGCTCACTTTCGCCATCGGAAAACATCAACACGTCACCGACGGCCAGCCTGGCCCCCAATTTCAGCAATCGGCATTCGGCGATGACATCGGCGGGCGCGGGTTTGCGCAGAAAATTGATGTTCAAATTTGTGGTCACGGCCAACGCGACCGGGCCGATCATTGACAGCACGGCGAAATACATCGCCGTATCCGCCAGCGTCATCATCGCCGGGCCTGAAATCGTTCCGCCGGGCCGCAGATGCCGCGAGTGGTAAAGCAATCGAATGCGCAGCAGCCTGGCTTCAACTTCTTCAATGCGAAAACCGAAGCCGTCCATTTGCGGAAAGTTGGTCTGAGCAAACGCTTCCAGTTCCGTGGCGCTCATTATTGGCTTGATTGAAATCACAGAAAGCTCCTTGGCAAATCAGCTTTGTAGTAGCGAATTTATTTGTTCGCTCTGAAACTGCCGGGTTATTGGTTTTCCAGTGATCCTTTGTGTGGTTTGGTGAAGGTGAAAATTTTAGCGATGGATTAACGCCGCTGATGATCCAGGTGCAGGTGGGTGAATGACAGCATCATCAGGTAGACGGCGCTGAACAGCAGCGTGAACAGCCCGGCAAAGGCCAAGGTCTGCATATGCTCCAGCGGATGCAGCACGCCATCCAGCAGTTCATTCAGCAGGCTGGATGGGCGGAACAGCGCGTCCCAACTGTTCCAGCGCAGAAAGCGCCCGAAGTAGACGCCAAAGCCATTCAGCATCAGCACGCCGACAACAAACAGCCAACTGGCCGTGCGTCCGATCATCCGGCGCACCAGCTCCTGCATCAGAAACAGCGAAATCAAGCCAAGAAACGATCCCGTCCAGGCGAAGGCAACCAGTGTCAGCAAGTCATACCAAATCGGTACGACGCTGTTTGGCTTGAGGTGGATGATGTCTGTAATCAGATAGGTGGCATTGGGCAGAAAGAGCAGCCAGAGCAAGGCGAACCCGATCATCGGCAGCCAGCGCAAACGTGTGGGCCAGTGATGCAGATTGTACGCGGCAAAGGCTCCCAACGCCGGCAGCCACGCCAGGAACAGGTTCCAGACCAGCCAGCGTTGCGTCGAACTATGGTAATGCAAGGCGCGCAAGACAAGCATGCCCAAACAGAGCATTGTGGAAAAAGAGAGCGAAGCGAGTACGAAAAGTTGTCTTTGGTAATTGCCGAGAACGGAAGTAAGTTTGAAGCGTTGGATCATAATTGTCCTCACCTGTCAGAACCGGGGGCACGGGTGAGCTTAGCACACGGATTCAGGGAGGACGAAGTTCAACGGAAGGCTTGTATTGAATAGCCGAGGGCGCATTAGATCGGTTTGCAGAAAAGTTGTGCAGGTACGGTACCGCGCGCGTAAGCAAGCGGAGGCTTGGCCTGAAAGCAAGTCGGACAAGCTTGATGTGCCGCTTGCTCACGCGCGCGGTACTGTTATTCGTAGCGAAGCGCGATCATCGGGTCTACCTTTGTGGCGCGCCTTGCGGGAATGTAGCAGGCCAGCAATGCCACGACGGAAAGCAGCGCGACGACGGCCGCAAAAGTCCAGGGATCGGTCACGCTGACTTCAAACAGCAATTTCGCCATCAATCGCGTCAGGGCAATCGCACCACCCAGGCCGATCACAATGCCCAAAGCGGTCAGTTTTGCTCCTTGTACCAAAACCATTTTCAGCACATGAACCGTGCTGGCGCCCAAGGCCATGCGGACGCCAATTTCCTGCGTTCGCTGCGATACGGAATAGGCCATCACGCCGTAAATGCCCACCGCCGCCAGCAACATCGCAATGACTGAAAAGGCCATCAGCAACATGGAAAGAAAGCGCGGGCGCACCAGCGAATCCCCGACCAAAGTTGAAAGTGTCTGCAGGCCATAAACCGGCAGGCCCGCATCAATTTCGCGCACCGCGGAGCGCGCCGCAGCCGCCACGGCAAGCGGGTCGCCACTGGCGCGCACAACGAAATTCATCTGGGTGCTGACACCACCCAGCGCTGTGACCGTCTGTGGCTGCAAGAAATAAAGTTCAGTCCCGGCTGGTTTATCCACGCCCAGATTCTTGGTGTTTTCGACGATGCCGACGACGGTGAACCACGTTGGTTGTTGCCCTCCACCGGGATTCAGGCGGCGGCCAATGGGCGAGCCTTTCCAGAAACGGCGCGCCAATGATTGATTGATGACGACGACGCGCTGGGCGCTGTCGTTGCGGTCGGACGGTTCAAAGGTGCGGCCTTCGATGGTGCGGATGCCAAGCGTTTTGAAATAGTCTTCACTGGTGATGTTCCAGAAGTCCACGTTCTCTGCCGGTTCGTCCGGCGAATTGGGCTTGTAATCTTCGATGTCAGTGTCGTTGGCGTCTATCGGACGCAGCGGCGGCAACTCTCCAGCCAGCGCTGCGGATTGCACGCCGGGCAGCGCAGCCAATTTCTCCTGCAAGTTATTGACAAAGCGCAGCCGGTCGGGGATTTGGTAATTGTTCGGCGGCAGTTGTACGCTGAAGCTCAGGACATTGTTGGGATTGAATCCCAGCTCAACGTGGCGCAGCTTCCAGAAAGCACGGATCATCAAACCCGACCCAACGACCAGCACAACGGCCAATGCGATTTCGGTGACGACCAGTCCTTTGCGCAGCCATTGGCTGCTGGAATTGGTTCCCGCGCCTTTGCTGGAACCGTGCAGCCAACTGGCCAGATTCTGTTCGCGCAATTGCAGCATCGGCGCCAGTGCAAACAGAAAGACCGAAAGCACCGACACGCCCAGCGTGAAGGCCAGCACCAGCCAATCAATCCGAACTTCGCCCGTGCGCGGCACGCTGTCTGGCGCGGCGGTCAGGATTGCCTTTAACGCAAGCTGCGCCAGCAGCACGCCAGCCCCCGCGCCCAGCAGCACCAAAATCATTCCTTCGGTCAGGAACTGCCGCAACATTCGCCAGCGTCCAGCCCCCAGCGCCAGCCGTACGGCAAATTCACGATGCCGGGCTTCGGCGCGCGCCAACAACAGGCTGGCAACGTTGGCACAGGCTATCAACAGAACAAAGCCGACCGCGCCCAATAACATCAACACGGCGGGTTTGGCCGCGCCGGTCACATCTTCGTGCAAAGGCGTCATCAAAACGGGATGAAGTTGCGGATTCAGCAGGTGCCGCGCGCGGTTTTCGCCCTTCCATCCGGCTTCCAGCATTCCCATTTCCTGCCGCGCTTGATCAATGCTCGCGCCGGATTTCAATCGCCCGATCACATACAGGAAGTGGCCGCCACGATTGCCCGGATTGGCCGGATCGAATTGAAACGGAGCCAAGACTTCCGCCGGGTCGTTGCTGCCGGGCGGAAAGACGTAGCCTTGCGGCATGACGCCGACAACGGTGCTTGGCTGTTCGTTGATCTTGACCTGCTGGCCGATGATGTCTGCTTTGCCACCGAACGCGCGCTGCCACAGGGAATGAGAAAGCATGACCGTCCGCGCACCGCCGACGTTGTCTTCTTCCGCGGTGAAGTTACGGCCCATCACGGGCTGCACGCCCAAAGTATCAATCAACCCTCGCGTGACCTGCGTTGAATTGACGCGGATGGGCGAACTGGCCGTGCCGACGTTCACGCCACCCGTCGCCCACGCGCCGATTGATTCCCATGACTTCGCTTCTTTCTGAATATCCAGAAACTCCGGCACTGACATCCAGAACTTGCGCAGGTTCATCGAGGGAAATTCGCTGTACACGCGCACCAGTTGGCCCGGCTGGCGAAAGGGCAACGGGCGCAACAGCACGGCATTCACGACGCTGAAGATCGCGGTGTTTGTGCCAATGCCAATGGCCAGCGTCAGCATCACCACCAACGTGAAACCGGGACGCTTCCACAACATCCGAAAGCTATAACGAAGGTCTTGCCAGAGCTTTTGCATGATTCACCTCAACTGATTCGCAGAATGAATAAATTGGAGATTTCCGCTTTCAAACACTATGCCAACGTGTTCGCAGCCAAGGTCAGCAGCTAAGTGAACGTAAAAATTTAACTTCCCAGTTTCGGCGCATCGTCTGTCGTGGGACAAGATGGAATCTTGTCCCACACGGGGAAGTTAATTTTTTGGTAGTGGTTCATGTGGGGGAGATGTGTCAGTAGCCCGACCGTGAGGGAGGGCCGTCGGACGCCACGCCAGCCCTTGCTCACGCGCGGGCTACTGACACGTGGTTACATCGTGCTCTCTCTCTTCACTGAGCCACTACCCATCATTTTTCCAAAGGACACACGTTGTATGAGCTTCGATTCCATTCGTGAATATTGCCTGTCGCTGCCCCACGTGGATGAAATTGTTCAGTGGGAACACGATCTGCTGCTGCGCATCGGCGGCAAAATGTTCACCGTGCTGGTACTGGATGCGGCCGCGCCGTACCGAATGTCGTTCAAGTGCACGCCGGAAGAGTTTGCTGAACTGACCGAGCAGGAAGACATTGATCCTGCCCCTTATGTCGCGCGGTATCACTGGGTGGCAATGAAACGGCTGGATGCCCTGCCGCAGGCTGAGTTGAAACGGCTGATAAAGGATTCGTATGAGATGGTCAAATCGAAACTGCCGAAGAAGACGTTGGCGCAACTTGAACAGACGAAAAAATAGACAGGATTGACAGGAGTCAGCAAGATGGAAAAACAATCCTGAAAAATCCTGTTCGTCCTGTCCATTCACTTTTCAGCAATCCTCTTTCGTGAACTGATTGTCCACTAGTCGCCAGACGCCACGCTGATTTTTGTTTTGTAGTTCAACGGGCAGCGCCGATTGCGGGAAGTTTTGGTAACTGACCGGGCGCGCAAACCGATAGATCGCGGCAGTGCCTACGGAAGTCGAACGGGAATCGGTGGTCGCCGGATAAGGCCCACCGTGCTGCATCGAAGCGCAGACTTCAACGCCGGTTGGGAAGCCATTGAAAAGCAAGCGGCCCACTTTGTTTTCCAAAATGGTAATCAACAATTTGTATTCGGCCAGGTCTTCTTCCGTGCCGTGAATCGTCGCGGTCAGATGGCCTTCCAGCTTGCGGGCGATGTACTCCATCTGTTTGGGCGAATCGCAACTGACGACGACGGTAGACGGCCCGAAGACCTCTTCGCCAAGTTCGCGGTTTTGCAGAAAGGTTGCGCCATCAGTCGTAAATAACGTCGGGCGCGCTTCGGTGCGGTTCAGTTCGGCGGTGTGGTTCGACTGAATTTTGTTGACGCCGGGAATTTCGCTGAATTGCTTCAGGCCCTGTTCGTAGGATTGCAGGATGCCCGGATAGAGCATCGTGCCCGGCGCAACATTAGCGAACAGCTCGCCCAGCTTGGTGGTAAACGCCCTTAGAGTTTCATCCTTCAAACCCACGGCCAGGCCCGGATTAGTGCAGAACTGTCCAACGCCCATGGTAACCGAAGTTTTCAAACCTTCAGCAATTGCAGCCCCGCGCTCTTTCAACGCGCCCGGCAAAATGAAGACCGGGTTTGTGCTGCCCATCTCGGCATAGACCGGAATCGGATCGGGCCGCTGCGCCGCAACATCAAACAGCGCTCGTCCGCCGCGCAAACTGCCGGTGAAACCAACGGCCTTGGTCAATGGATGTTTGACCAAAGCCACGCCGACTTCATGCCCCATCCCATGCAGCATCGAAAAGACGCCCGCTGGCATCACGGTCTTTTCTGCCGCCGCCACGATTGCCCGCGCAACCAATTCTGAAGTTCCAGGATGCGCCGGATGCGCTTTGACAACCACCGGACAGCCAGCGGCCATTGCCGATGCCGTGTCGCCGCCCGCAACCGAAAATGCCAGCGGAAAATTACTGGCGCCGAAAACCACCACGGGGCCAATGGCAATCAACATTCGGCGAATGTCCGGCTTGGGCAAGGGTTGGCGATCAGGCTGCGCCAGATCAATCCGCGCATCCACCCACGAACCTTCGCGAACGAGGCTGGCAAACATTTTCAATTGATTCATTGTCCGCCCGCGCTCGCCTGTCAATCGCTCTTTGGGCAGCGCCGTTTCGATGTGCGCCCGTTCAATCAGCGCATCGCCCAGCGCCAGAATCTCTTCCGCGATGGCGTCCAGAAAGGCCGCGCGCCGTTCGGCGGGAAGCAACCGGTATTCGTCAAACGCCGTATCGGCAGCCAACAGCGCTTCATCCACCTGTTCCGGCACTGCTTCTTCAAACTGCGGTTCGATGTGTTTGCCTTCTGCCGGGGCGAACGCCGGAAACTTCTGGCCGCCTCGTTCTCTCACTTTTCCTGCAATGATATTTTGACCGTGTAATTCCATTTCAAATCTCAGTAGTTTTCAGTTTAAGAGGATTGAAACCCACCACAAAAAGCACACAAGACACAAAGCGGCCCCCTTGCCAAAGCCGGTTTCTGTGCCTTTTGTGATTTTTGTGGTGAACCAATCTTCATTCCCCAGCTTGCGTCACGTAATTGACCAACGTGCCGATGGGTTCAATGGTAATGCGAATTTCGTCTTCCACCGCCAGCGTGAATTCGTCCGGCGGCACAATGCCCGTGCCCGTCAGCAGAAAACAGCCATACGGGAAATCGTTATCGCGATACAGGTATTCGACCAGTTCCTGCGGCGAGCGTTTCAATTGCCCCAAATCGGTTTCGCCTTTGAACACGGTCTTCTTCCTGCGCTTGATCTCAATCTCAATCTTCGTTTCCGACTCCAGCGGGCGCGAACGGAGCAAGATGCCCGGCCCCAGCCCGCAGCTTTGCGCGTACACTTTCGCCTGCGGCAAATAGAGCGGATTTTCGCCCTCAATGTCGCGCGAACTCATGTCGTTGCCGATGGTGTAACCGATGATTTCGCCCAGCGAATTGACAACCAGCACCAGTTCCGGCTCCGGCACATTCCATTTTGAATCGCGGCGGATGCGGACCTTCTGGCCCGTGCCCGCGACGCGGTTGGGCGTGGCTTTGAAGAAAAGTTCGGGGCGCGGCGCTTCGTACACACGATCATAAAAGCTGCCGCCGCCCGCGTCTTTCGATTCTTCCATCCGCGCGGTGCGGCTGCGAAAGTAGGTGACGCCCGCCGCCCACACTTCTTGCCGTCCAATGGGTGCCAGCGCATCGGTTTGAGGATCGAACTCGCGCAGCCGCGTCGAACGCCGCGTCATGCTGGTCATGACAAATTCGTGATCATTGCGATTCAGCAGCACATCCCAATCATTTTCAGGCAATTGATAAAACTCGCCGCCATCATCCAGCACTGAGCCGGTTTCAGTTTTATACAGTATTGTCGTCATTGATGTTTTCCCGTGTTGGTGCGGTTTGTCGGAACTTCAAACACTTGTCCTGTTGATTGATTTTTTGAAGGTCGCAGGAAATGCGGCGTGATGATGGCAACAGTGCCTTTTGATTGCAAGCTTTCGCTCTCGCTTCTTGCCTTGCCACTCGAAAAAGTTCATCCTTCGCGCGGCCAACCACGCAGTGCAAATCGAAAACAATTCAAGAGGAGAGCCATCATATGGCATTTAAATCACGGCTCATGTTTTTGTGTTTTGTTGTCATCACCGTTGCGGCAATGACCGCTTCGGCGCAACAACGCGGCGTCGCCCCCGCGCCGAATAGAAGCGAAGGCGAAGGCCCGTTCGAACGTCTGATTATTCGCGGCGCGACGGTGATTGACGGCACAGGCGCGCCGCCCATCGGCCCGGTGGACATCGTCATCGAAAACAATCGCATCGCCGAAGTCCGCAGCGTCGGCTACCCTCGAGTTCCCATCCGCGAAGCCAACCGTCCGCGAAACGCCACCAAAGAAATTGATGCGACAGGCATGTATGTGCTGCCGGGGTTCGTGGATTGCCACGGACACACGGGCGGCGCAGCGCAGGGGACATCAGCCGAATATGTCTACAAGTTATGGATGGCCCACGGCGTAACGACGGTGCGCGAACCGGGCAGTTTCAACGGCGTAGATTGGACATTGCGCGAACGCGAACGCAGCGCCAAAAACGAAATCACCGCGCCTCGCATTTTTGCTTATGTCGCGCCTGGCGCAGGCTGGGACAAGGGGGCGCTGCGTACGCCCGAACTGGCGCGCGATTACGTTCGCTGGGCCAAAGAAAAAGGCGTGGATGGATTCAAGGTCATCGGCGACGGCCCGATTTACGACCCCGAAATCATGGCTGCGTTTTTGGACGAAGCAAACAAGCTCGGCCTGGGTTCGACCACGCACCTGAATCAACTGGGCGTTGCGCGGTTGAACATCCTGCAAGCCGCGCGATTGGGCATGCGTTCGATGGAGCACTGGTACGGGCTGCCCGAAGCGCTGTTTGCCGACCGCACGATTCAGGACTTCCCGCTGGATTACAACTACAACGACGAATCGCATCGCTTCGGCCAGGCCGGACGCCTGTGGAAACAGGCTGCGCCGCCTGGCAGCAAAAAATGGAACGAGGTGATGGATGAATTGATCAAGCTGAAGTTCACGCTTGATCCGACGTTCACCATCTACGAAGCCAGCCGCGACCTGATGCGTTCGATGCGCGCCGAATGGCACGACCGGTACACGCTGCCTTCGTTGTGGAAGTTCTACACGCCCAGCCGCGAAGCCCACGGTTCGTACTGGTTCAACTGGACGACGCAGGATGAAGTCGAATGGAAAAACAATTACCGGTTGTGGATGGCTTTTGTAAATGAATACAAAAATCGCGGCGGCCGCGTCACCACGGGAAGCGATTCCGGCTTCATTTATAAGCTGTACGGATTCGATTACATCCGCGAGTTCGAGTTATTGCAGGAAGCAGGCTTTCATCCATTGGAAGTCATCCGCTCCGCCACGATGTACGGCGCGCAGTTACTACACGAACCCACGGGCAAGCCGATTGAGTTCGGCATCATCAAACCGGGAATGCTGGCCGATCTGGTAATCGTGCCGGAAAATCCAATTGCCAATTTGAAAGTGCTTTATGGCACGGGCGCGATTCGTTTGAACGACCAATCCAATCAGCCCGAACGAGTCGGCGGCATCAAATACACGATCAAAGACGGCATCGTCTACGACGCCAAGAAGCTGTTGGCCGATGTAGAACGTATGGTCGAAATCGCCAAGAAGAAAACAAATGGAGCAGGTAATTAAAAAGCATGGAGTTCAGGCTTCAGCCTGCAGTTTGTAGAACAGGCTTCAGCCTGTCTTCGCATCATGCTCAAGACAACCTTAAGGCTGAATTACAAACTGCAGGCTGAAGCCTGAACTCCATGCCTGAAGCCTGAACTTTATGATGAAACAAACAATCCTCTTGCTCGGTTTGGCTTGGCTGTGTTGTCCAACCGTGGCATTGGCGCAATCCATCCCGCCCAGCCTGCACGCACGCATCCTCCAACTGGAAGACGAGCGCAACTTGAACGGCGACGAATTGGCGAAGCTGCTCAAACACGCTTCGTCAAAAGTCCGCGAACGCGCGGCGCTAGCTATTGGCCGCATCGGTGAAAGGCGTAAAGAAGTGATTGATGCCCTGATGGACGTCTTGGAAAAAGACACGAACGAACAAGTTCGGGCGATGGCGGCCTTCGCTCTCGGCGAAATAGAGGATGTCAGAGCCGTTCCACCTTTGCTATCCGCCGCGCTGACTTGGCGATGGCCCGCTGCCCCAGACCAAGTCCAGGCAAGGATCATTGAAGCTTTGGGAAAAATCGCTAGTGCGCCGGGCAATGCCGAGGTATTGAGTGAACAAGAACGCAAGAACGTGGTTAGCAATGCAATGTTGAAAATCGGCTTGGCCGATGATTTGGCGACGCTGGATGGAAAGCTGATGACTTCAATTGCGATCACAGCATTGATGCGACTGCGCTCTCCATCCTCTATCTCTACGTTGACCGGCCAACTGAAATCTAAAGACGCGGACATCCGCGCCCAAGCCGCAAACGCCTTGTCGCGAATCCGCCAGCCGATTGCTTCTGCTGTTCCCGCCTTACTGGAAGCGTTGAATGACAGTGACCACAACGTCCGCGCCAATGCCGCGCGGGCTTTGGGCGCAAGCAAAGATGCGCGAGCAGTAGAACCGCTGATCAAATTGCTTGGCGACAAAAGTGAGCAAGTACAAGTTACAAGCATACGAGCGTTGGCCTTGCTGAATGACAAGCGCGCTACAACTCCGCTGATAGACTTTGCAGAAAAAATGTTAGATCGGTATTTCAAAGAAGAGGAAGGAATTGGGACTAAAGAAACCCTGATTGCTGAGATTGCAGCCGCTCTTGGTAGCTTGAGAGATACAAAGGCAATACCATTACTCCGCCAATTCAGATCATTCAGGGGTATAGGAGCCTTTCCTGAGGTTGAAATTGCCATTGCCCATATAAGCGAGAAAGAGTTTTACGAAAGGGGACAGCTATACCGAGAGCACTGGAAGGCACTTGCCGCCTTGGCTCAAGGACTTGGTGAACTTGATACAGAAGAAGCTAAAGAAATGCTATTGCTGGTAGCAGGCGAGGTGAGCGGAAGGAATTTGTCTAAAGCAAATCCTGAAATTCTACGAGCTTTGGCCAAGCGAAAACCCAACACACTACAAAAGCTTCTCAAAGGTTCACTTTTGGATGAAGACATAATTGCTCGTGCAACAGCTGCAAACTTGCTGGTAGGCTTTCAAGACACCGAAACTTACGATGCTTTGGCTGAGGCGTTGAAGGAAAGTGCAAACGATCAAGCTAATGACGCGAAACTTGCAATTCTCACCGCCATCTCGAAATACAAATCCGAAAAAGCCGTCGAGTCCATCAAACTTTCCTTAAACGACCCTGACCATCTTGTCCGCCGCCGCGCTATTGAATTACTCAAGCAACTAGGCGCAGGCGATTTCTCCGACCGCGTCGGCATTGTCCAAACTGGCCACAACAAACTTTTCTACCAGCGCGTCGTCGCGCGGATGAACCGGAAAGTCACCGCAACGATTCACACCGATGTGGGCACGACGATCACAATGGAACTCTTTCCGCAGGACGCGCCGATCACGGTGGACAGCTTCATCACGCTGGCGCGCAAAGGCTATTTCAACAACCTGACGTTTCATCGCGTGGTGCCGAACTTCGTCATTCAGGGAGGCGATCCACGCGGCGATGGCGAAGGCGGGCCGGGCTACCAGATTCGCTGCGAGGTGAACACGCGGCCTTACGAACGCGGCTCTTTGGGAATGGCGTTGTCGGGCAAGGACACAGGCGGCAGCCAGTTTTTCATCACGCATTCGCCGCAGCCGCATCTGGACGGTGGCTACACGGTTTTCGGCCAAGTCACAAAAGGGATGGAAGTCGTGGATCAGATTGTGCGGGGCGTTGTGATCAGACGGATTGAAATCTCTGAAAGATGAAAGACGGGTGGGTTGGAACAGTGTTTTGCCATCCACAGTCAGGTCACTTTGGCAGCTTTCGCAAATCTTATGACAAATAGAATTGATCCAGGCGATGAAAATAATTCATTGGACTGACCAATAGGATTTAAGTATTTTATGGGTGATGCTCGCATCTTTCCTGAGCACCAAACCAGTAACACATCGAAATTTGCATCTGAATTCGAATCACCTGCGTCGAGATTTGACCACAATGGCGACTTCAAAGGGAAATAATAAGTTGGCTCTTCTTGCTTCGTCACTGACCGCGAAAACGGCGTCAGTGGCAGCCGCAAAAGCCACCCCGGATGCTGCCAAACGAGGCCTTTCTCGCTGGTGACAAAAGTTAAGGTCAATCCTAAAAGACTAAAACGATTGAAAGCCTCAGCGAGATGAAAAGAACTCGCTGAGGCTTTTGAATTATTGGCGACTTGATGGAAAAGCCGGAAGCCGGAGTCAGTGGCAGGTATTCCTTTATCAAATGGGCTGGCCAATTTCCGACAGGCTGGCCTGAAAAATAAAAGGCGGGACATAATCAAATGACTCACCAAATTCCACCAACTAAGCAAGGTTTATACGATCCCAGCTACGAACACGACGCCTGCGGGATGGGGTTCGTGGTTGATTTGAAAGGCCGCCGCTCGCACCAGATCATCGAGCAGGCGCTTCAGATTCTGGTCAACCTGAAACATCGTGGCGCGGTCGGCAGTGAAGAAAACACCGGCGACGGCGCAGGCATTCTGGTTCAAATCCCGCACGAATTTTTCCTGAAAGAATGCGCCAGGCTGGGCTTCACGTTGCCGGAACCCGGCCAATACGGCGTGGGCAACCTGTTTCTGCCCGCCGACGAAGCAAAACGCCGCGCCTGCGAAGAGATGTTTGAAGCCGAAGTCCGCGAAGAAGGGCAGGAAGTTTTAGGTTGGCGCGATGTGCCCGTGGATGATTCGATGATTGGGCCAACCGCCAAAGCTGCTGAACCGTGCTTCCGGCAAGTATTCATCAAACGGGCGGCGGATTTGCCCGATGGGAAAAGGGGGCTGCCCTTCGAACGCAAGCTCTGCATCATCCGTAAAAAAAGCATCCGCAGCATCAGGAATTTCGGGCGCAACTCCGGCCTTCCCCAAGTAGAAGGCTTTCACATTCCCAGCCTGTCGTACAAGACGCTGGTATACAAAGGAATGCTCAGTTCGACGCAGTTGCGTCCGTTCTACCTGGACTTGCAAGACCCTGATTTCAAATCGGCGCTGGGCATGGTTCACTCGCGCTTTTCAACGAACACCTTCCCCAGTTGGGGCCGCGCGCATCCGTATCGCTACCTTTGCCACAACGGCGAAATCAACACCCTGCGCGGCAACATCAACTGGATGCACGCGCGCGAAGGCCGCATGAAATCCTCGCTTTTCGGCCAGGAGGATTTGGAAAAGCTGCTGCCGATCATTGACGTGAACAACTCCGATTCCGGAATGTTCGATAACGTGTTGGAGATGCTGGTGCTGACCGGGCGTTCCATTGCGCACGCAATGATGATGATGATTCCCGAACCCTGGTCAGGCGATCCGCTGATGAGTCCGGAAAAGCGCGCGTTTTACGAATACCACTCCTGCATGATGGAACCGTGGGATGGCCCGGCGGCAGTCGCATTCACCGACGGCGTTCGCATCGGAGCCGTGCTGGATCGCAACGGATTGCGACCGGCGCGCTATTACGTGACTAAAGACGACCGCCTGATTATGTCTTCGGAAGTCGGCGTGCTGGACATTGCGCCGGAAAACATCGCCTATAAAGGCCGGTTGCAACCTGGCCGCATGCTGCTGGCCGATCTGGAACAAGGCCGCATCATTGATGACGAAGAACTGAAAAACGAATTGGCGCGCGAACATCCTTATGGCGAATGGCTGAAGCAGAACATGGTCGCCATCGAAGACCTGCCTTCGCCGCCATATGTTCACGAAACCGACCATGCAACGATGCTGGTTCGCCAACAAGCCTTCGGTTACACGCACGAAGACCTGCGGTTGCTGATGACGCCGATGGCGAAAGACGGCGTCGAAGCGATGGGTTCGATGGGTTCGGATACTCCGCTGGCAGTGCTGTCGGACAAGCCGCAGCCGCTGTACAACTACTTCAAACAACTTTTTGCGCAGGTCACTAACCCGCCTATTGATTCGATTCGCGAAGAGTTGATTATGTCCACCGCCACGACCATCGGGCCTGAAGCGAACATGCTGGAACCGACGCCCGAAGTCGCGCGGTTGATCAAACTTTCTTCGCCGATCTTCACCAACGAAAACCTGGAAAAGCTGCGCCAATTGGCCGACAAAGACCGTATGGGCTTCAAATCCATCACGCTGCCGATGCTGTTCAACGCCAATGGCGGCGGCGCTGAATTGGAGCGCGCGGTCGAAGCACTGTGCAAACAAGCCAGCCAGTCGCACGCTGATGGATACGACATCATCATTCTGTCTGACCGGGGCGTTGATCGCGATTACGCGCCGATCCCGGCACTGCTGGCCGTCGCGGCTGTGCATCATCACCTGATGCGCGAAGGCACTCGCACGCAGGTCGGCCTGGTGCTGGAAACCGGCGAACCGCGCGAAGTTCATCACTTCGCATTGTTGCTGAGTTACGGCGCGCGCGGCATCAATCCGTATCTGGCCTTTGAAACGCTGCACGACATGATCAACCAGGGCATGCTGCCAGACATCGCGCACGAACAGGCCGTGGCCAAATACATCAAAGCCATCAACAAAGGCATCGTCAAAGTCATCTCGAAGATGGGCATTTCAACGGTGCAGAGTTACAGCGGCGCGCAGATTTTTGAAGCCATCGGAATCAAGCAGGAAGTGATTGACCGTTACTTCACCGGCACGGCGTCGCGCATCAGCGGCATCGGTTTGAATGTCATCGCCACGGAAGTGCTGATGCGGCACAACTACGCCTTCCCGGATCGTCAAGTCAACGGCCACGCGCTGGAAGCAGGCGGCCAGTACCAATGGCGAGCCGGCGGCGAAGCGCATCTGTTCAACCCACAATCCATTCACATGCTACAAAAAGCCACGCGCACCGGCAGCTATCAAACCTTCAAAGAATACAGCCGGTTGATTGACGATCAGGCCAAGCAGATTTACACGCTGCGCGGCCTGATGAATCTAAAATCAGACCGTCCTTCCGTGCCGATTGAAGAAGTCGAATCGGTGGATGAAATCGTCAAACGGTTCAAGACGGGCGCAATGTCTTACGGTTCGATCAGCAAGGAAGCGCACGAAGCCTTGGCGATTGCGATGAACCGCATCGGCGGCAAAAGCAACACAGGCGAAGGCGGCGAAGACCCGGATCGTTTCACGCCTGACGAAAACGGCGACTGGCGCAACAGCGCAATCAAACAAGTCGCATCGGGCCGCTTCGGCGTAACCAGCGAATATCTGGTCAATGCGCAGGAGCTGCAAATCAAAATGGCGCAGGGCGCGAAACCCGGCGAAGGCGGCCAGTTGCCCGGCAGCAAGGTCTATCCTTGGGTCGCCAAGACGCGGCATTCGACGCCCGGCGTCGGTTTGATTTCGCCTCCGCCGCATCACGACATTTACTCCATCGAAGATTTGGCGCAGTTGATTTATGACCTGAAGAACGCCAATACGCGCGCGCGCATCAGCGTCAAACTGGTGGCCGAAGTCGGCGTCGGAACGATTGCGGCAGGCGTTGCCAAAGCGCACGCCGATGTGATTTTGATCAGCGGTCACGACGGTGGCACGGGAGCTTCGCCGCAAACCAGCATCAAGCATGCTGGCGTGCCGTGGGAGCTTGGGCTGGCTGAAGCGCATCAGGTGCTGGTACTGAACAACCTGCGCAGCCGCGTTCGCGTTGAAACCGACGGGCAGTTGAAGACAGGCCGCGATGTTGTCATCGCCGCATTGCTCGGTGCCGAAGAGTTTGGCTTTGCCACCGCGCCGCTGGTCTCGCTGGGCTGCATTGTCATGCGCGTTTGCCATCTGAACACCTGTCCGGTTGGGGTGGCGACGCAAAGCCCCGAGCTGCGCAAACGATTCATGGGAGCGCCCGATCACGTGGTCAACTTCATGCGCTTCATCGCCCGGGAAACGCGCGAATTGATGGCCGAACTCGGATTCCGTTCAATCAACGAAATGGTCGGCCACACGGAATGTCTGGAAACCAGAAAAGCGATTGACCACTGGAAAGCATACGGTTTGGACTTTTCGGCGATTCTGCATCAGCCGGACGTGCCCGCCGGAGTCGGTCGCTACTGCCAGATTGAACAGGATCACGGTTTGGACAAGGCACTGGACAACACAACCTTGCTGAAGCTGTGCGAACCCGCGCTGGAAGAGGGCCGCACGGTCAAAGCTTCCCTTCCGATCACCAATCAGAACCGTACGGTCGGCACGATTCTGGGCAGCGAAGTGACGCGGCGTTATGGCGCAACCGGCTTGATGGACGACACGATTCAGCTTCATTTCACCGGTTCCGCCGGGCAAAGCTTCGGCGCATTCGTGCCGCGCGGCATCACGCTTGAGCTTGAAGGTGATTCGAACGATTACGTTGGCAAAGGTTTGTCCGGCGGCAAGATCATTGTCTATCCGCCGAAAGGCTCCACCTTCAAACCCGAAGAAAACATCATCATCGGCAACGTCGCGCTGTACGGTGCGACCAGCGGTGAAGCCTACTTCAACGGCGTCGCGGGCGAACGGTTCTGCGTGCGCAACAGCGGCGTCAATGCCGTTGTCGAAGGCGTGGGCGATCACGGCTGCGAATACATGACCGGCGGGCGCGTCGTCGTGCTGGGTTCAACCGGGCGCAACTTCGCGGCGGGAATGTCGGGCGGCGTGGCTTATGTGCTGGATGAAGCTGGCCGTTTCGCCGAACGCTGCAACACGGAGATGGTCAGGCTCGGACAGTTAATTCACTTTGCCGACGAAGGCGAACTGGATTTGGTCAAAGCGATGATCGAACGCCACGCCGAATACACCGGCAGCCCCCGCGCCGAAGAGATTCTGTCGGCTTGGGGAACCTGGCTGCCGCGCATCGTTCGCGTCATGCCGAACGATTACAAACGCGTGCTCGACGCGCAACGGGAGATGCGCGCTGCGGGCATGAGCGAAGAAGAAGCCGTCTGGGCAGCATTTGAATCTAACTCCACGGACGTTGCGCGCATGGGCGGCAAGTAACACCTCCGGTTTTACAACCCACGTCTTCGCTGGTTACACTTGATGGGCAATGAGGAGTAAGTATGGCAACAAAAACAGCAACCATCACTGTTGACGCAGACCTCGCGCAAGCCTGGAACTCCGCGCCCGCGGCGAAACGAAAACGGCTTCAGTTGGAACTCAGGAGTCAGTTGTTAAATGGCACAACGGCAAAAAAAGAAGCCCCGCATTTTTCCCGGAAAGAATCGGAATTGCTGCTGCGAATCAATCGCAATTTACCTGATGGAGAACGAGAACGAATACTGGAACTGACGAATCGTCTGGAATTCGAGTCAATTACAGACAAGGAACAAGCGGAATTGCTTCGCCTGACTGACAAAGCCGAAATGCTTCAAGCGGAACGGCTGCAAGCTGTTATGGATTTAGCCAAACTGCGGGGTGTTTCTTTTGAAGGAGTAATGAAGCAATTGGGTGTCAAACCACGAAAATATGCCAGCCGCGCGAGTTCCTGAAAGTCTGATCCGAATCGTGATTGAGCGCGCGCAGGGATTTTGCGAATACTGCCGTTGCCCCGATTCGTTTTCGACAGACGACAGATATTCCGTTGATCACATTCTTTCCCAAGCCAGAGGCGGTTCGTCGCTTCTTTCAAACCTGGCTTATTCCTGTCAAGGTTGTAACGGTAAAAAGGGAAACAAGCGGAATGGCGTTGATCCAATCACCGGCAGAAAAGTCACACTATTCAATCCTCGCCGGCAACGTTGGTTGACTCATTTCGGTTGGAATTCCGACTACACTATGGTGGTGGGAAAGACACCGACAGGGCGCGCGACGATTGTGACGGTGCATCTGAATCGGCGAGGAGTTGTCAATATCCGCAGAGTTTTAAGGCAAACGGGTTTTCACCCACCAATCGAATAGCAAAATAAGGTAGTGGTTCATGTGGGGGAGATGTGTCAGTAGCCCGACCGTGAGGGAGGGCCGCCGGACGCCACGCCCGCCCTTG
>JBBQVH010000099.1:0-30122 GCA_038211695.1 Blastocatellia bacterium | reverse complement strand
CGTGTTATACCGAAGAAGAAAAGCGACAGATCATTCTGCGCCACCTGCTGCCCAAGCAGATGGATGAGAACGGCATCAAGCCCGAACATCTGCAAATCACCGAACAGGCATTGCGCGATGCCATCGCCAAATACACGCGCGAATCCGGCCTGCGCCAGCTTGAACGCGAAATCGGCAAAATCTGCCGCAAGGTCGCCCGGCGCGTGGCCGAAGGCAATACTGAACAAGTCAAAGTTACTCCTGATAACCTGAACGAATTCCTGGGCGTCGCCAAAGTCGAAATCGAAGAGATGCTCAAACACGACCAGATTGGCGTGGCCACCGGCTTGGCCGTGACAGCCACGGGCGGCGACATCCTCTTTATCGAAGCCCTGACGATGAAGGGCAAAGGGATGCTGCAACTGACCGGACAGCTTGGCGACGTGATGCGCGAATCAGCGCAGGCAGCCTACTCCTTCGCCAAATCACGCGCGAAAGAGCTGGGCATTGATGAAGACATCTTTGCTAAAACCGACATTCACATCCACATCCCCGAAGGCGCAATCCCGAAAGACGGCCCATCGGCAGGCATCACAATGGCCACGGCGATGGTTTCGGCCTTGTCGCGACGCCCGATCCACAAGCATGTCGCGATGACCGGCGAAATCACTCTGCGCGGAAACGTGCTGCCCATCGGCGGCGTGAAGGAAAAGGTGCTGGCCGCCCACCGCGCGCAAATCACCAAAATCCTGCTGCCCGCGCTCAACAAAAAAGACATGGAAGACGTGCCGGAAGAACCCAAGCGCGACATCGAATTCGTCTTCGTTGAAAACGTGCAACAGGTCCTCAACGAAGCCCTGTTGCCTGCCGCAGAAAAGCCAAAGGGAGAGAAACCCAAAACGGCTTCCAGCAACGGCAAACACCACAATAGCAAAACCGTTGCCAGCAAGGTGACGCAGAAAAAGGTAACCAAGAAAGGAAAGGCAAAGGTCGTGGTCAACCATCGCTGAGTTTCTATTGACCGGCTATGCCGATAAACACAAAGCCGCCGTGATTCGAAAGATGATCGAATCGCGACGGCTTTTCCCTTTGATTGATGCAGTCTTGCGTGTAGAAGAATCGTTGTTAGAAGAAGGTGGATTTTCCGGTGGCTTGAATGCCGATGAAGATGATTGTTTCCATTTCATTCTCATTCGACTTTTGGACCACGCCAAATTAACCAGTGACTTTTTCCAAATTGCGGGACAGCCTGCCTTCCAGTTAAGCCGTCAACCGTTAAGTCTTTTCTCCATTCTTTTATCCATTCTTTCAAGTCACTTTCCCAAACGAGAGGTTCTCTTAATGCAAGTACCCAAGCCTTGTCATAAGCCACTTTCTGCGACTTTTGTAATTCCGATTTAACAACAGCCTTTGCTTTGGTCAAGTAACGAGTGCGTAACGATTCAAGATAAAGAGATTCATGTTTAACGTCAGCCGCAAACAGCTCACCTTGGCCTGTCTTCTCTATGCTCTTGCGTTGATCTCCTTCGGCATAGAATTTCCGCATTGCTTCCATCGCCTTTTTTTCTGATTTCTTAAACTCCTTGACTCCTCGTGAATTTCGAGTTGCGTAAACCAAGTGATAGCGGGTGGTGTCGTGGCTCTTATGAAGCACAATCGCGTCAGCCGTGTAATTGAAATTTCCGGTTCTTTCTAAAACCTCTCGATAAACCGCGACAACCGCGTCCTCTTTATCCTGTCCGCGCAAACCTTTGACCCGATCTCTAAATTCGTCTGAACCAAAAAGCCGTTTCAAGCTTTCCTTCGTTGCTTCATCCTGGGATTCTACAAATCGCCGAATATCTCCTGTCATCAAATTGATCAGAACTTCGCTGTTCTTTAGCTTGAGTAATGGAGTGATCTTCTCCATTGAGAAGCCGGTCCAACCAGTTGGATCAATGAAGATAAATGAAAACGACTTTCCACCCTGTGTAATAAACTTCTGAATATCACCGATTGAATCTTCAAGCGAGGCATTCTTGGTGATGATCTGGGATCCCTCAGTACCGTTTTCCCTGTCAGCAAATTCTTTAAGCTTTGCGTAAGCGGAAGGCTTCTTCTCCAAAAAGAAACACCGGAGAGTAAGTTCTTTTCCAAGTTTCGTATGTGTCCCAAGTTTCTGATGGGTTCGTCTAGCCAGCCGAAGCTCCGCAAGTGCAATAGCAAATGAGCTATCACGATAATCATCCGTTCTTACTCCCCAGGGACCGGAGAAGCAATCAACATAGTTTATGACGTTCCAGTTGAAGCCAATGATATGCGCAAACTGTACCAAGTACGCTCTGAGAATCTGGTGCTTCACATAGGCTGGCTCTCGATCAAAGTAGATTTCGTCCTGGCTGAGGTCTTCTTTACTCATCACGTCAACTCCATAGTTCTACGGGGTAAGCTGTCTCAAAAGCTTTTATTAAAGTCCGCCTGCCCGACAATTCTAAAATCGGCAACGAGCCCCGTACCGGCAATTGGTCATAAGTCTTACCGTCAAGTTCTCTACCATTTTCTTTCTTTCTTACTCCTCCCCACTGCTTGAAGAAGAAAGGAACTTTGGCTTTGCTGCACTGCCGCCGAAGGTTGCGAACCCATATCGATTGCATCTGTCTCGCTCCCACACCGCTTTCGCCGCCGACAATGACCCAGCCAATTCCGCTCAGGTCTATTTTTCCCAAATCTTCCAGTAAAGGCTCCACGGAAAGGAATCGGACGTTAACTGGTGAGTCTCGCAAATGCTCAATTCGCGGCAAACCATACTTGCGATCTTCGACGCTCACTCCCCACCAAATATGCGGATGCTTAGCGGCAAAACTCAATTTGGTATTGAGTAATTCGTGCAGTCGCTGTGACCGTTTGGTCAAAACCTGATAGCTATGCCAGTTGGCTTTGATCATCAGTTCAGCCACAGCCACGATGTAGTCATCAGGAACGCTGGCGTGGAAAAGGTCACTCATCGAATTGACGAAGACCATTTTGGACTTTGACCAGCGTAAAGGTTCAGTAAGTTTTTCAGGAACAAGGCGCAAATCGAAACCTTGTTCGTAGGGATGGTTTTTCACTCCACGAAAACGTTCGGCGAAAGTTTCGGCATAACAGTGGGTGCATCCGGGGCTGATCTTTGTACATCCACGAACAGGATTCCAGGTGGCGTCAGTCCACTCAATCTTCGAGTTGTCACTCATCTCGGCTTCTCCATTGGTTTAAGAGGTGCCCGCAATCCTCAGTTTTAAGTCAATCCGATTGCTTCACTTAAACCGTTGAGACGGTCTTGGCCTTATTGGGCCTAGAGTTTCACAAACCCGCTAAGCCGTCAACCGCCGATAAATCCCCGGCAATCTCTTCGGCAAACTCATCACATCAGCAATCATCGTGTAGCCAATCTCACCATACAGGTCTTTCAACTCGACTTCGGATTCGCGGTCAATGGTGATGCAGGAGCGTGATGCCGGAGATTTTGGAATGGCGTAATGTGCTCTTCGCCTTGGCTGCTTGCGGCGTCAATTCACTCAGCCGTCTTTTCGCAATCTCAACATACTCCGGCACAACCTCAATTCCCAGATAGCTGCAACCTAGCTTCTTTGCCGCAACCAGTGTGGTGCCTGATCCGGCAAACGGGTCAAGAACAATATTTTCGCCAGAAGCGGGAACGAACATCTCGACCAGCTTTTCCATCAAAGCCAGCGGTTTCACAGTACAGTGGACGTTCTCCTGCTCGCGTTCGTTGCGTGGAATGTTCTCGATGATATTTGATTGAAAAGAGCCGTCATCGTTGTTCGTATGGAAAAGACCGATGCCGTTTTTAAGCAATGTTTCGACGTAGTTATTGACAAGCGGCTTTTGCACAACAACGATTGCTTCCCACTCGTTGCGCAGGCAACTGTGCCAGCCTTCCCAGTCTTCGGAATTTTCGATCCCTTTCTGTTCGAGCTTGGCTTGCAAGTTCAGCCCCTTCGGAATGCCGCTCGGACGGCGATAGACGATGCAATCCCGCGCGTAAAACCCTGCACGCTCCATCGCCACTTGAAGATGCGCCATCGTGCGCGTGCTGTTGAAGGCTGCGACAACTGCTCCTTCCTTGCAGATTCGGAAAAGCTCGACCGCCCATTCGTAACACCACTGCTCGTAATCGAGGATGTTCTGCCTGACGCGCTCGTACCATCGCGCGTTGCGAACACCGCCAGCCAGACCGCTGCCGTAGGGAATGTTTTTGACCAGCGTTTTACTCTCCTGCACACGACTGACACGCCGTTCAATCTCCGTGGCATCCCATTTGTGACCAATAAATTCGTAGTTGTAAGGCGGGTCAGTAATACAAGCGGAGATGGAATTGGCTGGAAACTCGCGCATCACCACTTTGCAATCACCAGTAAAAATTTGGTTTCTGATTTCCATCTTACCCCCACCTCCACAATCAGGTTGTCAACCGGCGGTAAATCCCCGGCAGCCTTTCCGGCAAGCTCATCACATCATCAATAATCGTGTACCCAATTTCGCCATACAGGTCTTTCAATTCGGCTTCGGATTCACGGTCAATGGTGATGCAGAAGGGGGTGATGCCAGCGATTTTAGACTGGCGCAATGCCATCTTGGTGTCTTCGCGGGCGTAGCGGGAATCGCCGTAATCGTGGTCATACGGGCGGCCATCGCTGAGGATAATCAGCAGTTTGGTGCGGGCGTCCTGTTTTTCCAGCCCGGCGATGGCATGGCGGATGGCTGCGCCAAGTCTGGTGTTGTTGTGGTAGGTGATGCCGCCAATGCGGCGTTCGACGTCAATCGAATACTTTTCGCCGAATCGTTTGATGACGAAATATTTGACGTTGCGGCGGCCTTCGCTGGTGAAGCCGGAAATCGAATAGGCATCACCGACGGCTTCCAGTGCTTCGCTCATCAAGACCAGACCCTGCTTTTCGATGTCTATGATCTTCTGGCCGGGCCGCGTGTAGGGCTGATTCGGATGTCGCGTGATGGTGCGCGCGGTCGAAGACGACATATCCAGCAGGAAGCTGACGGCCACGTCACGTTCGCGGCGGACCCGGCGGACGTATAGGCGTTCGGACGCGCGGCCCGTGGTCTTGCGATCAACATAATGGTCAATCAGCGCCTGTAAGTCGAAGTCTTCGCCGTCGAGTTCGCCTTTGATTTTGCGTAGCGATTCCGGCTTCAACATTTGAAATTGATGGCGGATGGATGAAATCACGCCGGAATAACGCGCGCGCACTTGTTCGACGAAATCGCGCTGCCCTTTGCGATTGTCGCGCTGAATGATGCGGCACCATTTGGCACGGTGGTCGCCCAGTTCGCGATCCCATTCGTCATAAAAGAAAACTTCATCGCCTTCCTGCAACTCCTGCTCGCTGGTTTCGGCGTTCATCAATTCATTCAGCAGGTCAGAATCGGTTGGCGTGCTCTCTTCGTTCGACTGCGACCATTGATTGAAAAGTTCAGGGCGGCGCTGCTGTTGCGGCGTCTGTTGTTGATCTTCGCCCTTGCCCTGGCTGTCGTCCTGTTCGTTCTCTTCGCTTTCTTTCTGATCTTCATCGGCCTGATTTTCAGATTGCTTCTGATTCTTCCGGCCTTCCAGCAGTTCGTAGACCATAAACGTCGCCATCAGGCTGTCGGCGACCGTGGCTTCGTCGCGGCGCACGTAATCGCGGACGATGCTTTCAAATTCAGCGACAATGCCCGCGTAAGCCATTCGCGCGCCGTTATCAATCACGCCGCCGCACAGCGTAATCTGGAAGAGCATTTCGTAGACGGCCTGTTCGACCGTCAGTTCAGTGATTGGCGGACGGCGTTCGATCAACCGGGCCTGCACGAAATCCAGGTCGCGCCGGATGCCGCGATAGGCCGACCGCAAACGCCAGTCTATGCGTCCGTTTTCCAGCGTGGTAAAGATGCGCGTGGCCAGCGTTGCGTTGGGAAAGCGAGCCAGCACTGTTTTGTAATCAGCGGATTCGATCTGAACTGGCTGAAGTTGCGTCCGTTGGCGCAAGCCCAAATGTTCGAGGTTGGAATATTGGACGTACTCCTGATCCCTTAATTCTTCTGGCAGCGCCCGCTTCTCTTTTTCTTCAAAGAAATGATCAATCTCTTTCAGCGCGGCGCGAACATCGTGCGCTCCCATCACTCGCGTGCCGAATTCAACCTGACCGGAAGCATGCGCAGCCAGCACTTTGTAAAGCTTGAAATCTTCTTCAGGAGAATCAAACTCTGAGATGACCGACGGCAATTGAATCGTCTGGCCGTCGTTGATCTTCGATTCTTCAGGGATGCTGCCCAGCGGAGCGATCACCATCTCGCGCCCGGTCAAGCCTTCAACATACAGCCGCAACAAGTGCGAAACCGATTCCAGTGACACGCCATCGTGCGCGCCGCGCAATCCTTCCTGGCTGGATTTGGATTCCAGCGCGTAGTAGGCCTGCGCCTTGCGCCGGTCGCTGCGATAAAGCTCTGCGCCTTCGCGCGCCCACGACTGGAACTGATCGAGCGTGGAATGGGCCAGCGCGCGCGGGCTGCTTTTGAAACATTCCAGAGCAACATACACATTGCGCGCGGCCAGTTCTTCAACAATGTCCAGCACGGCGTTGACACGTTCCGGCGCACGTTTGCGCTGCGTCAGCGACAGCGTCGCCAGCACTTTCGGCGTCAGCTTCAGAAAGTCATAAACAATCGCGTTGCCTTCGTCGGAAACCTTGCGCGTCACGCGGCTCCATTTGTCGAAGCTGGGAGCGCCGCCGACTTCGATAACCGAACGCGCCGAACGGAAGTATTGCAGCGCAGTCGCACCGCCACGTTCCAGAAAGACTGCCGTCTGTTTGCACAATTCGACCACATCGTCGCCGCTTTCAATAAAGCCCAGGCCTTCGCCGACGGCTGACAGAAACTCTGCCGCCGTCGCGCCCGTGCGCTGCGCAAAGCTTTCGGCCAGGCTCAAAACGGCTTCCGTTGGAGAGCCAGAAGAAGTGGAAGAAGAAGAGGAAGAGAAACTGCGCAATGCAGTTAATGCCTGCGGCGCGGCGGTCAGCACTTCAGTGCTGTGTTTGACGGAACGATGAGCCACTTCGACCGCGATGCCAAACAGCCGAGTGGCCGCAGCAGGATCGCCGAACTTGGCCGCCATGCGGGGTGCAGTGCGGAAGGTGGTTAGCGCGGCGGCGGGTGACAGCACAATCTGTTTTGTGCAAAGCGAAACCAGCAAGGGCCGCAAGCTTTCGGGCAAGGCTTCCAGCGTTTCCAGCGACGTGCGGAAAAATTCGCTGGCTTCTTCGGCATTGTTGGTGGCAATGCGTTTGCCGATTTCGGCCCAGGCGCGCAGATCGCCGTTTTCCAGCAACTGCGAAACTTCCTGCACAGCCTTGAAAAAATCCATCGCCACTTTGGGCGACAGGCTGACCAGCGACGCGCCGATGTCCATCGCCACCCAGCCGCGATCGCTGGGTTTCAAGCCCATCTTCATTGCCAGCGCCTCGACAGTATTGCGCGTCAAGCCTCTCAGCAATGAACCAGTAAAACCTTTTTTCTCTTCAGACATAACTTAAAAACACAAATCCACGAAGGGACACAAAGAAGCGCGAAGGATTTTGCTGATCTTCGTGAAGCTTCGTGTGGCTTCGTGGAGGAGAAATGTCAGATTACTGTGGTGACGATCTCGCGAATGCCTCGTTGCAATTCGGGGTCGTCCGTAATGGGGCTGGCAATTGCGATTTCACAGGCGGTGACGGGATCAATGCCTCGCGCAATCATTTGTCCTGCGTACACCAGCAAGCGCGTCGAAACGCCTTCTTCCAGACCGTGGCCTTTCAGGTTGCGCACCTTCTCGCCAATCTTGACCAGATCGCGCGCTATTGAGTCGTTGATGCCACCTTCGTGCGCGACAATGCGGGCTTCGGCTTCGGCAGGCGGATAGTCGAATTCAAGCGAAAGGAAGCGCTGGCGCGTTGACTGTTTCAGGTCTTTCAGAACGCTTTGGTAGCCGGGGTTGTAAGAGATGACAAGCATGAAATCGTCCGGCGCGGTCAGCAATTTGCCCAGCTTTTCGACCGGCAGGATGCGGCGGTCGTCCGTCAGCGGGTGGATCAACACAATCGTGTCTTTGCGCGCTTCGACAATTTCGTCCAGATAACAGATTGCGCCATGCCGCACGGCGGTGGTCAGCGGGCCGTCGTGCCAAACGGTTTCGTCGCCTTCAATCAGAAAGCGCCCAACCAGATCAGTGGCCGACAGGTCTTCGTGACAGGCGACAGTGACCAAAGGGCGGCCCAACTTATAGGCCATCGCTTCGACAAAGCGCGTTTTGCCGCAGCCGGTTGGCCCCTTCAGCATCATCGGAAGCTTGGCTTTGTAAGCAGTTTCAAACAGCGCGACTTCATCTTTGATGTTTAAATAGTATGGCTCTTTGGCGATACGGTATTTTTCGATGGATTGCTCTTTTGCTTTTGCAGCGTCAGTTCCGGTTTGATTCATTGTCTTTCGTACATCCCTCGCGTTGATTGGGTTACGGCGTGCTAAAATCGAGCGGTCATCTTAGCATCGCCAATTTATTTTGTCAGGCAGAAGGAGTTTTATGATCGCAGTTGCCTTAAGCGGAGGCGTGGACAGTTCGACCGCCGCCGCGTTGCTTAAAAATCAGGGGCACGAGTTGGTTGGGTTTTCCATGCAGCTTTGGAATCAGCGCCGCATCAACGTTGGCCCGGATGGTGAGCCATTGCCCAGCCGATGCTGTTCGCTGGACGATCTGTACGACGCGCGCACCGTCGCCGTCAAGCTCGGATTTCCCTTTTACGTGGTCAATATGGAAGACGATTTCGAACGCGATGTCGTCCGTCCGTTCGTCACCAACTATCTGGACGGCCTGACGCCAAGTCCCTGCGTCGCCTGCAATAGTTTTTTGAAGTTCGATAAGCTGGTCGAACTAGCCCAAACCGCCGACGCCACCAAAGTCGCCACCGGCCATTACGCCCGCGTCACATTTGACGAAGCGCGCGGACGCTGGCTGTTGCTGCGCGCCGTTAATCGCGCCAAAGACCAATCCTACTTTTTGTTTGAACTGACGCAGGAACAGTTGAGCTTTGCCATGTTCCCGCTGGGCGAAATGACCAAACAGGAAGTCCGCGACATTGCGGCGGAAGCGGGATTACCCACGGCGATGAAACCCGAAAGCCAGGAAATCTGCTTCATCCCGGACGGCAACTATTCACGCTTCATCGAACGCTATCTGGAAGAAGATCGCGAAAACGATCTGTTGGCATTAAGCCAAACGCCTGGGAGCCAAACGCCTGGCAGCAAGCCTCTGGTTCAAATCTCTGGCAAAACCCATCTGGACGCATCAAAACTGACCCCGGGCGAAATCGTCACCACCACCGGCGAAGTCGTCGGCACGCATCAGGGCATTCATCGTTACACCGTCGGCCAGCGCAAAGGGCTGGGCATTTCAGCCCCGCAACCAATTTACGTCGTCCGGGTGGACGCGAAAAATAATCGCGTCGTCATCGGTTCCAGCAATGATTTGTTGAAGCACGAAATGACCGTCACCCGCGTCAACTGGATTGCGATTGAAGATTTGACCGAGCCGATGCGCGTCGCGGTCAAGATTCGTTCACGCGCCGAAGAAGCCCCGGCGATGTTGAGCAAAAATGAAGATGGCACTGTGCAGGTCACGTTCGACGATGCCCAGCGTGCCGTCACGCCGGGTCAGGCAGCAGTCTTTTATGATGGCGATGTGGTGGTTGGCGGTGGATGGATCGCCTAAAACCCCCGTCACTGCCGATCACCTGCGACTTGAAGCATCAATCAACTAGGCAATTAGGAGCACAGTTATGCCAGACGCGATTTCAAATCAATCAACCGACCCGTTGCCGCAGCCTTCGGCTGACCAACGGCTGACCAGAATTGAATCAGCAATCGCCGAGTTGCTCGCAGGTCAACGACAGGTTCTTTCTGAACTGGAAATAATCAAAGAAGATTCGAGGAAGCGATATGTTGATCTGAGAGAGCGCACCGAAATTAACAACGACAAGCTCAGCGTCCTTCAGCGTGAGTTGAATCAAATCGCCAAAGACATACGCAATCCGATCTTTACCGCGGCTGATGCACGGTGAAGCGAAAAAATCTTTGAAGGAGGATTGAACAATGCAAGCTTATCGAATGGAAACTATCGTGCAGCCGGGTGGAGTGTTGACGTTACAGTACCTGCCTTTGCCGGAAGGCGAAAAGGTTGAGGTTATCATCCTGGTTCAGCAGCCTGATTTCGAGAAGTCAGACAAGTATCCGTTGCGCGGGATGCCGGTCGTTTATCACGACCCGTTTGAACCCGCCGTGCCCGAAACGGACTGGGAAGTGTACAAATGATCGTGCTCGACACGCATATCTGGATTTGGTGGGTTCATAGGGACGCCCATCTCCCGCCCGACTATCAGAATTACATTCAGTCCCAAATCGCTTTTGGCTTGGGCGTCAGCGTGTTCTCGTGTTGGGAAGTCGCCAAACTGGATGTATTGAGGCGAGTAATTCTGCCGCTGCCCATCACCGATTGGCTCAAGTTTGCTTTGGCTGAACCTGGCATCCGCTTGCTTGATCTGACGCCGGAAATTGCCGTCGAAGCCAACAATCTGCCTGGACCATTCCATCGCGATCCTTCAGACCAACTGATCGTTGCCACCTCCAGAGTTCACAATTGCCCGCTGATAACGATGGACAGCGCAATCCGCAACTACCCGCACGTCCAACTTGCACCGTAGCTCATCGTTCATCAGACAATGCCCCTTCACGACCAACTCCAACTCACCCGCGACGAAATGCGCGAACTCGGCTATCGGGTCATTGATCAACTTGTTGAGCATTTCGCCACGCTGGCCGACAAACCCGTGATGCGTGTTGAGCCGCGCGCTGTGCTGGAACCGCGATTGCGCGAACCATTGCCGGAACAGCCAACAGACACTGCTTCCCTGCTCGATCAATTGCAGCGCGACGTGTGGGCAAATATAGGCCACACGCAACATCCGCGCTTCTTTGCCTTCATCCCCAGCCCCAGCAATTTCGTCAGCGTGATGGCCGATGCGTTGGCCGCGGGCTTCAATCCGTTCGCGGGCAACTGGCTGGAAGGTTCAGGCACGTCGCAACTGGAACTGGTCGTGATTGATTGGCTGCGCGAAATGTGCGGGTTGCCGGAAACTGCCGGAGGGTTGTTTCTGTCTGGCGGTTCGATGGCGAACCTGACGGCGTTGGCTGCGGCGCGTGGTGCGCGGTTGGGCGGCCACAGCGAAAACGCCATTGTTTATTTTTCCGATCAAACGCATTCGTCTTTGGAAAAGGCGCTGCGGATTCTGGGCTTTGCGCCCGAACAGATTCGCAAGCTGCCGTCGGACGGCCAATTTCGCTTGTTGATGCCGGAGCTTCAAAAAGCCGTGACGGAAGATCGAACTGCCGGGCACACACCGTTCTGCGTCATTGCCAACGCGGGTACGACCAATACCGGCGCGGTTGATCCGCTGAACGAGATTGCCGATTTCTGTGCGAAAGAGGGTTTGTGGATGCACGTAGACGGCGCGTACGGCGCGGCAGCCTGTTTAACCGAACGCGGCAAAACCTTGCTGGCCGGAATCGAACGCGCCGATTCGCTTTCGCTTGATCCGCACAAATGGTTGTTCCAACCGTTTGAGATTGGCTGCGTGCTGTTGCGTGATGCGCGGCTGTTGAAAAAGACGTTCCACACCATGGCCGAATATCTGGAAGACACCAAACGAATCGAAGAAGAAGAAATCAACTATTACGATTATGGCCCGCAACTGACGCGCAGCTTTCGCGCGTTGAAGCTGTGGCTGTCATTGAAAACATTCGGCGCGGCGGCATTTCGCGCAGCAATCGAACATGGTTTTGCGCTGGCAGAATTTGCTGAAAAGCTTTTGCGGCAGGCTTCATTCCCTTCCGGCTGCTGGCAGATCATCACTCCCGCCACAATGGGCATCGTCACGTTTCGCTTCATTGCGCCGGGGATTTCTGAAAGCCAGACCAACGAGATTCACAAACAACTGGTGGAGGCGATGGCCGCGGACGGATTCGCCTTTGCCAATTCAACCGCGTTGCGCGGGCAAACCGTCATGCGGTTTTGCACCATCAACCCGCGCACAACCGAAGAAGACATTCGCGCGACCATTCATCAACTTGAACAATTTGGCCGCGCGGCAATTGAAAAGGGCGAAAAGAGCGAGCACTTATGAACGAAGTACGTGTCAAACTAAATCTGGAAGAAGGCTTCCGCACTCAGATCACCGCGGGCAAACATACGCTGATTGCCGACGAACCCGTCAGCGCAGGCGGCATGGATCAAGGCCCGTCGCCGTATGACCTGCTGCTTTCCGCGCTGGGTGCCTGCACCGCGATGACTTTGCGGCTTTATATCGAACGTAAAAAACTGCCCATCACAGACGTTGAAGTGATCCTGACCTTCGACCGAATTTATAGTGAAGACTGCGAATCGTGCAGCGAAAGCGGCCACGAAAAAAACGAGAAGATTCATCACATCAGCCGGTTGATCTATGTGAAGGGAGAGGTGACTCAGGAACAACGGGAACGGTTGTTGTATATCGCCGGGCGCTGCCCCGTTCACATCACGCTACATAGCAATCCACACGTCGAAGATGCCTTGATCGTCCGCAAGACTTGAGCATCGGAGTCTTTTTCCGTCCGCCATAATTTGGAAATAAAACAGGCAGGAGTTCAGGCTTCAGCAGCTTGGAATGAAGACCGGCACGATCAGCGTTGTCGCGTCGGTCAACGTTAGCTTGTGCAGGTTGTGGCCCTGATTAAACAAATTGGCATTGGAGGCGGCGTTGGCATTGAAGTTAATCTGCGCGCCGAAGATCGCTTTGTCGTCGAAAGCCCAGAACTTCATCCAGCCAGTGCGCCCCGCCGTAATGACGCGGGCGAAAGGCGTCAATGTTCGCGGGAAGCTGTTGTCGAGCACTTTGCGATATTGGCACAGGTTCTGATTGGCGGTGAAGCTGTAGGTAACTTCGGTGTCGTCAATCAACAGCCCGGTCAGATTGCCGATCGGCGCGCCGCTGGTGGCCAGATTGCCGCCGATGCGGTTGATGATGGCCATCGTCGAATTGCCGTCTGCCGGGCTGGGGATATTGTCTGCAGCCACGACGCGCGGCAGCCGGTTGTAGCTGGCTCCGTCAAACTTCAGCGTGGCGATGGGCGAATTGGCGTCTGTGCCAGCGGGAAAGACCATCGTTGCTGAGACCGCTTCGGCTCCCAGATTGGCCGCGTGGCCGCTGGCGAATTTCACGTACTCATCGCCGATCAGGCAATTGAACGCCGCTGGCAAGCCTGTTGTGCAATCCACCGCCACCGCCATCATAAAGCCTGTCGCGCCCGGATCGAGGTCCGCCGCCTGGAAGGTCGTCGTTTGATTCGGCGTCAAACAAACGAACAAATCGAGCACGGCGCAGGTCGAACCATCCATCGCAAACAGATGCACGCAGGCCTGCTCGTTGGCTGAGATGTTGGTGATCGAAAGCTTCGTGTTCTGTTGATTGCCATTGACCGCATCCGACGTGTAGATGGGGAAAAACAGCACGGAGCCAGCCTTCTGATCGCTGATCTCAGAAAGCGCCGGGAAGCTTGCGCCCGGATCGCCCGCGCCCGCGTCAATCACTGTCGAGAACGTCGCAGTGTTGTTCGCCAGGCTCGGATCGGCCAGGCAGTTGGTGGTTGAGACGGTCGTTGTGTTGGTGACGGTGATGACCGGATGTTTGATCGGAACCAGGACGTTGATCGTGATCGTGCCGGCCGCCGGGCGCGCGGTTGCGCACTGGTTGGCCGCGCCCAACGCACCGAGCGTGGCCCTGACGGCCGTCACTCCATCGGTGGTGGTGATTTGAAAGGTTGTGCCGGCAACGCTCGAAACCGGCTGGCCGACGACGGTGAAGCCTTTCGGCAGCGTGTCCACAATCATAGTTCCGGCGACGTTCGACGGGCCGGCGTTCGAAAACGTCAGCGTGTAGGTAATGGTTTGTCCCGGCGTAGCGCGCGCCGGGCCTGTTTTGCTGATTGCCAGATCGGACTGCGCCTGCGCCGTGGTCGTAGCCGTCGCCGCATTGTTGGCCGCCACCGGGTCTTTGTCCCAATCTCCGGGCGCTTGGAACGGCGGATCGGTAACGGGTGCAGGCGGCAGCGGATTGGGGATGCGCGGCGCGTAACTGACTGTGGCGGTATTGGCCAGCGCCGTGTCGCACAAGACTTCAGAGCAAACGCGCACCGTAATCGCCAGCGTGCGTTTGGTTGTCGGCGAGGTCAGGCCGGTCCAGGTGAATTTGACGTTGCCGCCAGCGCCAACCGCCGGATTGGTCGCCGCAGCCACTCCGCCTGCGCTGGCCGTGGCGGCAACGAAAACCGTGCCCGCAGGCAGCGCATCGCCGATCATCACGTCCTGCGCGCAGCTTGGGCCGTTGTTGGTGGCTTCAATGACGTAGCTCATCGTCAGACCCGCGATGACTGTTGTTGGCGCGGTCTTGGTGATGGCCAGGTCAGGCCGCGCCACGACGTTGACCGTGTCGGTCGCCACGTTGCGCGGCGGCGCGGGCAAGGCCGACGAGGATGTCGTCATCGCCGTGTTGACGTAGGCATTGGGATTCGTGCAGGTGTCAACCCGCGCCGTCAGCCGGAGCGTGACGAAATCGTTTGGCGCAAACGCCAGCCCGCCCGCCGCAGTGCCCACGCAAGTCACCGTCGTGGTTCCCGTGCAGGTCACCAGCGAAGGCTGCCCCGGCAGCGGGGCCGGAAACAAAACTTCCGCCAACGTGAACGTCTGACCGGCAGGCAGCGCATCCACAATCTGCAACGCCATCGCCGACGACGGCCCGAAGTTCTGCGCGCGGACGGTGTACATAACGTTGTTGCCGGCGATGACCGGTTCGGGCGTGTGCGTTTTTGTGGCGAGCAGATCAGAGACCGCCTGCAAGGGCGTCGTCAATTGCGTGGCCGCGCCGACCGGTTGATTGAAACCATTCGTTTTGCCGTTGGCTTTGGAATTATTGACCAGAGCATTGCGCGCCGCCGGATCAATCCGCACGACGATGTCGAACACTGCTGCATTGCCGACGCCCGTTTGCGGCGCGGGCAGCAGCGGCGCATTACACGTCACCGCGCCGCCTGTGTTGAAGCAGGTGAAGGTTGCATTGCCGTCTATCTGGTTGGCTCCGACGTAGCTGACGCCCGTCGGTAATGTATCCACGACTTGGATGTTGGCGATATCACTGGGGCCGCCGTTGGTAACTATCAACCGGTAAGTAAGCTCGGTGCCGGGCACAACGGGCGTGCCGGTTGTCCCGGTGCCGGGCGCGGCCAGCGTGCCCGAAGCTGAAGCCGCGTTGAGCGGCCCCGTGCGGTTCGGGTTGCTCGCCTGCGTGGCGGCTGATTGCACGATGCTGGTGATGGTCAATTGCGAACCGGCCAGAATCGGCGTGCTGGTCGGCAAACTGGTGTTGTTGGCCGTGTTCGGATCAGGCGTGCCGGTCGTTGTGCCGCCAGCCGCCGAAGCAATGTTGGCTGCGTTGCTGACGATTGTTCCGCCCGTCACCGAAGCATTGACCTTTGCTTCGTAAACCAACGTGCCAGTCACGCCCGCCGGCAGCACCCCGTCAATGACCGCGGGCGTCAGCCCCGCATTGCCCATCGGCATGCAACTGATGGCGTTGGTCGCCGTGTTGTAAGCGCAAGCCAGCTTGATGGTGTTCGCGCCCGTGAACGCGCCGCCTGTTGCCGTAACGGTTGCCGGAAACGAAGCCGTGACCAGCGCTGTGTTGCCGGGTACGTTATCAGTGATCTTGACGTTCAGCGCATCCGACGGCCCGGCATTGCCGAAGGTGATGGTGTAGCGAATGTTTTCACCCGCGCGCACCGCTGGCGGATTGCTGCCGGGCACTGGGCTGACCGGTTGCGCCGTCTTGCCGATGGAAAGATCGGCGGTCGGGCGAATGGTCGTCGAAATGCATGCTTGGTTATTGCCGCTGACCGGATCGCTTTCGGGCGCGGTCACGTTGACCGTCGCGCAATTGCTTAAACTGCTGCCGTCGGTTGCGCCGGATGCGACCTGCACCTTGAAGATGACGGTCAGAGTGCTGCCCGCCGCGAAGTTGCCGCTTGCGCCCGCCGCGTTGCGACAAGTTACTTTGCTCATCGCCGCGTCGTAGCTGCACGTGAAACCGCCCGGCCCGCTCACTGTGACGTTGGGCGATGCGAGCGGCAAGACCGGCGCAACGCCTGCCGGCAATGTGTCCACCACCGTCATCGTCCCCGCCGCCGCGCCGCCCAGCACATCGCTCGGCCCCGCGCTGCGCACGGTCAAACGGTAATCGAAGCGCTGCCCCGCGCCCACGTCGGCCGGCGCTTCTTTGGTAATGCTCAAGTCGGATTCGTGTTTGACCAGCGTGGTTTCAACGGCGGTCGCGCTGTCGGGGTCGGGCACGCCGTCCGTCCAATTGACCGTCGCCGTGTTGGCCAGCAGCGTCCCCGCAGGCACGTCGGCGTTGACCTTCAACACCACATCAATGTTGGCGGTTTCGCCCGCCTTCAGGTTCGCGCCCGTCGCGTCGCAAACCAGAATGCCCGAAGCCTGCGCGCAGACGCCCGCCGGCGCAAAGATGCCCGTGCCCGTCACCGAAACAAACGTCACGGCATTGGCCGGCGCGTTCGGCAGAATGTCCGTCAGAATCACGTCGCGCGCGTCCGACGGTCCGGTGCTGGCGATGGAAAGGCGATAGGTGAAGTTGGTCCCGGCAACCACCGGGTCGGGATTGTCCGATTGAGAAATCGTCACGGTTGCGTCGGTCACAACGCGCGTCGTAGCGTTGGCGCTGTTGTTGGCGCTGTTCGGATCGGCGGAGGCCGAAGCGATAGTCGCAGTGTTCGTGAGCAGCGCGCCGTTCGGCGTCTCGGCCTTGACCTTGCCGATGATGGTGATGGTCGCCGAAGCCGACGCTGCAAATGCCGTCTTCGTGCAGGTCACTTTGTTGTTCGAGACCGCACAGGCAAAGCCCGGATCGCTGCTGGCGGATGAAACGAAGGTCAGGTTGGCCGGCAGATTGTCGGTCACAACCACGGCGGACGCTTCCGAAGGCCCGGCGTTCGAGACGGTGAGCGTGTAGGTCAGATTGTTGCCGGCAGTGACCGGATTGGGCGCGCCCGATTTGGTAATCGAAAGATCGGCAGTCGTTGTCACCAGCGTGCTGGTCGGCTGCTGCGTGTTGTTGGCGGTGTTCGGGTCGGGCGTGGCGTTCGCGCCGGTGGACGCGATGGTCGCGCCGTTGGTGATGAGTGTCCCGGCGGGTACGCTGGCCGGGACACGCGCCTGAAACGTCAGCGTGCCGCCCGCGCCCGCTGGTAGCACGCCCGCAGCATTTAGCATTCCTGGTGCTCCGAAAGCATTGGCGTTTGGCGTACAAGTGAACTGCACGCTCGCCGCGGCCGTCGTGCCGTTGCAGGACAAGCCCGGCGCGGCAATCACTCCAACCGGGATCAGATTGGCCGCCACCGTGTCGCTGATGACGACGCCGTTGGCATTGCTGGGGCCGGAGTTCTGATAGTTGATCGTGTAGGTGATGATCGAACCAGCCAACCCCGCAACCACCGAAGCGGGCGCGGCGGTCTTGGCCAATTGCAAATCGGCGTTGGGCCCGACGGCAGTATTGACAGCCGCCGCGTTGTTGCTCGGATCGGGATCAACGACGCCGAGTTGTTGCGCCGCAGTTCTGATCGCTGCCTTGCGCGCGGCATCATCGGCGCGCAGCGGATCGCCGGCCAGCGCCACTCTCGCCAAATTGGCAACGAAGCCCGGAATCGGCGCGAAGTTCGCGTTGACCTTGACACGATAACTGATCGTCGCCATTGCGCCGGGCGCAAGCTGCGCGGTGTTCAAACACGGTAGCCCTGCGCCGCCGTCGCAATCAAAGCCCGGCGCTGAGATGCTCCCGACCAACGTGGTCTGCGCGGGCGGAAAGACAGCCTGCCGCACTTCGTATTCGCCAGGATTCAGGCCGCTCGGCCCTTTGTTCGTGACCTTGATCGTGTAGATGATGTCGTTGCCCGCAATGACCGCCTGCGGAGAATCCGTCAGTGTCAGCATCAGATCGCATTCGCGCAGCACCGTCGTCGTCGCGGTGGCGGTGGCCGTATTGGCGGGCGGAGTCGTGGTGTCAGTCCAATTGACCGTCGCCGAATTGGTCAAGTTAGCGCCGGCAATCAGGTTCGGATTGACCTTGACGACGACATCCAGATTGGCCGCCTCGCCTGCGCGCAAAATGCCGCCCGGCGTGGCCGTGCAAGTCAGCACTTTGCCCACCAACGTGCAAGCACCCGCCGCCGCAAACACGCCCGTGCCTGTTGATGAAACAAACGTCACGGCGTTCGACGGCGAATTCGGCAGCAGATCAATCAACACCACGCTGCGCGCATCCGACGGGCCGGCATTGGCGACGGTGATGTGATACGTCAAATTGCCGCCCGCAATGACCGGGTCGGGATTGTCAGTTTTGGTAATGGCCAGGTTGGCATCAGTCGTGACCATCGTGGTTGTCGTAGCGTTGTTGTTGGCCGGGTTGGGATCATTGGTCGTGCCCGCCACAGTCGCAGTGTTGGCCAAGACTGTGCCACTTGAAACATCGGAATTGACCTTCGCCACAATTGTAAAGGCCGCCGAAGCCCCAACCGCGAAGACGGCTTTGGTGCAAGCCACCGTGTTGTTGGCATTGACGCAGATAAAGCCCGGATCGGAACTGACGGCAGAAACAAACATCAACCCAGGCGGCAGCGGATCGGTCACGACAACGTTATGCCCCGGCGACGGCCCGGCGTTGTTAACGCTGAGCGTGTAAGTCAGATTGTTGCCCGCGACGACCGGGTCGGGCGCATCGCCCTTCATAATGGATAAGTCTGCGCCCGCTATGACAAGCGTGTACTGGCGTACCCCCACACAATCACCATTGTCGGTTGCCTTGATCGTGAACGTGAAACTGCCCGCGTTTATTGGTATCCCCGTCAGCTTGCCGTCGGATGTCAGCGCCAGCCCGTCAGGCAACACACCGTCGCTGAGGCTGAACGTATAGGATGAAAGGCCCCCGCTGGCTGTAAACATTTGGTTGTAAGGCGCACCAAACTGTCCGTCCGGTAACGTCGGCGGATTTACGGTGATCGGCGGACAGTTGATTGTCAGCGAGTAATTCTGTGTCCCGGTGCAATTGTTGGCATCCGTCGCCTTGACAGGAAAGAAAAACGTGCCCGCCAGGGTCGGCGTGCCGTGCAGCAAGCCATTGGCATCCAACGTCAGCCCATCGGTCGGGGGCGCGCTGAACGTGTAAGGTGCAGTGCCACCGCTGGCCGTCAACATCTGGCTGTAAGGGACACCCGGCTGTCCGCCAGGAATCGTGGGCGGCGTGATTGTAATGTTTATGTTTGGGCAAGGAACGCCTTGCACCTCATAAGCGCCAATGTCGGCGGTATCGCTGTCGACCACGCTGGGATCGGGAACGCCGGGATAGTCAAACGGGCGAGGCTCTCCGCGCTGGTCAGTAGTCACGCCGCCCACCGTCAGGCCACGATCAATCGCCGGGCTAAGATTGCCGGACGCGGTGCTCAGGGCATGCGTTCTCGTGTTGCCGGGAGCGTTGAATTGAAGCGGGCCAAGTTTAGGATCGTCACTGATGAGCAAGCCGGGGCAGGCATTGAATGATCCGTTGTTATCTTCGATTAAGTTGTGGTTGCTGTTGCCCGGATTGATGCTGCCGTTGGCAATGCCTGCGATCTGGCAATCGCTGGCGGCGCTGCTATTGGCCACGATCGTGTTGCGCAAAACAAAGATCGCCACTGCGCCATCACCGAGCGCAAAGATGCCGCCGCCGTCGGTCGAAACGTTATCGCTGAAAGTAGCATTGTTGATCGTCACCGATCCGTTGCGCGAAAAGAGTCCGCCGCCCAGCCCTTTGCCCGAGGCTCCATTCTGGTTGCTGCTGACCTTCCCTCCGCCGCTGCCGCCCAGCGCGGTGTTGCCAGAGATAGTGCTATTCGTAATGGTTACCGTGCCGCCATGGTTGAAGATTGCGCCGCCCAGCCCCGCGCCGCCGCCGCCGCCGCCGCCGTTGAAGTCATCAGCCGATTGGCCACCGCTACCGCCACCGAAAGCGCTGGTCCCTCCTGAGTAGTTCTTGTTTTTCTCAGCGCTGCCGCCGCCGCCGCCGCCAGCCTCGTTATCATTAGTACCTCTTACCCCTTTGCCGCCTTGACCACCGGCGCCGCCCCGCGCCCTGTTCGCCGACAGTGAGCTGTTAATCACATTGAGCGTGCCCTGATTGAAGATGGCGCCACCCAGCCCTGCGCCACCACCACCACCACCATCATCACTTGGCCCGTTACCTCCCTTGCCGCCTTGTGCAAGTCCATCGTGCAAATCAACATTTTGTAGCGTGAGGCTGCCAGTAGGCGAGACATAAAAGAGTCGGAAAGACAGAGCCGAGGTAGCTCGCGCAATTGTCCCGCTGACACCAACGATTGTGATGTTGCTGGTGATTGCGGGCAATCCGTTAAACCCATACTCGGCGTTGTCTGGATCCGTGAGCGTGACCGTCTGCCCGATGGGCAACATGATCGTATCGGCCCCGCTGCCCGGTGAGCAGTTGCCAAACATCGCATCAGTGTTGGCAGCGACAATCGCATCACGCAAGGTGCATTGGCCTGCTGGCGGCGGATTACTCGTCCCGGTCTTGCCACCGCCCGGGTCATTGACAACGATGGTGTTCATCGCTGCCGCAGACGAAGGCTTAGCCGCGCGCGCAGCCGCGTGAACTTCGCGTCCGATGACGTTGCGCGCTGAAGCGATCAAGCGGCTCACCCCGGCGGCCAGAGCGCGGCCAGATTCGCTGGCGCGGATTCGCCCGCCGGGCAGGCCCAACGCGCCCACACCCAACAAGAGGCTGAGCACGACGATGACCAACACAGTTCGCCATTTCAAGAATAACTGGCTGGCTCGCTCGACTGTCTTGTAGGTGCCGGTTGCCAAATATTGCTGTAACAGGCGCTGCAAAGATGTGTGTGTAGTTTTCATTTTTGTGTTCTCCATTGCTCGAATCTTTCCGCCGTGGCGGAAGGGGTTGATTGGTTCGCGCGTTGTGCGGCGACTTGCGGGCACACCTTTCCCAGCCTGCCCGCGATCCGCTCCGAAAGAGCGCATTTGCGACGGCGAGCAAGTGCCACACGACAACCGCCAGCGCCGCCGGCAGGCCGATCAATCAGCCTTTAACGGCAAAGCGTGTCGAATGAATTGTGGTCTGAACGAAAGGTACTGCCTTCTGATTCCCAGTGAGTGAAGGCCGCGCCAGAGTGAAGCTTTTCCGGCCTCTACTGATAAAAGCGCAAGACCGAGGCGAAATAGCCCATGCCCAAAAAAATATTTGAAAAAGCATGGAGTTCAGGCTTTAGCCTGTCTGGACTATTTCCGCATTTCAAACTTGGCGTTATCATTTTCCCGTCTGAAGACAGCCTAAAGGCTGAACTCTATGCGGGAAGAACAGGCGGGAAGGGAGCGGGAAAGTTTATGTACGATTACCGAAAGCTGACGCTGGAAGAGCAGTGGGACGTCGTGCAGGAGCGTCGCGGCAAGCATCAGCCCTGGCATTCGCCGCCGCATCGTCATGTGAGCGGAAACGTCTCTTATCTGGTGACGGCGGCTTGTTATGAACATGTCCCCGTCATTGGCCAGACCTCACAACGAATGAGCGAGTGCGAGGAAGGGGTGTTGGAAGCTTGCCGGGAGGTCTGCGCGGAGATTCATGCTTGGTGCATTCTGCCCAATCACTATTACTTGCTGGTTCAAACCGTGTAGATCAAGGCCCTGCTCAAGGCGCTGGGCCGGTTTCATGGACGGTCGTCTTTTGCCTGGAACGGCAAGGATGACAAGCGCGGACGTCATTGCTGGTGCAATGCTTTCGAGCGTTACATTCGGTCTGAGAGGCACTTTTACGCCAGCTTGAATTACGTCCACAACAACCCGGTGCATCATGGCTACGCGGACAAATGGCTCGATTGGCCCTGGTAGAGCGCGGCGGAATTCCTTGAACAAACCGGGCGCGAGGAAGCGCTGCGACTCTGGCGCGAATACCCGCTGCTCGATTATGGCAAGAAGTGGGACATTTACTGAAAAAGAGCAAAGAGCAAAGAGCATGGAGTTCAGGCTTTAGCCTGTCTTCACCAAGGCCCGCGCAACGCCAGGACAGGCTAAAGCCTGAACTCCATGCTCTTCTGCCCGGACAGGCTAAAGCTTGAACTCCATGCTATTTCGTCTTCCACAGACGCACGGTCTTGTCCCAACTGCCGCTGGCCAGCGTTTGGCCATCGGGCGAAAAGGCGACCGACCAAACTTGATCGGTGTGATCTTTCAATGTCAGCAGTTCCAATCCTGTTGCCGTCTCCCAGATTTTGATGGTGTTGTCGTTGCTGGCGGTCGCCAATCGTTTGCAGTCGGGCGAAAAGGCGACTTCAAAGACTTCGTCGGTGTGGCCGGTGAAGGTGCGGATGGGTTGCCGCCTTGCCCAATCCCACAGGATGGCCGTGCGGTCTGTGCTGCCGGTGGCCAGCCATCTGCCATCGCGTGAAAAGACCGCCGACCAGACGCAATCGGAATGCGCGGCGAGCGTGGCCGTCTCGCGCCCGATCGCCACATCCCACAGCTTCACCATCTGGTCGCAACCGCCAGAAACCAGCGTGCCGCTGTCCGGCGAGAAGACCACTGTCCAAACGACATCGGTGTGACCGGCGAAGCGGCGAATCTCGCGGCCTGTCGCGGCATCCCACAGTCTGGCCAGCTTGTCGTCGCAGCCCGTCGCCAGCCAACGGCCATCGGGCGAGAAAGCGACCGAGTGGATTTGCGTTGGATGATCAAGCTTGAGCAGCATGCGGCCCGTCTCAGCGTCCCACAAGCGCGCCGTCGAATCATCGCCGGAAGAAGCCAGCCGCTTGCCGTCTGGCGAGAAGACGACGCAGAAGACTTGTCCGGTGTGGCCGGTCAGCGTCTTCTGCAGTTCGCCGGTCTGCACGTCCCACAGCTTGACCGTTTGATCATGGCTGGCCGTTGCCAGACGGCGACCGTCGGGTGAGAAGGCGACCGAGAAGACTTTACTCTGGTGGCCCCGCAACTCCGAGTTCGTAGCGAGCAGCGAAACGACTTCCCAGACCTGCACCGTGCGGTCCTTGTTTCCCGCGATCAGCTTGCGCCCGTCGGGCGAGAAGGCAAGGCGATGGAATCCGTCGGTAGTGCGAAAAGTTTTGCCCAATTCACGCAGCGTCGCGCGATCCCACAGCTTCACCTCGCCAGCGTCGTCACTGGTCGCCAACATCTTGCCGTCCGGTGAAAGGCGCGCGGCGAGTACGGGGCTTGAGTGGGCGATGAAAGAGGCCAGAAGCCGCAAGGACGGCATTTCATAAATCTTCACCGCGCCTGCATCGTCGCCGGTGAAGATGCTGCGCGCGTCGAGCGTGTAGACAGACACGATGTTGTTATTCGCTTCTTCAACTGTGCCCAGCGTGCGCCCCGTGGCCGATTCGCGCAGCGTCAAGTTGTGAAACGACGCAACCGTCCAGAACCATCTGCCGCCAGGCGCAAAGCGCATGCCCGATCCGACCACTTCCGGATAAGTCGCCAGCACTCGACGATGCGGCACGTCCCACAACTGGATGTGATCGTCACCGATGCGCGTCAACATTCTGCCGCCGTCGTCAGAAAAGAACAGCTTCATCACAGGGCCGGCCACATCGCGCAGCGTATGGTAAGGGCGCATGGTTTCCAGATTCCAAAACTTCACCTTCCCATCACCGTAACCGGTTGCCAGCCTTTGTCTGTAGGGCATGGCGCCGACATGCCCGATTGGGGCCGATGGATCGTTGATCGTGTAAAGCAGCCGTCCGGTTTCGATCTCCCGAATCTTCACCGGCTGCCCGCCCCCACCCTGAGCCATCCAGTTGAATTCCCCCTGACCATCGGGAGGCAAAGCCAGTTCGAAGTAGTTGTCGTTCTTCAAGGCGATCAATTCGCGTCCCGTCTCCGCATCCCACAATTTATAGAAACCGTCCGCACTGGTGGTCAGGATGCGCGCGCCGCCGCTGACGAAACCCGCGGTCGAGATTGCCGCCGCGTGGCGCAAGGTCAACGCTTCGCGACGGTTTAATCGCCAGAGGTAATACCACTCGAAACCGCGCAGGTCAGCTTCGCCGGGCCGTGGCACGCAAGCTTCCAGCGCCGCTTGGTAATTGTCGCGCCGCCCCATTTCCCAGGCAGCCTCCGCCCGCCGGATTGTTGTCGCGTAAAGCTGGAGGCGCTGTCTCTGCGCGCGTTCACGCGCCGCCGCTGCTTGCCAAAGCAACACGGCCATTGCGGCCAACAACGCCAACAACAACGCGCCCGTTGCCGCTTTGTGTCGCCGGATCAGCTTCCCGGCGCGATAGCCGACCGTGGGTGCGCGCGCAATGACCGGTTTGCTTTTCAACTGGCGTTCGATGTCGGCGGCCATCGCGGCGGGCGACGGATAACGCCGTGCGGCTTCTTTCGATAACGCCGTCATCACGATGTTGTCGAGATCGCCCGTCAAGCGGCGGCGTAGCTTTTCCGGTTCGGCGGCGATGAAGATTTGGCGCGAGCGGGCAAGCTGGGCGATGCGGCGGCTGGGCAGTTCGGGGTCAACTTCGCAAATGGCGCGGCTGACCTCGTGCGGCAGCGGGCTTTTGATTTGGTAGGGCTGCACGCCGGTCATCAGTTCGTAAAGCACCACGCCGAGGCTGTACACATCGCTTTGCGGCGTCGCCTCTTCACCGCGAATTTGTTCCGGGCTGGCATAATCCGGCGTCATTGGTTGCCTGCTCAATTGCGTCAGCGTGGCGGCGGTGGCGTACGGTTCCGGCTCAATCAGTTTGGCGATGCCGAAATCCAACAGCTTCACGACGCCAGCATTTCCATCAGCATTTCCATCAGCATTTCCATCAGCATGGGGCGTAACCAGAATGTTATTGGGCTTCAAGTCGCGATGGATGACCGAGTGCTGATGGGCATATTCGACGGCGGCGCAAACGTCGCTGAAGAGCCGCAGGCGTTCTTCGACGGTCAGCCCGCATTCGTCACAGAAGACGGTCATCGGCATGCCATCCACGTACTCCATCACCAGGTAAGGCCAGCCCTCGGCGGTCGTGCCGCCGTCAAGCAATCGGGCGATGTTGGGATGGTCGAGGTCGGCCAGAATCTGCCGCTCCTGGCGGAAACGGCGCAACAAATTGGCGCTGCACAATCCCGGCCAAACTACTTTGATGGCGACTTGTTGGTGGTATTCAGCGTCGTCGCGCGCGGCCAGATAGACCGTGCTCATGCCGCCCTGCCCGATCTCTCGCAAAATTTGATAGGGGCCGATGCGCCGCCCGGTAGCGTCGTCATTGAAATCAGCTTCGTCCCCGGCGCTTTCCGCCAATGGCGGCGCGGCCAGAAACTTGGTGGAATGGTCATGCGCTACCAGCAGTTTTTCGACTTGCGCGCGCACCTCGCCATCACGGACTTCGGCCAGCAGCCGTTCGCGCTCGTCCGGCTGGCAATCCGCAGCATCGTTGAAAACTTCCCGCACTTTGTCCCATTGATCGGGCGTCATCGCATCATTCCCTCTGCTGATAAAAGCGCAAAATCCCCGCGCAATAGCCCACCATCAAACAGGAAATTTCGCCCGGCCTCCAAGTTTTGTATGGAGTTCAGCCTTCAGGCGGCAGCGGCGGCTTTAGCCGCACAGTATGGCATCTCGTTATATATCAGCATCCGCCTCATCAATCTCCACATAAAACTCATCTTTCGGATTGATCTCCACGTCGGGCATCGGATCGAACTTCGAGGCGTCGAAGGGCGCACAGGCAGGTTCCGGCGCGCCGAGTTCGCGCAGGTGTTTGCGCGCCGCCTCCAAGCCCCAGTGATACGCAAAGGGCGGCCCGTCGCACCACGCCACCCGGTAGGCTTGCGTCGCCGCTTCGATGGCTTTGGCAGTGTTGCCCGCATCGCGTTCGAGTTGCGCCAGCACGTTGCACGCATCGGCGTGAAAGAGCGGATACGGCCCACGCGCTGCGCCGGCCCACACGGCATCGAGGTATTCGCGCGCTTCGTCTGGCTGACCTTGCTGCCGCCGCAATTCGGCGAGCGCGATAAGCGCAGAGAGTTCTTCTTCAACACAGCTTATTGCTCTTGCATGAGTTAGAGCGTAATGCAAATGTTCGGCAGCTTTGGCAGAGATATTTAGTTTTACTGGACATTGGCGAAAAAGTCGCTGTTTTGAGGGTAACACGATCTACCTTCGAGTAACTTCAGGCAACACCGCTCCGTCCCAGTCAAAAAGTATTTTTTTGCCGGAGTGGAATGTGCTACCTGTTCGACATCGAGTTGCTAACTACAGGACAAACGGTTAATAACCTTCCGCCAGGCAACAAGATCGAAGTGTTCGAGATTAGTCACTAACCGGCACAACAGATTGAGTCCGAGGCGAAAGATGCTTTTGGGTGGATAGCCATGTTTTTGAGTTTCAGTTCTTTGACAGCGGCTTGCCCCTGGCCGACGAGAAAGGCCAGGGTGAAAGCGAGAGCGAGTAACGCCAGCAATCGAGAGAGACGTTCGGGGTCTTTCACGTGCGTCTCTTCCAGGTTGAAGCCCCGCGATTTCAACGCTCCGAACAGAGTTTCAATGCCCCATCTTTCCTTGTATTCCTGGTGCGGCTCCGGCGAGTGTTCCGCCGAAACCGGAATCAGGTACTCGCCCGATCCGAGGTAACAACCGCTTAGATACAGTTCCATCCCCCACATCTGGCGGGCTTCGGGCAGGACTAAGCTCTCAGACAAAAACAATCAGGCATAGACAGGAGTAACAAGATTGCCCGGGATTGTTCGGAGAGCCTGTCACCATTGTGGTTTGAGTGATCCTGAAAAATCCTGTCTATCCTGTCTATATTCGTTTTATTTTGCCGACCAACCTAAAGCAAAAGGCGCAATGAGAAAATCATATTCTCATTGCGCCTTTTGCTTTATTACTGTGAAGCTTGCTGCTTTATGGAAGCGTCAGTTCCTGTCCGACATCAATCTGGTCCGGGTTGCTGATGCCGCTGGCCTGGGCAATCTGGTGGTAATGATTCGCATCACCATAAAAACGCTTGGCGATCTTCGACAGCGTGTCACCGGACTGAACCGAGTAGGTCAATCCCGACTGCACATTGATGTCAATGGTGGCGTCCGAAACGCCGGCATCAATACCTTTGATCACGTTCCACAGTTGATCCTTGGCATATTCCGACGGGACGGTGCCGCGAATCAGAATCTTGCCGTCTTCTTCATTAACGTTCTGGACGTTCAAACCAACGTCGTGACCTTTCTCCAGAACCGCACTGTACTTCGATTTCAATTCGTCAAAACTAGCCATGGCTAGAGTCCTCCTTGGTAAAGTAAGTTATTGAAATGTTGGGAGTCTTAAGTTCAAACCAAAGCAGCCCAGATTGGGAATCTGCCCGATTTGAGTATTGCCGTTACGACTGTATGGGGATTGATTGACGGCGCGCAGTCTAAACAAAACACCCGGTGAAGACAAGTCAACGCCCGGCGATGGCAGATGTTGATTGAGAGTATCTCTTGAGGTCGCGAAAAAGATACTGAGTTGCAGATACGATTGTATGCAGCGCCAGACGGTTTTCAAAGTTTCTTTGCAGTTCTGCAATGGCTTCTTCAATGGTGTCGCCTACGAGTTTCACTGTTCCATCAATTCCTAAATCGGAGACGGCGGAAGGGCGTGAAAGACGCGCGTCCTGATGCGCAGTCTTACCCGAAACCACTCCTTCATCGCAGACATCAAGCAAATCATCGTAAACCTGATAAGCCAGACCGAGGCATTCGCCGAAGCGTGCCAGTGCTGATATTTCATTGTCTCGCGCATTACATGTTATTGCTCCGCTAGTCATCATTAGCCTTGTCAACGCTGTTGTTTTCAGATTGCGCCCTCCGATGTGCGACGTGCAGGGAAAGCCGTCATCACCGTGCAACTCAACTGCTTGCCCTCCGATCATTCCGTTGCTTCCGATACAAAAACAGATTTCACTCACCAGTTTCTGCGCGACATCAGAAGACCTGACAGCGGCAAGCAGCGCGTAAGACTGATTCAGCAGGCTAAGCGCAGTAAGGATGGCTATGTTTTCGCCAAAGACCAGATGCAGCGTGGCCTTACCGCGCCGCTGATCGGCATCATCCATTGACGGGAGATCATCAAGGATCAGCGAGCTGGTATGCAGAAATTCAACTGCGCAGGCGATCTTGAGTACTTCGCTGTCTGGCGTGAAGTCCGATTGCCTGATCAGCGCAGCGCCGAGGATCGTGAAAACGGGACGCCATCGCTTTCCACCAGGAAACAGCGCATAGCTGAGCGCCTGGTTGAGCGTGTCCGCGCCAGGAACGGAGCTTTTCGGCAGGTGAAGGCTCAGCGCCGAATCTATGGCGCCGCGTTGAGAGGTAAGGTACTCAGCTAGCTTGTGGTACATAATTATCTCTGCCTGGCCGATGCCTGCTCTAAATATCTGAGAGCTTCAGCGAGAATCGTCTCTCCGCGCGCCGTCATTTCGATGTCTGGCTTGACACCATTGCCTTCGATTCTTTTGCCTTTAATAGTGCGGAAATCAATAATCGGGATTTCCAATCGCCATCCGGTGTCTTTCTTCATGATGACCATGTTTTTGACAATCGTATCCGTGTACGAGCCGAGAGCTTTACCGCCCGTGCGTTTGCCGATCAGTATTGCCCTGCCTTTTTCCTGAAGAATCGCCGAGAAGGATTCACAACCACTGAAACAGTGTTCATCAACCAGTATGACGATCTTTCCCTGATACCACTTCTTCTGTTCAGCATTGAGCCTGATGACAGCAGCGCCGTTATGGGTGATCTCACCAGTAATCGAAGGGGTTGTATTTTCAATCACAGGAAGGCCTGCCTCATCGTTCCCGGCTGCATTTGAAAGCGCGCTGATCTTGCCCGCCCCTGCCTTGGCAAAGACGTAGCACACATCTTGACCGGGCTGAAGAAAATAGCCGAGCACACGAAACACGATGCTGAGGTTGCCCCCACGATTTCCCCGCATGTCTAGGACCAATGACGGGGAGTCGCCGATTTCTTCGAGCGATTTTTCCAGCAGACGGTCATAATTCTGTTGATCCTGCAGCGAAAGCGGGTCGAAGTGGCGAATCCTAAGATATTGGGTTTGCGATGACAGTTTTCGCCAACTGATCGGCGGCGTCTTGTCTTTCAGTGGAAGGGTTTTAGGAGCCAAGTAAAAATCCGTATGTGATGCTTTGAATTCACTCAGCATCTCCTTGATCAGTTTCACAAAATCCGCATCATCTTTTAAGCTAGGCAGCCGTGCCGCATATTTTGCTTTCAGCGGTTCAATATCGACGCCATTGAACCGAGGGTCATAAAAATTGTTCCTAATGCTTTGGCAGACGAAGTTCAGAACTTTGGGATAATAGATCGGCTCCGGTTTACGTGAGGTCATTCGGGTGCCTCTGACGTTGCCTTGCAATTCCGCAGTCGCCCATGTCCCGGACAGATTGCTGCCTGACAGCGTGAGGTTGACTTGCATCTCTCCAAGCGGGCCTGCAACTTTCGATGACAGTTGATTGTTCGATATTTTCCAAATGAAACTGCTATCACGCCCCGATGTCGGGCCAAGTACAATGCCTTCCACCGTCCGAGTGTCCGTCGCAGTTTTGAAACGAACGACCGAGTTGAGGTCATAATCGGGGAATTCGGCAGTCAGTTCCCAGTAACCATCAATCGAAGCGGTAGGCGCAGGGCTTTGCGCCTTGACTGGGGCAGCGGCGAGAAGAGCAAGAAAGAGAATACCGGCTGCCAAGCATTGCAAGGCGAAACCGTTTCCAGGTGCTCTATAGCTTTCAAGATAATGTTTTTCTGCAATAGCAGCAGCTTCAAGCGGCCAGGGCCAACTCGCCGGGCAAACCGAATAAGGCCAGAATTTCTTGTGGCGCGTTGCTCAACTTCAAGAGTGCTTGTTCGACTCGATTGGT
>JBBQVH010000098.1:0-30681 GCA_038211695.1 Blastocatellia bacterium | reverse complement strand
CGGCGTGTAAATCAGGCGTCGTGGATTTGGGCTTTAGTCTGTCCCGGTGCACCGGGACAGACTAAAGCCCAAATCCACGACGCCTGATTTACACGCCGCCAAACGCTGAAAAGCCGCCATCCACTGGCACAACAATGCCCGTGACAAACGCCGAAGCCGGCGAAAGTAGCCACAACACTGCGCCCAACAAATCTTCCGCATCGCCGAAACGGCGCATCGGCGTGTGGGAGATAATGCTCTGGCCCCTGGCGGTCAATTCGCCCGTCGCTGGATCGGTGAGCAGCGCGCGGTTTTGTTCCGTGACGAAAAAGCCCGGCGCAACAGCGTTGACGCGCAAACGCGGCGAATACTGTTGTGCCAGATGCACCGCCAGCCATTGCGTGAAATTGTTGATGCCCGCCTTGGCTGCCGAATAGCCAATGACGCGAGTCAGCGGACGCACGGCGCTCATCGAAGAGATGTTCAGGATCACGCCTTCGCCCTGTTCGGCCATCTGCTGCCCGAAGACCTGACAGGGCAAGATGGTGCCGAGCATGTTCAGATCAAAGACGTATCGCAGAGCCTCTTCCGGCAGATTGAAAAAGGTCAGGTCGGGGCGCGTCGTGGCTTGCGGGCTGTTGCCGCCCGCGCCGTTGATCAGCCCATCAATGCGCCCAAACTCTTCCAGCACGGTGCGAATGGCTTCTTGCAACGTTTCGTGTTTTAGCACATCACCAGCAACGATAATCGCGCGGCCCGAGCCTGAAATTTCCGCCCGCATCTCTGTCAGCAGGGCTTCGCCCTTTTCAGCGGAGCGCGCCAGGATCGCGACGTTTGCGCCACATCCCACCAATGCCTTTGCCATCGCGCTGCACAACACACCTGTGCCGCCGGTGATGACAATCGAACGCCCGGTGAAGTCATACATCTTCATCAAGTCAGTTAAGTTCATATTTCTGCTTCCAATAAAGCAAATTGGTCAAGCCAAGCTGTGGTTTGACCAATACTACACTGAAGGGTCGGAAAACTGCACAGCGAGTTGGAACAATTCTGTTAGTTGATGGAGTCGAATGCAGAAAGCGTGATGATCTGCGCAGCATCAGTTCATCTCTGGCCCGGAGTGACAAGAGTTTCATAACGCTGCTGAAATCGCCGCGCGACGTGCAAGCAAATTTCCCACAAGTCAGCCACAGGCTGTCGTGTGTGCGGCAGCGTCGGCATGTAATTTGGCGGGCCGAACTCCGGGTTGAAGGTGAAATACTCAGCCCCGGCTTTTAACCGAGTCCGAACGATTTCATCCCACCAGGCGAAATGCGCGGCGATTTGCGGCTGCCATTCCGGCGCACGCGGATCGTTCACTTGCGGCCCTTCTTCGTGGCCAATGCGCCCGTGCAGATGACGCGCGCGCGCGATGCACAATGCCATGTCTTCCGCTTGATCTTCGAGCAGGCTTTCGCAGACGTTCACGAAATGGCTGAAGTCGGCGTTGATGTGAAGCTCAGGGAATTCGCGCAGCAAACGGGCCGTTGCCGACGGAGTGAACATCGGGCGGCCGCGATGGGTTTCGTGATTGACGGGCAAACCGATGCGCTGTTCGGTTTCCAGGGCTTTCGCAAAGAACTGTTTTTGAAGTTCAAACGGCCACCAGTCTTTGCCGCCGTGAACGGTAATCTGCAATGGTTCGATGGCGCGCGCGGCTTCGATCTTTTCGCGAAAGGAGACGAAGTGATCCGGCGCCTCAGTGATGACCATTGCGATGAATTCCAGATGATGTTCGCACAGCAGGCGCATGAATTCTGGCAGTTGGTCTGCGGAAGGGACTTGCGCTTCGACGGCAGCGTATTCCGCTTCGGCGATGCGTCTGATCTTCTCTTCAAGCGTGCCTTCCATGCCCCACAGACTTTTGACGAGTTTCAGTTTCATTGAAGTTGTTTAGCAGGCAATGTTGTTGGCTTTGCCGCCCCAGATGGCGACGCGTTCATCGGCGGTGATCTTCTGTGCATCAGTCGCCGTGTAATGAAACTGCAAGGCGCGGCGGCGCGTTGCAGTAACGTTGCTGGGCGTGCCATGCGGCAAGTAGCTGTCGAAGATCAGGCACCCGCCCGGCGGCAGCGGCACGGCCACTCGGTCTGCCTGCAAGCCTTCCATCTGTGGATCGCAAATCTGCAAATCGCGAATCTGGAAATGAAAGAACCGTTCGCGCTGATGCCAGCCGGGCATGACGCGCATACAGCCATTCTCAATGCCGGCGGCATCCAGCGCGATCCATACGCCGACGACTTTCGTTTCGGGTGTCAATTCAAAGTAGGCGTGATCTTGATGCCATGGCTTTTCGCGGCCATTGGGTGGTTTGATCAAAGCCATGTCCTGAAACATATGGCCTTCCGTGCAGAGCAAGCGATTGATCAAGGCCAGCAATTTGGGATGATGCGCGATGGCGTTTGTGCGCGGCTCGTAATCCACAAAGTAGAGCAGCCTCCGCACGGCGTTCATTCGCTCTTCAAAATTCAATGAATCCAGATTGTTTTGCACGCCAGCGCGGAATTGAATGTTTTGAAATTCCGGCACACGGCCCGCGACCAAGTCGGCCAGGCCAGCGAGCGCGGATTGAATCTCTTCCGATGAAAACGCATTGCGGACGGCAAGGAATCCCTGTTCGTGATATTGCGCGATGTCAGCGGCGGTAATCGAATCCAGGCTGTCAATCGTTTCCGCAATGTCGGCGTAATCGTACAAATCCGGCGCGTGCGGCGTGACTTCAGTATCAAAGCTGATGGCGTTGGGAACGGGCATGGCGTTTCTCTTCGTCAAAAGGTATCGGGTTTTTCCAGCGCTTGCTGGGTGAACACATCTTCTTTTAGGCCATTGTTGAATTTGATCTCGTCCACCATCAACACTGTTTTCGTGCCTTCGACGGGCGAACTCATCTCGATGCGTTTGGCGACCCAGATGTTGGAGACCTTTACCAGGTCGCTGGCTTTCAGCACGCGCAGGCGTTGGCCGTTCTTGTCGTACATTTCGACCAGCACGGAATAGGGCACATCCACCGGCACCCAAATGTACAGGTAGGCGTATTGCGACTTCTCCGGTAGAACGGGCCGTGCCTCGATCTTATAGGTCTTGTGTCCATCTACCACCTCACCTTCGGCCAGCAGCTTGTAGCTGTAATCGTCCAGCACGCGTTCGGCCATGTCTTCGTTGGTGAAGTCGGTGCCGATGAACCGCTGGCGGCGTTCCTGCGCGGCGATGCGGCGGACGCGTTGAATGGCGGGCGTGTACATCCACTGCCGGTCGGTCTGTCCGCTCTCGTTAATCGAAAGCAGTCCAACGCCGCGCACTTCAGCCGGGTCAGTGAAACGAATGAGCGTTTTGCTATTGCCCAAGCCGCCGAGCTTCCGCATCGTGAATTTCTTGCTGCGCGCCACGCCCTTCTTGTCAAAAACGTCCATCCGTGCGCGCCAGATGGTGTCGCGGCTGGTGTCCTGCTTGTAAACGCTTTCCATAATTTGGCGGGCATCGGGTGCAGGTGCTTTGAATGCAAATACGAATGGCAGCAGGCCAATAGCCAAAATCAAGAATGATTTTTTCATTACGGTCTCTTTCTTCTGAGTAGTTGATTGTTTGGAGAAGTTGGCGGGTGAACTTACTAAATTGGCGCTGGCGTGGCAATAGAATGATTGATCGTGAGTGAGAAGGAGATGGTAGCAAAACAGGAGGTTCTGCTTCCATCCCTTGATATTGCTTGAAGCGGCTTAGTTGTTGGGCTTTTTCTTGTCCGGCGTAACGGCATCCTTGATCGCGTGGCCCGTCTTCTTGGCACCCTTCTTGATGGCGTCGCCCACGTCTTCGGCCTTATCCGCGGTTTCGCTGGCGGCTTTTTTCGTACCTTTCTTGACGGCACCGCCTATGTCTTCGGCTTTGTCGGCAGCTTTAATTGCGCCTGCTTTGGTCTTGCGCCCGACAGTGACCAATGCGTCGCCAGTGGCATCCATTGCTTTCTCGACCCAGTTTTCATCGTGAATCTCGACATCGGTGGAATCGTCGCGATAAGTAACACGTGCTGTGCGCGTGCCTGTGACTGGTGTTTCGCGAGTTACTCTAGCCAGACGACCGTTCTTAAACGTGCGAACTTCAGATTTGGAACCGTCCGAATACATCGTCACGACAGTGGTCGAACCATCTTTGTTTTCGACGGTTCGGGTGTCCGTGACAGTGCGCATTATGGCTACCGGGGAATTGATTGGAGTGACGGACGTCAGTGGCGTAATGGTCGTAGTCGGCGCAGTCGTGCTGGCCGTATCAGTGCTGTGGCAACCGCCCAGCAACAACGCGGCGGCGAAAAGTGAACTCATAACAAAAGCTTTCTGCATCTTTATCCTCCTCAAAAATCATTGTTGACTGCAAAGCCATCTTTCGCAGTTATCTGCTGATCACTGCTGCGAAAGCGGCATGAATTATTTGGGTGCAGACTGTTTAGGGATGAGTGAATCGTAGCATTCGTGCGCGCAGGCCAGCAAATCGGACTCCAGTATTTGCAAGTACTTGATTTTTGAAAGCGGCTTTCTGCCCAATGATCTATGCAGGACGCTTCGCGGCTTTGAACAGAATGGCGAGTGCGAAACATTGGGGCATTCAAAACTACCGGCAAAAACTACCGGACAACATCTGATCCAAGTGCCACACACTAAAAGGAATCATCAAGAGCAATGTGCGGGCCGTGATGAACAGGGTAATTGTCCATCACGGCCGATCCCAAACTTCGGTGCCGGGCATCCCTTCACTGACACGAGGGAGGGAAGACCGGGATGGTTACGGTTGCTTCATTCGTCAGCGTCAGCTTATGCAGATTGTGTCCCTGATTAAAGGAACCTGCGCTGGTTGATGCGTTCGGATTGAAGCGGATCGCCGCGCCGATGATGCCCACGCTGTTTGACTGCGAGTAAAGCTTCATCCAGCCAGTCCGGCCAGCCGTGATGAATTGTTCGAAGCGCGGCGTCGTGCGCGGGAAGTTGTTCGACAGTGAATTGCGCAACTGACAACTGCCCGTAAGTTGGAAGCTGACCCCCGACTCCGAGTCGTCGTACAGTAGCCCGAAAAGTGTTCCCAACGTCGAGGCTCCGGTGCCCAGGTTGCCGCCGATCCGATCCACGATCAGCAACGTGTCGTTGCCGTCTGCCTTGCTGCCGATGCTGTCTTCAGCCAGCACTCGCGGCAGCGCGTTGTAGATCACCCCGTCGAAGTTGAGCGTCACCGTGCCGCTGCCCAGCGTGCACGGCACATTGAGCAGACCCGGCAGCGCAGAGATTGCTTCCGCTCCCAGGTTGGCTTGGTGGCCTGACGCGAACTTGACGTATTCATCGCCAATCAATTGATTGAAGATGATCGGACAGCCTTCGCCATTGACCGCCACCGCCACAATGTAGCCCGTCGTTCCCGGATCAATATCCGATGCCAGAAAACTGGTCGTTTGTTGCGCCGTCAGGCAAAGGAAACTGTCGGAGACCGCACACGACGAGCCGTCCACGAAGAACAAATGCACCGCTACGCTGCGCGTTGGATCGCTGTTGGTAAGGGCAATGCGCGTGTTCTGCGTATTGCCGGTGACAGCATCAGACGTATAGACGGGGAAGATCAGGATCGAACCTGGCTTCTGGTCGTTGATCTGGGACGGGGCCGGGAACGGATTGCCCACCACGGCCTGTCCGTTTTCGACAAGGGTCGGATCGCTCGCGGTGTTGTTGGCCGCGTTCGAATCGCCCGGCGTCGAAACCGCCGCCGTATTGATCACCGACGGGAAGGCCACGCTGGTCACAAAGACCCGGAGCGTGAACTCGCTGCTGCCGCCTGAGGGAATCGGGCCGGGGTTGGCGCAGGTCAATGTCTGTCCCGCCGCGCTGCACGTCCAGTCAGGTGCCGTCGTCGAGACGAAGACCAGCCCGTTCGGCAGCGTGTCGGTCACGGTAATCAGCCCGATCGTTGCCACTGGGCCAACGTTGCGGACTCGAAGCGTGTAATTGGACTGCTGGCCAACCTGGAAGTTGCCCGTGTGCGTTTTGTTGATTGCCAGATCGGGGCCTGCGCCGATGACCACAATCACAGGTGGCGTGGTGTTGTTGTCCGTGTTCGGATCGGTCACGCCAGACGGAGGCGTGACGCTGGCAACGTTTTCGATAATGCCCGTTGCTCCCGCAGCGACCGTGCCGGTAACCGTGAAAATCGCCGATCCGTTGGCTTTCAGGTTGACTGGCGTCACGATGTTGCCGCTGCCGTTAGGCGCGCCGCAGCTTGATCCTGAGGTTGCCGAGCATGTCCACGTCACATTTGTCAGCTTGGTTGAGAGCGTGTCGCTGACTGTCGCGCCGACCACGTCGCTCGGCCCGTTGTTGCGCACCGTGATGGTGAAGTTGACTGTGCCGCCCGGCGGAACCTGCGCCTGCGCAGCTGTTTTGGCAATGCTCAGGTCAGCCGTCGGTTGCACCGGATCGGTATCGGTCGAGGTGTTGTTGCCCGGCGTTGGATCGGTTACGCCCGCAGGTGGCGCAACGGTCGCAGTGTTGCTAACCGTGCCGGTCGCTGTTTGCGAAACCGTCGCGTTAAGCAGGAACGTCGCCGTTCCCCCAGTGAGCAGGTTGACCGTTGTTGAAATGTTTCCCGACCCGTTGGTCGCGGCGCAGCTTGATCCGGCAGATGCCACGCAAGTCCACGTTGAATTGAGCAAGCTGGCAGGCAGCGTGTCGGTCACTTGCGCGCCCGTGACGTTGCTGGGACCCAGATTGGTGACCAGGATCGTGTACTGCGTCTGACCGCCCGATGCCACCATCGAAGCGAAGTTAGTCTTTAGGATCGTCAGGTCGGCCTGTTGAATCACGGTGTCGGTATCGGTCGCTGAGTTATCCGCCGGATTGGTGTCGGTGAACCCATTCGGCGGCGTAATTGTGGCCGTATTGACCAGAGTACCTGAAGCATTGGCGGCGACTTTCCCCGTCAGTGTGAAAGTTGCCGTCCCGCCTGAGGCCAGATTGACTGCCGTTCCGATGCTGCCCGTGCCGTTCGGCGCGCCGCAAGCAGAGCCGGCCGAAGCTACGCACGTCCACGTCGCGTTTGTCAGGAACGGCGAGATGTTGTCTGTCACCGTTGCGCCAATCACCGCGCTGGGGCCGCTGTTCGAGGCCACGATTGTGTAAGTCGTCTGACCGCCCGTGGTCACCGTGGTCACCCCGTCGGTCTTGGTGATCGAAAGATTCCCCTGCGGTGTCAGCGGATCGCTGTCAGTTGCAGAGTTGTTGCTGGTGTTCGGATCAATCACGCCTTGTGGCGCAATCACCCGAGCCGTGTTGGTCAGAATGCCCACCGCGGTCGGCGAGACCTGCGCGACGACCGTGTAAGTGGCCGTCCCGCCTGGCAACAGATTAACCGTCGTATTGATGTTGCCGGCACCGCCCGCCGCGCCGCAAGCAGATCCTGCGCTGGCCACGCAAGTCCACGTCGCCGATGTGATGCCCGTTGGCAGCACATCCAACACCTGAGCATTGGTCACTGCTGAAGGGCCGTTGTTGGTCACGACGATCGCGTAAGTCGTCGTCGTGCCCGGCACCACTGCGGTGGCATTGTTTGTCTTGGTGATTGCCAGATCGGCCATCGGTTGAACCTTGTCAACGTCGGTCGAAGTGTTGTTGGTCAAGTTGGGATCGGTCACACCGGCTGGCGGCGTCACCGTTGCCGTGTTGACCACATCCGCCGTCTGCCCGACGGCCACTGTTGCCGTCAGCGTGAAGGTTGCCATCCCGCCCGGCAACAGATTGACCGTCGTTGTGATGTTGCCCGTGCCATTGGGAACAGCGCAGCTTGATCCGGCTGTTGCCGTGCAAGTCCACGTCGCATTGCTCAGGGCCGCTGGCAAGGTGTCATTGACTGCCGCGCCCGTCACCGCCGAGGGGCCATTGTTTGTCACCTTGATGATATAGGTCGTCGGCGCGCCAGGCGTCACCCACAGCGCGTTGTTGGTTTTGCTGACGACCAGGTCGGCGATTGCGTTCGGCGTGTCGGTGTCGGTTGAAGTGTTATTACCTGGCGTTGGGTCGGTCACTCCGGCGGGCGGCGCGACCGTCGCCGTGTTGACCAGGTTGCCTGTGGCACTCGGCGAAATCACCGCATGCACTGTAAAGACAGCCTGTCCGCCCGGCAGCAGGCTTACGGTTGAGGCAATTGAACCGTTGCCCAGTGCCGCGCCGCAAGCAGACCCTACCGTCGCTGAACACGTCCAGGTTGCCGACGCAATGCCGGCAGGCAGCGAATCTGCTACTGCCGCATTCGTCACCGCCGAAGGGCCGTTGTTGGTCACGACGATCGTGTAGGTCGTCTGGCCGCCCGGCGTATAAATGCTGGTGTTGTCCGTTTTCAGGATGGCCAAGTCAGCCACTTGCTGAATCACGTCCGGGCCGTCCGTCGCTGTGTTGTTGGTCAGATTCGGATCGGTCACGCCCGGCGGCGCAGTGACCGTCGCCGTGTTCGTCAGTGTTCCTGTCGCCGTTGGCAGCACCATTGCCGTTACCGTGAAGGTTGCTGTGCCGCCCGAAAGCAGAGACACATTCGTGTTGATGCTGCCATTGCCGGCAGCCGATGTGCAGTTAGAGCCGGCGCTGGCCTGGCAAGTCCAGGTCGCGCTGACCAGTCCCGCAGGCAGGTTGTCATTGACTGCCGCGTTGGTGACCGCCGAGGGGCCGTTGTTTGTGACCACCACTGTGTAAGTCGTCAAAGCTCCGGCCACGACAGTATTGGCATTGTTGGTTTTGGTGATCGCCAGATCGGCCACCGTTGGGCCGACTGTCGTCACCACTGGGCCACCCGTGTTGCTGCCCGGATCAGGATCGGTGACGCCCGCAGGCGGCGTTACCGTCGCCGAGTTGACGAAGCTGCCAGACTGCGGAGCGGTTGCCGTCACCGTGTAGGTGATGATGCCCCAGACCGGCATCTTTGCAATCACGCCGGTCAGCAGGTTGCCCACGCCGACGCTGGTCGCGCCGCAAATCGCCCCGCCCGATGCCGCACAGGTCGCAGAGGCATTGGTCAGCACGTCCGGAAGGTTATCGCTGACCAACGCGCCGTCGGCGGCCGCTGGCCCTTTGTTCGTCACGACAATGGTGTAGGTCAACTGGCCATTGGGCGCGACGTTGGCCGGGCCGGTTTTGGCAATGACAAGATCGGCGCTGGTTGGGGGTGTCGCCGTCACAACGGTCGGCTGGCTGGCCGTGTTGTCGCCCGGATCAGGGTCGGTCACGCCAGCGGGCGGCGTGATTGTCGCGGTGTTAGTCAATGTTTGCGCCGACGCGGGAGCTGTGCCCGTGATCGCGTAGGTCAGCAGGCCATTCGCCGGGAAGGTTGCAATCATCTGGGCGATGATGTTGCCCGCGCCGCCCGAGGTCGGACAGACAGCGCCCCCAGCCGCCTGGCAAGTCCACGACACGCCAGTGATCGCCGCCGGAACCGTGTCGCTGAAAGAAGCGCCATTGGCCGCGCCCGGGCCAGCGTTGGTCACGGTCACCACGTAGCTGATCACGCCGCCAGTCAAGACTGTGCTGGTGCCAACTTTGGTCACGGCCAGATCAGCCACTGATGGAACCGGCACGTTAATGACCTGCGTCATGGCCGCGCTGGTGTTGTTGCCCGGATTCGGATCAATCACGCCCGACGGCGGTGTCGCCGTTGCCACGTTAGTCATTGTTCCGATGGTTCCTGGCGCGTTGCCCGTGATTGTAATCACCAGACGGCCGCCTGGAGGCAGCGTCGGGATGGTTCCTGTCACGGTTCCGCCGCCGACTGTCAGAACGCCCGGACAAACCGCGCCGCCCAGCGCGCTGGTGCAAACCGCTGCCGGGTTAAGCAAATTGGCGGGCAGCATATCAACGAAGGTAGTTCCATTAGCGCTGCTCGGCCCCAGGTTGGTGATTTCAACCGTGTAGTTGACCGCGCCATTGATCTGGACAATGCCGGTGCCATTCTTTTGAACGACGATGTCGGCTGCCGGACCGAGCGTGTCAATGTCGGTGGCGGAGTTGTTGCCCGGCGTCGGGTCTGTGACGCCCGGCGGTGTTGCCACCGTCGCCGTGTTGATCAGACTGCCGGTTGCGTTCGGCGAGATGAAGGCAGTTACCGTAAAGGTTACGCTGCCGCTGACCGCCAGATTGGCCGTTGTCGCAATGTTGCCAGTGCCATTGGCCGCGCCACACGAAGAACCTGCACTGGCCACGCATGTCCACGTCGCCGACGTAATCGCCGCAGGGAAGGTGTCGGTGATGGTTGCGCCGGTCACTGCCGAGGGGCCGTTATTGGTGGCCACGATAGTGTAGACCGTCTGACCGCCAGCCGTTGCCGACACGACGCCGTCGGTTTTGGTAATGGCCAGGTCGGCCTGCGCAGCGGGCGTGTCGGTATCGGTCGCCGAGTTGTTTGCGTTGTTGGGATCGGTCGTGCCAGCAGGAGGAGTGACCGTTGTCGTGTTGACTAGATTGCCTGTCGACGTGGGCGAAATCTGAGCAACCAATGTGATGGTTGCTGTCGCTCCTGGCGCTAAATCAACCGTGGTGTTGATTGATCCCGTGCCGTTGGCCGCGTCGCAGTTGCCGTTGACAGAAGCCACACAAGTCCACGTCGCGGACGTGATGCCGTTGGGCAGGCTATCAACCACTGCGGCGTTATTGACCGACGATGGCCCGTTGTTCGTTACGACGATGGTATATGTCGTACTCAAGCCCGCGGTATAGGTCGCGACCCCGTCGCTCTTGGTAATGGCCAGATCGGCCTGTTGATTCGGTGTGTCGGTGTCGGTCGCCGAATTGTTGCCCAGGTTCGGATCAATGGTCCCTTGCGGCGGCGCAATGTTGGCCGTGTTGACAAGGTTGCCGGTCGCGTTCGGTGAGACTTGCGCCGTCACCGTGAAGGTCGCCGTTCCATTGACCGCCAGCGTCGCCGTGGCGCTGATGTTGCCCGTGCCGTTGGCCGAACCGCATGTAGACCCGGCGCTGGCCACGCATGTCCACGAAGCCGACGTGATTGCCGCCGGGAATGTATCGGTGATTAACGCATTGGTCGCCACTGACGGCCCATTGTTCGTGGCGACAATGGTGTACGTCACCGTATTGCCTGCCGTGTAGGTCGCAGAATTGTCTGTCTTGGTAATTGCCAGATCGGCCTGCGGCGTCAGGGTATCAGTATCCGTCGCCGTGTTGTTGGCTGGCGTCGGATCGGTTGTTCCCGCTGGAGCCGCGACGGTCGCGGTATTCGTCAGGCTGCCTGTCGCCGATGCCGAAATCGTCGCCGTCAGCGTGAAGGTCGCAGTCCCGCTTTTCAGCAGGTTGACCGTCGTATTGATGTTGCCCGTGCCGTTGGTCGCACCGCAGGTTGACCCGGTCGAGGCGGCACAAGTCCACGTCGCACCCGACAAAGTTGCCGGCAGCGTGTCGTTCACCGTCGCGCCCGTCACATCGGATGGGCCGTTGTTGGTCGCTACGATGGTGTAAGTCACGGTCTGGCCTGGCACCGCCGTCGTTTGATTGTCCGTCTTAGTGATCGTCAGATCGGCTTGCGGCGCGGGCGTGTCTGTATCAATCGCCGTGTTGTTGCCCGGCGTCGGATCGGTCGTTCCCGCAGGCGCAGTAACCGTCACTGTATTGACCAGGTTGCCGGTAGCCCCAGACGCAATCTGCACCACCATCGTGAAGGTCGCCGTGCCCGTCGGCAGCAGATTGACCGTCGTCGAGATTGCTCCCGATCCCGCAGCCGCCGCGCAGGACGAACCCGCCGAAGCCGCGCACGTCCAGCTTGCCGACGTGGCCGCACCCGGCAGCGAATCGCTGACTGTCGCCCCGGTCACCGCCGAAGGGCCGTCATTGGTAACGACGACTGTGTACGTCGTCGAACCGCCTGGAAGGTAAGTCGCCGTGCCGTCCGTCTTGCTGATGCGCAAGTCGGCGACTGGCGCGGGCGTGTCAACTTCGGTAGCGGAATTGTTGCCTGGCACTGCGTCGGTCGTGCCCGGAGGTGTGATCACCGTCGCCGTATTCGACAGGTTTCCCGTCGCTGTCGGCGAAATCTGCGCCGTCACCGTGAAGGTCGCAGTTCCACCCGGCAGCAAATTAACTGTCGCGTTTATGTTCCCGTTGCCATTCGGCAGCACGCAAGTTGATCCGGCGCTGGCCGTGCAGGTCCAGCTTGCTGACGTCACCGCCGCTGGGAACAGGTCTGTGATGGTTGCGCCATTGACGGTACTCGGGCCGCTATTGCTCGCCACGATCGTCCAGACCACAGTGCCGCCCGGTGTATAAGTTGCCGGGGCGCTCACTTTGGTAATAGCTAGATCGGTTTGCGGGAAGGGCGTGTCCGTATCGGTCGCCATGTTGTTATTCGGATTCGGATCGGTCGCTCCGGCAGGCGGTGCGACTGTGATCGTATTGGTCAGATTGCCCACCGCACTGGCCAGCACGGGTACGGTATAGGTGTATGTCGCCGTGCCGCCGACCAGCAGGTTGACGGTCGTCGCGATGTTGCCGCTGCCCATCGCCGCGCCGCAAGCAGAGCCCGCACTGGCCACGCATGTCCACGAAGCACCCGCTACGTTCACCTGCCCACCCGGCAGCGTGTCAGTCACCGTCGCGCCCGTGATGTTGCTGGGGCCATTGTTCGTGACCACCATTGTGTAGACAGTGTTGGTTCCGGCGGTGTAGATCAGCGAATTGTCCGTCTTCGTCACTGCCAGATCAGCCGATGGCACCGCTGTGTCCGTATCGGTTGCCGCATTATTGCCCGGCGTCGGATCGGTCGTGCCCGCCGGAACAGCCACTATTGCCGTGTTGACCAGGTTGCCCGAGGCGCCAGCGGAAATCTGCGCCGTCACTGTGAAAGTCGCCGTTCCGTTCGGCATCAGGCTAACCGTCGTCGAGATATTGCCCGTGCCGTTGGCCGCGCCGCAGTTTGAACCAACGCTGGCCGAACACGTCCACGTCGCCGACGTGATGGCCGCCGGGAATGTATCGGTCACTGGCGCGTTGACCACTGCCGATGGGCCGGCGTTCGACACTACGATTGTGTAGGTCGTCTGGCCGCCCGGCGTATAGGTCGTCGTGCCGTCGGTCTTCGTGATCGACAGATCAGCGGTCGGGTTTGCGCCGTCGGTATCGGTCGCCGAATTGTTGCCCGGCGTCGGATCGGTCGTCCCGTTAGGCGGCGAAACCACCGCTGTATTGACCAGGTTCCCCATCGCCGATGGCGAGATTTGCGCCGTCAGCACGAAGGTCGCCGTTCCGTTGACCGCCAGATTGACGGTCGTGTTGATGCTGCCCGTTCCGTTGGGCACCAGGCAGGACGAACCCGCACTGGCCGCGCAAGTCCAGGTTGCCGACGTAATCGCAGGCGGCAGGTTGTCCACCACTTGCGCGCCTGTCACAAAGCTTGAGCCGTTATTGGTTACGACAATCGTGTAGGTTGTCGAGCCGCCCGGCGTGTAGTTCGCGACGCCGTCGGTCTTAGTGATTGAAAGATCGGCGGAAGGCGAGGCCGTGTCGGTATCGGTTGCCGAGTTGTTGCCCAAGTTCGGATCGGTTGTGCCAGCCGGCGCGGCTACCGTCGCCGTGTTGACCAAAGGCAGCGTCGCCGACGGGGAAATCGTGGCCGTCACCGTGTAGGTCGCCGTCCCGTTCACCGCCAGGTTGGCCGTCGTCGAGATGTTGCCTGTGCCGTTGACCGCGCCGCAAGCAGAGCCTGCCGAAGCAGAACACGTCCAGGTTGCCGACGTGATTGCCGCCGGGAAGGTGTCGGCGATTACCGCGCCGGTGACCGCCGATGGGCCGTTATTGGTCACGACGATCGTGTAGGTCGTCGTGCCGCCTGGCGTGTAGATTGTCGAACCATCTGTCTTGGTGATCGCCAAATCCGCCTGCGGATTGGCTGTGTCAGTGTCGGTCGCCGCGTTATTAGTCGGCGTTGGATCGGTCGTACCAGCCGGAGTCGCCACCGTCGCGGTGTTAACCAAATTGCCGCTGGCCGAAGCCGAAATCTGTGCCGTCACCGTATAAGTCGCCGTGCCGTTCAGCAGCAGCGAAACAGTTGAGGCGATGTTGCCTGTCCCGTTGGCTGCACCGCACGATGAGCCTGCGCTGGCCACGCATGTCCAAGTCGCCGAAGTAATCGCTGCCGGGAAGGTGTCAGCCACAGGCGCGTTAATCACTGCTGATGGGCCGTTGTTGGTCACGACGATCGTGTAGATCGTTGAACCGCCTGGCGTATAAGCTCCCGTGCCGTCGGTCTTCGTGATTGACAGATCAGCCATTGGGGTGGGGGTATCGGTATCGGTCGCCGAATTGTTGCCCGGCGTCAGATCAGTCACGCCCGCCGGAACCGTCACCGTCGCTGTATTGACCAGATTGCCGGTCGCGCTGGGAGAGATGTTGGCCGTCACCGTGAAGGTCGCCGTGCCCGCTGGCGGCAGCGTGACCGTCGCCGTGATGTTGCCCATGCCGCTGGACGAGTTGCAGGTTCCACCGGGCGAAGCTGCGCACGTCCAACTGGCCGATGTGATTGCCGCCGGGAAGGTGTCCGTCACCGGGGCGTTGATCACCGCGCTCGGCCCGTTGTTGGTTACGACGATGGTGTAGGTAGTCGTGCCGCCCGGCGTATACGTTGCGCTACCATCGGTCTTGGTGATTGACAGATCGGCGCTCGGATTGAGCGTGTCAGTGTCAGTCGCCGAATTGTTGGCTAGATTCGGATCGGTCACGCCCGCTGGCGCAGCGACGTTTGCTGTGTTGGACAACATGCCCGTCGCGCTGGGCGAAATGTTGGCTGTCACCGTGTAGGTTGCCGTCCCATTCACCAACAGGTTGACTGATGTATTGATATTGCCTGTGCCGTTGGCCGCCGCGCAGCTTGAACCAGCCGAAGCCGCGCACGTCCAGGTCGCCGACGTGATTGCCGCCGGGAAGTTGTCAGTTACCGGAGCATTGACCACATTGCTCGGCCCGTTGTTGGTCACGACAATCGTATAGGTCGTCGTCGAACCCGGCGTCACCGTCGCCGTGCCGTCGGTCTTGGTGATTGAAAGATCGGCAGTTGGGTTGGTCGTGTCGGTATCGGTCGCCGTGTTGTTGCCCGGTGTCGGATCGGTTGTGCCCGCCGGAGCGGCCACCGTTGCCGTGTTAACCAGATTGCCTGTGGCATTGGCGGCAATGTTGGCCGTCACTGTGTAAGTCGCCGTCCCGTTCACCGCCAGATTGACTGATGTATTGATATTGCCTGTGCCATTGTTTGCCGCGCAGCTTGAACCAGCCGAAGCCACGCACGTCCAGGTTGCCGACGTGATTGCCGCCGGGAAGGTATCCGCCACCTGTGCGTTAGCCACAATGCTCTGCCCAATGTTAGTCACGACGATCGTGTAGGTTGTCGAACCGCCCGGCGTATAGGTCGCCGAACCGTCGGTTTTGGTGATTGACAGATCGGCCGTTGGGTTGGCCGTATCGGTGTCTGTCGCCGAGTTGTTGACCGGGGTCGGATCGGTCGTGCCCGCCGGAGCGGCCACCGTTGCTGTGTTAACCAGATTGCCTGTGGCATTGGCGGCAATGTTGGCCGTCACCGTGTAGGTCGCCGTGCCACCCACCAGCAAGCTAACTGTTGTTGAGATGTTGCCTGTCCCATTGGCCGCGCCGCAAGCAGAGCCTGCTGATGCCGCGCACATCCAGCTTGCGCTGGTGATCGCTGCTGGGAAGGTATCGGCCACCGTCGCGCCTGTCACTGGACTCGGCCCCAGGTTGGTCACAACAATCGTGTAAGTCGTCGTGCCGCCCGGCGTGTAAGTCGCCGAACCATCCGTCTTGCTAATGGTCAGATCGGCCACCGGCATGACCGTGTCGGTATCGCTGGCCGAATCATTGCCTGGCGTCGGATCAATCGTGCCGGCGGGCGGGTTAATGAACACAGTGTTGGTCACGCTGCCGGAGGTCGCCGTGATCGTCGCCACCACCGTGAAGGTTACGCTGCCGCCCGATGGCAGGATCGGAATCACAATTCCCACTCCCTGCATCAGAGCCACCGTCGTATTGCCGGGCGTCGGACAAGTCGCGCCGCCCGAGACCGAACCGCAGGTCACGGAAGTTGCGTTGATCCCGGTTGCCACCGGGTCTCTGAAGATCGCGCCATTTGCCGGTGAAAGCCCGGCATTGGTCACCGTGATTGTATAAGTTGTCGTCCCATTGGCGTTGACCGTGGTCACGCCGTCATCCTTCGTAATCCCCAGGTTTGCGGATGGCCGTGTGATCGTGGCTTTCGCCGACGAACTTGCGCTGTAGTTATTGATGCCGCCTGCGCCTGTGCGTTCGTTCGCGTCGGCTCCGGACAATGAAGTCCAATTCAGATTAGCCGTGTTGTTGAACATCTGACCATTCGTGCCTGGCGGACAACTCGGCACGTCGGCTTGATAGGTAATCGTGACTATGCTGTTGAGCGGGAACGAAGTCCACTGCACATTGATCGTGCCCGCGGATTCGTTAGAGACGCTGGGCGCGGGCGTGCCTGAAGCCATCAGCGAACCGCCGACATAGGTCAGCCCCGCCGGAATCATATCGCTCAACACCACGTCAAATGCCGTCGCAGTGCTGGCTGCCGTATGCGAAATGACGAGCGTGTAGGTCAGTCTGGCGCCGCAATCGGGAGTTTGCGAATTAACCGATTTGACCACTTGCAGACGCGGTTCCTTAACCGTCACAGTCTGTGATGAAGTCGGCGTCGTTGCCGTCGTGTTGGTATTTGGGTTGGTGTAATTTGCCGAAGCCACATTGGTCAGCAACGTGCCGTTGACGTTACCCGCGACGTTGTTGACGCGCGCCACCACGCGGACGATGAACTGGTTGGTTGTCGCGTCGTTATCCGCCGCCGTCGTCACCGTGCCGAAGGCGAAGTTCAACACGTCGCCGTCTACCGGAACGGCTGGCGTCAGTACAGGCGCCAAAGCCGAGCCGTTGTAGTTATTCGCCAGCACCCCCCCGCTAGCCGCTGCGCTGGTAATGATCGTGCTGCTGACATAGCTCATCCCGGCGGGCAGGTCATCCAGCACGTTCAGCGCGCGCGTTTCGCCTTCGGGCAGCGTCACCAGAATGTTGTAGGTAACAGTTTCGCCAATCGCATAACTGGTTGGCGAAGGCGCAAGTTTGACGACCGTCGGCGTTTTGACCATGACCGACGTGCTGGCGCTGATGGCGTAATTGTTGACGCCGCCCGTTCCATTGCGTTCCCCATTGCCCGCGCCGGAAGCCCCCGGCGTCGTTGATCCCGTCGTATTGCCCGGCTGCAGGTTGGGCGTGCCTGCGCCAGGCAGACTGGAATAGGTCAGACTGGCAGTATTCGAAATGATCAACCCGGCAGGTGCATTGGCGTTGATCGTCGCGCTGTACATCACCGTTACGCTGCCGCCCGTGGGGATGCTGGCAACGCTGATGTCAATCGTGTTGCCCGCAGAATTGTTGACCGGCGCGGATGCGCCGCCCGCGCTGGTGGGCATGACACTGGCCGCACTCAAAGTCAGAAATGGGGGCAGCATATCCAGCAATCGCGTTTCAAATGCCGTCGAAGCGTTGGTGCCGTTGTTGGCATAAACAACGGTGTATTTGACCGCATCGCCCGCGTCGCCCATCACGATGCTGGGCGTTTTGGTGATGGTGAAGAGCGGTTCGACCACCGTCACCCGGAAGTCGGGTGATGTTGCAACTACGACTCCGTTGTCAAGAACCGAAAAATTATTGTCGAGGTTTGTCCCTCGCGCATTGCCCGCTTCGTTCAACACCAGCGCATTGAACTCGACCAGAATGAACTCCTTGTCGATGTCGCTCTCAGAGTTCATCAGATTTCCAAACTTGAAGAATGGATCGGTGCCGGTCGTGTAGATATCGCTGTTGGTTGTCGCATTGTCCGATACTGCATCATCAGGCAGCAGACAGGTGGGTGTGAAGTTGTCAACGGTGGTTTCATCGCCGCTAAAACTACACGCCCCTGAAGTCAGTGTGTCCGAACTAATGCCTGTGCCTGAGGTACTGACAAACGCGTATTTAGCGGTGCTGTCGTTGAGAAACTGCAACCCCGAGGGAAGATTATCTTTCAGTTGGAAGTTTGTTGCCAAGCCTTCAGGCACGCGCACGCGCAGACGGTAGCGCGCGATCTCGCCGATGGCGACGCTGGGATCGCTGGTGTGCGCTTCCGAGGTTTTGACCAACGTTTTTAATGGTTCAGTCGTAAAGATGGTTGCGATCGCTGTCCCACTGGAAGCGTAATCGTTAAGCGCGCCGCCCACGCCGTCCGCGCCTGTGCGTTCGGTCGAATTGGTGTTGTAGGTCGAACGCTGTCCCGGCGACCCATTCAAACTGGTCCACCGTGTCGTCGCGGTGTTCGGGAAAGATTGGCCCGGCATGACCGTGCCGGCCAGCGTGCCGGTGACGGTAATCGTAATTGTCCGTGCGGTGGGCTGACTGATCAGATTGATCGGCGCAGTTGTTTGCAGTGTGCCCGCAGCAATCTGGAAATTGGCCGCAGTGTAAACACTCGCCGAATCAATCACACTGGCAATCATCGGCGTCAGAATCGCCGCTGGGATCGGGTCGCTTAAAGTCGCGTCAAACGCATCGGGCGAATTGGCCGGATGCGTCAGTGTGATGACGAACGTCACGGCGTCACCCGCATCACCGTTGGCGGTTGCGCCCGCCGCGCTGCCCGCAATGCTGACGGTCTTGGACGTGTTGACCTGCGGTTCGATGACGGTCACAGCCGGGGCCGAAACCGCCGCCAATGAATTGCCATTGAAACTGACTATCGCCGAATTGGTCAGCGTCGTGCCGTTTTGATTTCCGACAACGTTCAACACCACTGCCCGGTATTCGATTGTTACTGTCTCGGCGACGGAGTTGTCCGTGTTCGTGTTGGTGACGGTGCCCAGACTGAAAGTCACGTTGCCTCCGTTGTTGGCAACCGTGGTGTTCGATGGTGTCACGCCCAGGCTGATGGCATTGGCGCTAACCCCTGGAGACAATACGAAGTTGGTTACATCAACAAACGCCAGCCCCGCGGGCAGCGTATCGGCAATCGAAACGTTGCTGGTTACGCCTTCGGGAATCGTGGCGATAACGCGGTACGTCACCAGTTCGCCAATCACAACCTGGGATGCGCCATTGGGATTGGGCGGGGCATTCGCGATTTCGGTGCCGAGCACCGTCTTGGCGCGCTGCGGGTCGGCAATGGTTACGCGCGAAGCGTCGGTCAGACTGGGCGTGATCGGCGCGAAGTTCGGCCCGCCCGGCACAGCGGCGTAATTGGTGATTGTCGCTATGTTGTCAATATTCTGGCGAGGAGTGACGTTGGAATTCAGCGTCACGCTGTAGGTAATGATGGCGAGATTCGTGCCCGTTGTGCTGGGCACGTTCAGAAAGTTGACGCCCTGTGCCAGCGCACCCTGTGTTGCACTGGGATCGGTCAAGGTAATTGAACCCGGCAGCGTACCGGTAAATGCCAGCGGCGTACCCGTGCCGTTATTGACGCAAATGCTGCCCGGCACCAACGTTGAACCTGCCGGAATCGTGTCGGTCAATGAGACGTTGAACGCCCCCTGCGATCCGCTGCCGGAGTTTTCAACGGCAATGGCATAAGTCACCTGATCCGCCGCATCCACGTTCGTCAACCCGGAATCAAAGACGGTTCCAGGCGCGCCCAGCGTGGCCGAAGTCACAGGCAGCCCCGCCCCGGTCAATCGCATCGCGCAGGCATTGGCCGGATTGACCGCCACATTCGCGGGCAATGGCGGCGCAGGCGCAAACACGCCCGCAGCATTGTCTGTTGCCACTACCCCTTTGCGAATTTTCAGCTTTGGCCCGGCGGCCACCAGCGGCGAAACAACGGCCGTGGCTAAAATCTGCCCATCTGTATTGGCGGTTTGCGCATTGACCTGGTTGGTAAACAGCAGCGGATCAACGAAAGGATCTGCCGTTGCTGTCAGCGTGAACAGCAGGTCAATTGTCGTCGGCGTATTCGACGCGTCGGTGTTGTCGGGGAAAGTGAAAGTGATCTGATTGTTGCCTGTGCTGGGGCTGAGCGTGATGGTTGGCAACGTGACCAGCGGCGCGCCGCTGTTGGAGGGGCCGAACTGCGCATTGCCAGTTGCCGGGATGCCGGCGTTCGTGTTGTTGAATGTCGGATTGGTCAAGGTTTCGGCCTTGAACATCGGCAGCGGCAGGGTGTCTGTGATGACCGTGCCGCGATAATCGCCCATCGGCAGGTTGTAGGTCAGCCGGAATGTCACCTGATCGCCTGGAGAAATTCGGAACGGACTGGGAATTGTCGTGCTGCCATTGAAAGCGTAAACGCTTTTTTGCAACGTTGGCATGATCAGCATGACCGACGCGCTTGACCCATCAGTGATCGTGCCGGTGGGCGGCGCGGTGATGTTATTGTTTGGCACTACATCGCCACTCGCCATTGTCGAATTACTGATTGTGTCGCCGGAAAGCAACGGCCCCATTGGCGGCGCTTTGTAGGTGTCGCGGATTGTCGCGGTGAATGTAATGAAGCCCTGCGCCGCGCCCGCGTTTGGCAAAATCGCCCGCCCGCCTTGCAATGTGCCATCGGCAGCGCCCAGTGTCACCATTGCCGCAGAAACATCGAACGTCAGCTTGGTCTGTCCTGTCGCCGGAACGTTGTTCTGCACCGTGAAGTTGCCAGCGGGGAATGTGCCCGTGACGTTGCCATTGCGGTCTGTCACGTTCAGCGAAACCGAGCCGGGATTGTAATCCTGACCATCGCCCAGCGTGTCCATCACAATGATGTTTTTCATTGTGAAGAAATCCGACACCTGAAAATCCAGGCGGTAGGTCAGCACATCGCCCGGACTGGCCGGAGGCGTGGCATTGCTGACCGATTTTTGAATTGCCAGCGAACGGTCGGTAATGGTGACGATGCCGGAGGTGGCGCTGATGGTCTGCGCTCCGCCATCGCGCGAATCAACCGGCGTCCATGTGCCCATCGCGGCAGCTTGATTGGATGTCGTGCCCGGGGCGCCGCTGGTGGGATTGACCACAACTGCGCTGGTCGAATCATTTTGCGCAACGTAAAAGTTGACCGTAATCGGAAACGCTGTTCCGGTAACCGAAGCGTAGGTAACCTTCAATTGGTTATTCGGCGCTGTGATGACTGTGTTAATTGGCGGCTGCGTAATGATGGACGCGCCTGCCGGCACGGTCGTGCCCAGATACACGATGTTATTTGGCAGCGTGTCCGTGACCATGACATTGGTCGCCGTCAGCCCTGGCGGCATGCTCGGTGTAATGCTGTAGCTGCGCGGATAGTTCGGACCGGTCGCGGTTTCGTTTTCGGGGCCGTTATAGATTTTTGCCACCATCAACAGCGACGGCGTCACATTCGCCGTATTGGTCGCTCCCTGCGAAGGCATGCTGCCCGTCGGGGAATCACCATAAATGAATCCGGCCTGCGCGCTGATCGGCAGCGGCGTTCCGACATCCGCCAGATTGCTCATTGTCGCACTGACCTGAAGGGGAGCCAGCGGCTGTCCTACCGTCACGCTGCCAAACGGCAATTGCAAAATCACCAACTGGCTGGGCTGTCCCGACGGCGTCACTGGGCAAGAGATGGACAATCCTGTCACAGGCGACACCACCGAACCGCCCGACGGACAAGAGAGTGTGGTCGTTGTCACGGGCGCGCCCAGATAGGTTGCGCCATTGAATGTGTAACCGTCGTTGCCATCAACGCCCGATGACGGCATGAATAGATTGACGTACGGCCCGTAGCCCGTGACGCCGCTCGTATTGGCAAACTGCACATCGAAGTTGAACGGCTGACCCAACGGCACCGTCGCCGGAGCCGAAACCGTCGCTGTAGCACTGACCGGGCTGAAAGCCGCGCCCAGAACTCTGCCCTTTGAATGCGCGGCAACGCTCGAAGTGGTGATGCCGGTTGCCGCAGCACGCCCAATCGCAAAGCTGCCGCTTTTCAAGACGCAAAACCCTGTGGCGATCAGCAAGGACAGTAAAGCGGCGACGAACAGCGAACGGTAAACTCTTTTGCTTGTCATGGAGGATCCTTCCGAGATGTGTGAAGTGTGAATTCAGATGCTCTGCCAGCCATCCGCAAAGCAATATCCAGCCTGGATCAATCCCAAGCTCGTTTTCTATCTGTGTGATTTGACTAGAAAGATAGATGACTGCGCTACCGATCGCCTATCTTTAGTTAAGTACGCGCAGGTTAGCAGTAAATAGGTATACCGACGCATTCACATAAGCCCTCTGACTTTAGGCCTGAAAAACCAAGATTTATTATTACGGTGGGTGTCTGCCCCAACAAAACTTTATGAAGAGGAGTTTGTTGGATGTCAGCGCGCGCGGATATTACAGTATGAATTATTGATTGTCAGTATAATTCTGAAGATTTTGTAGGTCTTTATCCTACTGTGTACCTGCGAAGTAGTTGGTTTCGCCTCTTCATTGAGGTTTATACAGACCACCTCGGTTCTTTTCTGACCGGATCAATGTTAATTACCAGCGGCTGTGGCACTGCCAGTCAGACGATCTTCAAAATCATCAATGTCACCCATGGAAAGGTAAGCTGTTTGGGTCAGTTCACGAGGGCTCTACAATTGTGGCTTTGATGCTTCACGCTTTAGATAGTGAAGCGACGTTATTCATACCCGATTGCTTCGACGATGGACAGGTTGACGGCTTTGCGCGCGGGCCACCACGCGGCAGCCAATGCGATGACGAGCGCAATCGGCAGAGCAATCAAAACCGTCATGATTGGGAATCGAAAGGGGATCGTATACCCGCCGATCATTGTCGCGGCGGTTCGCACCAGAAAGTAAGTGTTCAACACGCCCGCCAGTGCTCCGCTGATTACGCCGACGATGGCAATGGAAGCCGCTTCCAGCAGAATCATCTTTCGAATCTGGCTGCGCAAACCGCCGATGGCGCGCAGCACGCCAAGTTCACGTTTGCGTTCCGCCACTGAGATGATCAGCGTGTTGACGATGCCCAGCGCCGCGATGATGACCGCCACGGCCATCTGCATGTAGTTCAGTACGAAGAAGCCGTTAATCAAATCCATAATGTATTTTTTGTATTCGGCGTTCGTGAAAATAAACGCCCGATGTTGACCTTTGATGACACGTTGCACTTGTTGTTTGACGGCGGCAACGCTGGCGCCCTTGTCCACGCTGAGGTTGATCAAATCCACCGCCGGATCGTTCCAGTAACGTTTGTAAAGTTCACGGTCAAAAAAGACAGCCCCTTTTTCTGAGGTGTAATCTTCGACCACGCCCAGGATGGGCAGATCAAACGCTTCAGTCGGGGTTGGCAATTTCAATCGGTCGCCGACGCCCATCTTGTACCGCACGGCAAAATTACGCGCCACCAGCACGCCTTCGCCGCGAATTAGTTTTGGGCGAACTTCCGCTTCGTCCGCGCCTTCAATCACGTCTTTAACGCGCGCCAGCCATCCGTCCATGTCCAGCAGGACGACCGCAACTGAATCGTCAGCGTAGGGCATAAACGTAAAGCGGACGTTTTCAACACGCCGCACGCCGGGAATCGTGGCCAACTGTTTGCCCAGGTCTTCGCTGAAATGGTAAGTGCGCGAGCGTGCGTTTTCAGAAGCGTTGATAATGATGTCAGCGTTGATCATACGATCCATCCAGTCGTAGACGGTCTTTTGATAGCTGCTGACGTACGCGCCGATGGAAAAGACGAAAGACAGTCCAATCATCAACGCGCCGACCGTCGCCGATGTGCGGCGCGGCGATTGAATCATAGCGTCCACGGCAAGCACGCCTTCTGAACCGAACAGGCGATCCATCAATGGACGCAGCAAGCGTGCTGTCCATTCCGCCAGCTTCGGCAGCAACAGCACCAGCCCACCGATCATCAATGCCGAATATCCAAACTGAAAGCTCAAGCCCACGCTGGACGGCCCAAAGCGCACCAACAGCAGCCCCGCGACGACCATCGCCAACCCAATCAGCATTCGCGTGCGCCCCAGTACATCTTCGCGCTGGCGGGTTTCGATGTTGTGCAGCGCCAGAATCGGGTTTAGCCGTGAAGCCGCGCGCGCAGGCAACCACGCGCCAATCACCGAAGTCACCACACCCAGCGCAAACGACGTCAGCGCGTAGTCCCAGCGAAAAACCGGCGGCTGTTGCGTTGAGGCATAACTGAAAAGCTGCGCGGCAATCTGGCTCATCATCCGTTCCGCGCCGATGGCCAGAAAGAAGCCCAGGCCGATGCCGATCGCGCTGCCAAAGATTCCCATCAACACCGATTCGGCCAGGAACATCCGCTGCACGTTAGGCCGTTCAACGCCCAGTGCGCGCAGGATGCCAATCTCTTTCCAACGTTGATTCACTGAGATGCTGAAGGTGTTGAAGATGATGAAAATGCCGACCAGCAGTGCGATAAAGCTGGCGACGGTCATTCCAATGCGCATGGCGGCGACAGCATTTTCGATCCCCTGGCCGCGCGAAGTTGGCCGGGTGATTTCCAGCCCGGCGGGCAAACGGTCTTTCAACCGCTGCTGCAATTCGGCGACCGTCACATCCGGTTCGTTCATCAAATCAATGCGGTCAATGTTACGCCCGCGATTGAAAACGAATTGCGCATTGAACACATCCATCACTGCGATCTGTCCGCCGAAGATTTCGCCGATGCCTGCCGGTTTGAAAATGCCGCGAACGATGAAGTCTTTTTTGCCCTGCGAAGTGTAGAGCGGCAGCCGGTCGCCGTCTTTTAAGTTGTGTGCGTCGGCGAAGGTGCGCGAAACCAGAATCGAATCCGGCTGTGCCAGCGCCACCAGCGGGTCTGCGATCTCACTGCCTTCTTCGTCGAACTGGTATTCGCGCAATTCGCGGTCGCCCAGCATATCCACGCCGACAATCAGCAGGCTGCCTTCATCTTCAAACGCAGTGTTGGCCAGCACTTCGATCACAGGCTGCGCGACGTGAACGCCGGGGGTGTCTTTGACCGTCTCCCAAACCGCTTCGGGGAAGCCGCCTTCGTTGCCGACGACCTGCAGCGTCGCCTTACCCGCCATCTTTTCGATGGTCGTCGTCAGCGAACTCAGCAGCGTCACGTTGGCCGTGCGTACGGCGAAAAAGACCGCCACGCCCAACGCAATGCCGATCAGCGTCAGCACCGTTCGCAAGCCATGCTGCCGCCACTGCTTCCACGTCACATAAGCCAGCATCGAAAACATCAGCCCACCTCCGTCGCCAGTAGTTCATTGTGCACCTTGACGGCCAGAGTGCTGACCACCTTGCCATCGCGCAATCGAATGATCCGGTCGCAATGGCCGGCGGCTTCTTCGTTGTGCGTCACCATCAGGATTGTTGTGTTGAATTCGGCGTGAAGTTCATCCATCAAACTCAGTATTTCTTCGCCTGTGGTCGAATCCAGGTTGCCCGTCGGTTCATCCGCCAGCAGCACCGGCGGTTCGAAGATCAATGCGCGGGCAATCGCGATGCGCTGGCGTTCGCCGCCGGAGACTTCGTCCGGGCGATGGGTTGTGCGCCCACTCAATCCGACTTTTTCCAGCATTCGATTCGCGCGCTGTTCCGCCTGCTTGCGCGCGACGCCTTGCAGCCGTAGCGGCAGCGAAACGTTTTCGGTCGCCGTCAACGTCGGCAACAAGTTGAAGGTCTGAAACACCATCCCGATCTTTTCGCGCCGCAACCGCGTCCGCGCGTCGTCGTCCAACCGGGCAATGTCCACGCCGTCAATCCTGATCGCTCCGGCAGTTGGTTCGTCCAGCCCGCAGACCAAATTCAACAGCGTGGATTTTCCTGATCCTGACGGGCCCATGACAGCAACACGTTCGCCGCGCATGATCTGCAAACTGACCGCGTTCAAGGCGTAAACAGTTTTCCCTTCGCCATAACTTCGTGTCACGTTTTCCAGTTCAATCATGGTTGTAGTTTTGGCTTCCTTGCCATTACGAGATAGATTTTACCGCTCACGAACTGAGCAGCTATTGGTTTATGAATTATGCAGAGTGAAATGACGCGGCGGATTGTAGGGGCAGCTTCCAGAATCACAAAGTTCGGGGAAAGCAGACCTTGGCAGATTCGATGAATTTTGTGACGATTTTGAAAGAGCCAACGTCTTACTCCCCGAAGCAAGGGGTTTCAGCGAACGTTCGCCTTGAAAAATCCCTTTGCTGTAAACCCCCTTCTATTCGAAGACCACAAATCAAGGAGAATTCTCAATGAAGAAAAGGATTTTGTTTTTATCCGTGTGTTTTGTATTTGCGGCATTAACGTTGGCCTGGGCGGCGGACGTGACCGGCAAATGGACGGCGCAGGTTCCTGGCCGAGGCGGTCAAACCCGCGAGACCACGTTCAACCTCAAGGCTGAAGGCACCAAGCTGACCGGCACTGTTTCGGGAATGCAAGGTGACGTTCCGATCACTGACGGCAAGATTGACGGAGACAATATCTCCTTCGTCACCGTCGTGAAGTTCAACGACAACGAATTCAAGCTGGTGTACAAAGGCAAAGTCTCCGGCGACGAAATCAAGTTCACGCGCGTCCGCGAAGGCGGCGACCAGCCAGCAGCGGAATTCACTGCCAAAAAGGCAAAGTAACAAAAGTAAATAAATACAGGCCAGACAGCCACAAACTGTCTGGCCTTTTTTGTCAAAGCATATGCAGTAAGCTGTGCCATTGGTGACTCAGCAGCGCAAACTCTTCGATCAGGTTCCTTCCAACGCAATGGTGGTGATATTCTGACGCCGCTTCGCAGCATCTGTTTTCATCTTAACCATAAGGCTTAACCAAAAGGAACTATTGACGTGAGCAAACAAAACTCATCCGGCATCCCGCTGCGCACGCTGGGGCGCACGGGCATTGATGTAACGGCGATTGGCTTTGGCGGCTATCACCTGGGATTGGTGAAAGAGGAAGGTGACGCCGTGCGGTTGGTGCAGGAAGCGATTGATGCGGGCATCACCTTCATGGACAACGCCTGGGAATATCACGACGGGCGCAGCGAAGAGCTGATGGGCAAGGCAATTGCCGACCGTCGCGATCAAGTCTTCCTGATGACCAAAGTCTGCACGCACGGACGAGATCGTCACGAAGCAATGCGGCAACTGGAAGATTCGCTGCGGCGGTTACAGACGGACCACATTGACCTGTGGCAGGTTCACGAGGTTGTGTACGACAACGACCCCGAACATCATTTTGCGGCTGGCGGTGTGATCGAAGCGCTGGGACAGGCGCAGCGCGATGGCAAAGTCCGCTTCATCGGGTTCACGGGCCACAAAAGTCCGCACATTCATCTGAAAATGCTGTCGTACAAATATCCTTTTGATACCTGCCAATTGCCCTTGAACGCGTTGGATGGGACGTTCCGCAGCTTTGAGCATGACGTTTTGCCGGAACTTGAGCGGCAGGGGATTGCGGCTATTGGAATGAAAAGTATGGGCGGCGTCGGCGATATGATTCGGGCTGGAGTGCTGACCGCATCGGAAGCATTGCGTTACGCGATGAGCTTGCCAGTGGCGACGGTCGTCAGCGGCATCGCATCGGCCAGAGTGCTGCAACAGAATCTGGGTATCGTGCGCGACTTCCAACCAATGACCGCAGACGAGATGCAGGCGCTGCGGACGCGCTGTTCTGTGGCGGCGGGCGATGGCCGTTATGAGTTATACAAAACCACCGCCAAACACGAAGGCCCAATTGGCCGCACGCAACATGGATTCCCGCCCTTGGCAGAGGTCACTGCATAAATCGCTTGCGGCTATCAATGGAACCCAAAGACTGGATCATTACCATCATTGCTTTCGCAATCTTCGCGCTCAGCATCCGTCTTGAGCGCTGGTATTGGCACAGGCGCGGCGTCCACAAATATGAGCGGGCAGATTCGCTGGCGAACTACGCGCTGGTGGCGATGCAGTTTGTGGCTGGCGTAGTGGGCAAGGCGTTGTTCATCGTTGTGGCGCTGGATTGGATTCAAGCGCACGGATTGCGCGACGTGCCGGAAACTTGGTGGGCGGGTGTGCTTCTGTTTTTTGGCGTTGACCTTGGCTATTACTGGTTTCACCGCTTCAGCCATCGCGTGCGGTTTCTGTGGGCGATTCACGAATCGCATCATTCGTCGGAGCTGATGAACCTTTCGACGGCGCTGCGTCAGCCGCCGCTGGAACCATGGTTCGACTGGCCGTTTTTTATCGCGCTGGCGTGGGTGGGATTTTCTTCGCACGCGATTCTGGTCATGTATGCCTTCAATCTGTTCTATCAATTTTTCATTCACACCGAAGTGGTGGACAAGCTGCCGCGCTGGCTGGAAGCAATTCTGAACACGCCTTCGCATCATCGCGTGCATCACGGCACCAATCCCGAATACATTGATCGGAACTACGGCGGCGTGCTGGTGATCTGGGACAAGCTGTTTCGTTCGTTTGAGCCTGAAGTTGCGCCGGTCAAATATGGCGTGCTGCATCCGGTCACTTCGCGCAATCCGTTGTTCATCGCATTTCATCTGTGGGCGGAGATTGTCAGAGATGTGATGGCCTCTTCCTCCCTCCTGACCAAATTGAAGATGATCTTCGCTCCGCCGGGGAGGCCTGCGGGGAGGCCTGCGGGGAGAGTTGATGAACAGCGCACGAGCACATAGGATGGCGGGCGGCCAAATTTTGTAAGCGATAAATTTGTCATCAATCATCACTTTCCAAATCGAGGATAGAAACAATGTCAACAGAACAAAATCCGAAAACTGCACAGATCGGCCTGATCGGCCTGGCCGTGATGGGCGAAAACCTGGCGATGAACATCGCGCGCAACGGCTACCCAATTGCCGTTTACAATCGCGATCCCAAAAAAGTAGACAACTTCATGGCGCGCGCCAAAGACATGCCGGTCATCGGCACTAAATCGCCCGAAGAGTTCATCAGCAAGCTTGAGCGGCCGCGCAAAGTCATTTTGCTGGTCAAGGCGGGTGATCCCGTGGACTGGACGATTGAGCAGATCAAACCTTTTCTGGAAAAGGGCGACATCATCATTGATGGCGGCAACTCCTACTTCAAAGACACCGAGCGGCGTGAAAAATCATTGAAAGCCGAAGGGCTGAACTTCATCGGTTCCGGCGTGTCAGGCGGTGAGAAGGGCGCGCTGTGGGGGCCAAGTCTGATGCCGGGCGGAGACAAGGACGCGTACGAACACATCCGGCCAATTTGGGAAGCCATCGCCGCCAAGACGGATGATGGCGCATGCGTCACGTACATCGGGCCGGGCGGCGCAGGCCATTTCGTCAAGATGGTTCATAACGGCATTGAATACGGCGATATGCAGTTGATCGCCGAAGCCTACGACTTGATGCGCAACGTGCTGGGGATGGAAGCGGCGGAGATGGCTGATGTGTTTGACGAATGGAATCGCGGCGATCTGGAATCCTTCCTGATCGAAATCACCGCCCAGATTCTGCGCGTCAAAGATGAAGAAACGGGCCAGCCACTGGTCAATCTGATTCTGGACAAAGCCGGGCAGAAGGGAACTGGCAAATGGACTAGCGCGATTGCTTTGGATTTGGGCGTCGTCATTCCGACGATTGATGCTTCAATCGTCGCGCGCACAATGTCTTCGCAGAAAGACGAGCGCGTTGAAGCCAGCAAGCAGATCAATGTTCCCGCCGCCGCGAAATTTACCGGCGATAAGAAGGCGATGATCACCGCAATTCACGATGCGCTGTATGCCTCGAAGATTTGTTCTTACGCGCAGGGCTTGAACCTGATCCGTGAAGCTTCAGCGCAATGGAATTGGAACATCAATCTGGGCGAAGTCTCGCGCATCTGGAAGGCGGGCTGCATCATCCGCGCGCAGTTCCTGGATCGCATTAAACAGGCCTACCAGCGGCGCGCTGATCTGCCGAACCTGCTGCTCGACCCTGACTTCAAATCCTGGGTCGAAGCGTCGCAGGCCAATTGGCGATTGGCCGTGACGGCGGCGATGCAACGGGGCGTGCCGGTGTTGGCAATGGCCGCCAGCCTGAGCTATTTCGATATGTACCGCGCCGCCAACCTGCCGCTGAACCTGACACAAGGCCAGCGCGACTTCTTCGGTTCGCACACCTACGCGCGCACGGACAAGCCGGAACTGGGAATGATCCATACGGAGTGGGAAGAACTGCTGGCGAAGCAGGCGCAGGATTGAGAGCGAGCCTTAAGTACATAAGGCTTTGTTCAAAAATAACTTGATCATTTCAGAAACAGCCCGGGTCAAACTGAGCGCCTCGTCTTCAGTCCTTCCCCACCGCAGAGGCGCAGAGATGGCCGAGGTTTCGCAGAGAAAAACTGAGACCCCAATTTTCTTCTCTCTGCGTTGCCTCCGCGTTTTCTGCGCCTCTGCGGTGAAGAAGACTGCGAACGTCTCAGACTTTACGGTGCCAGGTGATCAACTTATTTTTAAGATTCAAAAGCCTGCTGACGGTAGGCGAGGCTTTACCAAAAATCTTCCGCATCGCCGATCTCAGCGGCCACTCGCGCCAACGAGTGGCTCACTCTCTCTGATCACGGCCTTGCCCTTGTCCCAATCACCAGCATATTCAAGGGAGCCAGCCAATCTGTTCGACCTCGGCAACTGGCCAAACAGTTCTTGAATCACTAGCGTTAACAGTACTGGATGGCATTGTA
>JBBQVH010000097.1:0-32480 GCA_038211695.1 Blastocatellia bacterium | reverse complement strand
CGCGATTACCGTCCTGCGGGAGCGTCCGCGAAAGCGAAAGAGACAATCCATTTCGCTGAGAGGCATCCACTTTTTCAAAGAACGACCGAATCAAGACAATGAGTTCAATGCTTTACCGGCTTAACTTGGCGCACATGGGGCAAGCCCCGTCCACCATCCACATTTTTGCCGGCCTGCCGCCAATGCCGGACCATCACCCCCGTGATGGCCTCCCAATCCAGCGCCGCTTTGAGGCGTAATAAAGGATGCTCGTCCGGGACAAAAATCGAAACCAAGACGCCCGAGACAGTTGGCGCAGCACCTTGCGTCGCCGTAGAATCTGTTTGCTTGTTCATGTCGTCCTCCAGTTTTTTTCACACCGGAAGTGTCACGGACAAGCCGGGAGCATTTCAACCCACGCGGGTTGAAATGCTCCCCAATGCTCGGCCTCATTTATGCGACACGCTCTATATAGACAAACCGAGGCATCCGCTGGCACCTGCGCTGTTTATTTGCAGCGTCAATTTGTCGCTGTACCTTGCGCTAAAGAAACGCGGCGTGGATGTGCATGCATTCGGCAGCGCCATGTTGACTGGCTTGACACGCGCGCCGATCCCGGTGCCGGAAGAAAGCGATGAGATGTTGCGGGAACGTCTGGCTAAGTTCCCACTGCTTGCTGAAGCTTCGCAGGCGAGCGCCGAACCGGGTGAAGATGCCGTCGAATTCGTCAGCGGCGAGAACGCGGATTTCGAATGGGGATACAACGTCAAATCGTGCGCGATCTGTCATGCGGCGGCGAAGTACGACGCGATGGACCTGGTTCCCTATTTTTGCGCGGTGGACGATGTGATGAGCGACAAGGGCAATCAGGGGCTGCGGCGAACGGGGTCGCTTGCCCTGGGCGCGCAGCACTGCGATTTCCGCTACACGCGCGGAGGCGAACCGCACCGTCTGGTCGAGCAATACCCGGATCGGATTCGTTTTGTCCGGATCAGTTCGCCAAAATCGTCCGATGGCTGAGAACAAATCAGCCCAGCCAAAAGGCCAGCCATGCTTCAAATGCTGAAACGGAATCTGCGACTCAGCCTTTCGCTGCCGGAACCCACAATGGCGCCGCCGCTACTGTTTCTTTGGCAAAGCTTCAAGATTTCTGAATAATTGTTGCCTGCCGTACCAAACTGATTTATCTTCTCGCCGCCATTAGTTGAACCCCACACTTCGATTCTAACGATGAAGTGATTTTCGCATTGAAACCTTGCGTTGGCCTTTTCAACCACAGGCTGACTGCAAATCGCAAGTCGTCACGTTCCCTGCTCTCATTGTGTACGACTAGCAACCCGTGCAAGCCCCCAGCTTGCCCTAATCCTATCGGGAGAGATTTACATGAGACGTTCGATGCTAATCCTGACCATTCTGGTCTGCGCTGTTTTTCTGGCTACGATGAGTGCTTTTGTTCAAGAGCGGTTGCGCCCGCAGCTGGGTAACCGCGAAGAAACGCCACAACGAATCACCGATCCTGACAACCTTCCGCAAACCTACCTGAACCAAAATCGCCTGCACAAATTGATCATCAACAGCAACGAGACGGAGCAAATGGCCGTGTACGATGGCCTGGCGCAACGCGGCGCGATTCGCGACGAAGTGGATTACGGCAGCTTCCGCCTGATCGTCGTGGATGAACAGGCCGTGGGTGGGCGCGAAGCCGTGCGCGCGCTGCCTGTCGCGCCACGCGACGAACAGAATCTGATTGTGCTCAACGGCTACATCATTGACACCACCAACGCTGAACCGCTGAGCAAACAGCCGCCCGTTGATCTGCGCCAGACACGCATGGCCGATGCCCGCAAATACTTTGGCCGCCCCGGCGATGGAATGTACATCGTTCAGTTTATGGGCCCGATTCAGGACGAATGGCTGAAAGAATTGAACAGCACGGGCGTGGAAGTCATCAGCTACGTGCCGAACAACGCCTACATCGTGCGCGCGGGCAGCAACGCCGCGATGGGATTGATCACGATGAAGGATCAGCATTCGTTCGTGCAATGGGTCGGAGATTATGAACCGGCTTTCCGCGTGTCGCCGTCGCTGGTGGGCGCGCGCGACCGTGACGATTCACAGAATGTGAACGTCACCGTGCAATTGTTGGATGGCGGAGATTCCAATCAGGCAATCGCGAATTTGAAAGCTTCCGCGCGCCGCGTCATTGCCGAAAATCGCGTTCTGAACTATCACAACATCACCGTCAACATTCCCGTCTCTCAAATTGCCGAACTGGCCGCGCAGGACAATGTCTTTGCGATTGAAGCGGCTGGCGTGCGCACGCGCTTCGACGAAGCACAGGGCCAGATCGTCGCGGGCAACCTGACCGGCAACTCGCCCACCGGCCCCGGCTACCTGACGTGGTTGGCCAGCAAAGGCTTCAACAGTTCGCAGTTCACTTCTTTTGTTGTCGAAGTTGCGGATGATGCGACCTCGATCAGCGGCCATCCTGACCTGCCTGCCGCCCGCGTCATATTCCAGAACAACCCGACCAATCAGACGGGTGTGCAAGGCGGCCATGGTTTTCTGAACACAAACATCATCGGCGGCTTCAACAGCGGCACGGGCACGGCCAACGAAGACGCCAATGGCTTCAACTACGGTCTGGGCATTGCGCCGTGGGCACGGATGGGCAGCACGGCAATCTTTGGCGCGACATCGTCCAGTTGGACGACGTGGGAAAACACCGCGTATGGCCAAGGGGCGCGTATCTCGTCAAATTCGTGGGGATTCCAAACGCAATCGGGCGGCCCGGTGCCGACTTATACGACTGATGCGCAGAGCTATGACGCCGTCGTTCGCGACGCGCAAAGCGGCGTTGCGGGCAATCAGCAACTGACGATTGTCTTTGCGGCGGGCAATGACGGTTCCGGTGCGAACACGGTCAGCGCGCCTGCGACGGCCAAGAACGTGATTACCGTTGGCGCCAGCGAAAACGTCCGCCAGACCGGCACCGATGGCTGCGGCATCGCCAATACCGGCGCAGACAGCGCCAACGACATCATCAGCTTTTCCAGCCGTGGCCCGGTGAATTCAGCGGGCGGCGACGGGCGCATTAAACCCGACATCGTCGCGCCCGGCACGCACGTCGAAGCCGGCATTCCACAATCGAATTACAACGGCAGCAGCGTCTGCAATCAATTCTTCCCCGCGGGCCAGACGCTTTACGGTTGGTCGTCAGGCACTTCGCATTCAACGCCCGGAGTCGCAGGCGGCGCGGCGCTGGTTTATCAGGACTTCCTCAACAAAGGTTTTGCCGCGCCTTCGCCCGCAATGGTCAAAGCATTCCTGATGAATTCGACGGCGTATATGTCCGGCACTGGCGCGGGCGGCAACCTGCCGTCGAACAGCCAGGGCATGGGCCGCATGGATTTGGGTCGCGCATTTGACGGTGTAGCGCGCGTGCTGACCGATCAAACACAGGTGCTGGGCGCGACCGGGCAGACGTATCAAGTCACCGGTTCGGTCGTTGACACGGGCCAGCCTTTCCGTGTGTCACTGGCCTGGACGGATGCGCCCGGCGCGACAACGGGCGGCCCCTGGGTCAACAACCTTGATCTGGAAGTGACGATCAACGGCACGACCTTCAAAGGCAACGTTTTTTCCGGCGCGAATTCTGTCAGCGGCGGCACAGCCGACAGCAAGAACAATACTGAATCGGTCTTCCTGCCCGCTGGGACGTCCGGCAACTTCACCATCACGGTCAAGGCGACCAACATCGCGGGCGATGGCGTGCCGGGCAATGCCGACACGACTGATCAGGACTTCGCGCTGGTGGTTTACAACGGCACCGCCGGAGCGCCGCCAGCACCGGCCATCGGCGTCAGCCCATCGTCATTGAGCTTCACGGCCACGGCGGGCGGCGCGAATCCGGCCAATCAAACCATCAGCATCACCAATACCGGCGGCGGCACGCTGAACTGGACGGCCAGTGACAATGCCACGTGGCTGACCGTCAGCCCTGCCAGTGGCACCGCGCCTTCGACCTTGACGGCATCGGTCAGCACTACTGGACTGGCTGCCGGAACCTACAACGGCACGATCACTATCAGCGCGACCGGCGCAACCAATTCGCCGTTGAGCGTGCCGGTGACGTTGACCGTGACTACCACTGGAAGCGAGTTGATCGTGAATGGTGGGTTTGAAGGCGGATCATCGCCCTGGACATTGTCTGGCGCGACTGTCAGCACGGGCGGCAATCAGCATTCGGGAACCGGCTATTTGATCGAAGGCGGTTCTAACAATGCATCGCACACTGCCTTCCAGCAGATCGCGATTCCCAGCTCAACATCGCCGAATCTGAACTTCTGGCTAAACGTCAACTCGCAGGAAACGACGACGACGACGCAATTCGACAAGCTGTTTGTCGAAGTCCGCTCGACATCGGGCACGTTGCTGGCGACGCTGGCCACGTTCAGCAATTTGAATAAGGTGACGGCAACCAACGCCTACACGTTGCGCGGCGCGTTCAATCTGGCGAGCTTTGCCGGACAGACCGTGCGCATTCAATTCCGCGCCACGACCGACAGTTCATTGACCACAACTTTCCGCATTGATGACGTGTCAGTGAAGTAGTTCTTCACGCTGCACACAGAAGATGCGCAAACGTCAAAGCGCGCGAAGGTTTGAAATTCAGACCTTCGCGCGCTTTGTTTTTTTGCCAACTGCTTTACTCAACTACTTTGCAAGTAGATTCGGTCTCCCACCGAGATGCTTCCGGCCTTGACGACAGAAGCATAAAGCCCTGCGTCGTTGTCGTTCAAGCGCACAGCAGCTTTCATCACCTTCGGATCAATGACGCCCGTCACCGGATCAATGTTGATCATCGCGCATCGAGGATCACGCATTGAGACGCTGATCCCCGCCGCATTTGCATCCGGCTGAAATCGGATGATCTTGCCCACCCAAGCATCTTCCGCGAACGGCTTGCCGTCCAGCGTTTCGATCAGCAGGTTGGGACGAAAGCGGCGAACATCCAACTCGAACCCGGCCTCTTTTCCGATCGCTTCAATCGTCGCGGCGCTGATGACTGAAACACTCGCCTCATCGAAGATGCCTTGATTCAGTAACATCATTTGTACCGGCGAACCGAAGGCTTCTGACAACTCCTGCTGCAACGCCGCGCCGTGCAGTTCCAGTTCCCGGCCATCGGGTGTGATGACGTGCGTCGGCAAATCACCGTCGCCTTTATTCACCGGCTGATATTGCAGCAACTGCGGCAGCCTGCCCGCCTGCAGCCACGGGAAACCGCTCTGGTTGCCAATGCGATGCAAGGCAAACCGCCGGTCGCCTTCCAGCCCGTGCCAACCCAGTTTGGCGGATTCCAGTTGCTCCCCCGCCATGGACTTCACCGGATAACGGAATATTGCTTTGATCCTTCCGACTTCCTGAAACATTCACCCTCCACTCAATGCTTGCAGAATATGAACCTCATCTGACGATTGCAGCGCCACATCCAACCCCCAGGTCTGTTCGCCATTGACGAAGATTCTCATGTGCGGACGAATGGCGTCCTGTTCATCAATCATCCGAAAGCGGATGCCCGGATAACGCCGGTTCAGGTCTTCCAGCAGTTCGGCCACCGTTGCGCCTGCGGCGTCAACTTCGTTCGATTGATTCGTGTAAGACAGCAGCGGGCTAGGAATAATCACTTTCATAGGCTGACCTCAGTGGCTTCGACCGCATAAACGTGCGGCAGATGGCGCGCGATGCAAGACCACTTTTCGCCTTCATTTGTGCTGCCCCAGATTTCTCCGCCAGTCGTGCCGAAATAGATGCCGACCGGATCGCGCGCATCCGCCGTCATCGCCTGGCGAAAGACCGTGAACCACGCCTGCTGTTGCGGCAGGCCATTATCCAGCCGCTGCCACGTCTTGCCCGAATTGCGCGTGACATAAGCCGCAGGCTTGCCGCCGGGCGAAGTGCGCGGCCAGACCTGCGTGCCGTCCATCGGGAACACCCAGCACGTCTTTGGATCGCGCGGATGCAAGACCATCGGGAAGCCAATGTCGCCCACCGCCTTCGGCATCTTTTCGCCGATGCGCTGCCATTGGCCCTCCTTGCGATCCATTCGATAAATACCGCAATGATTTTGCTGATACAAAATGTCCGGGTCCATCGGATGGATTCTGACGCAATGCGGGTCCTGACCAAATTCAGGCAGCGGGTCGGGGAAAAAATCGGCGCGGCTTCCCTTGTTCAGCGGCTTCCAGTCCGCGCCCTTGTCTGTGCTTTCAAACACGCCGCCACTGGACATGCCGATGTACAGATGATTGGCATCGCGCGAATCAACAATCACCGAATGCATCTTCGGCCCATCGGGCGTACCGTCCTGTGCGCCGCCCGTCCACGTTTCGCGCATCGGATGATCATTGAAGCCCGTGACCGATTCCCAGGTCTCCCCACTGTCTTCCGAACGAAAAATTCCCTGTGGCGAAGTCCCCGCGTACCAGACATTCGGTTCGCTGGCATGCCCCGGCGTCAGCCAGAAGACGTGATTGACCGAGCGCCCTTTTTGGCTGTCAGCAGTTTCGGTGGGCACTTTGGCAAAAGCCGGAGGCTTCGCAGCCTCTTTCCAGGTCTTGCCGAAGTTGGTCGAGCGAAAAACCGTCGGCCCCAGATGCCCTGTCTTTGCCGCCAGCAACAGCGTCCGGCCATCGCGCGGATCAAGCACAACGTGATGAACCATATTGCCCAGAAAAATCGGGCCTTTGGTTTCCCAGGTTTTGCGTTTGTTGTCAGCAGTCAGAATAAATGCGCCTTTTTTGGTGGCAACCAGCAAGGCGACAGATTTGACTTTCGATGTTTGTTTTTTGACAGCGGTTTTCATGCCAATAGACTCCAGAGTTGTGAATTGAATCTTGATGCTTGATCAGCATCCTCTAGCAACGCGGGCAGCGTAGCGGGCAAAATGTAATCACCTCAGCCGATAAATGCAACATCTGTTTCATAAATAAGACGGGATTTTATAGCCGGGCAGATGCAGAGGTGTGGGCATCGGTTTCAGTCGTTTGCCACAGGGGATTTCGCATGAAGAGGACGAACCATCTGGTCAAGCAGGCGTTCCAGTAATGCAGTTGGATTTGTGCAACGGCCGGTATGCACGGGCGAAGTTTGAATCATGGTGCTGCGTTGAGCGGTCAGCCAATAGAATCGCTCCCGTTGCGATAGCTGCCCAATCGGCCCGGCCTGCTCTCCACCAGCGCAAATGGCGGGGATGGTCGCCAAGTTGGCCCGAATGGCTTCGACATCCAGGGTCGCATCCAATGCCAGCAGCCGCTGCTCGTTCAGCTCAATCCGAGCTTCCAGAAATTTTATGGCCGGGCACGAAACGATGACGCCGACATTGACGAACTCTTCCCGTTCGACGCGGGGAACGACGCGGATGATGGCGTAATCATAGGTGTTGCGTTCGTTATCGTGATTGGGCACGGATCGCCTCCTCCGGAAAGCTGCGCGGCTGTTCCAATCGCTTCACCAGGTATTCGATGTAAACATCGCGGTACTGATCGCTGTTATCAAACGAAGGATTTCCCACCAGCCATTCATCGGGAATCAGCTTTACCACGCGGTCAATCACCTGCGGCGTGATTCGTTCGCTCATCTTTGCATCGGCTTCCTCTAAAGAGTTGGCGAACCGCAGCAGAACGTGATCTTTGATCATCGCGAATGCATCCTGGCTGCGTTCCAGATAATTATCCCACCGGTGATGAAAGTAGAGCGCCGCCCCGTGATCAATCAGCCACAGCCGCCGGTGGCACATCAGCATATTCGTGTTGCGCGCCGTGCGGTCAACGTTGGTCACAAACGCATCGAACCAGACAATGGCGGAAGCGAGGTCGGCGGCTGGCTGCTCTGCCACCGGATCGAACGTGACGGAACCGGGCAGGTAATCCAGCGCCAAATTCAGCCCCGCACTCGCGCGGATCAAATCCTGTATCTCGGGGTCAGGCTCCGTGCGGGCAAGGTCGGGATCAAGTTCAACAAAGACCACCTCCGGCATCGGCAGGCCCGCCGCGCGTGCCAGTTCCCCCGCCACCAACTCCGCGATCAACGCTTTCGGCCCCTGTCCCGCGCCGCGAAACTTCAGGACATACATCCCCTCATCATCGGCTTCGATGATCGCCGGAAGCGACCCGCCTTCCCGCAGCGGAGTGACATATCTTGTGGCAGTTACTGTTCTCAAACTCATTGCCTCTCAGATGGTGGCTGCTTATCTTGGATTAACTTCGAATTCAAGTTGGGAACGATAAAAGCAAACATCGAACTCCATAAAGAAGTTCGTTTGCCAAAGTATCAGCGGTACGTTGCGGTTTTTTGTCCAGGCAAAAGCCAACCTGACTGGCGCGAAGTCACCTAACTCTGCCGTAACGAACAGTGGCATTGCCGGTAAACGACCTAGTGCCTCTTCAAGCCTTAATTTTGGGGTTACTGTTGGCAGATTGAGTTGGGAAACCGTACGCCCCGAAACCATCAACCCCAATTCTTAGCCTTGAAGAGTCACTAGCCAAGTTACCGACCGTATACGCTTCAATGCTACTAGAGAAGGTCTCTCCTGCCAATTTACCGAATTTCCATAGCTCTCCATCCGTGACCATTCCATATACAGGAACACTCACGCACATCTGCTTCGGTAGTGGCTCAATGAGGAGAGAAGAAGTTAGCCACAGATAAACACAGATGGACACAGATCGCTTTCAGGATTGCATCATCTGTGTTGATCCGTGTTCATCTGTGGTTCCAATTCTCTTCCGTCTGAGCTATTACCGATAATTTTATCTGGTAGTGGCTCAATGAGGAGAGAAGAAGTTAGCCACAGATAAACACAGATGGACACAGATCGCTTTCAGGATTGCATCATCTGTGTTGATCCGTGTTCATCTGTGGTTCCAATTCTCTTCCGTCTGAGCCATTACCGATAATTTTATCTTTCATTTGTAGAAAGACCTGCTTGTTATAGGCTTTTACCTTTCTTGTTTTGATCTTCAACTCAATCCTACTGGAAGCTTCTTTGGGGTGTCCAAAATCAGTCAATATTTCCTGAGCTTGATAGACATCGAGACCAGTCTTTAAAATCTCAGCCATGATTTTCCGATCCGTATGCGTTGCTAGCTCTCATCTTTACTCCTTTCTTGAGTTAAGTTGATTCATTTCCTAACTGAATTGGCGCAACCACTATACCAGTTGATTAACAGGATTTATCTAGGCACACAAATTGCTTATAGTCTTGTCAGAAATTTTGAACATTGAGGAGAATAAGAAATGAAATACAGAACGATAACAAGACAAGCGTTTTTAGCAGCAACTCTAATTACGGTGATTACGATCACACAAGTGGCGGCTTTTGCTCAGGGAAGCAGGATTCAGATCCCAAAGAATAAATATACTGTTCAGCAGGATATACAATTGGGGCGACAGGCTGCGAATGAAGTTAAGCGGCAGATGCCAATTCTGCCCGAAAGTAGTGATGCCGACAGATACGTTGAAAGCGTTGGACGTCGTTTGGTAGCAGCCATTCCGCGTGAATATCAACAATCCGCCTTCGAATATAACTTTGATGTAGTCAATGCCCGCGACATCAACGCATTTGCTCTGCCCGGCGGGCCAATGTTCGTAAATCGCGGAATGATTGAAGCGGCGCGAAATGAAGGCGAGATGGCAGGCGTAATGGCTCACGAATTAAGCCACGTAATCTTGCGGCATGGGACAGCGCAGGCAACCGAATCACAAAGCGCAAAATATCAATTGCCCGCGATTGGCGGCGCAATTTTGGGCGCAATTATTGGTGGAAACGCCGGTAGTGTTATCGCACAAGGGGCACAGCTTGGAGTAGGTGCATACTTATTGAAGTACAGCCGTAACTATGAACGACAAGCTGACACTCTGGGCGCGCAAATTATGGCTCAGGCAGGTTACGATCCGCGCGATTTGGCAAATATGTTTCAGACTATTGAACGTCAGAGCGGCAGCAGCGGCGGAGGACCTGAATGGCTTAGCAGCCACCCCAATCCGGGTAATCGCTATGAACAGATTATGCAGGAGGCCAACAGCCTGCGCATTAACCGCAATGCGGCAAGGTTTGATTCCGCCGAATTTAACCGCGTGCAATCAGAACTGCGCCGTCTTTCTCCGGCTCCAACCATGCAGGAGATAGCACAGCGTGGGGCACGCAATCAGCCATCGTCAGGACGGCAATACCCGGAAGACAGCCGCATTGAGCAACGTGTTGACGCTCCATCAGGTAGCTATACCACTTATAATGGCGGTAACGCATTCCAGCTAAGTGTTCCTAGCAACTGGGAACGATTTGAGGATCAGAACTCTGTGACATTCGCCCCTCGCGGTGCTTATGGAAGTTACCAGGAACAGCCGGTATTTACACATGGCGCGATTGCCGGAGTCATTAACCCTGGAACAAGCAACTTGGAAGAAGCTTCCGATCGTTACATTGGTTCCTTGCTCCAAAATAACTCCTACTTGCAAGCACAAAGTCGCTACCGTAATGCCAACATTGCCGGGCGGCAGGGATTATCAATTACGCTGAGCGGACAATCTCCTGTTACCGGACAAAGGGAGATAGTTACGATTTACACGGCAATGATGCGCAACGGAACCTTGTTTTACCTGATCGGAGTCGCCCCAAGTAACGATTACCGGCAGTACAATCAAGCATTCTCGACCATTATTCGCTCCTTGCGACTAAATGATTAGACAGCCAAGACATGGGCAAAAAATGCAATCGGCGGGACATGCAATGTGTGCTTGCCCCGCCGATTTTTTATACCTGTTCGTCAGGTATTAGCATTGACCAAGACAGACGCATACCCTAGACTACACGCTGTCGGTAAGCGACCTCATATCCCCAAAAGCTTATCGAACAATTCACTATTGTCGTTATTCAACGCGCTGACAGGGAAGGCGAATCAGAGAACCTACCGTTTGCAGGTTGTGTATGGAAGTTAGCGTCCAAGACTCACTCCGGTCATTAGACTTCTCAGTGAAGCTAAATGGCCTTAATTCAGCACCCACTACTTATCCGGCAAAGCGTAGTTAATCTGCGCAGCAGGCTTAGGCTTTTACGCACACCAACCCGGCAATCGCATCTCGTGCCTCGGATTCATCACCGGGGCATGTGGCATATGTGGTTGCTCTCTATCACAAACTTCGCAATTCGGAGGAACCATGCGACTTACACAGACTTTCACACGCAATGTATTCAGATCTATCATCAAGGTGAATAAACCTTGGTTCGTCTCTTCTCTGCTTCTTCTTGCTGCCGTTGCGCTGTTGGCCGGGCCGGCTTCTCGCCTGCTGCCAACGAGCAAGGCAATGGCCACGTTCACGGTCTGCGCGGTCGGCTGTAGCTCGACCACCATCAACGGCGCGATTGCGCTGGCTGCTGCAGGCGACACGATCAACGTAGCAGCAGGCACTTACAACGAAATCGTCGCCGTCAACAAAGTCAACCTGACAATCAACGGTGCCAACGCAGGCATCAACCCTTGCTCGGGTACACGCGGAGCTGAGTCAATCGTCACCAACGCTGGCGGCGGCTTTGCCATCACTGCCAATGGCGCTGTCATCAACGGCTTCACCGTCCAGGGTATTACTGGCCTGCCCTTTAATACCGGGATTTACATTGCCAATACGGTCAATGGGGCGCAGATCCTCAACAACATCGTCCAGAATAATGTCATCGGAATCTATCCGAATGGCAACAACATTCTCATTCAGAACAATAACATTCGGAACAACAACAATCCGGGTGCGGCCAGCGGCAACGGCATCTACTCTGACTCGGGACTGACCAACGCGACGGTCAACGCGAACTGCTTCACCAATAACACGAACGGTGACTTCTTGGCGGTCGGCAATCCAGGGACGCAGTCCAACGTCAACTTCACCAATAACACGTCTACGGCTAGCGCCGGAACTTATTTCTCGAACGTCACAACTCTGACTGTCACCGGGAATACCCGCACTGGCGCAATCAGTTCGGCCCTTCGACTAGCGGGCGGCGTCAATGGCGCAACGATCAGCGGCAACATCATCACCGGCGGTACCAATACGGCCATTCGCATCTTCAGCCCGTCTGTGGGTGGCGGCACCGGTGTTAACACTGGTATTGTCATCACAAATAACACTCTGGTCGGCAATGCTGACTATGGCATTGGTATCAGCGGCCCGAATGCTACCGATTTTCTTAACGCTCCTGACCAAGCTATCGGCACGGTGACAGCGTCCTGCAATCGCATCGTCAACAACGGTGCAGGCGCGATCGGCAACGGTTCAACTCCGACTGTAAATGCGATCAACAACTTCTTTGGCGTCAACACTGGGCCGACTGCCACAGGCACTACCGCTGTTACTGGCAATGTGACGGCGACGCCGTTCCTGGTTCTAACGCTGACGGCTAATCCGGCTTCGATCTTCGCTGGCCAAACTTCGACTTTGACGGCGAGCCTGAATACCAATTCGGTGGGTGCGGCCACTGGGTGCGGCATTAACGGCGCTCCTGTAGCTTTTGCCTCGACTTGCGGCACAGTCAATCCGGCTGCGACCACGACCACTGGCGGCAACGCCACCTCGACGCTGACCGCAAGTTCGACGCTTGGTTCATGCACGGCTTCGGCGACAGTGGATAACCAGACCGTCACTGTTCCACTCGCGACCAACGCTCGCCCGACTGTGACGATCGTTGACCCGCTCGGCTGCACTGGCCAGGGCGATGCCTTGAACGTGACGTTGACGCTGACCAACGCGGCGGCCGTCACGCAAACCGTAGCGGCAACGGCGACGCTGCCGGTGGGACTGGCTGCCGTGGGCGGCTCTTGCACGACCAACGTCCCTGGCGTCACCTGCACCATAGTCAATGGTTCGACCGTGACTGTCGCAGGCTCACTCGCGGCTGGTCAGGCGGTGACGGTCATTTACCAGGCGCAGGTCGGTGATGTTTTAACCGGCACGACTTTAACCATCAATACAGTGGCGTCCTTCGGGGGCGGCGCGACAATCACGGTGTCGGCCTCTACCTTAGTCAACTGTCCGACGGCCGGACCGGGCGCAATCTACCCGGCGACATCAGAGGTCAGTGACCAGAAGGCCGGCTCCGTCCTCTATTACAACCTCTACACATCTGCAACCACGCCAACCTTGCAGAACACCCGCATCAATCTGACCAACACCAATCCGACCGTGGGCATTGCAGTTCACTTATTCTTCGTGGATGGAACAACTTGTTCGGTTGCGGACGCCAATATTTGCCTGACGCCGAATCAAACAACGTCATTCCTGGCATCTGACCTTGATCCGGGAACAACGGGGTACATCGTTGCAGTCGCAAGTGACAGAGCCACAGGTTGTCCGATCAATTTCAACTTCCTGATTGGCGACGAATACGTGAAGCTTTCAAGCGGTCACGCAGCCAACCTGGGCGCAGAAGCGTTCGCGGCCATCGCTGGTGGCCTGGCCCGCTGCGACGCCAACTCAACGACGGCGACGATCGCTTTTGACGGCATCAGCTACAACCGCGCACCGCGCGTCCTAGCAATAGACAACGTGCCGAGCCGCGCGGACGGCAACGATACGTTGCTGGTCATCAACCGCGTAGGCGGCAATTTGGCTACGGGTGCGGCGACGTTGATCAACCTGTTCGGAATCTTCTACGACGATTCCGAGAATGCGCTGAGCTTCGGCTTTGGCGGTTCTTCCAGCAGCCCGGGTACGTGTCAATTCCGCGGCATTTTAAGTAACACTTTCCCGCGTCTGACCCCCCGCTTCGAACAGTTCATCCCCGCCGGACGCAGCGGTTGGGCGAAGATATTCTCGCAAGCGGATATCGGATTGCTGGGCGCGGTGCTCAACAACAACCCGAACGCTGGAACGGCTGCTGGCGCATTCGGGCAGGGACATAACCTGCACAAGTTGACGTTGACGCCGTCTGCAACCTTGACCATCCCCATCTTCCCGCCGAACTGCTAACGGCCAGTTGTGCAAACGCGCCAATCGGCGCGTAATTCCGGGCAGGCCTTGCGTCTCAAAGACACGGGCCTGCCTTTTCTTTTGTCTCAGGACTTACGCAAAAAAGCACGGCAGCAAGCCATGGAAAAAAGAGCGCGGCGAGAAGCAGGGATAATCTCTGTTTCTCGCCGCGTTCTACTTGAAGAGGGTAGATAAAAACCCAGGAGCGCAGGGCATGTTCGCTCAATCTTGACCTGCCATCATCGGTTGCTCATCACTCAGCCCATAACGGGGTTGGTGAGGTTCGCCTTTGATGGCCACGCGATACCATTTGCGCACCGAACCGATTATGACAATTACCAGCCCCACCATTAGGCAAACAGTAATTCCAGTGTTTAGGTAAAGCTGTTTCGGAAGGTAGTTATTGGCGATGTTTTGGTACCCAGCAGTGATTTCAATCACGCTAAGGAACGTTAGCGGCAGGATTGTTACCCAGGCATAACGCGCGCGGCCAGAATTGATGATAAAGGTCGTACCAACGCACAGCGCCACACAAGCCAGCATCTGATTGGCCATTCCGAACAACGGCCAGATCGTGGCAATCGAACCTTTCATAATCATGTAGGTCCACGGCACGACCGCCATCACACTGGCCAGAATCGCCCCCGGCAGCCAATCGGTTTGCGTGAACTTTTTGTGAACGGTGCCCAGAATCTCCTGCATCATAAAGCGCGCGACGCGCGTTCCGGCATCCACCGTCGTCAGGATGAACAAGGCTTCAAACATGATCGCGAAGTGATACCAATAGCTCATCAAATGCGACATGCCGGGAATCGCCGAAAAGATCTGTGCCATTCCGACTGCCAGGCTGACTGCGCCGCCCGTGCGTCCGGCCAATCGCTCTTCACCAACGGCGCGCGTCAACGCTTCCAAATTCGATTGATCGAAGCCCATCGAACGCAGCATCCCGTCGAACTTACCAAATGCTTCGACTGGAATGTTGATCTGAAAGTAATCGTGCGGAAACATCGAAGAAGCGCAGATCAACGCCATCACGCCGACGATGGATTCGCACAGCATCGCGCCGTAACCGATGGGCCGCGCATGCGTCTCTTTGTCAATCAGTTTGGGTGTTGTGCCCGAACTGATCAGCGCGTGAAAGCCTGAAATCGCTCCGCAGGCAATCGTGATGAACACGAACGGAAAGACTTTGCCGGGGATGATCGGCCCGCCGCCGTGAATGAAGGGCGTCGTCGCGGGCATCTTGAACACAGGCATCACCGCAAAAATCCCAATCGCCAGAAACCCAATCGAACCGAGCTTCATATACGAACTAAGGTAATCACGCGGCGCCAGCAACAACCACACCGGCAGCACAGAAGCGACGAAGCCATACGTCGCAACCATCAGCGTGATTCCGTCTTTGCCGAACTTGAAGTAATGGCCATAGGACGAATCCTGCACGACTTTGCCGAAGACGACCGCGAAGATCAGCAGTGCGACGCCGATGACCGTGCCTTCCTTGATCGCCCGATCCGAACCGCCGCGCCAGCGAAACATATACATTCCCATCAGCAGCGCAATCGGGATGGTCATCGCAATCGTGAACAAGCCCCAAGGACTTTCGGCTAACGCGTTGACCACCGCCAAGCCTACGCCAGCCAGCGCGACGATCAGGATAATCAGTATCGCTACGGTCGCGACGGTGCCGGTTACGCGATCAATTTCGCGCCGCGCAATTTCCGCCAGCGACTTGCCGCCGCTGCGCATTGAAGCCGTTAGCACGACAAAATCGTGAACCGCTCCGCCCAGCACTACGCCGACAACCAGCCATATTAAGCCCGGCAGAAAGCCAAACTGCGCCGCCAACACTGGCCCAATTAAAGGCCCCGGCCCGCTGATCGCAGCGAAATGATGCCCCCACAAAACATACTTGTTGGTCGGCGTGTAGTTGTGTCCGTCGTTGAATTGGTGCGCGGGCGTAATGCGCGCGTCATCCAGCGCCAGCACTTTGGCAGCAATGAATGCGCTGTAGTAACGATAGGCAATCGCGTAAATGCACAAGACTGCGATGAGGATGGGGACGGCATTAATGGTGAGGGAGGTCATAAAAGTGTTTCTCCAACCTTTAGGTCAAAGTGATTTGTCCAATGCGAAAATCAATGTTCAAGTTTTGCCCACGAAAGAAGTCCAAGCCGAGCAGGCCATCAATGCGAGTATTAGTTGGCAGATTATGGCAAAGAACCGGGAAGCCGATTCGTTCTTGGCCCAGTGCCATAACTCTTTTGAGCGTGACACGTGGCACAAACTCAATGCCACTGCCTGTCGTAATTTGAAATCGTTCGGGGTTGGTTACTGGGTCATAGCCAACTTCCATCAAACGAGTCTGGCTGATCAACGTCCCTGTCGCACCAGTATCCAGTGCCAAGTTGAGTAAAATGTCGTTTGCTGGCCCCCACAATTGAGCTTTGAGGACAATCAACCCGCGACTGGGATTGAATGAGGTGATCACAGGACATACTCCATTTCTTCGGCTTCGCTGCCGATATAAAGAACAGCGAAGTGCTTTGGGTGGTTGGGAATTCTCAAAACCTCCCTGTCAAACGCGATGCGATCTTTATCGTGATGGACCACTTCGCCGCTCAGCACATTCAATTGCTCATCCGTTTGCGGATCAGCAATCAATACCCATTCTGAGTCGAATTCTTGTTCAATTTCTTCAATCGTCATTACTTTCTCCATATTGACTCCTACGCGTCATTATCGAACCTGATATTCAGGCTTTTCAAAAACTGTTTGTCTTCATGGCTGATGTCGGACAGGCGTTGTTCGACCGAGATTTGATTCCGGGGTGCTGGCGCATCTTCCTGTAAATCGCCGAGCACGATGGTCGCTTCCAGCACCAGATAAACTTCCTGACCGGCCTCGCGAATACGTTCGCGGGCTTCGGCGATGTCGGCGGAATCTTCCAGCGCGCGGTTGATCGCTTCACCCAATTCCTTGACCAGTTTTTGCAGGTAATCGTCCAATCAAGCCTCACCAGTTGAGAGAATTTTCGCGGCGGATTATAGCCGCCTTGCCGGCATATCTGTCCAGCGTGCCTGAACAGCGAATATGCTCTGTGGACAAAACTCCAGAGCGTGGCTGTTTCCCTCCCGCCCGCTTCGATTTAGAATCGCGCCACAAACAAAAAACGGCAAGGAGCAACGCGGATTTATGCCATCAACAAAAGCAAACGAGCGCAAGGAGAAGTTCGCCACATCGTCTGGCATCGAGATGAAGAACCACTTCACGTCGGCGGACGCTGACATCAACGTCGAGCGTGATCTGGCCGATCCGGGCCAGTACCCATTCACGCGCGGCGTCTACGGTTCGATGTATCGGGGCAGGATGTGGACGATGCGGCAATACGCGGGCTTTGCCACGGCGGAAGAATCCAACCGCCGCTATAAGTATCTGCTGGCGCAAGGCACGACGGGTTTGTCCGTTGCCTTCGACCTGCCAACGCAGATTGGCTACGACAGCGACCACCAATTGGCGCAGGGTGAAGTCGGACGCGTCGGCGTGCCGATTGATTCGCTGGCCGATATGGAAACTTTGTTCGATGGCATCCCGCTCGATAAAGTTTCGACTTCGATGACGATCAACGCGACGGCTTCGATCCTGCTGGCGCTGTACATCGCGATGGCCAGGAAGCAGGGTGTTGCGCCCGTACAACTGAACGGCACAATCCAGAACGACATTTTGAAGGAATACATCGCGCGCGGGACGTACATCTATCCGCCGCGCGCTTCCCTGCGCATCATCACGGACATTTTTGCGTACTGCGCCAAAGAGGTTCCGAACTGGAATACGATCTCGATCAGCGGCTATCATATTCGCGAAGCCGGTTCGACCGCCGTGCAGGAAGTGGCATTCACATTGGCAGACGGCATCACTTATGTGCAGGCGGCGCTGGATGCAGGGCTGGAAGTAGATTATTTCGCGCCACGCCTGGCGTTCTTTTTCAACGGCCACAACAACTTTCTGGAAGAAGTGGCAAAGTACCGCGCCGCTCGCCGGATGTGGGCAAAGATTATGAAAGACCGCTTCGGCGCGCGTGACCCAAAATCCATGATGCTGCGCTTTCACACACAGACCGCCGGTTCGACGCTGACCGCACAACAACCCGAAGTCAACGTCGTCCGCACAACCATTCAAGCCCTGGCCGCAGTACTGGGCGGAACGCAATCGCTGCACACCAATTCAATGGACGAAGCCCTGGGCTTGCCGACCGAAAACGCCGCGCGCATCGCATTGCGAACGCAACAAGTCCTCGCTTATGAATCGGGCGTGGCCGATACCGCCGATCCGCTGGCCGGTTCTTATGCGATTGAATATCTAACCAATCAGGTTGAACAAGGCGCGTTCGAGTACATCAATAAAATTGACGAGATGGGCGGGATGCTGTCGGCTATCGAAGCCGGATATGTCCAGCGCGAGATTGAACGCGCCGCATACGATTACCAGAAGGCCGTCGAAGCGCAGGAAGAAATCGTTGTCGGCGTCAACCGGTTTCAAATTCAGGAAGAAACTTCAATCCCAACACTGAAGATTGATCCCGCGTTTGAACAAGCACAGATTGAGCGTGTGCGGAAAGTGCGCGCGGAACGCAATGCAGCAGCAGCAATTCAGGCTTTAGAGAAGGTTGAACAAGCCGCGCGCTCTGGCGAAAACCTGATGCCGCCCCTCATCGCGGCGGTTGAAGCATATGCGACACTGGGCGAGATAGCAGATCGAATGCGCGCGGTGTTTGGTGAATATGTGGAAGCGGCATATTGAGCAAACGATGATGGCAAACATTCTTCGCGACGTTGAGATCGCACCTCCAACGTTTGACACGCTTGAAGAGGCGCTCGCGTATGCCGAGAGATTCCGGCAACCAGAGGTTTTCATCAAGGAATTCGTCAATTCGCTCGGTGGAAGAGTAAGATTCTCCGCGGAATTGAGATATGACGATTGGCTGTCGGCGGCTGGCAGTGCAGTGATCTCAACAGGGCGTGAAGCGATCAAAATTGGCGCATCGGCTTTGATCCGTGATTCAGAGTTGTTCAAGACTGCGATTCACGAAGAGATGCATTTGCGCTTGATGAAGAAAGCCGCAGAGGATCGCCGTTTTGCGCTTGATCTGGTCACTGATCCCGATCCGTCGGTCGAGGAGCATTATGTTGAAACAGTCGCCATCAGATATTTACGTATGTACGAGCGCGCTTTTGGCAGGCTTAAACATTGAACAAACCAACAGCACAAGGAGGTCAGCACATGCACGACACACTGCTATCGGTCAGTTATGAAAGTTTAGGAAAGATACTTGCGCAGCTTCAAGACGCGCCGGAAATAAAAGCTTCACAGACGCTTGCTGAGCGCGTGCGAAACGCCATCTCTTTCCACCAGCAAATTTCAGTCGAAGTAGAAGCGATGCGGCAGCAACAAAGACTTGTCAAACAGAAGTTGTCCGAAGTAACCAGAGAACCGGGCGAAAGAATCTGCAATCAGGCTCCGCCCTATAATTTTGGCAAGTATGAAGAGATGCGCGAATCGGGAGCGACGCCACAGCAGATATATCTGGCGACCAGAGCGGATGGACTAGGCCGCGTTGAGTCAATTGCGGCGCTGCGCCAACTATTTCAACTTTCGTTACCGGAGGCTCAAGACGCCATTTCGCAAGCGGAGGCGCAGTTTCGCCAACAGGCCGCATAAAGTTAGACTGCGGTCAAAGAGAACGAACCGTTAATCGAATCGCTGAAAGGAGATTTTGCAATGCCGATATTTGAAGAAGTTTTAGAAGAGGCACGCAAACTGAGGCCTCAAGAGAAACGCAGGCTCAGTCGAATTCTGGCGGAAGAGACGCCGAAAACAATTGAACAGATCGCCGCTGAACAAGGCGTGGGACCGTTGGACTAGGACAAGCTTCTCAAGCTTGGCGAGTTCTGGCCGGAAGACGAGAGCATTGATGAGTTCAATGCTTTTGTTCGAGAGTCCCGGCGCGAGGACCCGTTCAGGCGAATCGCCCAATTGGAGGATTGACCGGTGCAAGCTGCCATGGTGGATACCAACGTTGTTTCTTATGCTTTCAAAAAAGACACGCGCAGTGATCTTTACGCGCAGCATTTGAAAAGATGAAATCGCCGGAGAACCCTTTGCCCGCGGACGAACACCTCATTTTGCGAGTGAGCGAAGGAGACTTTGCCGCCTTCGACTCCCTTGTCCAGCGGCATCAAATCTCTGCTCTCAGAATGGCAAGGCGCTTTCTTGGCGAGGCGCACGAAGCCGAGGACTTGGCACAGGAAGCCTTCCTGCAAATTTTCCGGCAAGCGCACCGCTACAATCCCAACGCTGCCTCTTTTAAGACCTGGTTTTTTACCATCCTTGCCAACCTTTGCCGCAACGCCATCAAAAAACGCCGACTGGATTATTACGATGAGCCGCCCGAAATAGTCGGAGACGGCAATCCCGGCAGTGCGCTTGAACTAGACCGGCAGCGGCGCGCGTTGGCCGAAGCGATCTTTCGTTTGCCGGAGAATCAGCGGCTGGCGTTTATTCTTTGCCATTACGAAGAATTCAGTTATGCCGAGGCGGCGCGCAGTCTGGGTCTTTCCGTCAAGGCCGTGGAATCCCTGCTGGTGCGCGCCAAACGCAGCCTACGCCAGCAACTCTCGGGTCAGTACCGCGAGCGGTAGCGAGCGATTGTCACTGAGTAGCCAATCACACCAATTCCCGCTCGCTACCGCTCGCGGTACTGACCCAGCAAAAAAACTTTGCCTTGAGCGCAGGGTTCCGGCAATTCGGTTGTATACGGAGGTGCAATCATGAACTTCTCTAAAATTCCAAGACATCAAAATCAGGAACAGGATGCCGCAGATCGTGAGTTCGACGCTTACCTGCGCGAAATTGACGACTATCTGCCCAATCAGGTGGGCGATGTATCGGGTTTCGCCATTCCACAGGACTTTGCGTTGCGGGTGGTCGAACGGGCGCGGGCCGAAATGCGCACTGCCGCACAAGCCGATGCAGAAGGCTGGCCAATTCTGCGATGGTTCTTTGGCTTCAGCCTGAACACGCGACTGACGATTGCGTCGGCAGTGTTATTGGCTACGTTCTGCGGATTTCGTGTCGGGCAGGTCGTGACCGAAGTCATTGCGTATCGAACCAAGCCTCAACCCATGGAAATCGCCGACCCGCTGGGACTGGCCGCACCTGAACAATCCATTGTCCAGTTGATGCGCACTGATGAAGCGGTTTCACACAACCAGGCAAACAGATCAGCAGGCAAAGCCGCGGGAGAGGAGCGATGAGAAAAAGACTTTTCCAAATCGGGTTCATCGTTTCCGTGGTTTTTAACATCGCCGCAATTGCGACCGTCGTCTACAGCCTCTATTTCACCAAACCGGTTTCCAGTCACAAGAACACATTCGCCGCTTACGACCGGCTGCATTTAACCGAAGAGCAGCGAAAAGAACTGTGGTCGCGGTATATGGACATGGTTCGCGGCATCACCGCATCGCAGGAGCAATACAAAACGAAATGGGTGGAGGCCGTGCAATTGATTGCTCAACCACAGCCCGACTGGAAAGCGATTGAGGCCAAACAGGCAGAGATTCTGGACATCAACCGCGAAACGCAGACGATGATCTTCCAGCGCTGGGATCGGGCGAAGACTTTACTGACGCCCGAACAAGAACATATTTTCTTTGAGATTCTGCAGGAACGCATCAAGTCCGGCGAGATGCTGGGCGAGTTCAAGACCGTGCAGGAAATCATCAACAAGAAATCAGCGAAACCTTGAATGCCGGTACGGAACCGCGACTGTAAAGGAGCGGATGACCCACTGTTCCTTTACAGTCGCGGTTCCGTACCGGCCAATCACCTTAGCAACCAGACATATTCCCAGGAGGTATTTGTCCAATGAAACGTAGCTTTACTTTATTTTTCGTCGTCGGCCTGGCCCTGGCTGGCTCGTTCTTTATGCAAGGAGCGGGCGACGCCAAAGAAAAGGTCGCCACCGCAGCCACGTTTACCAAAGACGTCGCGCCGATTCTGTATGCCAAATGCGCAGCCTGCCATCATCCGGGCGAAACCGCGCCGATGTCCTTGCTGACATACAAAGACACGCGCCCGTGGGCCAAATCCATTCGCGAAAAAGTCATCAGCCGCGAAATGCCGCCCTGGTACGCAGACCCCGCGCACGGCGAATGGTCGAACGATGCGCGCTTGACGTCCGATCAAATTGAAACGATCAAGAATTGGGTGGAAGGCGGCGCGAAAGAAGGCGACGCCAAAGACCTGCCCGCGCAACCGAAGTTCTCTGACACGGGTTGGAGGTTTGGCCAGCCCGATGCGGTGCTTTCGATGACGGAAGACGCCACCGTTCCAGTGGATGGCACGCTGGCCTACAAGTACTACTCCGTGCCGACCAATTTCGATGAAGACAAGTACGTGCAGTTTGCCCAGATCAGACGCGGTGAACCGAGCGTCGTGCATCACGTCATTATTACCGTCCGCGAACCGGGCGATACTCCACTGCCGCCCGCGGGTGAAATCAAAACCAACACGCAACGTGTCAATCCTGAAACCGCCAACGCCGGTCAACAACAACCACGGCAGCAGCAACAACAACGCGGCCAGCGTCGCAACAACAACCCCGATGGCCAGTTGCTCGGCTGGGCGCCCGGCATGGAACCGCTGATTCTGAAACCCGGCCAGGCCAAACTGGTCAAGAAAGGCTCGGTGCTGGTCTTCCAGATGCATTACACGACCAACGGCGTCGCCGCCACCGACCGCACCAAAGTCGGCCTGTGGTTTTCAAAAGCGCCGGTTGAAAAACGCGTGATTACGCAGGGCGTCTTTGTTGATCCCCAAAAGCTGGCGATTCCGCCGGGCGACGCAAACTTCGAATCGCGCTCTTCGCACACCTTCAACGAAGACATTCACATTCAACTGTTCATGCCGCACATGCACGTTCGCGGCAAAGACTTCATCTACACGCTGGTCTATCCTGATGGCACGAAGAAGGTTTTGCTCAACGTGCCGAAGTACGATTTCAACTGGCAGATCAGCTATCTGGCCAAAGAACCGATTGCCGTGCCGAAGGGCAGCCGCATAGAATGCGTGGCGCACCACGACAATTCAGCGAACAACAAATTCAATCCCGACCCAACCATCACCGTCCGCTGGGGCGATCAGACTTGGGAAGAGATGATGATCGGCTGGATTGATTACACGATTGACGGTCAGAACCTCCGGACGCAGCAGACTGCGTCGAAATAGATATCAAATCTAAATAGACAGGATTGACAGGATTCTTCAGGATGGAAAAAATCCTGGAAAATCCTGCCCATCCTGTCTATTCCTTTCCTCAAAAAAGGAGCCATTCAATGTGGATTCGTAAAGCACTTCGAGATTTGAAAAAAGGCGTGGATTCGCCAATGCCCACGCAGGCAGTCTCCAACGAAGAGTTTGTTCCGCGCCCGCAGAGTGAGCCGCAAAAGCAGGTCGAGCAGTTGATCGGTGAACTTTCCGAAGCCCGCGCCAAAAAACTTGGCATGCAGCGCCGCGACTTTATGCGTACTTCGATGGGGTTGGCGACCTGTTTTCTGGCTTCGAACAAAGTCTTCGGCAACTGCTGGGATGTTGACGATGCTGAAACCTGGGAAGCCGCGCCCTACGACGAGAAATGGCCGAAAGAGGAATACTTCATCATTGACGTGCAGGCGCACTTCACCAACGGCATTTCGATTCCAGGCTTCCGCAAGATGGAGTTCGTCAAAAACATGGGCTTCGACCTGAAGGAAGATGCCGCCGCCTACGGTTTTCAGAACTTCGTCAAAGAGATGTATTTCGACAGTGAAACCAAGATGGTCGTTATTTCCGGCGTACCGACGCTGGAAAAACTGCGCGATGCGGACGGCAAAGTCCTGGAACGCCGCGACCGCAGCAATGGCATTTTGCCAAGCTGGCTGATGGCCGAAAGCCGCGACAAGATCAATCAACTGGCCAATTCGCAACGCGCCCTGAGCCAGGGCAATCTTGCGCCCAATCATTACTGGGACAAGGTCAAAAACACGACTGACCGCGCCGCGACGCTGGAACAGATGGACCGCGAGATCAATCAGTACAAGATCAGTTCGTGGAAATGGTATTGCCATCTGGACCCGGCGCGCACGGGACAGGGCTTCCAGCTTGACGATGACAACGCGCAATGGTTCATTGAAGAGTCGCGCAAGCGCGGCCTGAAGCTGATCAGCACGCACAAGGGCTATTCATACCAATCGCGCACGCTCGGTCATCTGGCCAATCCGAAAGACGTTGAGAAAGCCGCCCTGCGCAATCCCGACTTCAATTTCGTCGTTTACCACTCGGCCATCCAGCACGGATCGAACGAACCCAACTGGAAAGAGTCGAACAAGTACGACCCGAACACCGGCGATTTTGAATGGCACAACACCCTGATGGACATCAAGAAGCGCAATCCGAAGATGAACAATGTCTATTGCGAGATTGGCAGCTTCTTCAACACACTGGCCGTGATTGATCCGGTGATGGCCGCGCACGGTCTGGGCAAGAACATCAAGAACTACGGGTCAGATCATGTTATCTGGGGCACGGACTGTCTGTGGTGGGGTTCGCCGCAATGGGGCATTGATGCTCTGAAGCGCTTCCAAATCTCGGACGAGATGTGCGAAAAGTTCGGCTACAAGAAAATTACCAAAGAAGACAAGGCGAAGATTTTCGGCCTGAACGCGGCCAGATTGTACAACGTGGACGTCAAGGCCAAGCGCAACGCGCTGCCCGCCGACACCTTGGAAAAACTCAAAGTCGCCTACGTGGATCACGGCGGCCAGCCCAGCAATGCGGCGATGGGTTGGGTGCGCGCCAGCGATTAAGTTTTTACTGCCAGGATTGGCGGGATGGTTTCAGCGGTTCCCTACCCTACAACCGCTGAAACCATTCTTGCCAATCCCGTTTTCGTTTACTGTTCTTATTTCCTTTCAAGCAACGGTCAAGCGACGATCCCATCATTCAAGGAGAATATTTCATGCGACGATCAGTAATGATCCTGGCGGTGGCATTGGTGCTTCAGCTTCTGGCAAGCTCCGCATTGGCGCAAGATAAACTGGCGGGCCGCTGGGTTGGCAAGACCAAATCGCCGCGCGGCGAGCGCGAGACGACGGCGACCTTCAAAAAAGACGGCGACAATTACACGGGTACCATCTCCGGCTTTCAGCCGGGGCAGGAAGTGCCGCTGAAAAATATCAAAGTGGACGGTGACAAAATCACCGCTGTCGCCGAAGTTGAAACCCCGCAAGCCGCCATTACCATCAACTACAAATTCACGCTCGCAGGCGATGCGCTGAACGGGCAAGGCTCGCTGGATTTCGGCGGCAACGCGATCAACTTCGACCTTGAGTTGAAGCGTGAAGGTTCAGCATCAGGGGCGGGCGCTGCTGCCGCCAATTCCGGCCCACAAGACAAACTGGCGGGCCGTTGGACAGGCAAAGTCAAATCCATGCAGGGCGAAGCAGACGCCAACGCGGCGTTCAAAAAAGAAGGCGATCAGTACACCGGTACGGTCTCCGGCATGCGCCCCGGTCAGAATATCGCGCTGAAAAACATCAAAGTTGACGGCGACAAGGTTACCGCCATTGCCGAAGTCGAAACGCCGCAGGCCGCCATCACCATCAACTACAAATTCACCCTCAAGGGCGACGCGATGACCGGGCAAGGCTCGCTGGATTTCAACGGCAACGCCTTCACCTTCGACCTTGATCTGAAGCGCGACAATGGCGCAGCGCCTGCGGCGGGCACTGCTGGCTCTGCTTCCGGGCCTGCGCGGCCTGCCGTCAAACCCGCCAGCGACCAGCCGCAGCAGAAACAGTCCATTGATTACTTCGTCGGTAAATGGAACTTCCGCGTCGTGGGTCGCGAAAGCGCGCTGGCGCCTTCGCCGCGCCAGGGCACGGTAACCTTCACCAAACGCGCCGACGGCAAATCGGTCGAAGGCATCGTCGAAGGCACGGCGGATGGCAAGCCTTACCGCGACACCATCACCCTTGCTTTTGATGAAACGACCAAGGCGCTGACCATGACAGAAAAGCTTGCCTCGGGCGCTCAGCTCAGTGGCCGCGGCGATTGGTCGAGTCCGATTGCTGTCCGCTTTGCAATTGATCCCGTCAAACTAAAAGGACAAGCCCTGCAACTGCGCCGCACGCTTTCCATCGTCGCCGCGCATTCCTTCACCGTGACCGAAGAACTGTCAGAAGACGGCGGGTCGTTTGTCCGTTTGGGCAACGCCGTTTACAGCAGAGCGCAATAAAACAAAGAGAAAGGCATGGAGTTCAGGCTTTAGCCTGCTGACAGATGCAGCAGGCTAAAGCCTGAACTCCATGCCTTTCTTCAGGGAGGCTTGAATGAAACGAATAACTTTGATTTTGGCTGTTTGCCTAGCCGTCGCGGTCATCAGCATTTCAACCAGCAGCGCCAGTAACAAAAATGCCGCACCGACTTTCAGCCCAACTTTCACTAAGGACGTTGCGCCAATCTTTTTCAAAAATTGCGCCGAATGCCATCGTCCGGGCGAAATCGCGCCGATGTCGCTGATGAATTACAAGGAAGTCCGCCCGTGGGCCAAATCCATTCGCGAAAAGGTCGTCAGCCGCGAAATGCCTCCCTGGCACGCAGACCCCGCGCACGGCCAATGGTCGAACGACAAGCGCATGTCCGCCAAAGAAATTGACACCATCACTGCCTGGATTGATGGCGGCACGATGGAAGGCGATGTAAAGGACATGCCCGCCGCGCCGAAGTTCGCCAAGGGCTGGCAGATCGGCGAACCGGATGCCACGTTCCTGATGCCCGAAGAATTCACCGTCCCGGCAGAAGGCGCGGTGCCGTATATGTACTTCACCGTGCCGACCAATTTCACCGAAGACAGATACATTACCGCGATGGAAGCTCGCGCCGGTGATCTGTCCGTCGTGCATCATATCGTCGTCTACGTCCGCGATCCGAAAGAGAAGGCCTCACGCAAACAGGACATCGGCACCGGACTGCTGGGCGCGCTTTCGCCCGGCAACACCCCCTTCATCGCCTCGCCCGGCACAGCCAAGCTGATCAAAGCCGGATCGAACCTCGTTTTCCAAATGCACTACACGCCGAGCGGCAAGGCGACCAAAGATCGTTCGGTCATCGGATTGAAGTTCGCCAAATCGCCTGTCAACAAAGTCATCACGACGACTGCCGCCTGGGATGCGCGCTTTGAGATTCCGCCCAACACGCAGAACTACGAAGTCCGCGCCTACTACACTGTCGAAGAGGACGTGGACATCATCAGCCTGATGCCGCACATGCATCTGCGCGGCAAGGACTACACCTACATCGCGCATTACCCCGACGGGCGTAAAGAGACGCTGCTTTCGGTGCCGCGCTACGATTTCGGCTGGCAGGTCTATTACTACCCGGTCAAACCCTTGCGTATGCCGAAAGGCACGAAGATCGAAACCATCGCCCACTTCGACAACTCCACGAAGAATGCGCAGAATCCAGACCCATCAAAGCCTGTTCATTTTGGCGAACAGACTTGGGAAGAGATGATGAACGGCTTCTTCGATTTCGTGCCTGTTCAAAACGCGGGCAAACCTGCGGCATCGGGCGGAGGTTCCCATTAACACGGCTCTGTTGGACAATAAGGACGGGCAATGGCGCTGGCGTAGATTGCCTGTCCCGTTTTCATCGTTTGGGGGAAAAGGAGTTTTGTGATGCCCAAAGTTCAGCTCAAGTCGCGGATCGAAGTTGATTTCGAGGAAGTCTTCAATGGTCTCGCCCAATTAAAGACGAATGAGCTTGAGCAATTCGCCGAGCGGCTGCTTGCGCTTCAAGTCCGGCGTCGCGCGCAGGCATTGCCGAAAGCCGAAGCGGACTTGCTGCAAAAAATCAATCAGGGGCTGCCCGCCGAGCAGTGGCAGCAGTACGAACGACTCAACGACAAACTGCACGAAGAGACCATCACGCCTGATGAGCACTCTGAGTTTCTTCGGTTGGTTGATCTGATCGAATTGGCCGACGCCGAGCGAATTGGCCATCTCATCGAATTAGCGAAGTTGCGGGGCATATCGCTTGATTCGTTGATGGATCAGTTGGGACTGCGACGACGCACTTATGCCTAGAGAATATTCAAGCAACGGGCAGTGATTGAACGCGCGTAGCGGCTTTGCGAATACTGCCAGAGCCGCCTTGATCATACGACCGAGCATTTTGCCGTTGAACATATCATCCCTTTGAGCAAGGGCGGCAATAGCGAATTAGACAACTTGGCTTTCTCTTGCTCAGGTTGCAATGGGCACAAGCACGCTAAAATTGCAGCGATGGATCCGGCTGATGGCCAACTCGCTTCTCTTTATCATCCTCGCCAACAAGGCTGGGAAGACCATTTTCGCTGGAGTGAAGATTACACGCAGATCATTGGCCTGACTCCGACCGGTCGCGCAACGGTCGAGGCGCTCAAGATGAATCGTCCGGGGTTGGCCAACATGCGAAGGGCGCTTTATGCAGTCGGAAAGCATCCGCCGCAAACTGAATCATCGGATGGCGCGGATCATCCGGCAAAACCATCAACGTCCGAACCAAGCCTATGAAAAATACTTTCCTGAAAACTTTTCTCTTCGTTCTGACCATTCTGATTTGCTGCTTCGGCTTGGTGATGCGAGGAAGCGGTCAGAGCCAAGCCCCTGCCACGCCCGCCAACGAAGCCCACTTCCACCATCTGCACCTGAATACCCCTGACCCGAAAGCCGCGATTGATTTTTACACTTCAAAATTCGATTGCGAGAAAGCGAAGTTCGCTGGTTTGGTGGACGGCGTGTGGTCGCAGAAATCGTGGATGCTGTTCACAAAGGTTTCGACGCCGCCCAAATGGGAACTGGATTCGGCCATCTGGCATTTCGGCTGGGGCACGGAAAACATGAAAGCCGAATATGAACGGCAGCAGAAGATCGGCACGAAATTCTTCACGCCGTTAACCGACATCAGCGACATCGGCGGCAACGCGGGCGCGAAGGATTTGTTCTATTACGCCTACGTCGAAACACCGGACAAAGGGCTGATTGAATTGAACACTGCGGGCCATCATCGCTTTGGCCATATTCACTTGTTCAGTGCCGACCCGATTGCCGCAGGCGAATGGTATATCAAATATTTCGGCGCGCGTGGCCGCATTCCCACTTCGCGCGAACCGCGTATGTACAAGGGCTATCAGATCGGCCCCAGCGTTTCGCTGACGCTGGACAACGTCAACATCATCATCTTCCCCGCCGAATATTTGAAGAAAGATTATCCGGATCGCTGGAAGGGCAAAGTCGAACTGGAATCCACCAAAGGCCATGTCGTGGATCACGTTGGTTTCAGCTTCGAGAATCTGCCTGAAGCGTTGGAGAAGATGCGCAAGGACGGAGTGAAAGTAACGGACGAAATTCGCGCCATCGGTAAAGTCAAATTCGCCTTTGTTGAAGGGCCTGACAAGATTCGCATCGAACTGGTTGAAGGCCAGGCGCGCAAGGAATAAAAAGCATGGAGTTCAGCCTTTAGGCTGCTTAGGGTGATCCGGTAAGCGGCTAAACCAAGTCAGCAGCCTAAAGGCTGAACTCCATGCTCTTCTTGAGAAGAGATGAGTTCCTGATGTTGAAACGTTCAATTGCAACTTTGTTTGCGGCTCTCGTCATCGCCGGATTGGCGGGTGCATTCGCGCGCTCAACATCAGGGCGGCAACAGCGAAAAGAAACTCACGCCGCAGTCATTCAACTGGGGGATCGCTTATTCCGGGACGACCGCTTTTCGACGCCCAGCGGCGACCTGCCTGCCAACTGTGCGCATTGCCATCTGCTGGACGAAGACCCGCAAGGCCTGCGCGCGTACACGGATTTTTTCAACCGAAGCTGGGTTTCATTTCGTCCACAAGACCCGCGGCGATTGGAACTGCGCAATTCGCCGACGATTCTGGACGCGGCGCAGTCTCCACGCCTGCATTACGATGGCGAATTTGCTTCGCTGGAAGAACTGGTCAAAGGCACATTTTGCGGACGGCCAATGGGATGGTTGCCCGGCGAACAGGCGCAGGCAATGGATCGTGTTCGATCTGTGGTAGCGAACGATCAGGGTGAAGAAGCGGTCAGCGCATATTCACAACAATTCAAGACAGCCTTTGATGTGGAACTGAGCACCCTGAACCGCGAGCAGGTGCTGGATCTAATTGCCAGAGCGGTCGCCGATTATGTGCGCACGCTAAATTCTCGTCAGGATGCTCCCTACGACCGGTTCATTGCAGCAAACGGGCTGGAGCGCAAACCGGCGGCTGGTGAAAGCAACGCAGCCTTTGCGTCAAAGTTGATCGCGCAGATTGCTTCGCTGGAATCGAAAAGCACGCTGAAGCTAAGTCAGGAGTTCGACGCGACGTCGCTGGCCGGGTTGAAAGTGTTTCTGCGCACCAACGGCACAAACGGCGTTGGCAATTGCATCAGTTGCCACGCGCCGCCATTGTTCACGGACTTTTCCTTTCACAACATTGGCATCAGCCAGCGCGAATACGATGGCATTCACGGCGAAGGAAAGTTCGCGGACTTGCCAATCCCCAACGCTGCGACAGCCCGGCGGCCCTTTGCGCAGCTTCGCGAAATCCCTGCCATCGGCAAACCAAATCTGGCGGACTTGGGCTTCTGGAACTTTGTTGATCTGAAAACGGCAACGTTGCGCCGCGCCAAAGAAACCGACGATCAGTTGTTGCGGCGAATGATCGCAACGTTCAAAACGCCCACGCTGCGCAATTTGAAATATTCATATCCCTACTTTCACGACGGATCGGTGACGACGCTGGATGAAGTGATGAACGAGATGATGCGCTTAGGCAAAATGGCGCGCGCCGGGCGCGTGCGCGAAGGCGATGAAGAGTTGGGGCGAATCCTGATCACGGAAGCTGAGATCGCCCCGCTGGTGGCGTTTCTGAACACGCTGAACGAAGAGTTAAAGAAAGGGCACTGAAGTTATGAAGAGCTACGGCAAGGCAGTCGTCACCGCCAAACTTCTCACACTTCTTCTGGTCGCAGTCGGTTTCTTTTCGGCAACAGTCTTCCATTCTTCATCTACCAGCGTGAAGGCATTCGTTGCACAAGATAAGCCCGTCGCCACTCCCAGCAATCAGCAACCCTCATCAAAAAAGCTTGATCCGGCAGCCTGGGGCGGCAATCACGCGGGCAAGCCTGTGCCAGAGTTTACTCAAGGGGATGAATGCCTGTTCTGTCACCGCAATACGATTGGCGCGACATGGCAGCAAAACGCGCACGGCGTCTCCGTCCGGCAAAGCGAAGACGCGCCCGAATTTGTGGCAATGGTCAAATCGCAACCCAAGCTTAACGCCCTTGCCAATCAAATCGAATATTTCATGGGCAGCCGCCACCGCGTCCGTTTTCTGAAAAAAGACGGCTTTGGCAAATTCGCGATGCTCGATTCGCAAGCCATCCTGAACGCCGAACATAAAGCCACGGCGTGGGAGTCGGTTGAAAAACCAACCTGGGACAAAGAGAAGTATGCCAACCGCTGCACTGGTTGCCATAACACCGGAATAGACGCGGCAACCAAAGCCTTTTCCGCATTCGGGCTGGATTGTTACGCCTGCCACGGCAGCGTAGACCTGAACCACAGCAACGACATATCGCTGATCCTGCTGTCGAAAAAGCGCCGCAACGACGCCAAAGTCATTACCTCGATCTGTGCGCAATGCCACCTGCGCGAAAGCCAATCGCGTTCGACGGGGTTGCCGTATCCGAACAACTTCGTCGCCGGAGACAATCTGTTTCAGGATTTGGTGGTGAATTTGGCCAGGGCTGAAGACGAAAAGCTGAATCCCGGCGACCGACACATCTGGCGAAACGTGCGCGATGTGGCGGTCAATGGCGACGAGAGCATCACCTGTTTAAGCTGTCATCAGATTCACGCCGTCGCCGGAGCCAACCCACCCACCAACCCGACGCTCCGTCATCGCCGGATTCTGCGCGCGCCAATTTGCAGCGAATGCCACGCCGCCGACAGCTTCAAAAACCCAAAGCCTTACACGGTTCACAGCGGGCTGTGCGAATACTGATGAACTGGGTGCGCAGGCCATTGGTATCTACACAAGTCTGAAGTGTGCGGTCTTTGCCCTGAAAGGGCAGTAGTTAATAGAAGTGGACAACGTCCACGGATGCTTCTCGCCATTCGTTCCGACCCTGAAAGGGTCGGAGTTCAACGATCGGTGCGACCCTTTCAGGGTCGGAGTACCGTCCAACATCTTCCGGGGACGATGTCCCATGTGCGCCAAGTTAAGGTCGTAAGTAATTGAGAAGAGATGGCAAACTGTGAGTGAACAAATCATCCTCGAAAGGAGAATCTCACAGATGTCATCTCTTCAAGAAGCAGATACCACTTTTGCGGAATTGCTCCAA
>JBBQVH010000096.1:0-32928 GCA_038211695.1 Blastocatellia bacterium | reverse complement strand
TATGCGCCGAAAAACGCCTCGCAGAAATACCCGATGATTATGCAGCGTACGCCATACAGCGTTGCCCCTTATGGGCCAGAGAACTACAAAACACAGCTTGGCCCGTCGGCTTTATTTATGAAAGAAGGCTTCATCTTCGTTTATCAGGATGTGCGTGGGCGGACGATGTCCGAAGGCGATTTCGCCTGGATGCGTGCAAACAAGCCGAAGAAGGCCAATGCGACGGAAGCCGATGAAACTACGGACACCTGGGACACAATCGAATGGCTGCTCAAAAATATCCCCAACAATAATGGGCGTGTGGGGCAGTGGGGCATTTCCTATCCAGGCCATTATTCAGCGCAGTCGTTGATTGATCCGCATCCGGCGTTGAAAGCCGTTTCGCCGCAAGCACCAATGGCAGACAATTGGCTGGGCGACGATATGCACCACACTGGCGGCTTCGTCCTGCCGCACGCCTTCATCTTTCTCATTGGGGTTGGCCAGCCGCGCACAGGGCCGGGTGTGCCGCAATTTCCGCGCTTCGATCACGGAACCACTGATGGGTACAAGTTCTTCCTTGAAATGGGGGCGCTGCCCAACGCGCAAAAGTATATGAACAACAACGTCCAGCTGTGGGACGAGTGGATGGAGCATGGCGATTACGACCAATACTGGCAAGCGCAAAACGTGCCTCAGCATTTGAAGAAAGTTACTCCTGCCGTGATGACTGTGGGCGGATTGTTCGACGCCGAAGACGTGCAGGGGCCGTGGTGGATTTACCGCGAGATCGAAAAGAACAACCCGAAGGCGTGGAATGTGCTGGTCGAAGGCCCGTGGTGCCATGGTTGCTGGTCGCGCGGAAGCGGCGCTTCGCTTGGCGGGGTTAATTTCGGTTCGGACACCTCGGCCTTCTATCGGGAGAAGATCGAGCTGCCGTTCTTCAATTTCTTTCTTAAAGACAAAGGCGAGATGAAACTGCCTGAAGCTTATATGTTCGAGAGCGGATCGAATACGTGGCGGCAATATGATTCGTGGCCGCCGAAGAACGTGGCGGAGAAGAGCCTCTACCTGCAAGCCAATGGCAAGCTCTCCTTCGATCCGCCAAAAGATTCCGCGTCGTCCTATGACGAATACATCAGCGATCCGTCGAAGCCCGTGCCTTTCCTGAAAGACCCGAACATAGGCATGCGCTATGAGTACATGACCGACGACCAGCGCTTCTCGGCTTCGCGCCCCGACGTGCTCACTTTTCAAAGCGATCTGTTGACGGAAGACGTGACGATTGCCGGGCCGCTGTTTGCTGAGTTGTTCGCTTCGACTTCGGGCACTGACTCGGACTTCATCGTCAAACTGATTGACGCCTTCCCGGCCAAAGGCGGCGACCCGATGGATTCCTATCAAATGCTGGTGCGCGGCGAACCGATGCGCGCCAAGTACCGCAAGAGTTGGTCGAAACCCGAACCGATCAAGCCCAACGAGGTGACGCAAATTCCCTTTGCCATGCCCGACATCAATCACACCTTCAAAGCCGGCCATCGGATTATGATCCACGTCCAAAGCTCATGGTTCCCTTTGGTAGATCGCAATCCGCAGAAGTTTCTGAACATCTATCAGGCCAGGGACGAAGACTTTCAGAAAGCCACACAACGGATTTATCACTCGAATAAGTTCGCCTCACGATTGAAGGTCAATGTGTTGAAATAAGAGCGGCGAAACCTGAAGGCGTCATGCCTGTCGAAAGACTGCCTGACGCCCTTGATCAACAGAAACAGCAGGTCAATCGAAAGCTTCAAACCAATCTGATTATGAACACAGCGATAACCTCTCCTGAAGAAGATTTTCAGCGCATTCGCGAGGGCCTCAAGATTCCACGGGCGTTCCCTGACGCGGTGATTGAAGAGGCCGAGGCGTCGGCGCATATGAATCTGAATGCACCGGACATCGCGACGCGGTATGCCGATATGCTGGCAGTTCCTTTCATCACGATTGACCCGCCGGGCAGCCGCGATCTGGATCAAGCCTTCTTTGCCGAAAGGAAGGCTGATGGTTATCTGGTGCGTTATGCCATTGCAGATGTCGGATTCTTTGTGGCGCACGGTAGCGCAATCGAACAAGAGGCGTGGCAGCGCGGGCAGACGCTCTACAGCCCTGACATCAGGACTCTGCTCTATCCACCTTCCTTGAGCGAAGGCGGCGCGAGTTTGCTGCCCGATGGATTGCGCCCGGCCATTGTTTTCAGTTTTACACTCAACGCGCAGGGAGAAGCAGAAAGCTTAGAGCTTGCACGCGCTGCCGTCCGCAGCCGTGCCCAATTGAATTATCCGGAAGTCAGCGAACATTTGGCGCGGGAACGTCAGCAACCCGGTAGTCGATCACTGGCCGGGCACGAATGGTCAGCGGCGTTGCCGTTGTTGGAAGAGATTGGACAGTTGCGTCAAAAACTGGAAGCCGAGCGAGGCGGTGTCAGCCTGCGCATTCCGTCGCAGCAAGTCGCGCGATGGTCAACGGCTGCGACTGGTTACCGGCTGGCCTTTGAAACATCGAGCGAGATCGAGGATTGCAACGCGCAGATTTCATTGCTCACCGGCATGGGCGCCGCGCGATTGATGATTGAACACGGTGCAGGCCTGCTGCGTACGCTGATGCCGCCGCACCCTGACCGTGTGCACTCGTTGCGGCTGACGGCAAAAGCCCTGGGCGTCAATTGGCCTGCGCAGTGGGGATATGATGATTTTGTGCGCAGCCTCGATCCGCTCAATCCGATTCACTCTGTCATGCTGCAGCAGGCGGCGCGCGTGAATGGCGGTGCCCGTTATCTGGCGTTTAACGGCGAGCCTCCACCGCATGCGGAACATGCCGCGATCGCCGCGTTTTATGCTCACACCACTGCGCCGTTGCGCCGGTTGGCCGACAGATACGTTCTTGATCTGCTCGTGGTTTTATCCGCAGGAGAGAAGCCGGAAGATGAGTTGTTACGGGCGTTGGCCGATTTGCCGCAAGTGATGGCGAAGGCAGATCATCAGTCGAAACAATTGGAAAGTGCGCTGGTGGATTACTTCGAAGCGCGAATGATGCAGGGACGAATTGGCGAGGTCTTCAATGCCGTGGTGATCGCGCTGCGCATTGATGGCGTTGTCGTGCAGATTGCCGATCCACCCATTCGCACCTTGCTGCCAGCCAGCGTCTTTGCGGCGGCGGCTGAAAACGTGAAGCCGCCACCGATCCTTCTGTCCGATGACGGCGCAATGGTGACGATCGGCGCAGCACCAATAAAACTTGGTCAGTCATTGGCGCTGCGGTTGAAATCTGCCGATCTTGAAAGTCGGTTCTTAACCTTTGCGACGGCCTAACCCTGGACCAGTCACTTGCTCAGCCGAGATACCCAATCCTGGCCGGTTGAGAGCGCCGGTTCGCATCACTCCATCTTTTACGTTGAAGATGCCTGGGAAGCTTGATTCCCAAGGCTTGTTTGCCGCAGGCATGTATTGCCGGGCGTTGGCTTCGACGCCTGCAACGCCGGGCACATGCGCGGCGATGCCAACGGAATGGAGCAAGGCTGCGCCGGGGCAGGTCAGGTCTTGCACGGTCAAAAACATCTTGTACTTTTGCGCCGCCGCCGCCATCAACATGGCCTGCGATTGCCCTTTGCAGGCTTTGAGCGCGACGCCCGTGTAACCCATCGCGCGCGCGACCAACAGCGTTTCCAAATCCACCAACGATTCATCAATGACCACGGGGCGGAGCTTGGCGGCTTCGTGCATGAGGTTTTGCCGCCCGTCTTTCATTAATGCCTTCAGGTCGCGCGCCGTTGGCTGTTCCAGATACAGAATGCGGTTGAATCCCTGCGGCGTCTGTTCCTTCACCTTGCGCAGATATTCCAGCACGTACTCGACGTTCGGGCAGCGTTCGTTGAAATCAACGCAATAATTCCAATCGGTCATCGGTTTGGTTTCGGACGCAACGCGATCAATGTTGACGGTGCGTTCGATGTCCCATTTCAAATCCTCGCCTTGCAGTTTGATCTTGATGTGCGTCAGGCCATTGAACTTGATCCATTCGGCCAATGTTTCCGGCAAACCGTCGTTGAGGCGCTGTTTCACTTCTGATGGCAAGACCGCGTCCGCGCCGCCGACCGAATGGAACATCGCGATGCTCGGCTTTGGCTTCGGCAGGATATAGCGATCCAGAGATTCGCCTTTGAAATCGTTGTTGAGGTAATGCGATAGATCGTGGGCCATCAGATCGCGGCCATAGGTTTGATAACAGCTTCGATTGTGCAGCTTGCCAAAAGCATCGTGAATTGCGGCATCGAATGCGCTGGCTGTGACCAGTGTGCAAAGCTTCGGAATCGGGGCGGCAAGCTTCAACTCTTTTGAGACTTCGGCGGCAGCCTTCAAATAGTCTGGTTCCAAGGCAACGTTGAGGTCAATCGGATGGCCGTATTCTTTGTGATTTGCCGTCAGTTTGTTGATGCGTTCAGCCAGAGCCTTCATTGCCCCAAGCGTCGTCGAGTAATCCATCTCACGGGAAGGGAAGGACCACACATTGCCGAGCGGCATTGAACCAAAGCCTTTTGCCGTTTTGCCATCACGCGTTTTTACCACCACGTTGACGTTCAGAATCGTCGCGCGATCCACCAGTACGCCGCCGAATTTGTAGGGCGTTCGGTAAAGAAACTCTTCATACGTAAACGACAGGTCTTCAATGTGAATGTCCGTCTGCTTCGTCCGCGAGAGAGCCAGCACGTTCGCCGGAATGCACTGCGCCACCGCAGCAACGCCGAGCGATTGAACAACTGAGCGTCTGGAAATTGTGATTGAGCTGCTTTTCATTTTGGTTCGCTGGATAAGCTGGATAAGTTTGATGAGTCTGCATCAACCCAAACATTCATCTCTTTCAATATTGCTGGGCCGAACTGCGTCGTCAGCGCAACATCGGCGGCGTCACGTCCATAGGCAATGGTGATGCGATTGCCAAGAGTTCTTTCATCCGTTGAATCGAAGGTATGCCACCGCCAGCCAACGAAAGCTTCAAACCAGGCGTGTAAGTCCATTGGCTTAAGGTTGTGCAGATATCCGACGACCATCCTGGCAGGAATATTCAAACCGCGACACAACGCCAAGCCCAAATGCGCGAAATCGCGGCAAACGCCAACGCGGCTTTGAGCTGTTTCCACCGCCGAAGTTGACGCGTTGCTGGTGCCATATTCATACCTGATGTTCCGGTAAATCCAGGCGCGAATCCTTTCGACCTGGTCATAGCCAGGCAGCGCGTCGCCAGCAATCTCTGTTGCCAGTTGGCCGAGCAGGTCCGATTGGCAGTAGCGGCTGGGTAACAGGAATTGCAGCGCGTAATCCGGCAATTCCGCCGGGAGCACAAACATCGCGCCAGGCGATTCGACAATCACATTAGTTGTTTCAACGGTTGCCGTCGCATGCACACTGAATTCTCCTTCCGGAGCCACCAGCCGTTGGCATAGATTGCCGTGATTGTCCGTGTATTCGGTGACCGGCACGTGAGGCGCGAGCACGTACTCTTCACGCGCCACCCACTGGCCGTAGCCGCTTCGCGGACGCAGCATCAAGATCAATGGCGTTGGCGCGCTGACTTCAAAGTTGAGAAAGCATCCGGCATTTAGTCGCATAAAATTCCAAGTTCCGGGTGAATACAGGTTGCGCGCCGATTAACTATCAAACCGTCGTGGGGATTTCGCGCGGCGCGCGATATTGATAACTGAGCCGTTTGCTGGTCGCCGCACTATTTGTCGTGAAGCCTCTGCGAGACAGTTGGCTCATTGATTGAACCTGCGGCAAATAAAATTGTTGAATTGGAGTTGAAGGTCGCGGCGACGGGAAAAATCACCGTGAAAGAACGCGGGAAGTATAGAGCAACTGGCAGGATTTGTTGACAGGCCAACCTGGCAAAACTAGCATTGCCGAACTTTCTTTCGTGAGGAACAACCATGTCATTCAAAAACGACGATCTGATACGCTAAACTGTCAAATTTCTTGCGGGAATCTGGAATTGGCTTGATCAACCTTGCTGTTTGTTCGCTTATATTCGATAGTTATCCCACCCTACGATCAAGATAAAATATTTGAGCAATGCTGAATAAATGTCTTCATAAATGTCTTTAGCAATTTGGGCTTCTCCCCAATTGCTGATTGTTTGGCAGCCGGGGTTGTGACTAGAACAACAGGATACGCCATTCGTTAGCCTTCTTAATATGACTTCGTCACCAGTGTGGTTTATGGAGCGGTTGAAGCGAGTTTGGCTGGGCAAGGAGCCAACGAGCGAATTGGGCCAGAATAGAAATGCGGAATTCGCTAATCGTTGGGCGGATGACGATCTTTTATTTAAGGCCCTCGATAGCTCAGCAACAGGTGTCGCTTTGATTGCACTTGACGGCAGGCTGCTGAGAGCTAACCCCCATCTCTGCGAGATGTTGGGGTACCCGCTCAATGAGATTTTAGAATTAGGAATTCAGGGACTCACGCACCCAGGCGATCCACATGATCTAAGTTACCTGGACCAGATTCTTGCTGGAGCGTCTGCGCGATACAGTGCAGAAAAACGATACCTGCATAAATCAGGCTATCCAGTCTGGACGATCTCTACTATCTCACTCGTCAAAGACAACAATAACCAGCCACGTTATTTCCTTTTCCAAATTCAGGATATCGGAAAATTCAAGCGCGACGAACAGATACTGTTACAAAGTCAAACTCTGTTACAAGGGGTTATTGATGGAACGCCGGATGTTGTTTATGTCAAGGACTGTCAAGGCCGATACCTGCTTAGCAATGCTGCCGGCGCGCATCTGATAGGCAAGCCCGTAGAGGAAATACTCGGGAAAGACGATACCGCTTTTTACACGTTGGATGAAGCGCATCGGCTGATGGGGACAGATCGCCAGGTGATAGAAAGTGGAGAGGCGAAGGCTTATGAGGTTGCAATCAGTTTAGATGGAGTAACTCGTGCTTTCTTATTTACCAAGACCCCGTACCGGAACTTTTCCGGAGAGATACAGGGATTGGTCGTCCTTGCTCGCGACATTACTGAGCATCAGCAGGCATCGGAAAATCTGGAAAATTCCCGTGCGGAATTACGCGCGCTCTCTGCGCAACTGCAATCTGTTCGGGAAGAAGAGCGAACGAGAATTGCGCGCGAAATCCACGATGAACTGGGACAGGTGTTGACCGGATTAAAGATGGAGGTGGTCTCGCTTGCTAGGCGGATGTCGGACACGACTACCACGCAGAATTGGCAGCAGTTGAAGGAGAGAACGCAATCCATTGCTGATCTGATTAACGATGCCATTCTGACCGTGCGCAGAATCTCGACTGAATTGCGACCTGGGCTATTGGATGCCGTTGGATTGACCGCAGCCATCGAATGGCAAGCAAAGGAATTTGAAAATCGCACGGGTATTAGATGCCATATGAGGTTGCCACAAGCGGACATCACTCTGGATCAGAATCGCTCTGTTGCAGTATTTCGAATCTTTCAAGAAATACTGACGAATATCACCCGCCACGCGCAAGCCAGCGAAGTCAATGTGATTCTCGAAGCGCTGGAAGCCGATCTGTTTCTTGAAGCAAGGGATAACGGCAGAGGCATCAGAGCCAGCGAATTTTCCAATCCGAAATCGCTGGGGTTGTTAGGCATGCGCGAGCGTACGCTATTACTAGGCGGTGAGTTCAATATTCGGGGCGTGCAAGGAAAAGGGACAACTGTCACAGTGCGTATCCCCCTTGAACCCACACCGAACGCTGATGATTCGAAAACGCCCTTGTCGGCTTTATAGATTAGTAATACGTGCGGGGCGGAAGTGGAGTCTTCCAGGAAGTGCGAAATTTATTTTCAGTAAAGTATTTGTCTTCATAAGGCGGAAGCCCAACTGCTTGGCGTTCATAGTTTCGAACACCTTGTATTTCATCCGGATCTAAACGCCCGTGTGCGGCGTCGTCGGCATGGATCAATTCATGAGCCAGCGCGATTTCTGGCGGATGTTTTTTCCAACCCGCATCATCATAGGAGCAAGTAAATGCGGGGTTATATTTGATCGTTGTGTTTGATCCTTTGCCCGTGCCGCGCAGGACTTTCTCTTTTCCCCACAAATCTTTCCACTTCAGCGTTTTCCCTTTCTCGACTGCTGCCCTGAAATCATCCGGTGGAGCCTCACTGACTCTGTCTGTTGGAACGATAGTAATGTTCCTGCCGCTTTGATGGATGCTATGCAATAGCTCCTGCCCAAGCCTGAGCCGGGCTAAATTCGACAGATGGGAGTTCGTTCTGTCTACAAACTCAGCAGGCCCTTTAATGACGATGCGCTGTTGGTATTCGACTTCGACCAGTTCGGCTGTGAGTAATTTGGTTACGGCGAGACGATTCGCTTTTGTAATGCGTCCCGTGTTGAGTTGACGCATTAGCCGTTGCCGAGTTTCTCCTGGCAAGAGGCGCATTTCTTCGGCAGAAAGCTTGTCTACGATTTCTCGCGCAACTTTAGCGACCTGCCGCCAGGGGGCCTGCTCTAACTGCTGGTTGACCCAAGCCTCCTGGGAGAGCAATGCAACAGCGGGCTGGATCGCCTTACTTTTTTTGCTGGCCACTGGGGACATAATCTTCAGCAAAAAAACTTACCGTGCGTATTCAGGGAGAAGTTCGGGGATGATTGCCGGACAATCTCTTTTATTGTTGTGAAGGACGATGTTGCCCTACTCTTTACCGAACAGAGAGAAAATCTATGTTCTTCGGCGAAAAGTCAAAGCCGTTCCTAAAATATAGCAGATTGTCTGAAGTTTTTTTGGGGGAGGGGGAAGGACTTCAATGCTTAGTCAAGTTGGATTGGTACTGAGCATTGCGGGTTTGTCTCGGAAGACAGACACGAATAGGCCCGTGGCTTACTTTGTCGCCTACGGGCCCATCGTTCTAATCAACCATTGATTCTTGATTTATGGTAGGCAGTGCGCCACAGTTAGCGCTTTTTCCCGCCCGGCAAATCATAATCTGACTGGCTGAAATCTCCGATCAAACACAACCAATTCCCAGCCATGACATTGACCCCAACGCCCTGCGCCGACATCGGAATGAGTCTGCGCTTCGGCTTTGGCGTGACAATATTATAAAAGTATTGGAAGTGATTGAAGTCAATCGAGTCGGCACGGTTTGTCACCTCGACCTGATAGTTACGATTGCCTTTGAAGACGAAGTCTTCTGTGTCCCCGTGGAAATGCAGTACGGCATAACCATGCTTGGGTACTTCGATATCCAAGCCGGCTTTTGTCCCGATGGTTGAGGGCGCATTGGGAGACGGCGTTTTTGTTTTTGCGTCGGCGAATACTGCGTTGACGGCATGGGCGGAGGTGTAGAGCGTTCCGGTATTGAAATGCATTCTGGCCCGGCAGCGTTTGGCATCGGCATTGAGCGTTTCTCCAGGATAGAGATCCTTTTGAATGTCAACAGCCAGATCGAATGACTGGCGCGGGTCACGCCCGGAGCGCGGAGTGTGATGGTTGAATGGCTTGCTTTCAGGATAAACGTCGAGGGAGATATCGCCGTTTATTTCTGAAAAGTTGTGGTATTCACGCTTCACCACGCCATTTTCTTTGATGATGATATGTGGGCGATGAACATTCTCCGGAGCCTCATTATCCGTTGAAATCATTCCCACCATCAATCTGGAAGGGTCTTTCGTGAAAAAAGCGCAAAGGTCCTCAAAATCGAAACTGATCGTACTCATTTTTTCCTCCATGCAAATCGGTTGCACCGGGGACTGGGGAAGGAAATCCACGATGAGGTTAGTCAGTATTGGCAACCTGTCACCTGGCTTCAGGGAGGTTTACCAATAGTTCGTTCTCATCCCTGGGGGAAGGGAAGAGAATTAAGCAGGAAGTACCGGAGCCGCCTGCCTGTTTTACCGGTAAGTCGCTCAATCATTACTGTCGAGGGGAATCCTCTTTACTTTAGGACTGAAACGTTGGTGTGGCCATCTCCTGAGAGCAGAAAGGCTGCCCAATAATAAGGATGCCTGTGTTTTATATCTGCCGAATAAATTATTGAGCGTTGTGCCTGACTTAGGGCCTCACCAAAGCCTTGTTGCTTCAGGCGATGATTATAATGAAATGCATACATAATCTCGACAGAAGCGTCATCATCCACATCCCACAAGCTGGCGATCACAGCAGGAACCTTGGCTGCAAAGAACGACTGGGCCAAGGCTCCCAAGGCTTCGCCCCGTTCATAGCCTCCGGTTGCCGACCGACACCCGGAAAGGATTACCAGCTTCGTTCGCGGAAAAGTTAGCCGATATATTTCCTGAGCCTGTAATATTCCATCCACCTTCATACTTGCCGATTTCTTCTCTTTATTACTTTGCGATAGCCCCTTCGCCAGTAAAATTGAAGATAGTAACGGTGCTTGCTCATCTATTAAAATATGACTGGCGATATGGGCGATCTCGTGGTTGCCTATGCGGCTGGTAACGGCAGCTTCAGTCGCACTGTCTCGATTTAAATATTCATTTTGTTTATAGAGCATGCGTGCTCGAGTTATTTCTTCTTCTGAGGATGGCAACGCCGGTAGTTTCGGAAAGCGATTATTATCGAATTGAGGGTTGCTGATGCCGATATAACTTTCAGAGTCATTATGGCCCTTCGTCGCCGCTAGTTTAGTAGCATTAATTAGCACACTTGCACTTGAGGCTGTTGTTATCGAAAAATCTTCAATTAGATAGCGACTATTTTCAGGAGAGACTAAAGCATTGAATGGTAATTGGTATAATGGCCCATCGGGTATTATGCAAAGCAGGCGAGTCTTGTCCAGTTTGCTGGCAACAGGTGCGATTAAAAGTTGGTATAGCTCAGACGACTGGCGATTGAGCAAATTAATATCTCGCCTGGATCGTATATCCGCTAAATAGTTGGTGATAATTTTTTGCAGTTCATTCGTGTTGTAATCAACGCTTGCCGAAAACATCTCATCCGAGTTAACCAGCCAGATCATTATTCTTTTGTCGGCTATGAAATAGGATAATAGCTGTTCGTTGCGAGGCAAGGCATATTGTACCTGCTTTAGCGTTAATGGCAGGCTATTGCCTGAAATCGTCAATGTCACCTGTCCGTCTTTGTCATTGGTGAAAGCTTTGCCGGAGAGGGTGTCAAGCAGGCCGCGACCTTTGGCAGTTTCAGCATAATCAAATGCCACTGCCTGATCATGTTTACTATGAAACTGAAGATCAACCATTGAGCGATAGACGTTTTGACGGCTTGCAAGAAACAGGCTGCGGCTGTCGGCATCTTTGATTTGATGCCGATCTCTTTCTGCCAACTTGATACTAGACCGTAACTCCGCTTCAGCTTGGATAGTGTTACCTTGTGCAAGATAAGCCGTGGCCAAGCCATGATGTATAGCCGAAAGATAAACGCGGTTCGTGACTGCTTTAACAGTTTGAATCGCGGAACGGTAATGCTCTATTGATTCATCAACCTTGCCCTGATCTAACGATATATCCCCAAGGACAGTGAATAGCTCTATTTGTAATAACTGCCGCGCTGTTTGATCGGGAATATGTTCTGCTCGTGATCTTGCATCATTTAGATGCGATAGCGCTTCATTACTTCGTCCTAGTTTCCATAGAGTAAGGCCGAGCCTCTCTGTAATCCCTGCGAGAGCTATATGGTTATTTATAGATGTCGCAATTTGCAAAGACTCTTGCTGGTAGTCATACGACATCGGGTAATTGCCAAGCCGGAATAATGTTTCTCCTACTTGTTGGTAAGCTATTATTGCTAACTGACTGGTCGTTGTGTCTTGTAGTGTTGATAATAATTCAAAATCTTTACCGAGCGCATGGTTGTAATCCCCGGTTCGGCTGTATGCGGCGCTGGCATATCTTAATGCATTGATTGTTGTACCGGAGTCCCCCAATTCTTTGGCAATATCTATAGCGTGTAGACTGTTTTCCAGCGCAAGCGCAATTTGCTGAGTCGTAAGGTAAGCGCTAGCCAGTGCCATATGGGCTTTTGCCTGGCTTTGGCGGTGATGACGACGCTCTGATTGAGTAACAATTAGATTACCTAGGGCAGCTAATTCCTGGGATTTTGCGCGGAGGTTGTAGTAGCGGAAAAGGCTGATGGCTGCGGTTTCGGCGTGTTGCTGATCCCCGATGCGCTCTGCCGCCTGGTATGCAGATTGGTAGAGTTTGAAAGCGGCGTCGTGGGAGCTGCGGTCAAACTCGCTGTCCGCCTGCCGCAGCATCAGGCGGACGTTCAGCATCCCATTTTTGACTTCCGGACTGGCTCGCGAGGCAAAATCGGCTAAGTCATTCAGGTACTCGTCCTTTTTGATTTCTGATGTCAGCCGGCCAATGAGCCTGATCGTTTTCAGGGAAGCTTCTGATGATTGCTGATCGCCGCTAATCGCAGCATCAAGGTACTTATCGAATAGTGGGCCGGACGAAAACTGTTTAGTTGTAACGAAATTTTGACTAACAAGTCGCCGTAAAGCCGCTTCATCGTTTGATGCAGCAGCTTTCTCTACTGCAACTTTTGCCCCCTTCTCATTATCCAGAGACTGATTGGCCCTGTTTTGCAGTTTATTCAGGTGTTCGCGAGCTTCGTTAGCCCAAGGGGAGGTTTTGTCAAGTTCCAGATATTTATTCCAATCCTTGGCTGCCTCAAGGTTAAGCTTCATCTGCTCATAACAAAGTGCACGATTAAACCAAGCCTCAGCAAGTGCCGGGTCAATGTCTATCGCACTCTTGTAATGTCCAACAGCTTGAGAAAGGAATGTTAATTGGTCTGCCGTTTTACTGCGCTCATAGTAGAGAGAAGCCAAGTCAGTATGCAGGCGAGCATCCCGAGGGGAACTATCCAACGCCTGCTTCATCTGGGATTCTGCCTCATCGAACTTATGCAGCATTAGATACAGCCGCCCCAGCGCATGACGAGTCTCCGCAGTCGGATTTGATGCTACAGTACGGGTCAATTCTGCCAGCGCATAATTGATCTGATCACGATTCACATCCGGATCGTCCGCGTCGCCGCGTCTGCGTTCGTATGGTTGGTAGTCTATGCCGGTGACCCGTGCTTCCAGAGGACGATTGGTTCGGTAGCTAAGATTGACGGCCGCCAGACTATCTTTCAGCGAAGAATGACTCCTCGCGTACAAGTAATAACTTCCTATGGCAATTGAGGCGAAGACCAGTACCGCAGCAACAAACTGATACCGTTTAGGAAATGCATATCCTAACAGCATGCCGAGAAAACGCTGTGGGTGAGCTTGAGGTGAAGATGGCTGGGGCGAAAATACCTGCCGGTCTTTCGCCATAGATGAGTTATTGGGCGATACGCTATCCTGCCGGGCTTGGGCAATTGTCTCTATTCCCAGAGGGAACAATCGTTCTAATTGCCGCTGTTCTTCCAAACTTCCACCGGCGGCACAGACGCGAAGTAGAATGGAAAGTCTGGTTCGACATTTTTCACAGGTAAAACAGTGTTCGTCAATCTCGGCCTGCTCCACCAGAGAGCATTTTCCGATTGCATAGGCTGCAATCAGCGTCTCAGCCGGGTGGGATAGAGAGCTTGGCTGATTATCTTTCATGCATGTGTCCCCCTGTTTTTGGTTCAGGTAAATGACTATCGTTCAATTTGAGTTAAGACCTCTTCAAACTGGGTCTAACCGCAAACTTAGATATATTCAACGTGAATGAGTCTAGGAAAATTGTGGGGATAAATCTTAAAATATGCGTTTCGAACGGCGCGAATATTACTCATCAATTTCCAGAAAATCAAGCAAACTATCGAGCTGAAAGGAAATATTTTCCATTTTCTAAAGAATTTGCATACATTTCTTTCACTAATGCATGGTTGCCAATGCCAGCGTCAGGGCGGGAAAGGCCAGTAACGCGAGCTAACTCTCCGGGCAAGGTCATCCCTGCGCCCATCAAAAAACATCGTGCGATTTCGCGCAAAGCGACGGAACGATCTTCCCATTCAGCCAATTGTTCAGGGAAACGGCTCTCCGCCAGAGTATAAATGTATGTGAATTTGGGTTGATAGACGACCTGGCTCGGAAGAACGATCATTGCGGCTTGCAGTTCGTCAATGGCTTTGCCAAAGGTCTTACGGTCTTTGACTCCTGACTCGCCACGTAAATCGGCCGTGCCCATTTCCCATTCCTTTCGCAGCACTTTTAGGATCGCTTGTGCGTCTTTGCTTAATCGCTTTTTTTCATCGCGTTTGGGAATACCCCAGATGGAATTAAAGTGAGAGATCATGCGTGGCGCGAGAAACATGGTTTTTCCGCGAGCCAGTTTGCCGTAATAAACCTTGCCGCGCCGAATAAGTTCGTCCTTCAATAACCAAGTGTGCGAACTCTCCTCATCTTTCTGAACATTGTGTGGCATGACGGCATCGCGACGTCCGCAGACGGCAATGTACAGGGATGGCCCAGGCTGGCGCGAATCTGTCAGGCAGAAGATGAATCCGACCTTTTCGATAAATCGTTCGGCGTCACCGACTGTTTCGATTCGCAATGTGCCTTCGCGATGCCAGTGATGGTCGCGGTGCTCTTCGATTTCGATTGGCAGGGGGATATTCATGAGTCGAAAGGTAGCGCAATTTATCCGTCTGCGCTACATTCGCTTTGCCGGATTCAATGGCGAAGCGGGAAAATCTGATGAGCAGCAGGCCAATTCAAACGATTACTTCATCTTTGCTTGAAGAGCTATTGCAACGAGCAGCGACTTCGCCTCGGCGTCGTGCGATTCATTGTCTGCATGGGGGCGATTGGGAACATTGCCATCGAATGCTTAATGCGCTAACGCCTGGCACTTATGTCCGGCCTCACCGTCACGATAGCGAATATCAAAGCGAAGCCTTCATCTTACTACGTGGAAAGCTGGCGCTACTGCTCTTTGGTGAAGACGGAGGTGTTGATTTCGTCCATAGCCGTATTTTGTCACCCGCCGATGGAGTGTTTGGAATGGACATCCCACCGGGGATTTGGCACAGCTTGGTGGCGTTGGAGGATTCCGTTATTTACGAAGTGAAAGGCCATCCGGCAGGCGGTTATGTGCAAAACCGCGATAAGAATTTCGCTGCGTGGTCGCCAGAGGAAGATTCCGCCGAAAGTAAGGCTTATTTGCGAATGATGGAAGATGCAGTAAAGAACCTGCCATTGCTTGCTGATTGATCCCCTCCCTCCTTTGTTTTCCAGCGCGACAATCTGCGACACCACGCGTCGCCCCATACCCTCAAGGAATTTCAGTCACCTGATACCCACCCAGCGCGCCCTTCATCGCTAAATCAAATAAATCATTTCAGAGGCACAGACATTGCCAGAGCTTAGCGACGGTGCTGATAAAACCGTTGTATCAGGGAATGGGAAGTCCGGATGATTCCGGCCAGGTAATTGGTGGATGATCGTGAACCAGTTGGTGATCGCCAATGATTCGGTAATGTTGGCAAAACCGACACTGACAAGTACGGATCAAGCCCACAACAAAGGTGACATTCCACGCACAAATCAAAGCGAAGCATATTCGAGAGTTAAATCCGACAGCGAGAGAGGAGATAGCTGAAATGGCAGACATTCTGGATGAAAAACAATGCGGACATCCGAGTTGCGATTGTCCCGTAACGGGCGGCGAGAAGTATTGCAGCCCGCACTGCGAAACCGCACCTGAATCTGAAATTACTTGTGTCTGTGGCCACGTGGCCTGCTTGACGGCAGATGATCGCGCCTTTGCCACTGCTTAGGATCGAGAAGGGAATGATTCTGCTGGTTACGCAGCGGTGGGATTAATGAATTGCCCCGCAGAGCGTAACTATCGAAAGCATCCCCCAGTTATCAACGGCTACCGGCGCATTCGGTCGGTGGCTTAACCATCGGAGGAATTGTAATGCGAAAATTAAGTCTCATCGGTTTTGTCATGGCATTGGCGCTTTTGGCCTTCAGCAATCCGACATCGGCACAGGACGATAAGATGAAGGATAAAGGAAAGATGAAGGATAAAGGCATGATGATGAAGAGTCATATGATGACGATCAAGATGACGGGGGCGGCGGAAGTGCCGGGGCCGGGCGACACCGACGGCAGTGGCACGGCCAAACTCACGCTCAATCATGACAAAGGCCAAGTTTGCTATACGCTGACCGCGACAAAGGTTCAGAAGGTAACGGCGGCACACATTCATAGCGGCGTTGCCGGAGAGTCGGGGCCACCCAAGGTCACCTTCACTCCACCGGCCACAGGCTCATCCTGGAAAGGTTGTGTCAATGCGGATAAAGATATGATCCACGACATGATGCAGAATCCGGCCAATTTCTACGTCAACGTACACAATGCCGAGTTTCCCAACGGCGCTTTGCGCGGCCAACTGGGCAAATAAATAAAGCCTTGCGTAATTCCCGGAAGCGCAGTCTTCCGGGAATTACGCACACGCCTTAATTACTTCTCTTTTGCCGTCAGTTGGTTATTCACGTTTTTGACGCCGTCGGTGCTGCGGATCATATCCAACGCCTGCGCGATCTGCGTGGAGTTCTTGACCTGTCCTTTGATCGTCACATTGCCATTCTTCACATCCACATTGGTTCCGGTAATTCCTTCCACTAAGAGCTTGGTTTTGATCTTGCTCAGAATTTCAGCGTCCGCTATGGCCTTATTCGCCGCTGTACCGGCTGATTTGACAACGTCTTCAGCCCTCTCTTTGGCATTGGTTGCACCAATGGAATTGGGATTGATGGTGATGTTGTTGACAACTTGAGCAACGCCTTCGGTTGTGCGGGCGATCTGCTCAGCTTTCGCTTTCTCTTTTTCTGTTGGTACAACGCCGCTCAGGGTAACGACCCGATTGGTCGTATCCACGGCGATCTTAATGGCGCTGGTTTCAGTGTCAGCAGCAAGCTGGCTTTTGACTTTGGTGCTGATACCGACATCATTTATTGTCTCTGTCGAACACCCCCAAAATGTCAGGGCGACGATTGCAAATAAAGCAGTAAATTTCAGTTTCATTTTTCCCTTTCCCTATGACCGCCTCACTCCGCATCGCACTTCGGGCATACAGCCCGCCAAAATTTCATACGGTCAGGCGTGGGCAGTCATACATAACCAAATCATTCGAGCCTTCCAAATGCGCGCTCAGAAAACATTGAGCAAGAAAGAGACCGGGACGAAGTTGAAAGTCATTCGATCGGCGGCTACTTTAGCGGCGATTCAAATCAGGTCAATTTCCCAAAAACGAGGTGTGAAGATGAAGATTGAACGAAAACTGTGCTTGGTTGTCTTGCCTGTCGCATTGCTGTGTTCACTGGTTGCGAACCCGGCTGCTCTCGCACCACGCATTGCCATCAAGCGCGCAACCTATCATCAATGGGCGGAGTCACTGATTCTAGGCAATGGCCAGGTCGAGGTCGTGGTTGTTCCCGCAATTGGACGCGTCATGCAATTCCGCTTCGCGGGAGACGACGACGGGCCGTTTTGGGAGAACGCGGCGTTGTTTGGCAAATCGCCCGATCCGGTGTCGTCCACGTGGGGAAATTTCGGCGGCGATAAAACCTGGCCTGCGCCGCAAGGAGATTGGCCGAAACTGACTTCACGCGCTTGGCCTCCGCCACCGGCCTTCGATTCAATGCCGGTCAAAGCGGAAGTGAAGGGAGAAATTATTGAATTGCTCTCGCCGATTGATCCGCATTACGGCATTCGTACGCGGCGGCAGATCAAACTGGATGCGAAGCGCCTGGTAATGACCATCACGACGATTTATGAAAAGGTTGAAGGTCAGCCCGTGATGGTCGGCGTCTGGACAATCACACAGCTCAAAGACCCGCTGGGCGTTTTCATCCCGCTGCCGAAGACTTCGATTTTCGCAGAAGGCTACACCAAACAATCGAAAGACTTGCCCGCCGATTTGAAGCGCGAAGGCCAACTGCTTTCGATGACTCGCAGTCCGACTGTTTCCACCAAGATTGGCACAGACGCTGATGCGCTCATCTGGATTGGCGAAAAACACGTCGTGCGAATTGATTCGCCGCGCACGGCGAATGCGACCTATCCGGATCAAGGCAGTAGCGCAGAGGTTTACACCAACCTTGATCCGTTGAAGTACGTTGAATTGGAGATGCTCGGCCCCTTGAGCCAGATGAAAGCCGGTGACCGCATCGAACGGACAAACACTTACACGCTGCTGCGAAGACGTGAAAAGAACGCGGCTGACGAAGCACGGAAAATTCTCTTCCGCTGAAGCCGCTAACGTCGTCTTTTTGTAACATCCCGCTTTGCCGAAACATTGGTGTTTGGGTAGGGCTTTTGCAAAGTCAGCGATGAGCCTGCCGGATGGCCTGCAATGCTTCTGACAGGTGGGCACTGTAATGTCGCCGCGCCTGAGCCAGGTTGTCCCAGCCCAACCAACGCAACAGACCAATCACCAGGTTATTGATGATCGCCAGGCATTCTGCCGCACGGTGTGATTTCATCCGGCAGCGGTCTTCGCCAAAGGTCACGTCGCGCCGGTAATGCAGTCCGTTTTCGATGCTCCAGTGTTGGCGCGTGAGGTTCAACAGTTGAGCGGCATCCACGGCCAACGGAGCCAGCGAGGTGATGCCGTAGACGGTTTGGCTCGTGCTTTTTCCACTCCGGCACTCGGTCCGCTGGCGCTCTAACACGAAGGCTTGTGCCGCCCACGGCCAGCCCAAGGTATTGGTTAACTGACTGCTGCTGGTCAGGCGGCGATACTCGATCCGCCCGTGTCCCTTGTCATAAGCTTGTGTGGTTTGCGCATCAATCGGGAGCCGGGTGGGATCGCCCAGTCCCCGCACCAGTTGAGCACATAAAGCAGGCTGATTGTTTTTGACGAACCAAAGGTAGTCGCCACCGCCTTGAACGATTTGCCGGGAGAGTTTCCGTTGTGCGTGCATGGCATCACCACTGATGATTTTCCCCTGTAAATTCACGGTTTTGAGCAAGCCTGGCGCACGACTGATTTCGTTCTTTTTCGGGCCGACCGCGGCCTGTGCGATGACCAGATTGGTCTTCGCTTGCTGCAACGCCAGCAAGTGCAAGCCTTGCGTGGTGCCGCTCGGAATAGTGCCGCGCAGGGTTTTGCCATCCAAGTTATAAAGCGCCTCCTCAGCTGCTTGCCGCTGGGTCAAAAACGCGCCCCCCTGTTGCTCGAAGTCCGCCAACGGCAAGGCGCTCTGCAACAAACGCCGATAGGTGCAATGGTGCGGCATACGCGGCCAGTTGAGTTGAAGTTGGTCGCACAACCAGGCTGCCCGCGCAGTCGCCCAATCGGCAATCTCGACAGGCGTATCGGCTTGCGCGAGCTTGGCAAGCAGGACAATACAAAGCAGCGGAAACAGGGCATACCGGACGCCTCGCGGAGAACGTTGATCAGTCAACGGAGCGAGCAATTGAGCCAAACTTTGCAGCGGCAAGCGACTTTCAGCGACAATTTCATTATGCTGATTCATGAAAGACCTCGTTTGATTTGGGAGTGTGGGGATCACACGGTTTCAACCCAAATTGAAGGAGGTCTTCCTCTTTACTTGTCAAGCCCAATTCAAGAAAACTGACTTTGCAAAAGCCCTGGGTGTTTGGGTCGGGGGCGACCTCCTTTTGCATCAGGTCAAAGAGGTGCTGCTATAATCGCTTTCCATGATCCGATTTGAAGATGTCGAAAGAAAAGTTGAGCGATACCACCCGGACGCTGACCTGGAGATGCTGCGCCGTGCCTATATCTTTTCGGCGATGATGCATAAGGATCAGGTGCGCGCGTCGGGCGAGCCATATCTCATTCACCCGTTGTCTGTCGCTGGAATGCTGGCCGACATGAAGATGGATGTGGAGACGGTGACGACGGGCCTGCTTCACGACGTGGTCGAAGATACCTTGACCACGATCAAAGACATCAGCGATAAATTCGGGCCGACAGTTGCGCACCTGGTGGATGGCGTGACCAAGATTAGCAATCTCGGTCCGGTTTCGAAGGAAGATGCGCAGGCTGAGAATTTGCGCAAGATGGTGTTGGCGATGGTGGACGACATCCGCGTTGTGCTGGTCAAACTGGCCGACCGGCTGCACAACATGCAGACGCTGCAATACCTGAAGCCCGAAAAGCGCCGCCGCATTGCGCAAGAAACGCTGGACGTTTACGCGCCAATCGCTCACCGGTTGGGGATGAGCAAGATTCGCGCGGAACTGGAAGAACTTGCCTTTCAATATCTCGAACCTGAGAGCTACAAGGACCTGAAAGAAGATGTCGAAAGCCGCCGAGTTTCGACCGAAGCATTTCTGGAAGAAGTTCGCACGAGAATCGCTGACCGTCTGGCCGAAAACGGAGTGCCGGTTCTGCGAATTGACGGGCGTATCAAACGGCTCTACAGCATCCACCTTAAATTGAAGAAGCAGGGTATCGCGCTCGATAAGGTTTATGACCTGGCCGCTGTCCGCATTATCGTGCCCGAAAAGAAGGATTGTTATTTTGCGCTTGGCGTCATGCATCAATACTGGAAGCCATTTCAGGATCGGATCAAGGATTTCATCGCCAATCCGCGCGAGAACGGTTATCAATCGCTGCACACATCGGTCATCGGCGAAGAAGGCCATCATTTCGAGGTGCAGATTCGCACCGAAGAGATGCATCGAATCGCCGAAGAAGGTATTGCCGCGCATTGGAAATACAAAGAAGGCAAGGGCAATGACAACAGCGAAGTCGAAATGATGAAGTGGCTGCGGCGATGGGTTGAAACGCAGCAGGACGTGGACGCGCAAGAGTTCATGGATACGCTGAAGATGGAGTTGTATCCGAAAGAAGTCTATGCCGTGACGCCGCATGGCAGGGTGATCCAGATGCCCAGCGAAGCCACGCCCGTGGATTTCGCCTACGCCATTCACACCAAAATTGGCGATCAATGCACAGGCGCAAAGGTCAATGGACGGATCGTTCCACTGCATTACCAGATTCAGAATGGAGACCAGATTGAAATTCTGACCAGCCCGAATCAAAAGCCGAATCGCGACTGGCTGAAGTTCGTTGTCACCTCGCGCGCGCGCAACAAGATCAAACATTATGTCGCCCTGCGGCAGCGCGAAGATTCCGTCGAGATTGGCCGCAAGCTGTTTGAGAAAGAAGCCAACCGGCTGGGACTGAAACCGAAGAAGGTGCTCGACGATCCGTTGCTGGCAAAATACCGTGGCGAGAATGGCTATCCGAAACTCGAAGATATGTATGCCGCCATCGGGTACGGAAAATTGCTGGCCAAGTCTCCTCTGGCAAAGCTGATCCCAGCGGAGAAGCTGGAAGAACTGGATAAGGCCGAGGCTGGCCGCTTGCAGCAGATGACCAAAGTCGTCAAGCGCGCGCTGAAGCTGGGCGACGACCGGATTGCGATCAAGGGAATTGATAACGTTATGGTCTATCGCGCGCCTTGCTGCAATCCGATTCGTGGCGAAGAGGTGATCGGATACATCACGTTGGGCAAAGGCGTCGGCGTCCACGCCAGCCGCTGTAAGAACGTGGCCAGCTTGATGATCAATCGCGAACGCATCATTGAAGTGATGTGGGTAGGCGAAGGTCAGGGCGAGCCATATGCCGTCAAGTTACTGGTGAAAACAGAAGATCGCACCGGCCAACTGGCGGCACTGACCAACGCCGTCGCTGATGCCAAGACCAATATTCGCGCGGCCAGCACCGATGAACACGACGCCAGCGATGGTTTGCGCCGGATCGAACTGACTGTGGACATCGTGGATTTGAGACATCTGGATCGCGTCCGCAATGCATTACGCCGTGTTGCCGGTGTCATCGAAGTCGAGCGTATCGCGCCACAAGCCTGAACCTCTTTGGCTTGCTTGCGCGCCACCATCAACCTCTAAACAATTCAAGGCAGTTCACCCTTTTGGTGCGCCTGCGCCCCCGTGGGCAGGCGTCTAGCGAAGGTGGCCCGCGAGGGCGCGGGTGCACCCACTTTTCAAGGAGACTCATCACATGCCAGTTTCAGTCAATCGCACAAGGCTTTTCATCATCCTGTCCGTCATTCTGTTGTTTGTTGCCGGACTGACGGCGAGCGTGCTGTTACCGCGCGCAGCGGCTTCAGCGGAAGGCAAACCCAGGCAGGGGCAAACAAAACGTGCGCGCGAAATTGCTGAAAAAGTAAAAAAGCATCGGCAGGATGAGCGGGCGGAAAATGACCGGGAAGCAAAGCAGTCTCCAAAGAAGCGGGTAGAGCCAGAGCTGCAAAAGCTGGAACGGGATGGCGTTTCAGCAATAATCAAACGTGACGACGCGGCGAAACTGGAATGGCCTTCTTTCAAGCTCCTGGACAACCGGTTGTTCAATGAAGAGTCGGAAGAAGGTTTCGACAAGCCGCGCGAAGCGGCGGAATTCTTCAAGAAAAAACGTCTGCCTGCGGGCGAAAACGAACTGCCCATCGAAGAATACTTTCAGGCGCAAGAACAGATGCGCCAGATGCCGCAGTTTTCAACCTCGCTGAATCGTTTGCTGACGCCGGCGGAATCCAACACATTGCGCCTGAATGCAGAGGCGGGCGCCGCAACGTGGACACCGCTGGGGCCTGGAAATATTGGCGGGCGCACGCGGGCGATTCTGATCAATCCGCAAGACACGAAGGTCATGTACGCGGCAGGCGTTTCAGGCGGCGTCTGGAAGTCCACCAACGCGGGCGGGGCGTGGACGCCAATTTCTGATCTGATCGCCAACATCACCGTCAGCACGATGGTTTTTGAACCGGGCAATCCGAACGTGATTTATGTCGGAACAGGCGAAGGCGTGTACGGCGCGGAGAACGATACGCAGTTCGACTTTCGCGGCGCGGGTATCTTCAAAACGGCGGATGGCGGCGCAACCTGGACGCGGCTTCAAGGGACGACGAACTCGGATTTTTATTACGTCAACAAACTCGCCGTCAGCGCGGTTGATAAAAACCGGCTGTATGCCGCCACGCAAAAAGGCGTGATGCGCTCTGCTGATGGCGGCGTGACGTGGACCAAGGTGCTGGACCCGATTGGGCCGCGCGGCGTGACGGTCAATGCGGGATGTCTGGACCTGGCTTTGCGCACGGACAAACCGACCGACGTTGTCTTTGCCGCCTGCGGCAACAGCGAACAAGGGGCGGTGTATCGCAACGCCGACGCCGGCGGCGCGGGGACGTGGGAATCCGTCCTGACCGAAACGGGAATGGGGCGCACCAGCCTGTCAATTGCGCCGTCGAATCAGGAGATTGTTTACGCGCTCGCGACCAGCATTGAGCGGAATCAATTTTCCAACTCGCTCTATGCCGTCTTCCGTTCCAGCACAGGCGGCGCGTCGGGCAGTTGGAACGCGCAAGTTCGCAATACCAGCACGAACAAGATCAACCGCGCGATTCTTTCGATTCCGCCGCTGGCGGTGGCGACAGATTGCGGATATGACTTTAGCGATGGGTATACCGGGCAGGGCTTTTATGATCTGGTCATCGCGGTTGATCCGGTTGATTCCAACCGCGTCTGGGTCGGTGGCATTGATGTGGCGCGATCCGACGACGGTGGCGTGAATTGGGGCTTTGGCGGGCCGGCGTATCTCAATAACTATTACGAACTGGGCGCAATCCATCCTGATCAGCACACCATCGTCTTCGATCCGAAATATGACGGCGTAGCCAATCAGATTATGTATCTGGGCAACGATGGAGGATTGTTCCGCACGAACAATGCGCGCGCTGCCGTTGCCACTACGCCCTTGAGCGTCTGCAGTTACGCGCAAGTCGCCGTCAAATGGACAAATCTGAACAACAACTACGGCGTGACGCAGTTTTATAACGGCGCGGTCATGCCCGATGGTAAAAGCTATTTCGGCGGCACGCAGGACAACGGCACGCTGCTGGGCACGGATGGCACGGGCGTCAACGCCTGGAAGATGATCAACGGCGGCGACGGTGGTTACGCGGCGGTGGATCAGTTCAACCCGAACATCCTGTTTGCCTCGTACACCGGATTCTCTTTCCGCAAAAGCACGGACGGTGGCAATAGCTTCGGCAATGCTACGTTGGGATTGAGCGACGACGGGCAGTTCATTACGCCGTTTGTGATGGACCCGAGCGATTCACAGCGTCTGTGGACGGGCGGCGCATATCTGTGGCGAACGACGACAAGCGCCGCAATTTGGGAACGCGCCAGCGCCATCACGGCGGGCGATGATCTGGTCAGCGCACTTGCCATTGCGCCAGCCGATTCCAATCGGATGCTGGTGGGAATGGCGGATGGCTACATCCTGCGCAACAGTGCCGCGCTTGTTTCCACCGCCGCGACGACTTGGGCTGCGGTACAGGTGCGCGTTGGATATGTTTCTTCAGTCGCTTTCGATCCATCGAACAAAGATATTGCCTATGTCACCTATTCAACTTTTGGTGGCGCGCACGTCTATCGCTCAACCGATGGCGGGCAGACGTGGAATGCGATTGACCGCGCGGGAAGCCAGAACGGCGTGCCGAATGTGCCGGTGCATTCGATTGCCATTGATCCGTCGAACACGGCGCGGCTTTATATCGGCACGGATGTTGGCGTGTTTATGACCAACGACGGCGGAGCAAACTGGGCGGTCGAAACGACGGGCTTTCCGAACGTCATTACCGAAGCGTTGCAAGTCAACATTGCGGGCGGCGTGACTTCGGTTTATGCCTTCACGCATGGACGCGGCGTGTGGCGGACGGTCATCAATAACAGTGGGTGTAATTATTCATTGTCGCCCGCCACGCGTAATGTGGCCGCCAGCGCGGCCAACGGCACGATCAACATCAAGGCTTCACCATCAGGATGTAATTGGACGGTGGCAAGTAACGCTTCGTGGCTGCGCGTGACGGGCAGCGGCAGCAGTGATGGCACGGCCAGCTTTCAAGCCGATGAAAACACGGCGTTCGCATCGCGCACGGCCACGGCCACAATCGCCGGGCGCACATTGACAGTCGTTCAAGCCGCACGGACAGACGTAGACGCGCCTGTGCTGGCGATTACAGACCCCGCGCCCGTGCAATCCATTCCCAACACCAGCGGCCTGGTCAACCTGGCGGGCACGGCGACGGACAACAACGCAGTCACGTCAGTGACGTGGCAAACGGATCGTGGAGCGGCGGGCGCGGCTACCTATTCCGCTACAACCGGCAGATGGACGGCGACGGGTGTCCCGCTGTCTCCCGGCAGTAATTTGATTACGGTGACGGCGCTGGATGCGGCGGGGAATATTGCTCGTGCGTCAGTGATCGTGCGCTCAACGCCTGAAGCGGTGCTGATCACAGTGGCAGGCACCGGCGTTCCCGGCACGGGAGGCGATGGCGGGCAAGCCGCCGCCGCGCCAATCACGCGTCCCTGGCAGATTGCTTTTGATGGCGCGGGGAATCTGTACATCGGCGATTACGACAACCACGCCATTCGCAAAGTCGCCTCCAATGGCGTCATCACCACGATCGCCGGAACCCCTGGCACGCCCGGTTTCAGCGGCGATGGCGGCCTGGCGACTTCTGCGCTCCTGGCCAATCCGCTGGGAATGGCTTTCGACGGAGCGGGCAATCTCTACTTTGCCGATGGCGGCAACAATCGCATTCGCAAGGTGACTAAAGCCGATGGCAAGATCAGCACCATTGCCGGAAACGGTAGCCCCGCATACAGCGGCGACGGCGGCCCGGCCACTGATGCCAGTTTGAATTTTCCGTATGGGGTGGCGCTGGATAAAGACGGCAATGTTTACTTTGCCGACTTTGGCAATAATCGCGTTCGCAAGATCACTGTGGCAGACGGCAAGATCAGCACGGTGGCAGGGAATGGGAATGCCACGTTCAACGGCGATGACAAACCTGCAACAGAGGCTTCGCTCAATTCACCGCTCAATGTGACCTTCGACAAAGACGGCAACCTGATTATCACCGATAACCTCAACCATCGAATTCGCCGCGTCAGCGCAGCGGATGGCAAGATCGGCACGATTGTCGGAACCGGCGTGTCCGGCTTCGCGGGCGATGGCGGCCCTGCGACTGCCGCCCGCGTTGTACAGCCCGGAGGCGCAGTTTATGACGCGGCAGGCAATCTGTACTTTGCGGATCGCGGCAACAGTCGCGTGCGCAAGGTGGCTGCCGGGACGGGCGTGATTACGACCATTGCCGGTTCGGGCGTGTCAGGCTTTAACGGAGATGGCCTGGCAGCACTCGCTTCGCGGCTGAACTTTCCCAACGCCTTGGCGCTGGACGCCGCCGGGAATGTCTATATCGGCGACCGCGAAAATCGGCGTGTGCGGAAACTTGTCTTTGCGGCGGTGTTGGACACGGGTGGGCCGACCGGGTCCAACACCCCGCCGACCAGCAGTGCAACGTTTACGACTGCGGACGGATTGCTGAATCTGAGCGGCACTGCCGCCGACAACATCGGCGTGTTGTTCGTTCGTTGGAGCAATGACCGCGGCGGCAGCGGCATTGCGTCAGGTACGACAGTCTGGACTGTGCCGGGCGTTGCGCTACAGGCAGGCCCGAACAATTTGACCGCCACGGCTTTTGACGCGAACGGGAATGCAAACAGCGCCAAATTGCTGGTCAACTTCAATCCACAACAGATCATCACCACATTTGCGGGCAACGGCACGCCGGGCAACAGCGGCGACGGAGGCCCGGCGATTGGCGCGCAGCTTTATTACCCGTCGGCAGTGGCGGCGGATGCGGCGGGCAACGTCTACATTGCCGATGCGATCAATCACCGCGTCCGCAAAGTCACGCCCGCCGGTTTGATTCAGCCATTTGCCGGAAACGGCATGCTTGGATCAAGCGGCGATGGCGGCGCGGCGCTTGATGCAACGATGAACACGCCACAGGGCGTAACCGTGGATGGCGGCGGCAATGTTTACATCAGCGATACGGGCAACAGCCGCATTCGCAAAGTAACGCCGGATGGAAAAATCACAGCGTTTGCCGGCACGGGCGAAGAAAGCTATGGAGGGGATGGCGGCCCGGCTGTTCAAGCGAAGATTCTCCAGCCGCTTCAAGTTTCAGTGGATGCTACTGGCAATGTTTATTTTGCCGACAGCGGCAACCTGCGCGTGCGCAAAGTGACTGTTGCCACCGGCATCATCACAACGCTGGCGGGCGATGGGCGCATTGGCAACGAAGGCGACGGCGGCCCGGCCATAAAAGCGCAATTCATCTTGCCGTACGGCGTGACGGTGGATCGCAATGGCGTGGTCTTCATCCTGGATGCTTATGACAATCGTGTCCGCCGCGTTGCGACAAATGGGGTGATCACCGGTTACGTTGGCACTGGCGATTTCGGCTACAGCGGAGACGGTGGGCTTGCCACCAGCGCCCGGATTGATCCGTTGTCTTACATCACCACCGATGCCGACGGGAATCTATTCATCGCGGACTTTTTCAATCAGGTCATTCGCAAGGTGACGGCGGCCACCGGCGTCATCACGACCGTGGTGGGAACGAATGTTCGCGGCTTTGGCGGCGACGGCACCGCGCCGATTGCCGCGCAACTGAGCTCTCCGGCTGATGTCGCCTTTGACCGTGCGGGGAATCTGTACATTGCTGATTACGGAAATCAGCGCGTCCGCAAGATTTTCAATGCCAGCACACTGAAGACCGTCAGCAGCGTTTCCGCCGCCAGCTTTCTGGGCGAATCGCTGGCCAGTGAATTGATCGCGGCTGCATTCGGCACGAACCTGGCGACGGTCACGCAATCGGCAACGACGCTTCCGCTGCCCACCGCGCTTGGCGGCACGACTGTCCGGGTGCGCGATGCGGCTGGCACTGAACGGCTGGCTCCGCTCTTTGCCGTGACGCCGGGACAGGTCAACTTCCTGATCCCGTCCGGCACATCAAACGGCACAGCCACCATCACCATCACGGGAAATGACGGGACTGCTTCGCTCGGCGTTGCACAGATTGCCAGCGTCGCGCCGGGCTTGTTTTCGGCCAATATGGATGGGCAGGGCGTTGCGGCGGCGGTCGTCTTCCGAATCCGCGCAACTGGCGAACAGGTCTACGAACCGGTTGCGCGTTTCGATGGGATCACGAGCAAGGCCATCGCCGTGCCGATTGATCTGGGACCGGCAGGGGATCAAGTCTTCCTGATTGTCTACGGCACTGGCTGGCGCTTCCGCAATTCGTTGGCTACCTCTTCTGCCAGTGTCGGCGGCACTAGCGCTGAGTTAGGCTACGTTGGTTCACAGGGCGGTTTCGCCGGACTCGATCAAGCCAACGTCCGGCTGGATCGCAGCCTGGCTGGCCGTGGTGACGTTGAAGTGAAACTGACCGTGGATGGCAAAACGTCGAACACCGTCAGGATCAATATCAAATAATCTTTCCCGCTGGGAGCGCCGATCTGGTGATCGGCGCTCCCAGCAACAGGCTCAGAGAAGGCGAAATGAAAGATCACGAAATCAAAGCTCCGGACATCGTGCAGGTCTTGCGTCAAGCCCTCCAAAAGGTAGCGCCTGAACTCCGACCGCTGCTGCTTGCCGCGCTGGAGAGGCTGGCGGCCCAGCGTTATCGAATCTGGGCCAATGATCATCACGATCCGGCTGTCAAAGCAGGGCTGCTGGCTTGCGCGGAGCGCGAAGAGGAAATCGCCCGGCGCGTCGAGTCGCTGGAACCAAATGCGGCTGCCATCCAGCACAAACTTCTCTCGGATCATCCTGAATTGTTGGCGTTGAATCGCACGCTGTTCGAGGGGCGGCCGCTGATAGAGCAGTTCGCGATGCAGGCTGAAGGCGAGCAAGCCGGAGCAGCGGCCTGGAGAGCCTACGCGGCAGCCGCTACTATTCCATCCATTCAGCAGTTATTGCAAAGTTGCAGCCCGCTGGAAGATGCGAACGCCGCCTTCCTTCAAGCTTTGTTATGAGAATACGGTCTAACACATGGACGAGTGGTTCAAAACGATAGCTGCGGAGTCAGGCTTACCGGAGGATGTTGCTCGGCAACTGCGGGACGTCGGCTATGTCGTCATCGAGGGCCCGGTTCACACCAAGTGTCCGCAGTTGGCGGAGGCCTACGACGCGGCGGTGTTGGCGGCTCATCCCGATGACGTGCGGATCAGTAGTTCAACGCGCATTTCCGACTTCGTTAATCGCGGCCCCCTCTTCGATGAGCTTTACATCTACAAGCCCCTGCTCGCAGCATGCTGTCGCGTCATCGGTCGCCCTTTCAAGCTCAGTACGATGCACGCCAGGACTCTCGAACCAGGCGCACCAGTCGAGTCGCTTCACGTGGATTTCAAACGTAAGGACGATGGGTGGCCAATGGTGGGTTTCATCATCATGGTGGACGAGTTTCGGAGCGACAACGGGGCCACTCGTTTCGTGCCGGGTTCGCATTTGGCACCCAATCTCCCGGGCGACGTGATGAAGGATGCTACCGCCGACTACAAGGGCCAGGCACTGGCGCGCGGTCCGGCAGGCTCAATCATTATTTACAACGGATCGGTATGGCACGGGTGGACAGCCAACCGGTCTGCCAAGCCGCGACGTTCGATACAAGGTGCTTTTATCCGACGGGAGGCGCAATCCGGGGTCAACTTGCCCGCTCGCATGCGTCCTGAGACTCTTGCCCGCATCGGAGGTCTGGCAAAATATCTCTTGGACTTGGAAGCAGATTCATTACTGTGAGCCTTCTTATGAGACGACTGAAATTCTGTGTCAGCCTGCTGCTGATTACTTTCGTGGTCTGCGCGGCTGGACGTGTGACGCGCCTGACTGCCCCGACTGTATTTGCGGCGCAAGACGTTCAATTCAATCGGGACATCCGCCCGTTGCTCTCCAACCGCTGTTTCTATTGCCACGGCCCGGACGAGAAGAACCGCAAGGCGGGACTGCGCCTGGACACTTTTGAGGGTGCGACCAAAGATCGCGGCGGGTATCGAGCAATCTCGCCGGGCAAGCCGGACGAGAGCGAATTGTTGAAACGTGTCACGGCGCAGGATACCAACGAGGTGATGCCGCCGCCGCAGGCGAAGAAACCCGCCGTCACCGCGCAGGAAGCGGAGTTGCTACGACGTTGGATTGCCCAAGGCGCGAAATACGAAGGGCACTGGGCCTTTCAACCGCTGGCGACGGGTGCGCCGCCAACCGTGAAAAACGAGAAGTGGGTGCGCAATGAAATTGATCGTTTCATCCTGGCGCGACTGGAACGCGAAGGCATTGCGCCCTCGCCCGAAGCCGATCCGCGCACGCTCATCCGGCGTTTGTCATTAGACCTGACCGGCCTGTTGCCGCAGCCGGATGAGGTCGCGGCATTCGTCAAAGCAATGGGCGTCAAGGCGAGTGCAAGCCACAAAGACGCGGCTTACAACGCGCTCGTCGAACGGTTGCTCGCTTCGCCCCACTACGGCGAACGCTGGGGCCGCCACTGGCTTGATCAAGCGCGCTATGCCGATTCGAACGGCTACACGATTGACGGCGACCGCGTGATGTGGCCCTACCGCGATTGGGTGATCAAGGCGCTGAATGACGACCTGCCGTTCGACCGCTTCACCATCGAACAGCTTGCTGGCGACTTGTTGCCGCAGCCTGAAGATGCGCAGAGGGCAAAGGCCCAACTCGTTGCGACCGGATTTCATCGCAACACCTTCATCAACGAAGAGGGTGGCGTGGATCGCGAACAGGCGCGCTCCGAGCAGGTGATTGATCGCGTCAACACGACCAGCGCAGTCTGGCTGGGGTTGACGGTGGGCTGTGCGCAATGTCACACGCACAAGTTCGATCCCATCCCGCACAAGGAGTATTACCAGCTTTTCGCCTTCTTCAATTCAACCGCCGACGTGAACAACATCGGCCCAACAGTGACCGTCAAGCGCGGCGAGTTGTTCGGAAAAGTAGAGCAGCCAGAGCAGGGTGATGCGCTGGCGAAGGGTGAATTGCAGCAGGATGGCTGGGAACGGACGGAGATCGCGCGGCTGGAAGCCAGCCCGACTGTGAAAGCAATGGCGTCCGCCGTCGAATGGACGCCACTTGCCATAAAAGATTTCGACACCGAAGCCAACGGCACGTTGAAGATGCTGGAAGACGGCTCGCTGTTCATCTCCTCTCCGGCTTCGCCGAACGATGCCTACCGCGTGGCGGGCAGGATTCCGTCGCCGCGCGTGGCCGCCGTGCGCCTGCGCGTATTGCCGCACGAAAGCTTGCCGAACAACGGGCCGGGGCTGGCGGCCAACGGTAACTTCGTCCTGACGGAATTCTATTGCGAGACCGAAGGCACGCGCCCGAAATTCAGCGACGCCTTCGCCGATCACGAACAGAGCGGCTATCCCGCGCGCGGGGCGATTGACAACGACCGCCGCACAGGCTGGGCCATTAACGTGGCCAAAGACGAGGCGGCACCCGGGATTGGCAAGACGGGTGTGAAGATGAACGCGCCGCACGAAGCCGTCTTCGTCTTCGCCAAACCGCAGGAGTTCGCCAGCCGCAACTTGCAATTCACCCTTCGGCATGAGGCCAACGCCGGTTACGCCATCGGACGCTTCATTATAGAAGTCGCTTCTGAAATGCCGCGCAATGAGCGAGGCGTTGCGCTGCTGACCGCCCTGAAAACAACCGCGCCTGCGCGCACGGCGGAACAACAGGCGCAGGTCGGCGCAGCTTTCGCTTCAACGCGCGCGGCCAGAGAATTGACGGCGGGCAATGTAGCCAATGCGATGGTGATGCGGGATATTGCGCAACCTCGCGAAACGTTTCTGTTCACGCGCGGCGATTTCACGCGGCCTGACAAAACGCTCGGCCTGCTTAAGCCTGGCGTGCTCAGCGCGGTTGCGCCCGCACTGCCTGAAACCGCCACGCATCGCACGCGGCTCGACCTAGCCAACTGGCTGGTCAACCCGGCCAACCCGTTGACGCCGCGCGTGACGATGAACCGGATGTGGATGCGCTATTTCGGGCGCGGCATTGTGGAAACGGAAGAAGATTTCGGCACACAGGGTTCGCCGCCCACGCATCCCGAATTGCTCGACTGGCTTGCGGTCGCGTTCCGCGACGGGATTGCGGATTGCGGATTGCGGATTGCGGATTCCAAGAAACCCTGCTCCGCAAACAATCCGCGATCAAAGCCCTGGAGCCTGAAGGCGATGCATCGCCTGATCGTCACGAGCGCGACCTATCGACAGTCCTCGAAGTACGCTCCACCGTCTGACAATCCGCAATCCGCAATCCGCAATCCGCAATCCGAAGATCCGCGCAATCTGCTGCTCGCGCGCCAGGAACGGTTGCGCGTAGAGGCAGAGATCGTGCGCGATGCGGCCTTAAGCGCCAGCGGTCTTCTTGATGCCCGCGTTGGCGGCCCCGGCGTTCGTCCGCCGCAACCCGACGGCGTCTACTCATTCACACAGGTCAAAAAGAACTGGATGGCGGCGACAGGAGGCGACCGTTTCCGCCGTGCGCTCTACACGATCTTCTATCGCAGCGCGCCTTATCCTCTCTTCACAACCTTTGACGCGCCGGATTTTCAAACTGTCTGCACGCGCCGCCCGCGTTCGGACACTCCGCTGCAGTCGCTGACGCTGGCGAACGATCCGGCCTTCCTGGAAATCGCGCAGGGCTTGGCGGCTCGGTTGGTGCGCGATGTGCCGGGCGCATTTGCCGCTACGCTGGATGCACGTTTGCACCATGCGTTTGCGCTGTGTTTCAGCCGTCCGCCGGGCGTCACGGAACTCATCGCCTTACGCAGTTACGTCGAACGGCAAATGCAAAGCTTTACTGCGCAACCCGCTTCGGCGATGGCGCTGGTGAACAAAGAGTTGACGAAAGCCGGATTGACCGAAGCGCAATCTGCCGCGCTGACTGCTGCTGCGCGCGTGCTGTTCAATACGGATAATTTCATTACGCGAGAGTGACTAGAGTTCGGAGTATTTCGCTAGTTTTTATAGGAATTTGCGAAGCACTAGCTTGCTTCAGGTAAAGCGGCTTTGTGCGATGGAGTTTTG
>JBBQVH010000095.1:0-33161 GCA_038211695.1 Blastocatellia bacterium | reverse complement strand
GTCGAAATGATAAAACGAAAAGCACACATCGGGGTGATCCTCCTGAGCAAAGTTTTTAGCAGAACCTGCATAAGAGATTTTCGCCCTGATGTGAAGCCTTCACTCACTCATTTCAGAAATCCTTTTTCTTAATGTCTATAGATAGCGATGCTCAGTTGAAGGCCGCGGATATTGACGTTAGTGCCGACGTTGACGAAAACAAAGCGACACTCTCAGGCACGGTTGAAACTCAAGCTTTGCGCACGCGCGCACTTGAACTGGCCAAGGCAGGACATGCGAACCTGATCATCACGGACAAGATTGATGTCAAACCGCGTGACATTGATCGGAAGGATTACACCGAAGAAAAGGCGCGAGAGGCCCGCGAAAAGGCTAAAGCCGGTGGCGAGACGGTTGGCAGTTCGCTGGACGACGCCTGGATTCATACCAAACTGGTCGCCAAGCTGATTGGCAATTCCACCACACCGGAACGCAAAATCAATGTTGACGTCGTCAATAACGTTGTCACGTTGCGCGGCACGGTGAATTCCAACGAACAGAAGGCTGAAGCGGAGCGCGTGGCGAAAGCAACAGAAGGCGTGAAGAGCGTCAAGAACATGCTGAAGGTCAACCCTGCTGCTTAGTTCTGAATCAGTTTGTGCAGCCAATCAGGAACGAGGCGCGACTCTGAACCGCCTCGTTCCTTCCTTTTTAGGGTAGTAGCGCAATCAGAAATATGGATGCACCGGCTGAACACCATCGGCTTATTGACTATCGCCGTGGCTCCTTTAATGATGACTGGCCACAGTTCCTGGTCATCGTACGCTCCGGCAACAACGGCGTATGTTACAGGTACAACCATCTGCCCGTTTATTTCCAACAATAGTATTTCCAGCCTTTATTCATAGGGTCTTACAGCAGAATCCACTCAGGCATATCCTTTGCACTCAGCATCGCCGTTCTAAGTAACAAGGATAATTCTATCTATCACTGGAGGTAAGATCGATGAAGTCTGATCAATCGGGTTCCGGATTTACGCGTTTTGCCAAATGGATCGCTAGCAAGACGGGACAGCCCGGAATGTTTATCAGCGCAGTCATCGTCGTCTTGGTGTGGGCAGTGACAGGACCGCTGTTCGGCTACAGCGATACATGGCAATTGGTAATCAATACAGGCACAACGATTGTTACCTTCTTGATGGTCTTTTTGATTCAGCATACGCAGAACCGTGACTCGGCTGCTGTTCAGTTGAAACTTGATGAGTTGATTCGCGCAGTAAATGGCGCGCGCAATGAGTTGCTGAGTGCCGAAGAACTGGAAGACAAAGAACTTGAAAATTTGAAAGGTGAATTCGCTGAACTGGCACAGCAAGCTCGATCATCAATTGAGCAAACAACCACCGCTATCCGGGAATCACTTTAATTCAGACGCAAAGTATGCGGCCCGGCAGTATAGCCGCTGAAGAATAACCACTAATCCTAAAAAGAGGAGAAAACTATGTTGTGGACAATATTTGTTATTTTGCTGGTTCTTTGGCTGTTGGGCATGGTCAGTTCGTACACGCTCGGAGGCTTCGTTCATATTCTGTTACTGATTGCGTTGGTGGTGCTGGTAATACGCATTATTCAAGGCCGCAGAGTGGTCTAAAATCTGTCTGGCCATGCCGTAACCGTCAGACAGTGATGTCTATGTCGTTTGCACGGCTGTTTGTGCATCGGGCACGCACATTCTTTTCAGAAAGAATCTATCAAACCGGAGACTGCGTCCGCATTACGCAGCATTTTTATTGCTCTTTGGCCTGACCGTTGAGCAGCAACACACGAGGCCAGTGACAACTTGGTTCAAGATAGGAGCAATTTCAAAACACTGATTGTCATATCAATACGGAGAAAGTTATGGAAGTTCAAGAACTAATGACCAAAGAAGTGAAGACTTGTAAGCGCGGAAGCAACCTTGCCGAAGTGGCGAATATTTTATGGGAAGGTGATTGCGGGGCATTGCCGGTGATGGACAATGACGACAAGGTTGTCGGCATGATCAGCGACCGGGATATCTGTTTTGCCGTCGCCACCAAAGGCCGTCTGGCGTCAGAAATCACAGCCGGAGAACTGATCGGTGGCCGCCCGCTTTATACCTGTTCGCCGGAGGACGACATACAGACCGCACTGTCCGCAATGCAGCAGCAGCAAGTCCGCCGGATTCCCGTTGTAAATAGCAACGGCAGGATTGAGGGCATCCTCTCAATCAGCGATGTCGTGCTGGCGGCCAGCGCGGACACGCGCGGGTCGAAACAGGGTGTGAGCAATACCGAAGCGATTTCCACACTGAAAGGAATTTGTGAACAACGCCGCTCTTCGCAAAGTGCGGCAGCGGCATCTTCCGCGGGCAGCGCGCAAGCGTAGGGTGCCACCTTCAAGGGGCAGCGACGATTTTACCTGCGCTGCTCTTCATCAATTCGCCGTGGCAACGCGGCGCTTATTAAACGAAAGGGAGACAATCATGAGCAAACCTGGAATGAAACCGGATCAAGTGATCACCACATTAAACAGTCTAATTGAAATCAATCGCGACGGTCAGAAGGGCTATCAAGAGGCCGCCGAGAAAATCGAGGAGCCGCAAATCAGAGAGTTCTGTTTTGAACAGAGCCGCGTGCGCGTACAGTTCGTCGGCGAGTTGCAACAACAGGTGCGCAGCCTGGGTGGTGATCCCGAAAACACGGGCAGCATCGCGGCGGCGGTGCATCGCGGCTGGATTGATCTGAAATCGGCATTGGGCGGCGGCGCCCACGCCATTCTGGCGGCCAGTGAAACCGGCGAAGATTACGCCCTCAAAGAGTACAAAAAGGCGCTGGATGAAACCTTGCCCGCGGATGTGCGCGACATTGTTGAACGCCAATGGCAAAGCGTTAAACAAGCGCACGACAAAGTGAAAGGAATGCGCGACCGGCTGGATAAATAATCACTGGCGCATCCCATGAACGAAAAGAGGGCTGGCGAAGCAAATTGCTCCGTCAGTCCTCTTTTATTTTTTGGTAGTCAGGCCAATCCGCAATCGAAGTTCTTTTTAGTCTCTAATAATATCTTCCCTTCCTGTTCATCCGCCAAAGCCTAAAATACCGCCGTCAGAAAAATCATCTGCAAAATGGAAGAAAACGGATTCGTGCTCAGTCTAATGATTGTAAATCAGTTGAATAGCGATGACAGCAATAACGGGGCAATGATGGAGAGGCGCGCCGCGATGGATGAACAGTGGAACGAAGAGCGGTTGATCGAAGCCTGTCGGCAGGGCGACCGCGAAGCGTTCCGGCAATTATTTGAAGGGCACAAAGACCGCGTCTGGTCTATCGCCCTCCATTTCATCGGCGACGAAGCGGCGGCGCGTGATATTGCGCAGCAAGTGTTTTTGAAGCTTTTCACCAGCATCGGGCAGTTTCGCCAGGAGGCAAGCTTTTCGACGTGGCTGTATCGGCTGGCGGCAAACGCCTGTCTGGACGAACAACGCAGGCGGCGGCGGTTTCTATCACTGGACTTCTTCAAAACGGGTGATTTCTTCAAGAGCAGTGATGACAGCAGCAAGGGCCAGATGAATGCGATGGATTGGCAACAGGCGCGGCAATTCGGGCAACTCGAAAGGGGCGAGCAACGGCTGCCGCAAGAAGATGGGTATTCACAGCTTGAGATTTCGGCATCGGTCAAAGCCGCCGTCAAAGAGTTGAAGCCGAAGCTGCGGATTGCCATCTTGCTGAAATACTTCGAGGGATTGTCTTACGAAGAAATGGCGCGCGCGCTGGGCTGTTCGACAGGCACGGTCGCGTCGCGGCTGAATCGCGGGCACAAGGAACTGGCGCGGCGGCTGGCGCATTTGCGCGGAGAATAAAAGAGCAATGTTTGGGAATCACATCAACAAAAAACTCTCTGCGTACCTGCACGGCGAACTGCCGCAGGATGACGCGCGCCGCGCCAGGGAGCATTTGCTCGGCTGCCAGCAATGCCGCGCCGAATACGAAGAGATCAAGTTCGGTGAGCAAATGGTCGCGCAGTTGGTGCGCGAACAAGCGCCGGATTCGCTGTGGAATGAGTTGGAAATGGCGATGGATGGTGGCAATGCGATTCACCGCAGAGGCGCAGAACGCGCAGAGGCAACGCGGAGAAAGGCATGGTTCGCAATACCTGTGTTCAGGTTTACTGCCGTGACGGTGACACTATTGTTGATCGGCGCTGCTTTCTGGCTTTACCGGCATCAGTTACCAGTTGGATCCGGCGACCGGGCTTCGTGGGAGGTCACGCGGCTGGAAGGCAACCCGGCGATTGGCAGGCAGAAGATTGGCGAGAAAGGCCGATTAGCTGTGGGCGAAACGCTGGTGACAGATGGTTCATCACGGGCACAAATCAGCGTCGGCCAGATTGGCGAAGTGAAGATCGAGCCGAATTCGCGCGTTCGATTGGTCGAATCACACGGCGATGAACACCGGCTGGCGCTGACGCGCGGCAAGATGGAAGCATTCATCTGGGCGCCGCCACGACAGTTTTTCGTGGACACGCCGTCGGCAGTAGCCGTTGATCTGGGGTGCAGCTACACGCTGGAGGTGAGCGAAGACGGCACAGGTTTGCTGCAAGTAACAATGGGCTGGGTGGCTTTTGAATGGAAGGGCGTTGAATCGTTCGTGCCTGCGGGTGCGATGTGCATCACGCGTCCTGGCCTTGGCCCTGGCACGCCTTACTTCAATGATGCTTCAACGGATTTTCAAACTGCGTTGGCAAAGTTCGATCGCAATGAGACGGATGCCGCGGCGCTTGATGGATTGTTGATTGCGGCGCGCGAGCATGACGCATTGACGTTGTGGCACCTGCTGGCACGCACGGGCAGCGAACAGCGCAGCAACGTTTTCGACCGCCTGGCCGAACTTCTTCCGCCACCACCGCACATCACGCGCGAAGGCGTGTTGAGCGGCGACCGCGCGATGCTGGACGCCTGGTGGGACAAGTTGGGCCTGGGCGATACCGAATGGTGGCGAATGTGGAAGGGGCCATTGCCAACACAGGCAAAGTAGTTTTTCAGATTTCAGTTCATCGGATTTCAACTCAAACTTTCGACTTCCCTTTTTGGCTGGAAGTTCACGACCAACCCAGGTTGGCCAATATCTTTGGAGGAAAATGCCATGACTCGCAAAACAGTTCGTTCGTTCTCGCTGGTTGTAGCTTTGATAATTTCGCTGGCCGTCCTGCAACAACCCGCGCTGGCCGGGCCACCGCTGATCTGCCATCCGATTGAGATCGGCAATGCCAAATCGCTGCCGTGGGTTGGAAAAGAATGGCGCGACGTGAAGCGCGATTACGACTTGAATCATCTGGTCGCCGACACGCTGGCGCTGCTGACGCCGGACGCGCCCTTGCTGGCGCGGATGGAGACGCTGCGCCGCGCGACGATCTACGCCGTTTGGTCACAGCGCGATCGCGAAGTCGGCCTTGCGTCAAAGAACGACAAAGTCGCCGACGAACTGCTGGCCAACCTGATGGAGCGCACGCGCGAAGCGTTTCGAAATAACCAACCGGCTGGGCTGGCGTTGTTCGACGCTGGCTACCTGGCGTCCTGTTACCGGCAGGCCGGGCACGCGGCGGCAAACGTGCCTGACGGTTATGCGATGACGCGCAAGGCGGGCGGCCATAGCGCGGGCAGCCCGGAGATGGAATTTGCGCTGGCCTTAATGACCGAGTTTCCAAAACACCCCAGCCATCGTGAACATCTGCAAAAGGCCATCGCCGGCGCGCAGGAAGGCTCGTTGCTGGCCCGCAATCTGGTCAATCATTTCGGCAAACCGGGGCAGAATCTGTCGGCCCTGCGCACCCAGATTGCGGCGGCAAAGAATTGAAACTTGAATCAGTACCGCGCGCGGTAACAAGCCGCTAAAGGTGGAAACCTGCTCACTACCGGTCGCGGCACTGATCCGTCATCCCAAGGAGGCAAGCTATGTTCGCACGTATCACTTCAAAACTGACAATCGCATTTGTGCTTCTCGCGGCACTGTTCGGTTCCGCCGCAACAATCCTTGACGCGAAAGATCAACCATCCGGGTCGGAGCGACTTATCGTTCACGAATGGGGCACGTTTACTTCGGTGTCAGATGCATCCGGCAAAGCTCAGGTGTGGAGCCCACTAACCGGGCCGAGCGATTTGCCCAGCTTCGTGTACCGGTCAAAAGAAGCTCGGCCTGCACAGGGTTCGGGGCAAGAGCGCTGTTTGAAATGCGAACTGGCGCTGGTGCGAATGGAAACGCCAGTCGTATATTTTTATGCCGACCGCGAAACCACGGCCTCAGTCAAAGTGGACTTTCCACAGGGCCGCATCACCGAATGGTATCCACAGGCGCGCGAAACCGGTCGCGGCATCAACTGGGGCAGCTTCAGTGTGGTGCCCGGCGCGCAAGTCAACCTCCCCATCTCAAAAGGCGAGAGCCATTATTATCCGGCGCGCGAAACCGACGCCGCGCCGATTCGGCTCGGCGACGAATCGAAGATCGAGTACGAGAAGTTTCTCTTCTATCGCGGCATCGGCAATTTCGAGCTGCCACTGACGGCCAAACTAGCGGGCGATCAGGTGACGGTGAAAAATTCGGGGCGCGACGAACTGGCGCAGACCATCCTGTTTGAAAATCGCAGCGGGCGCGTGGGCTGGCGCATATTGAATTCGCTGAAAGGCGAAGCGCCGCTTGCCCGCCCCGCGCTTGGTCAGAAGATTGAATCTCTGCATCGCGATCTGGAAAAGATTCTTGTGGCGCAAGGGCTGTATGAAAAAGAGGCCGCCGCGATGGTCAAAACGTGGCGCAATTCCTGGTTCGAAGAAGGCTTGCGCGTGTTTTACATTGTCCCACGCAAAATGACCGATGCGATCTTGCCGATCACGATTACGCCTGCGCCCACAGAGCTAACTCGCGTACTGGTTGGCCGCACCGAAATCATCACGCCAGAGATGGAATCGGCAGTTCAATCCTCAGCCAAGAAGTATCTGGAAGGCACAGCCGAATCGCGCGCGGCGGCGATCAAGATGGTCGGGCCTTACGGACGCTTTGCCCAACCAATCCTCAATCGGATGATGGAAGACGTGCATAAAACAGGCGGCGCAAAGGCTTCGCAGCCGATCTGGGATTTCATGAACGCTGCATTGGCCGAACTTTCCAGCAACCGCTGATTTGCCTGCTCGCTGACCATCAATCAAAAGCGGCTGCGCCTTCGTTGGTGCAGCCGCTTTTGTTTTGTGAGCCTGCCCGAATGCCTAAAGCACTTGGGTTTCGTTGTTTGCCAAACCGCACCGCGATGTGAAGAATAACGGCTTCTTTTGGCAACATTGAAGAGCTTATGAACAAGTTTTACGTCACAACCCCGATCTATTACGTAAATTCGTATCCGCACCTCGGCCATCTGTACACGACGATCGTTGCCGACACCGTGGCGCGCTATAAACGTCAGCGCGGCGCGGAAGTATTCTTTTTAACCGGCACGGACGAACACGGCATCAACATCGAACGCGCGGCTGAAGCTGCTGGGCTGCCCGTCCAACAGCACGTTGATAGAATTGTTGACGCGTTCAAAACGGCGTTTGAGCCTTTCCAATTCACCAATCAGCATTGGGTTCGCACCACTGACCAATATCACAAACAGGGCGTGCGCAAACTGTGGCAACACGCGGCGGAAAACGGTTACATCTACAAAGGCAAGTACGAAGGCTGGTATTGCGGCAATTGCAATGAGTTTTATTCCGAAGACGAAGCCAAACCGGGTGAGGACGGTACGTTGCTTTGTCCGACGCATGACCGCCCGCTCGACCGCATCGCCGAAGAGAGTTACTTCTTCAAACTGTCGGCGTTTCAGGACAAGCTGCTGGAACATTACGAACAGAACCCGCACTTCATTCGCCCTGAAACTCGCCGCAACGAAGTTCTGAGCTTTGTGCGCGGCGGATTGAATGACTTGTCTGTCAGCCGTGTGTCGGTCAAATGGGGCATCCCGGTGCCGAACGATCCCGATCACACGATGTACGTCTGGTTTGACGCGCTGTCGAACTACATCACAGCCATCGGTTACGGGAATGAACAGTTCGGCGGCGAAGAACACTTCAAGAAATTCTGGCCCGCTGACCTGCAACTGGTCGGCAAAGACATTCTGCGGTTTCACACCGTCTACTGGCCCGCCTTTCTGATGGCGGCAGGTATTGAATTACCGAAGACAATTTACTCACACGGCATGTGGTTGTCGGGTGGGCGCAAGATGTCCAAAACGCTCGGCAACGTAATTGATCTGGCCGTGCTGCAAAAACACTTCACGCCAGAAACGGTGCGCTATTTCGTGCTGCGCGAAATGGTCTTCGGGCAGGACGGCGATTTCACCTACGAAGCCTTGCTGGATCGCGTCAATGCCGATCTGGCCAGCGGTCTGGGCAACCTGTCCAGCCGCACGCTGACGATGATTCGCAATTACTGCGATGGTCTTATTCCATCGGCGGGCGAAGCCGGGGCGGAGTTAAGCGCACAAGCCAACGAAGTACGCGAGGCGGTTGAACAAGCCGTCGCTGCATTCGACCGCGAGTTTGACGAATACAATTTCAGCCGCGCAATTGAAACGGTTTCAAACGCGCGGTTCCGCGTGGACAAATTCATCTCCGACGCCAAGCCGTGGGATTTGGCCAAAGACCCCGCCAAACGCGGCGAGCTTGAGTTGGTGCTGCACACAGCGGCGGAATCATTGCGATTTTTCGCGGCGTTGCTCGCGCCTATTCTGCCGAATGCGACGCAAGCCATTTGGCAACAGCTTGGCGAAAGCGGCGAAGTCAGCGGTGTTATTCCAAACAGTTTGAAGTGGGGAGAAGCTCGACAAAAACAAATCGGCGAAATCACGCCTATTTTTCCAAGATTGGACAAGAAGAAAGTTATGGCAGAAATCAAACAGGAAGAAGCAGCAAGCCAAGCGGCGCGCGCACAAGAGACGAAACCGGAAGCTCCAGCAGAGGTAAAGCCGGCTGAGGCCGCTCCGGCAGCGCCAGCGGCAACTGCCGCGCCGGCGGCAAGCCAAACCGTGGGCGCGCCGGAAGGCATTGCCTACATCGGCATCGAAGACTTTTTGAAAGTCGAACTGCGCGTCGGCCAAATCCTGACCGCCGAACCTGTGCCGAAAGCTGACAAGCTGCTGCGCTTCACGATTGATCTGGGCGAAGCTGCGCCGCGCCAAATCCTGGCGGGCATCGCGCAATATTACGCGCCGGATACCTTGATCGGCCGCAAAGTCATTGTCGTAGCCAATCTGGCTCCGCGAAAACTGCGTGGCTTTGAATCACAGGGCATGATCCTGGCCGCCTCTGTCGGCGAAGAAGGAAAACCCGTGCTGGCTGGATTTTTGGAAGAAGTGCCCAACGGCGCAAAGCTAAAATAACGAAGGGCATGGAGTTCAGGCTTTAGCCTGCAGGCATTGAAATAAGCGATACCGGAAGCCAACAGCCTAAAGGCTGAACTCCGTGCTCTTTTCCGAGGAAACGATGAAGCACCACAAGCTGAATGAAATTCCCGAAGAGCATGTTACCAGTCTGTTTTCGCGCCGCTTCTTTACCGGCAACAAGGTCACGATGGCATTTCTGACCTTGGGAGAAGGCTGCGTCGTACCGCTGCATCAGCACGACAGCGAACAGTTCAGCTACTGCATCAGCGGATCGCTGCATTTCAAGATCGGCGGCGAAGAGGTGATTTTGAAGGCAGGCGAATTGGTCGAAATTCCCTCGAACGTCCCGCACGAGGCCGTCGCCACGGAAGATTTCACTGGCATTGACGTCTTCAGCCCGATCCGTGCTGACTGGCGCGACGGCACGGATGCCTACCTGCGGCATCAAAAATAGCGGGCGGATCACAACCCAATGATTCCCGCGCGAATCAACAAGAGCGACACCACGCCGACAATCACCCACAGAATCACCCCTTGAATTAGCGGGCGCGCGCCAACTTTTTTCAAGGTCGCTTTGGAAATCCCACAGCCAATCAGAAACAGCGTCACCGTCAACCCAATGCGCGCCAGCTTCACGATCCACGGATAGAATTCTTTGCCTGTGGGCAAGTAGGTATTGATGACCGCCGCCACGCAAAAGAACAAAATGAACCACGGCCATTGAATGCGCGCTTCTTTGCGTTTGATGAACGCTGTGCCAATCGTCATCGGAACGATCCATAACGCGCGCGCCAGTTTGACTGTCGTGCCTACGGCCAGCGCACCCGCGCCATATTTTGACGTCGCGCCGACCACGGAACTGGTGTCGTGAATCGCCAGCGCCGCCCACAATCCGAACTGCGATTGATCCAGGCCCATCCACAATCCAATCGCCGGAAAGATCAGCAGCGCGACGGAATTCAAAATGAAAACCGTGCCGAGCGAAACAGACATTTCTTCGTCTGTTGCGCCAGCCACAGGGCCAACGGCGGCAATCGCACTGCCACCGCAAATCGCCGTGCCGACTGAGATCAATAATGCATTCGTCTCGGCCACCTTCAATAACCGTCCCAATGCCAGCCCCAACAACATAGTCCCAGTGATGCCCAGCGCGGTGTAAATGAATCCGGACCGCCCGGCGCGAATGACTTGCTGCAAATTCATGCCGAAGCCCAGGCCAACAACGCAAACTTGCAGCAGCGTTTTTGAATAAGATTTTGTCTGTTTGGCGAAGGGATTGGTAAGAAACAGGCCGAACGCCAAGCCGATGGCCAGCGCGATTGGAGGCGAAGCCCAGGGAGTAACAATAAAAATAAGTGCGAGAGAGAAAATAAACTTGGGGAGCATGCGCCGAGAGTATACGCACGCTCTCCAAGCCTGTCTAAAGGTTGGACATGATTGGCCAACTGGTGTTTGGCTTATGCCTGGATATGCGCTTCCAAAAACCAAAGCGATTTGTCCAGCCCACGGGAAACACCCGTGAATAAATCCGCCGTGTCCGCATCTTCCAAATCGTCAGAAGTGTCAATCGCTTCACGCGTCGAAGCGGCCAATGCCGCGTAACGTTCCACCAGGGCTTCAACGCTTTCCTGGCTGCCGAAGACCTTCGTCGGATATTCCGGCAGCCGCGAGGCTGCCGATGACATGCGCGCAGTTCCCAGTGCCGTGCCGCCCAGCGTCGTCACGCGTTCGGCAATATCGTCCACATACACCAGCGTTTCAGCGGCCAGTTTGTCGAACAGTTCGTGCAACTGAATGAACTGCATGCCCTTCACGTTCCAATGTGCCTGCTTCGTCTGGCTGTACAAATCGAACGTATCGGCCAGTTGTTGGTTGAGCAGCGTAATCATCTGTTCGCGAGTTTCGCTGTCCAGATCAATGCTGGTTTTATGCATTTTCGGTTTCGCCATTTTTTAGTCCTCCTCCAAGGAAAAGATGAATGCGGCCTTGACCACATCACAGGTTTTGTTTGCAGTCTTTGCAATATCCCACGACTTCAATTCGGTAATCTTCAATATCAAGAATAATTCTTATTTTTGATTTGTGATAGGCCGCCGGATTCCGGTTCCCGGCTTGACCCCTTCAACGACCTTTTCGTCGCGCACGGCGAAAACGCCATTGACGATCACGTGGGCGATGCCGGTTGAATACTGCGCCGGTTTTTCAAACGTTGCGCGGTCGGCGACGCGCACCGGATCGAAGACAACGATGTCGGCGTCAGCGCCAATTTTGATGCGGCCTTTTGCACGCATCATTGGGGCGGACGCTTCCAACCGCTGCGCGGGCAGCAGTGATGATTTGCGCAGCGCATCCATCAACGACAGTGTTTTCTGTTCGCGCACGTAATAGCCCAACACGCGCGCGAAGGTGCCCGCCCCGCGCGGATGGCCCTGTCGGTTTTCGATCAACCCATCGCTGGCCACGATTACCCGCGGATTGCCGGCGGCCAGCTTTGAAATTTCTTCGGGGATTGAATGGCCGATGACCGAACCGCCTTCTTTGCGGTAGCGGGCGAAGCTTTCCGCCGTCAACCGTTCGCCGCTCGTCACCCATTGCAGGTCTTTGAAGGTCATGCCCAACCGTTCCTGCCAGCCTTCGTCGTAAATGGCCGATTCGATCCGCGTCTGCGTCGCCGTGTAAGGATAGGCTTCCGTCGTTACGTCCAGCCCGTGCTTTCGCGCGCCTTCGATCATTTGCAAGCAGGTCGCTGTTTGCCGCAAACAGGTACTGGTGACGTGAACGACGTGCAATCCGGCGCCGGTTGCCGCCGCGTTGGCAATGACTTCCTGCAAAGCCTCAATTGCGCTGCCGGGTTCGACGGCTCCGGCGTGGCGCATGTGAACATAATTGGCCACACCCCGCGCAGCAGCCAGGCGGAACAGGTCAAGAATTTCAGTCCGCGATGTCGTCGGCACATAGTTGATGCCGAAACCTATGCCCAGCGCGCCTTCGTCCAGCCCTTGCTGGATCAGTTCAGCGACTTGGCGAACTTCTTCTGGTGTCGAGCGGCGATTGGTGGCGTTGTCGCGCGGCAGGAACGCGCCGGTGTCTTTCATGACCGCCATCTTTGCTGGGATATGACCAACCGTTGTGCCGAAATTGATCAGCGATTTGCCTTCGCGTTTGGCATACCACGCCGCGACGGGCGATGCGCCGACTTCCATCTCCAAAGCCGTCGTCACCCCATCGCGCGCTTTGTACCGGTAGTTTTCGTCATCCTGCCCGTGCGAATGCAGATCAATGAAGCCCGGCGCAACGACCATGCCCCTGACATCAACGACCGTGCGCCCGCGCAATGGACTGGGTGAAATCGCAGCAATCTTGCCGCCACGAATGCCAATGTGGCGAACTGCGTCCAGATTCGATTCGGGATCCATCACGCGGCCATTGGCCAGCACAATGTCGAATTCGGCGTCGTTTTGCGCGCTGGCAACAGACGCTGGCAATGCTGGCGGCATCAACAAAACAGCCATCCCCAGCAGCAGTAGGCAGATTATTTGAGCCAACTTGGGAAGAAGGTTTGGGCGAATTGAACAAGGCATGGTTTCTCCGATTTTGATGGGTTGGGATAAGCGGGGCGGATTATACGGAAGGCGGGTAATGATGGGTAGCTGGTTTACAGCCAATCTTGACGCCATGAAAATCGAGGCTTATGGTTTGCCGCGTCTTACTTGCAGTATCGTCTCTGAAATTTCATTCCAGTCTGAACCATCGACGTCAAAGGAGCGGCGTGTCATGAAAATTTCTGCTTCAATCTTTCGCTGGCTTGCGCTGGCGCTCATCGTTTTGAACGGTGGCGCAACGCAAGCGCAGCAAACCGCAAAGCGATACGACCTGTTGATCAAAAACGGCACCGTCATTGATCCGAAAAATTCTATCAACGAACGGCGCGATATAGCCATTACCGCTGGCAAGATCGCGGCGGTCGAAAAGAACATTGATCCGGCGCTGGCCGCGAAGGTCGTTGACGCCAGTGGGCTGTACGTCACGCCCGGCCTGATTGACATCCACGTCCATGTTTACGCCGGGACGGGCGGGCGCTCGTACACAGGCGATCTGAGCGTTTATCCCGATCCGCACAGCTTCCGCGCTTGCACGACAACGATGGCCGACGCGGGCACTTCGGGTTGGCGCAACTTCGAAGACTTCAAACAGCGCGTGATTGACCGCGCGAAGACACGTGTATTCGCCTTCATCAACATCGTTGGCAACGGAATGGGCGGTGGTCAGATCGAACAAAACACCGACGACATGGATTCGCAGAAGACGGCGGAGATGGCCAAAAAGTATCCCGACACCATCGTCGGTTTCAAAACCGCGCACTACTCCAAGCCCGATTGGACGGCGGTTGACCGCGTGCTGGAAGCGGGTCGTCTGGCCAACTTGCCGGTGATGGTGGATTACGGCCAGGTTGTGCCCGAACGCCCGCACGAAGAGTTTTACCTGAAGAAAATGCGCTCTGGCGACATCTACACGCACCTTTATCGCAAGTACGATCCGACGATTGATGAAAACGGCAAAGTGCGCGCGTACCTGTTCGCAGCCAAAAAGCGCGGCGTGATTTTCGACGTCGGTCACGGCGGCGGCAGCCTTGTCTGGCGCTACGCTGTGCCCGCGATGAAGCAGGGTTTCGTTCCCGATTCGATCTCCACAGACCTGCACGTAGGCAGTATGAACGCCGGGATGAAAGACATCGTCAACGTGATGTCGAAGTTCCTGATGCTGGGAATGTCGCTGGAAGAGGTGATTCTGAAATCCACCTGGAACCCGGCCAAAGAGATTCACCGCGAAACCTTCGGCCATCTGACGGTGGGCGCTCCGGCGGATGTCGCTGTGTTTCGGCTGGAACGCGGCGAGTTCGGCTTCGTGGACAGCGACAAGCTGATGATGAAAGGCACGCAACGATTGGCGTGCGAAATGACGCTGATGGGCGGCAACGTCATGTGGGATTTGAATGGCCACAGCAGCGAACCGTGGGAGAAAGCAGCGCCACAAGTCAAGAAATGAATCTTCCAGGTCACTTCTCCAATCGCAATCGGCCGAACGCTTCGGGCGTGTGATAGTTGGGATTGCCCGTTGGTTGCCAGGCGATGCCTTTGCGCTGTGGTGGCGGGCCTTGCAGGCGGTAGAAGTTGATGCGCATCTCTTGTCCGGCTTGTGGCGCACGCGTATCAATTCTGGCCATGGGGATGCGCATCTCGCCGTACCAGACTTTGTCCTTCTCATTCAAACGGGCTTTGACCGTGAAGCCCGAGTTCCATTGCCAGTCGTGGTTCGCCGGGGTTGGATTGCGATCAATGAACAGGTCCACCCATTCGCCCTGCGGCGAGACCTGGAATTCGGTGTAGCGTTTGATGTCCTTGAAGTCCGAGCCAATGAAGGCTTCGGCCACGTCCCATTCCCACAGCTTGTTAGTTTCGGCAGTCGTCGTCGGGTTAGGCTTCAGGTAAAGCTGTTCGTAAGAGCAGATGAACAGGAAGTAAAGACTTCCGTCAGTCCAGCGCGAACGAATTTCAGTGCGATGGCCCGCTGTCACATCACCCAACGGGCCGCGTTCGGCAACTACGCCTTTGACGCTCTTCCATTGCTTCGATTGCGGATCGGCGGTCAGCGCGAAGTCAGACGCGGCGTGGAAGCTCTTGATCGTCTTTGCTTCGTCGCCGACACTCTGCCCTGAAGTCATACCGCTGAAACAGAAAATAACCAGCAACGCCAGCAATGGGGACTGAATCTTGTTCATAAGCTTTTCCTTCTTAGTTGAGAGGTTGAAACGCGCGCGCATCATGCCCGTCAGCTTCCGTTTTGTCACGATTGCTTTGTGGTTTGTGATGGCAGCAGTCGTGACTGCTTCATCGTTGCAAGGTGCGTTACAGAAGTTGATCCGTTACGAAGACAGCCGCGTTTCGATGGCTTCCATCTACAGCATTGTCGTTTATGGGAACGACGCAGAATCGTTGCGGAAGACAGTGGACGCAGCCTTTGACGAAGTGGATCGCATTGACCGGTTGATGAGCCATTACAAGCCGGACAGTCCGCTCTCGCGTCTAAACCGGGAAGCAACCAAGGAACCGGTGAAAGTTGAGCCGGAGTTGTTCGACTTCCTCGCCGAATGTTTGCGTTACAGCCGCGCGTCCGATGGCGCATTCGACATTACGGTTGGGCCGTTGATGAAGGCGTGGGGATTCTTTCGCGGTGAAGGGCGAATGCCGAGCGAGCAGGAATTGTCAGCAGCGCGCCGCAGTGTCGGTTATCAACACGTGATTTTGAACGCCCAAGAGCGAACGGTCTACTTCGACCGGGCAGGCGTCGAACTTGATCTGGGCGGCATCGCCAAGGGCTACGCGGTTGACCGCGCCGTGGCGGTGCTCGAACAGCGGGGCATCAAGAGCGCATTGGTCAGCGCAGGTGGCAGCACGATTTATGGTCTGGGCGCGCCGCCACACAAAGCCGGTTGGGAAGTGAAGCTGCAAGACCCTGTTGCGCCAGACAAAAGCGCCTTGATGGTGCGGCTGAAAGATCAGGCGCTGTCAGTGTCTGGCAGCTACGAAAAGTTTTTTGACCTGAATGGTCGGCGGTATTCGCACATTATGGACCCGCGCACCGGGCGGCCCGTGGAAGGCGTGCTGAGCGTGGCAGTCATCACGGATACAGGCACGGCAGGCGATGCGCTGGACAATGTGTTTTATGTGCAGGGAATCAACTGGAGCAGAAAATTCTTGCAAAAATTTACGGCCAGCAAAGTGATGTTCTTTTTGCCTGAGCCTGGTGTTGGGTGGCGAATGGAAACGTTGCAGCGCGCGTCACTTCACCGCCGGTAGCTCGATCATCGCGTAAACGCCCATCTTTGAAATGGTGAATTCCGTCGCGCCATCGGCAACGACGAAATCTTCAAGCCCGGCTTCAACCTCAAACGCTTTCAACTCACCTTTTCCGTATTTGCCGCGCAGCCGCACGCGCAGGCTGTCCACATCACGACCGCTGTAATTCAGCAAATGAAGCTGTACGCGCGCGCCATCGCTTGTCAGACGGCCGATCACAACTTCCGTCCCGTAAATGCGCAGGCTGCGGTTCTCGTCGCCAAGTTGCTGGCGAACCTTCTGCGCAAAGGCATTCGGGTCGGCGGCTTCAGCCAGAGGGTATTCTTTGCTGCCGAGTTGGATGTTGACGCGGAATTGCGGCGCGGGCGCGGGGACGAGTTTGAAAAGCAGATTGCGGCGCGTCAGCAGGTTCATGACTTCGCCGGTTGCGGGCGAACCTTCGTCAATCAGGCCAATGTCGGCAACGGGCGGAAGGTTTGAGAGTGGCAAGGTGCGCAAGAACGCCAGCATCTTCCCGAACTCGGCCACATCCGCCGGATCAATTTTCAGAATCGCGTCTGCCCTATAGCTGAAAGCTTCGGCGGAGGCGAGTAGCACTTTACCCGCCCCTTTTCCCGTCAGGTCGTAATAGAACTTGCTCACCGGATTGCGCACGAAGCGCCAGCCATTCGAATCAATCCAGGGACGGCGCGTGGCAGAAGCCACATCAGCGCGTCCAGCGGTGCGCGGTACAAACAGTTTTTCACGGTGTTCAAGTTCCTGTTGGCTGAGTGCGATGACATTGAATCCTGCTTTGCGCCATTCGTCGGCTTTGTCCGGCAGCGCGGCAATCTGTTCAATGCCCGCTTGCTTCAACACCGATGCGGTCTCGACTCCTTGTGCCCAATAAATTATCGGCAGCCTCTGCGCAGCCTCTGCGTTTCTCTGCGCCTCTGCGGTGAAGCTACTGACCACAGCCCCGGCAATGAACAGTAACAAGCAAGTCCAAATCAGCCGCCTCATACCTCGATCTCCTGCACGCGAATTTTCTTCAGGTCGTGAACACCCAAGCCGAGTTTAGCGGCGTATTCAATGTGGCCGGGTTCGCGGATGATGATGTTGACGTTTGGGTCGGCGTCGCGCGCGCGGCTATCGTCGGCCTTCAAATATTTCTCCGACCGTTCCCAGACCGAGATCGCGCCGTGCGCCTTGCGTTCGTTTTCGATGATGTCCAGCAGCAATCTGTCAATCGCTACCGGGTCTGTACCGAACATGATCGTCTTCGGATAAAACATGTATTTTTTCGTGTGCGCGAACGGTCCCCCGTGCCAGACGCCGCGCAGGCCGTCCATAATTTGCAGCACGGTGCGCGACCGCAGCGGTTCGACAGCGGCCAGCGTGCCGACGAATGAAAGCGTATGCGAAGCGCCGTTGTAATGCGTGCGCGCCACGTTTGAGAAGCTGCCGTAAGCAATGTTCTTCAGACATCCCGTCACACCCGTCGCACCGTGATCTTTCATGTTCGGGATGTTGATGATCTTGGTCAGCTTTTCTGAAATCAGCCGGATCATGTTCGACCGTGTGTCGTCTTCGCCAAAAAAGTCCGCTTCTACATAAGTCAGCGGATCGTAGCGATTGTTGTCCACACCACGGTTTCCCAGTTCGGCGGCAAAGATGGTCACGCCTTCAGGCAGGTGCGGCGCATAGTTAATGTCGTCAAGCTGACTTTGAAACCGTTCGTAAACGTAAATCTGCGCGGGTTTGACGCCCACGGCCATCAGGTTGCGCACGGTTTCGGCCACGACTTCGGGCGAAGAAACAACGTATGGCTGCCCGCCCGCATTGACCTTGATGCCGACGACGTCGTCCGGTTTGATGAAGTACCGCCAGGCGTCAATCGCGCTGGCTTCACCGGTCAGCGCACGTATCCCGCGTTCCATCATCTCGCGCACGACTGCCGGATCGGCATGATCGCCCGTGTCGTCAAGACATTTTGCCGACTTGACCGCAATCACACGTCCCGGATACGGCCCCGGCATGCCTGGCGTTGCGGCAGGTTTGTAGCGGCTGACCGCGCGATATTTGGGCGCATCCGCCGCTTCAGCCTCGCCACAGGTGAGGGGCGAAGCGAGCGGAGAGGCGGCAAGCAATTGCACGAAAGTTCGTCGTTTCATCATTGCCTTCGAAGGTAGGCCAACTCGGGACAGAAAAGCTTCAGACAGGATGGACAGGATTATTCAGAATGAGATAGCGCGGGCAGGCGATTTTCGCCCATCCTGAAACATCCCGTAAATCCTGTCGAAAAGTAATGTCCCAATGTTGTGTGGTTCGTTTAGAGGGAAGTTAGATGTAAGCGACGACGTCAATTTCGACCAGTGAATCGCCGGGAATCCACGCGGCCGCAATTGTTGTTCGCACGGGCGGCTCTTCGCCGAAGCGGCCGCGAAAGGCTTCATTCATCGCCTGGTAATCTTTGCCGTCGGCCAGATAGACGTTGCACTTCAACACCTTGTCCATCGAAGACCCCGCGTTGACCAGTTCCTTTTCAATTTCATCTAGCACGGTCTTGGTGTGCTGTTTGATGTCGCCTTTGTAATGCGCGCCTTTGCCCGCAATGAACAACAGGTTGCCGTAAGAAACTGCGCCGTTGAACATTGGCGGCAGCGCATCCGGTTTGCGCTCCGGCTTCTTGCCACCAGGGTAATGAACTTTCTTGATTGTTTTTTGCTGGGCGGAAGCTGTGGTTGGAATCGCGGCGGCAGCCGGAATTGCAGCAGCAGCAGCGGCGGATTTCAGAATCTGTCTACGCTTTGGATTCATCTGTTGTCTCCTGTAGTTGAATTGAATTGGTTGGTGTGAACGGCGCGGATTATACGAAAGGCTGTCCGCGATGGATAGGTTTGTTGCACAAATCTTGACGGGGCCATAGCCGCGGCTTATGGTTCGCTGCGTCTTGCCTGCCATTGCAGAAATGGCGTTACCACAACAACCTGAATTGTTATTCAAGAAAGGCGGTTCGATATGCCCAATCGGCGCAGATTCATCCAAACTCTCTCAAGCGTTCCCTTCATTGGCAGTTGGTTCGTTCCAGCAGAGGCCAATTCCATGACCAGCAAGCGTGGCAATGCTGGCCGCGATTATTTCAAAGAACTCGGCGTGCGGCCATTCATCAATGCTGCCGGAACGTTCACAGCCCTGACGGCTTCGTTGATGCGACCTGAAGTGATGGACGCGATGAACTACGCGTCAAAACAGTTCGTTCCGCTCAATGATTTGCATAACGCCGTTGGTAAACGCATTGCTGAAATGATTGGCAGCGAAGCGGCCATGGTCACGTCCGGCGCGGCAGCGGCGTTGACCCTTGGCACTGCTAGTTGCATCACCGGCAAGAATCCTGACTTGATCAAACGCATTCCTGATCTGGCGGGTGTGCCCGGCACCAAGACAGAAGTCATCATCCAGAAAGCCCACCGCTACGGTTACGACCACGCCGTGCGAAACTGCGGCGTCAAAATGATTGAAGTCGAAACGGCGGAAGAATTGGAGCGCGCCATCAGCGATAAAACAGCAACGCTGCACTTTTTCTGCGACGCCGAACCCAGAGGCAAGATCACTGCGGAACAATTCGCCGCGCTCGGCAAAAAGCATGGCATTCCCACTTTCGCCGATGCCGCCGATGTTCTGCCGCCGACGGCAAACCTGTCGAAATACCTCAAGCTTGGCTTTACCCTGGTCACCTTCTCCGGCGGCAAGGGCTTGCGCGCGCCGCAAAGCACTGGGCTGCTATTAGGTCGCAAGGAGTTGATCGAAGCGGCGCGAATGAACGCTTCGCCCAACGGCGACAGCATCGGACGCGGCATGAAGGTCAACAAGGAAGAGATGCTGGGAATGATGGTCGCCATCGAAATGTACCTGAAACGCGATGCCGATGCCGAGTGGAAAGAATGGGAGCGCCGCGCCAAGCTCATCACCGACAGCGTCGCCAAAGTCCCCGCCGTCAAAGCAGACGTTCACGTTCCGCCCATCGCCAATCATTCGCCCTCCATCCGAATGACCTGGCTGAAAGCAGAGATGGCACTGACCGCCGACGATATTCGCAAACAAATGCGCGACGGCACACCTTCCATCGAGATCGCGCCGAACTCTTCCCCCGCCAACGCCGAAAAACAGCAGATCGGCTTTACCGTCTGGCAAATGGAGCCGGGTGAAACCGAAATCGTCGCCAAACGGTTGCGCGAAGTTTTTAACGCCAAGGTATGAACCCATGCCAAACAACGAACGCGACATCATTGCCGAACTCGGCGTGCGCACGTTTATCAACGCGGCTGGAACCTACACCGTGCTAACCGCATCGCTGATGCGCCCGGAAGTCGTCGCCGCGATGGCTGCGGCTTCGACGCACTTCGTCAACATTGACGAATTGCAGGAAGCTGCGGGCCGCCGCGTTGCTGAACTGATCGGCTGCGAAGCCGCAATGATTACCTCCGGCGCTTCGGCGGCGTTGACGCTGGGCACCGCCGCCTGCATCACGGGCAAGAATCAAGACTTCATCCTGCGCATTCCCGATCTGTCGCCAGAGATGAAAAGCGAAGTGATCGTCCAGCGGCTGCACCGCTACGGTTACGATCACGCCGTGCGTAATTGTGGCGTCAGAATGATCGAAGTGGACACGTCTGAAGAGTTGGAGGCCGCCATCAACGAACGCACGGCGATGATGCTGTTTTTCAACGACCGCGAACACGTCGGGCAAATCGGCGCGGAAGAATTCGTGAGCTTGGGCAAAAAGCACGGCATTCCGACCTTCAATGACGCCGCCGCCGACGTGCCGCCCACCGAAACCCTGTCGAAGTTCACGAAGATGGGATTTGACCTGGTGACCTTTTCCGGCGGCAAAGGCATTCGCGGCCCTCAGAGCGCGGGACTGATGTTAGGCCGCCGCGACTTGATCGAAGCCGCGCGCCTGAACTGTTCGCCCAACAGCGACAGCATTGGACGCGGGTTCAAGATCAACAAGGAAGAAATCATCGGCATGCTGGTCGCCGTCGAAAGCTACCTGAACCGCGACGCCGACGCCGAATGGCGCGACTGGGAAGCGCGTATCGCAACCATCGCCGCCGCCATCGCCGAAGTCGAATCCATGCAGACTGAAACCTACGTCCCGCCCATCGCCAACCACGTTCCGCATATGAAATTGGCTTGGAGAAAAGACGCTGTCGGCCTTTCCGCCGAAGATGTGCGCCAGCGGATGCGCAATGGCGAACCTTCGATAGAAACCACACCTGCTTCGACGGCGGCTTCTTTGCCTCTGCCGCCCGCGCCTGACGGCGTCGAAGAAATGATGATCGGCGTGTGGATGCTGCAACCGGGCGAAGCAGAGATTGTGGCGCGACGGCTGCGCGAGGTTTTTACTTCGGTCTGAATCTGACATCGGCAAATCGCCGGGATAGTTTCTTTCATCATCAACGCAACCGTAGCTATAATGCCGTCACCACAAGGAGGTACTTTTATGAACAAGACCGTGACTTTGGAAATTCCGCAGAGCGAGTTCGACAAATTCCGCAAAGAACTTGTCCGCGTCGTAGCCGTGATGCAGGAACAGCAGCGCGAGAGCGAGGAGCGCCGGGAAAGCATCGCCAAACTCCGCGCCGAATCTGAGAACATCAAACGGGAAACCAGAAAAGAGAGAGAAAATGTGGAAAAACTTCTGGGCGTTGCTTGAAGCACTGACTACTGCCCATCATCGGCTCAGCCGATTGGAAAAGGATGTCGAGGTGATCGAAAAGGAAAATCGCGACCAGAACAAAGAGATTCAAACCCTCTGGCTGCAACTGGGCAGGATGGCCGAGCGTGAGAATTGGCGGGAGGAGAAGCGCCGGTAGGAAACAGAGATTGAACGGTTGCGCCTGGAGCTTGAAATGGAACGGCAGCGCCGCCTGTTGCCGCCTGACAATCGCAAATCCGAATCCGAATAGCTACGCCCCACAATCTCTCCCCACGAATTCCCACAACTCGACGCAAACGCCCCGCACCTATTATTCTCAAGCAGATTTCCTTTCGGGAGCAGTATGAAAAGTATCAGCAGCACGGTTAGACGCGGCGTTATGTTATCGCTCGCAGCGCTCTTCTTATCCAGCCAGCCTTCAAGCTCGATTCAACCAACACAAGCCGGCTCGGGAATGAAGCGTCACTCGAACGAAAGCTACGGCCAATTGCCTTTGAGCTTCGAGGCCAACGCGGGGCAGTTCGACGCGCGGGTGAAGTTTGCCTCGCGCGGCAACGGATACAACCTGATGCTCGCACATACTGAAGCCGCGTTCGCATTGCGCAACGGCGAAACCAGCCTCGATCTACGGATGAAGTTCGCAGGCGCGAACCCAACAGCCGAGATTGAAGGCGTTGATCCGCTGCCCGGCAAGAGTAACTATCTCGCCGGCGATGACCGGTCGAAGTGGCGTACGGGCGTTGAAAATTATGCGCGGGTGCGCTACCGCGAAATCTATCCGGGCGTTGATCTGATCTTTTACGGCAATCAGCGGCAGCTTGAGTATGACTTCGTGGTTGCGCCGGGCGCTGATCCCGGCGGCATCAAGTTGCAGTTTGATGGAGCAAAGAAACTTGCCCTGGATGCCAACGGAGATTTGATCCTACGGGGGAATGGTTCGGAACTGCGCCAACGAAAACCGCGCTGTCTGCAAGATGACGGCAGCCAGAAACACGAAGCTCGATGTGGTTATCGGCTGGCCGGGAAGAATCAGGTGAGATTCGATGCCGGCGCGTATGACGCGGCGAAACCGCTGATCATTGATCCGGTGATTGCCTACTCGACCTTTCTCGGCGGCAGCGGGCTGGAGCGAGCGAAGGGCATCGCTGTGGATTTGGCCGGCAACGCATACGTGGCGGGGTTCACCGCTTCATCCGACTTTCCCACCAAACCGGGCGCTTTTCGGACGACCAAGTCCAGCACCGCCGACATCTTCGTGACCAAGCTCAACGCGGCGGGCACGGCGATGGTCTACTCCACCTATCTGGGCGGCCATCAGGAATTCTGCTGCGTCGGCCTGAGCACTGACGGAGGGCTGGCTATAGATGCAGCGGTGGATGCGGGCGGCAATGTCTACGTGACGGGGAATACCACCATCCGCGACTTCCCAACCACACCAGGCGCGCTGCAACCCGCGCACGGCAGTAATTGCGCGCCGGGCAATTCCACAGGCTTCCGGTGCCACGACGCCTTTGTCACCAAGCTGAACGTGAACGGCGATGCGCTCGTTTACTCCACCTTTCTGGGCGGCACTGATTTCGACGCGGGTACGGGCATCGCAGTGGATGCGGCGGGCAACGCCTACGTCAGCGGCAGAACGCTTTCGCCAAACTTCCCTGTCACGCCCGGCGCTTTTCAAACCGGTTCCGCCGCCGCTGGCAGCGCTTTCGTGGTGAAGCTGAATCCGGCGGGATCAGCGTTGGTTTACTCCACGCTGCTTGGCAGCGGCAGTTTGATCGCTTACGCCATCGCGGTGGATGCGACGGGCAATGCCTATGTGACGGGGCACGGATTCGGCGTTCCCACTACGCCCGGCGCCTTTCAAGCATTGCCTCCCGCCAACATCAATGCTTTTGTGACGAAGCTGAATCCGGCGGGATCGGCGCTCGTTTATTCCACCTATCTCGGCGGCAGCGACATTGACCTCGCGTTTGATTTGGCGGTGGATGCAGCGGGCAATGCTTACGTGACGGGGTATACCTTCTCGCGCAACTTCCCTGTCACGCCGGGCGCTTTCCAGACCGTGCACGGCGGCGGCGATCAAGACGCATTTGTGACGAAGCTGAATCCGGCAGGCTCGGCGCTCGTTTACTCCACCTATTTGGGCGGGAACAGACCGGACCTCGGCTACGGCATCGCTGTGGATGCCGCGGGGCGCGCCGCTGTGACGGGCCAGAGTTTCTCGCTCAACTTCCCCATCACTGCGGATGCGCTGCGGTCTTCGATTCAAGGCGTTTTCGTGACCAGGCTTGATGCGGCGGGAAGGGGACTTGATTACTCCACGTTCATCGGCGGTAATTCCGGCACGGGCTATGGCGTTGCAGTGGACGCGCGAGGCGACCTTTACGTTACAGGCGAGGTCTTTAACAACAACAACAGCGACGTCTTTATCACCAAACTCTCCGGCTTCTCCGCGCCGGCTCAGACGATTGTCGCGAACGTTTCCGCCGCCAGCTACGCCCCGGCCATTGCGCGCGGCTCGATTGTCGCGGCCTTCGGCCCCGGCTTGGCCAACATCACCAGAGAGGCTGGCGTGATGCCACTGCCGACGGCGCTTGGCGGTGTCACGGTCAAGGTCAGTGACCTTCTTGGCGTCGAGCGTCTGGCCCCGCTTTTTTTCGTTTCGCCGAATCAGATTAATTACCTGATGCCGCCGGAAACGGTCGAGGTGCTGGCAAACGTCACGGTCGAAAGGGGCGGCGTGGTGATCGCGACGCAGATCATACCAATCACTGCGGTGGCGCCGGGATTGTTCGCGGCCAATGCCAACGGGCAGGGTATTGCATCCGCTGTTGCTTTGCGCCTGACGGCGTTTGGCATGCTCACGTATGAACCGGTCGCCAGGTTTGATCCGCAGCAGAACCGAAACGTCGCCGTGCCGATTGATCTCGGCCCGGAAAGCGATCAAGTCTTCCTGGTGCTGTTCGGCACCGGCATTCGCAATCGCAGCGCGCTGTCGGCGGTCAGCGCCCGGGTAGGCGGGACGGCGGCGGAAGTGCTGTATGCAGGCTCGCAACAAATGTTCGCCGGCCTCGATCAGGTCAACCTGCGTTTGCCACGCACATTGATGGGGCGCGGGGAAGTGGACGGGGTGGTGATGGTTGACGGCAAGACGGCAAACACGGTCAAAGTCAGCCTCAAGTGAGAACAGCAAAGATGGCATTTTGCATCGCCTGAAATCGGACGCGCGATTTATCAACTGCGACACATTGAGCTTGGGAAGTTAATCGGTTATCTCTACCTGCGCTGAAATTCCCGTAATGCCAAAAACAGGAGCAACCAATGAAACGCATACCCGCTTATGGAGTGTTGATTGTCGCGCTGGTTCTGGGCGCGGCTTTTCAGGCACGCACGCAGGACACCGCGCCGGCGTTCGAGTTCAAGGCCGTGATGGTCGAGATGCGCGACGGCGTCAAACTGAATACGCATATCTTCGCGCCAAAAGGACAAACTGCGCCCCTGCCGATCATGCTGGAACGCACGCCGTATCAAGCGCAGAGCGGGCAAGGCTGGGCGCAGGGCAAATTCAAAGAGATGGTTGCCGATGGCTACATCTTCGTCTTTCAGGACATTCGCGGGCGGTACAAATCCGAAGGCCAATTCGTCATGCAGCGCGCGCCGATCAGCGCCGCGCCGGAAAATCAGGGCAAGAACGATCCGAAGATCGTGGACGAAGTCACTGACGCCTACGACACCATCGAATGGCTGACGAAAAACGTGCCGAACAACAACGGGCGCGTAGGCATCACAGGCATTTCGTATCCGGGCTGGACGGCGATGATGGCGACGATCAATCCGCATCCGGCGTTGCGCGCCGCTTCTCCACAGGCTTCGCCAGCAGACATGTGGATGGGCGACGACTTTCATCACAACGGCGCGTTCCGGCTGAGTTACGGTTTCGAGTACGCGACGATGATGGAGACGAACAAGGAACAAGCACGATTTGAGTTCGACAAGTACGACACCTACGAGTGGTACTTGAAATTGGGCGCGCTGTCGAACGTCAACGAAAAGTACCTGCACGGCAAGATTCCGACCTGGAACGATTTTGTCAAACATCCGAATTACGACGAGTTCTGGCAGAAGCAAGCCGCTGCCGGATATTTGAAACAAGCGAAAGTGCCGACGCTGAATGTCGCCGGTTGGTGGGATCAGGAAGACTTTTACGGGCCGGTCAAAATCTACGAAACGCTGGAAAAGAACGACCCCAACAAACAGAACTTCTTTGTCGGCGGCCCCTGGAATCACGGCGGCTGGGCGCGCGCGGATGGCAGCGCATTGGGCAAAATTAAATTCGACGGCAATGCTTCGCTGCATTACCGCCAGAAGATCGAAGCGCCTTTCTTTGCTTTTTATCTGAAAGACAAAGGGCAAACGACCTGGCCCGGTTTGAAAGAAGCGACAGTGTTTGAGACCGGATCGAACGAATGGAAGTCCTATGAACATTGGCCGCCGCGCGACAAGACCGAAGACCGCAAGCTCTACTTTCACGCCAACGGCAAGCTGTCGTTTGATGCGCCGGTACAGAACCGCGCCAGTGATGGAGCGGCATTCGATCAATACGTCTCCGACCCGGCCAACCCGGTTCCCTATCGCCCGCGCCCGGTCGAACCAACCTATTATCCGCGCGGTTCGGGCTGGGGCGCGTGGCTGGTCGAAGATCAACGCTTCGCGCAAGGACGGCCTGATGTGCTGAGTTGGGAAACCAGTCCGCTGACCGAAGATGTGACGATCAGCGGCAACGTCATCGGGCATCTGTTCGCTTCAACCACTGGCAGCGACAGCGATTGGATCGTCAAGCTGATTGATGTTTATCCGGAAGAGTACACGAAGGAACCCAAGATGGGCGGGTATCAGTTGATGGTGGCCAACGAAGTCTTTCGCGGGCGGTTTCACAAAGGCTTTGAAAAGCCCGTGGCGCTTGCGCCAAACACGGTCAACGAATTCGCGGTGGATATGCGCCATTGCAATCACCGCTTTCTGAAAGGCCACAAGCTCATGGTGCAGGTTCAGAGTTCATGGTTCCCGATCATTGACCGCAACCCGCAGAAGTTCGTGCCGAATATTTTCAAGGCGACGGATGCCGATTACATCAAGGCAACACAGCGCGTGTTCCGGTCAAAACAGTTTCCGTCGCATCTGGCCGTGCCCGTCATTGTGCGTTGATGAAACCTGCGCGCTGCGGCTGGATTCAGATTTCAGTCTTCCGGCCCTGTGGTTCGTTTTGTAAATCGTACAGGTTCCTGCACAGGGTTCGTACACTGGGGGACTTGCTCTGTTTTTCTCATCAAAACTTGGACTGGAAGTAAGCTCTATTTCTGCTTGCCTTTCCCACTTCTGCTGAAGACAGACGGTAGTTCTGGAATCGGACTTGCAGCAGCGAAGAGGCCGCTCAGGGAATCACTGGCGCGGTGAACGGTGTTCGATTCTAAAAACGAGAAGAGGAGAAATTCATCATGGCGACAAGCAAAAAGGCAGAGGAAGAACGACCGAGGCCGGAAGACCCCACGTTAAAGCAAGGATTTGTCAGAGATAAAGATTTGAATCCTGATGAGGAAGAAGCAAATGTGATGACGCCCGGAGAAGTAAATTCGTTTGCGCAAAAAGCGAAATCAGAGAATCAGGCGAAAGGTGACGCGCTTCAGGGCGAAGGCGATTATCAAGCGGCCGAAAGTTACAACGAGGCGGCGACGGGTTTTGCTCAAGGGAAAAAGGGGAAGCAGGGAGTTTGAGTTCGTGCTGAGAGCGGCATCGCCGCAAGCGCTCGATTAGTTTGAGCGCGGCTTTAATCAACTGACCTAACTGCAAAACGGCGGAGTGTTCATTTCACTCCGCCGTTTTGCAAATCAGCTTGCTGACAGATGACAAATAACTGCCACAGCCGCTGCACACCGTAAGCATCGAGTTTAGCGTCGAGGCTGACGAGGCCAAGTCCCTCGGCGATAACTTGGGCGACAATCAACCTATCGAACGGGTCACGATGGTGAAAAGGCAATGAGTCAACGATTGTCAGATGAGCAACTGTTATCGGCAGCAGTTCAAAGCCATTGCGGGTCAGTTGTTGAGGAAAGAGCAGTTTCATTCCATATACTCTTTAAAATCTTCCAGGGGTTCATCGAAGTCGTCGGGAATGGTGATTAGCCCCTTGGCGCTGCCGAACTGGGGGTGCGGCCGGGTTGTCGCTGCGTGCAGCATTTTGACAAGCGGCTGGCCATTTTCGGTAATTGTGACGTCTTCACCGCGAATTACGTCATCCAATAATTCCGCAATCTGCTGCCTGGCCCGCGTCAACTCAATCTCGTACATGATGGGAATCCTCCGGCGCATATCGTAGCTAGTCTACCTTTGCAGGTTCAAGCTTCGGCACCAGCAGTTGAATCACGCCCCATGCAATCAGATAGATTACACCTGCGATAATAAACATCGGCAGGTAATAGCTCGGGTTCTGATTCAGCACGATGCCTGCATAGTAAGCCAGAATGATGCCGCCAACCGCGCCTGCACAACTGCCAATGCCGACGACTGAGCCGACGGCTTTGCGCGGAAACATATCAGCGGTCAGGGTGAACAGGTTGGCCGACCAGCCCTGGTGCGCGCCGCACGCGATTCCAATCAGCAGCACGGCGACCCAGGCGGATTTCACGTAGTAGGCAATGATGACCATCGGGATGATGACGGCAAAGGCGAACATCGTCGTCTTGCGCGCCCGATTCACCGTCCAGCCACGCTTGATGAGCGCCGAAGAAATCCAGCCGCCGCCCACCGAACCGACATCGGCAATGATGTACACAACCGTCAGGAAGGGAATGAGCGCGGTGCCCGTGATGCCGAAGTTCTTGTTGAGAAACTTGGGCAGCCAGAAAAGGAAAAACCACCAAACCGGATCGGTCAGCATTTTGCCCAGCGAGAAAGCCCAGGTCTGGCGGTAACCCAGCAAGCGCAACCAGGGGGTCTTTTCAGCCGTTTCTTCCGCTTCGCCATCACGGATGTATTTGAACTCCGCGGCGGAAAGGCGCGGATGCTCTTCGGGCTTTTGATAAAACACCAACCAGAAGATGAGCCAGATAAACCCGACCGCGCCGGTAAAGATGAAGGCGCTTTGCCAACCGAATTTTGCCGAGAGCAAAAGCGCCGTGGCAGGCGCAACAATTGCGCCGACATTCGTGCCCGCATTGAAGATTCCCGTTGCCAATGCGCGTTCCCGCTTCGGAAACCACTCAGCCACGGTTTTGATGGAAGCCGGGAAGTTGGCCGCTTCGCCGATGCCCAACAGGAAGCGCATCACGCCAAAGCCGAACGCCACCGGGCTGGCGAAAATGAAGAGGCCAATCAGAAACCCGATGAACCTGCCGAGCAGCGGCACTTGTGCGAACCAGGAGCCGGAAAACCAGGAGCCGAGTTGCGCGAACGCGCCGCGCAAAGGTTCAAACACCGCCAGCATCGGCCCGCTCGTCACCGTAGCCATTCCCATCCCCGCAACCGACCACACAACCAGCGCAATCGTAAAACCGCGCTTGACGCCGATGCGATCCAGCACGCCGCCCCAGACCAGAAACATCGCGGCGTAGGCAATCTGAAAAGCAATCACGATCTGGCTGTACTCGCCTTCCGTCCAGCCAATCTGTTTTTGCAGCTCCGGCGCAAGCGCACCGAGCACCTGACGGTCAACGTAATTGACCACCGTCGCAAAGAAGAGCAGCCCACAGATGTACCAGCGCAGATTTTTGAACGGTGATACTGCCGGCACGGCAGCCGTTGTTGTTGTGGCTTGGCGTTCCATCAAAGCCCTCCGGATTGTCTAAATAAAAATGTAGGAAGTGAGACTGTCAGCGAAAAGCGCGCGTAGCATAGAGGAGCGTTGACACTTGGGCAACTGTCAAGCGCACTTTTTAGCAATTTACATCCATTTACTCATGAAAGACTTATGCATTAAACACATCTGATCATCTACTAAATCCGGAACGTATTCGGAACATTACGTACCTAGAAAAAGTTGTTTAACTTGATAATTCTTATTCACTTGTTCTCCTCTTTAATGGGATTTCATTCACTGCATCGTAATCTTATATGTATCGTCAAAAATAGGCGTCCCGCATAAAATTTTTGTTGACGTTTACGGCTTGTTGCCAACCAACAAAACATCCTACACGCAGGGAGCCCTGGACTGATCTCGCCGAATATAGAAATGCCGCATCTTGCATCACCTTCCCTTAGTCGCATTGGCGAACAACATTATTCAGTTTTTTAGATAGTCCCACCTTCAGTTCCACCTTCAGCCCTTCATTCAACCCTTCCAGACCACCCCAGGGTTCAAGTCCGCACAAGGCAGCGGACTTTATTGATTTACACGATTTAGCCTCCCAAGAGATTTATCAATTGACGAAATGATGAGCTTTGGTTTATAAATCGCGGTGTGTATGGGCTTTCCTCAAATGCGTAGTACACAGAAGTACGATAAAGTCACTACACACATTGCGCTTTTCACTAGAAAGACTGTAATAGATTGCCCTTCTCCTCTTCTGACTATAAAGAGACAATGTATCTCTTTTTGGTGCCGTATGCCTAAATTAGGCAATCTCTCTGACTAGGCAACCCTCTGCTTTTTTAACAAATTTGACGCACAAAGGCTATGGGTGTGGCGAGAATGTACATGAGCCAAGTCTCAGCCTCAATCGCTTACACCCGATGACAAATTATGGGTTTGACTCTTGCCGAGATACTCGACCCGATAAGCAATGAAGCCTTCAAGCATTGGCTAAAAGTTAACGGACTCAAGCACACCGCCAAGAACCAGGGCGTGTTGCTAGAACTTGTCCAAAAATTGATTGATAGCGGTGATTTGACAGTACCAAGAATCACGGAAGCTGTACGTGAGATAGAGGAGCATGGAGGAAAGCGTCTCTATCTAGGACATATAGATGAAGCCAAGGCGTTCACGGATAAAAACGCTTTTATTAAGCACTTAAATAGCTTGGATTTAGAGCTATCTCCAGAGCCCTGCTCTACGCGCAGATTGCCATCTAAACCCAAGCTTAATTATTTATGCTGGACCGGTAAAGAGATACGTATCAAATTCAGTGAGACCCACCAAGAGCATAAGGTCGATTTCGACGCTGGAACAGTAGATTGGGTTGATAAGACGAAAGTGATCGTCATAGCAACAGAGCCCAAAACAGGATTTACAAAAATATTGATGGATTCCCCAGAGAGAAAGCATCCCCACCTACTCGAACGGGGGAGGAACTCAGGCAGCTATGAGGAGTATTATATTCACAAGGCTTTAGAACTTCTAAATGGCATAACATTTGAGTTCCTAAACGTAGAAACGATTATTGAAAAGCTCATTAAAATAAAACCCCCAATCTTTGAACCAACAAATCACCAAGTCGTAACAAGTGAGGGATACAAGATTCGGTATAGCGGTCGCTCCAGTATCCTCCAGGAAACCAGCTATAAGCTTGCTGAAGGAGTCAAGGATTATGAACGAATTCCTGAGGCAACGAGTGGGGAATGGCTCCCCGAAAGGTCTGGGGACAAGTTGCAAAGAAGAGTTTTCATGCAAGTGAGTGAACGACTCAAGATGGTTCGATTTGACGCTCACTGTTTACCAAGCGAGGTTGAATATGCGGTATCAACAATTAGAAGCCTATAAAGGCATGTATCCGCACTTAGCTGACCTCATAACTAAGCTAGATAGGTATCTAGGGCAAAAAGTAGATGATTCATCATCTACTGAAGATTATAATCACTACAGGAATCTTTCTAATTCTGAAATCAGGCCAAGCTTTATAGCTAGAAGTATTAAAGAGGATGTGGATTCTGCTTTTGTTTTACTTACTATGGCTGAAAAAGCGGGAATTTTAGAACATACCTACCATGTGTTTTGTCCTGAGGAGAATCTCTTTATAAAGGAGTTTCAGACTAAAGAAGAGTTACCGGAAGTAATTACCTGTAACAATCATGGTTTTGGAAGTGAACGGCATTCTATAAATGACTACTTTGTAGAAGTAGTTTTCTATTTATCTCATGAGGTTTATGAGAGCAAGCATTATGAAATGGTGGTGTAAACCCTGTGCTCAAGCCTCATCAGCCTTCAGACCAATTAACAAAAAAAGAACGTATAAAAAGACTGCTTCGATTTGCAGCAAGTGTTGGTGACTCTACTGACCAAGAACTTATTATTGAAGCCGCAGAAATACTGGCTGAAAAGGATGAGTTAAGGGAAATTGTAAAACAAGAGCAGATTAATTTAACTATTAACTTAACGATCAATATGGGAACATATAACTTCGACAGATCACAAATTCAGGCAGTAGGTGACGGGGCGCAAGGACATGGTGATCAGACCATGAACTTGCTTGAGATCGCCAATGGAATTGATCCTAAAATTTTAGCGCAGCAGCTAGAAATACTGATAAATGCAGTTGTTGCCAAGCAGAGCGAGGGTGATCATTCAGCCGCCCTTGCCATTCTCAACTCAGCTAAAACAGCCGCCGAAGGTGGTAAGGTTGAAGAATCTGTAACAATCCTTCAAAAGCTGGGAAGTGCCGGAAAAACTGTCGGCACGGTCGTTTGGGAAATGGCTAAGGGTGTTGGTGTGAAGCTTCTTGCAGATGTCATCAAAGATGCAATTGGAATTAGGTAAAACAAGCTGATTTCTTGCCATCCCCCTAAGTGCCCCTTAGCTACGTAAATGAAGGCATTTTGGAAGAAGCATAAATATTACATTGAAATTTGCGCCTGCCTGCTTTTAGTGGCAGGCGTTATTTATTCTCTTGTTTAGAACTTGACTTGAGCCGAGGTTGAGTAGATAGCTACATTATTCATCTCATTCCAAATTGTCGATTTCCAAATTCTCTTTCCGTCTGCGAAGAACTTATCTGGCTTTGCTAGAGGGTGTAATTTCGTCCTGATGTAGCGATAAATGTAATATCTGCAATAAAATCGGCCCTCCATAAACGAGAGACTATCTCGTTTGTAGCTTATCGAGAGCATCAGGAGGACCGAAAATGAAAGCTAGCATAAGAACCTATCTCTAAACTATCGCTTTTCTCCAGCAAATGATGGCACAGGCAAAGTAAAGCATGGATAGGTAATTCCCGGTCTTCTTTTCCCATCTCACCGGCAGCCGACGAAAGCGATTGATCCAAGAATGCCCCACTT
>JBBQVH010000094.1:0-33374 GCA_038211695.1 Blastocatellia bacterium | reverse complement strand
AAGAGCCTGTCGCAACTGTCGCGGTGCAGGAATTCACACCATCCGTGACTGTCACGTTGCCGGTCGGCGTGCCCGCGCCCGGCGCAGTTGCGACGACCGTGAAGACTACCGTCACGTTCTGGCCAACCGCCGACGAATCCGGGTTGTCAGAAACAATTGTCGTCGTCGTGTCGGACTTGCTGACCGTGTGCGGCACGCCTGCCGATGGCGGGCTGGCGTTGTAGTTCGCATCGCCGTTGTAAGTCGCCACGAGCGTCTTCGCGCCGACCGAAGTGCTCGGCAGGTTGCACGAAGTCGCGGGCAGCGTGATGGTGCAAGTGTTCGTGCCATCCGAAACGGTGATGGTTCCGGTTGGCGTACCGCTACCGGGCGAGTTCGCCGCGACACTGGCCGTCACCGCGTAATTCTGTCCGAAGACGGACGGATCAGGCGTATCGGCTGTGATGGTCGTCGTCGTGTCGGCTTTGTTGACTGCATGCCCGGCAGTGTTGGAACTGGTGTTGAAATTGGCGTCGCCGTTGTAGGTGAAGGTCAGGGTCTTATTGCCCGCGACCGTGCTGGTCAGCGAACAGGATGTTGCTGGCAGCGTCGCCGTGCAGGTGCCGCCCGCGCCATCGCTGACCGTCACTGTGCCGGTCGGCGTGCCAGCGCCGGGGGATGTGACGTTCAGTGTAAAGCCTACTGTGTAACTCTGCCCGACAACAGACGGGTCAGGCGCATCGGTCAAGCTGCCAATTGTTGTGTTGGCCTTGTTGACGGTATGCGAGACGCCCGCCGACGTGCTGCCATTGAAGTTCGCATCGCCCGAATAAGTCGCCGTCAAGGTCTTCGCCCCCGCCGCCGTCGAAGTCAGATTGCAACTGGTTGCCGGCAGCGTGATCACGCAGGTGCCGCCCGTTCCATCACTGACCGTGATGGTTCCGGTCGGCGTGCCCATTCCCGGAGGTGTCGGAACCACGTTGGCTGTCACCGTATAAGCCTGTCCGGTCACTGATGGATCGGGCGTGTCGGAAGTGATGGTCGTTGTTGTGGGCGATGCGGTGACGGTTAGGGTCGCCGTGTTGCTGGTTGCGCCAGCGCCAGTCTGGGTCGAACTTAGCGCGCTGGTCGTATTCGGCCACATGCCGATTTGCGCGCCGATGACGGTCACGTTGATCGTACACATATTGCCCGGGCCTGACGTGCCCAGCGTGCCGCCGCTGAAGCTGACCATATTCGGCGCGGTCGTCGAAAGCGACCCGCCGCAGACCACAGTCGGGCCGCTGTTCCCAACCGCGATGCCGCTGGGCAGCGCGTCGGTGAAGCTTAAGCCGGACAGATTACCGCCCGCGAACGAGTTCGGATTGCTGAGCACGAAGCTCATCATCGAAGTCGCGCCGAAGACAACGCTCGTGGGCGTGAAGCTCTTGGTAATGGTCGGTGGGTCATAGACCGTGACCGTCGCCGTGCCGGTGAAGCCCGTGCCAAAGTTTGTCGTGTTGACCGTCACGGTGTTGTTTTTGACGCCGACGGTCACGCCCGTCGCCGTGAAGGTCGTCGTGCAAGTCGCGCCTGCCGCAATCGTCGCCCCGGTCAGCGTGATGACGTTCGAGGCCACGGTCAATGTGCCGCCGCAGATTGGCGTCGCCGCCGCATCGGGCACAGTCAGCCCGGCGGGCAGCGTGTCGGTGTAATCCACACCGTTGAAGGGGAGCGCCCCGTTGTTGTTGGCGATGGCAATCGTCAGGGTTGTGGTCGCGCCCGTCTTGATCGCCGTCGGATTGAAGGTCTTGGTTACTGCCGGCGCGCTGCCGACGACCAGCGTAGCCGTCGCCGGATTGGCGTTTGTTCCACCGTTGGTGACCAGCGCACCTGCCGCGATGGTGTTGACGTTGCCGCCGGCGTTCGTGCTGGTCACGTTGACCGTCAGCGTGCAACTGCCGCCCGCCGGAATTGTCCCGCCAGTCAGTGTGACTGAACCGCTCGCCTGGCTGGACGTGCCGCCGCATGTATTGGCGTGCGTGGCGGCGACAGTCGTGATGCCCACCGGCAGCGTGTCCACCAGCGGCGAAGAGAGCGTTAGCGGAACGTTGCTGTTCGGATTGGTCAGCGTGATGGTCAGCGTGCTCGTCCCGCCCGAAAGGATCGAGTTCGGCGAGAAGGCTTTGCTGAGAGTTGGCGGCGACGCCACGCTCAGGACGGCGCTGGCCGGGCTGGCGTTCGGGCCGCTGTTGGAAGTGGTCAACGCGCCCGCCGCAATCGTGTTGGTGAAAGTACCGTTGGTCGCGGCAGTCACGTTGACCGTCAGCGTGCAACTGCCGCTTGCGGGAATCGTCCCGCCGCTCAAACTGACCGAGCCGGAAGCCTGCGAAGGTGTGCCGCTCGCGCACGTCGTCGCAGCGGTCGCAGCGACGGTGGTCACGCCGCTCGGCAGCGTGTCAGTCAACGTCGCGCCGGTCAGCGCCAGACCCGCGTTCGAGTTCGAGAGCGTGATGGTCAGCGTCGAAGTCCCGCCCGGGATGATCGGGTTGGGCGAGAATGCCTTCGCCACCGTCGGCGGCGCAGCCACGATCAGCGTGGCCGTGTTGGAAGTCGCGCCGGTTCCACCTTGCGTCGAAGTGATGGCGGTGGTCGTGTTGTTGATCGTGCCCGCCGTGGGGCTTGTCACGTTGACCGTGATGACGCATTGGTTGGCGGTCGTTACCGTCGCGCCGGAAACCGTCAGCGAGGTGGAGCCAGCCGTGAAGCCCGTCGTGGTTGGGCTGCCACAGTTGCCGTTGTTGGTCAGCCCGGGCGTGGGGGCGATTTGCAGCCCGCCCGTCAGCGTGTCCATGAAGCCAACGCCCGTCAGATTGCCCGGATTGCCCGCCGGATTGGTAATCGTGAAGCTCATCGTGGTCACGCCGTTGGGCGCGATGATGCCTGTCCCGAAGGCCTTCGCAATCGTCGGTGGCGCAAAGACGTTCAGCGTCCCAGTAGCAGTGCCGCCTGTGCCTCCTTCGGTCGAGGAAACATTGCCGGTGGTGTTGGTGATCACGCCCGCCGTCGTGGCTTTGACAACGACGCTAATAACACATTGGCCATTGACTGCAAGCGGCCCGCCCCCGGAAAAACTGATGCTGGTTGCGCCCGCGACGGGCACGAATGTGCCGCCGCAGGTGTTGGTGGGACTCGGTGTCGCGTCCACTACCAAGCCTGCTGGGAATGTATCCGAGATCGCCAAGCCGGACAGAGGGCCTGCATTGCCTGGTGGATTGGTGATGGAGATCGAAAGTCTGGCCGTGCCGTTCAGCGAAGTGTTATTCGAATTCCCCTGACTCGGATTCACGAAGAATTTGGTCACTGTCGGCGGGGCGAAGACGTTCAAGGTTACCGTGCCGGTGGCGGCGCTGCTTGCGCCCAGTTCTGTCGTGGCCAGCGTGGCGCTGTTGTTTTTCACTCCAAAAGTTGTGCCGGTCACATTGACACTGAGCGTACAGGAACCGCTCGTCGCCAGACTCGCGCCGGACAGACTGACGGTATTGCCGCCTTGTGTTGCCGCTGCCGTGCCGCTGCAAGTCGTGCTCAAACCGTTCGGCGTCGCAACGACCAAACCTGCGGGCAGCGTGTCGGTGAAGGCAATACCGGATAAGCTTGACGTGGCGCTGTTGTTGGTGATGGTAAAGGTCAGGCTGGTCGTCCCATTCAACACCACCGAGGACGCGCCGAACGCTTTGCTGAAGGTGGGCGCGTTGATTACAGTCAGCGTGGCTGAAGCCGTGCCGCCCGTGTTGGTTTCAATCGCTGCGACCGTGCCCGACAGATTGTTCTTCGGGCCTTCGGTGGTTGCTTTGACATCCACCTTGAGTGTGCAGGAGCCGCCCGCCGCAATTGTCCCTGCGGTCAGGCTGACAGCTCCTGATCCCGTTGTTGCCGTGGGCGTGCCATTGCAGGTGTTCGTCAATCCATTGGGCGTGTTGATGACCACCCCGGCTGGCAGCGTATCGCTGAAGGCCACGCCGGAAAGTGCTTGGCCCGGATTCGGATTGGTCAGTGTGAAAGTCAGCGCTGAAATGCCCGTGTTGGTCGCAATCGTCGTTGGGTTGAAGGCTTTGCTGAAGGTCGGCGCTTGAATGACGTTAGTCGAAAGATTGTTGCTGGTAATCGTCGAGAAGTTTGATCCCGACACCGACGCCTGATTGAGGATGGAAGTCCCCGCGAAGCCCGCCGCAATCTGGGCGTTGAACTTGAAGGTGACGCTCTTGCCCGTCGGGAGCGTGCCGACGTTAATCGGCCCAATCGTTTCGCCAGACATTGCAACGTGCGTCGCGTTGGTGGCTGCCGCGTTTAGCGTCCCGCCTTTTGGCGTCACATTCATTGATGAGCCATTCCGGTTGTAGCCGTTGCTCTGAGCGTCCGCGCCTGGATTCTCCGCCGCGTTCACAGTTGACGGAATCCAGTTGGTTGGGCTGCTGATGTTGAAAATGTTTGTTGGCGCGACGAACGCCGAAAAGACCGGATGCAGCCATTCTTTCAACCGGGCAATCATTGTTTGTGTGCCACGGCTGTCGGCACTGCTTGGCGCGTGGCGCTGTGCTTCGTTTTGCTGACCGTCGGAACCAATTGGCGGCGCGAAGGCCGGGATGTTGCTGCAGGCACCATTGGATACTCCGGTGATTGTGGTTTCTCCAACGGCAGCCAACGTGCCAACACTCGCCGCGCTCGGATTCTGCGCCGCGATGAAATTATGGACAGTCGGATCGGTCTGCGATCCCAACGTCAGGCCTTCAAGACTGAAGGTCGAAGTCGGATTCGCCCGTCGAACTTGAATGCCGAAAAAGCCTGCCCCGCCACTGTTTGTGATGTTGCCGCTCAATCTGGCACAGACCGTGCTGTTGTTGCGGGCTTGAAGGCGAATGGAGTCGAGCGCGGTGCCGCCTGCAACCACATTCGCGGTGTTTCCGGTGACGGCAATCTGAAGCGTCCCACCAGCGCCCGTGCTGCCTGATGATTCGCCGAGAATGGGAAAGGCATTGTCAATATTGGTCACGGTGTTGTTCGCCACATTGACGTTCATTGTTCCGAAACCGAGGGCAAGTGACCCAGAATTGAAGAGGCGGATTCCGATCTGATTTCCGCCCACGCCCGTCCCCGTGCAAATGTTGGTCTTGATATCGCCGGTGGCCGTGCCGGGGCCGCTGCCGCTGAAGACGTTGATCAATGTGCTGATCATGCCAGTGACTGTGTTGCCGATGACGTTGAAGGTCAGGGTTGACGTCAAGGCACGCGAAACTTGAATCCCCTGATTGCCCTGATTGGGCGAGCCTGCCGTGATCGAGTTGCTGGTGAAATTGGCCGAGAGCGTCGAGGCGTCGCCGGAATCGGCTGACAGGGCGATAGCTCGATTGCCGTTGAGCGTAGAGTTCTGGACTGTGCCGGTCAGATTGGCGGTGTTATTGGTTTGGAAAAAGATGCCGTTGTTACCCGACGCGGTGCTGTTGTTAAGGATCGTGCAATTCGTAAAGGTGATTACGCCGGTGGGATTGGAGCTGACGCCGTTGTGAATGCGAACGTTGTCTTCGGTCGAGCCGCTGACTTCAGCGCGCGTTACAAGCGCGGCAGAATCGCTCAGGTCGTTGACCAGAATGCCTGCTTCCTCTCCGGTTGCATTGGTGTTGTTCTGAAGCAGCACGTCAGTCAGTTTGAAGCCGCTGATGGTCGCCCCCTTGATGCCGCTGTTGCCGCTGCCTTTGATCCACATCAAGGAAAGATCAACTTTTGTACTCGTCAGCGAGACGCCGTCACCGGTCGAGTTCTGGATCGTGCCGCCAGAGCAAGTAGTCGTGCCAGTCTTGCAGGTATTGGCCGCTCCATTGCCCGTGACGATCAATGTGCCCGCTCCCGTGTTGTTCAACACGATGCCGCTGGACGCGCCATTTGAAGAAATGCTGCGGAAGTTGAGGCCGCTCGCGCCGATGGTCGTGCTGGCGACGTTGAGGGCCGTGCCGGTGGTCGTTAAGATCGTGTTGACGGTACTCGTGTTGTTCTGCGTCGCGTTGACTGTGCCTCCGCCTGTCGCCGAAAAACCTGTACCTGAAACGCCGGTAATTCCGATGTTGCTGAAGTTGAAAGTGCCGCCGGTGTTACTGGTCAGATTGACGCCGTTCGCTGAACTGGTAGCCCCAATGGTCAGGTCTCGCACAGTCGTGGTGCCCGTAGTGACAGCATTCCCAAGAATACCCGAACCACCCGACGGATTGATCGAAAGGTCTTCGGCCAGAGTGTTGGTGTTGAGCGTGAGGATGGTTCCAGCGTTATTGAGCACGGGCGTCGTGCTGGCCGGGAAGGTCAGCGTCTGGCTGTTGGGTGCCAGCGTGATGCCCGCGTCAGTCAGTGCTTGAGCAATGCTGATTGCTTGGCCCGCAATCGTCTGGGCCGGGTTGAGCGAAATGGCTGCACTGCTGTAATTGCCGCTGATCACGAAAACCAGGTCCTTTCCGTTCGCGATGGTCATGACGAGATCCGCTGTCGCCAGCGTACACGGCGTTGCCGGTCTGCAATTAGCGGCGCCTACTCCAGACGGGCTGACGAACAGAATGCGGTCGGAGACAGCGATCGTCACCGTGGCAGCGTTGCTGCCAGTGGTGTTCATCAAAGTGTAGGTGAAAGTATCTGTGCCAGTGAAATTAGGCGGCGGGGTATAGCTGAACGATCCATCGGCATTCACTGCCACAGTTCCGCCATTCATGCTGGCTGCGTCAAAGGCGGTGATTGTCGCTGTGGGATTCTGTCCAAGATAATCGTTGCCGAGCACGCCGGGGGCTGACACCGAAATCGAAACGTTGCCGGTCGCCGTATAGCTGTCGTTCACCGCGATGGGCGAAACGCCGACCACGCCGACCAGCGTCAGATTGCCGTTGAGCACATCGGTGAGCGTTACCGCTGTCGCATCAGCGCCAGTGCTGTTGGTGACCACGACCGAATACATCAACGTGTCGCCGGGATTGACGAAGCCATTGCTGTTGACATCGGTTGCCAGCGTTGCCGATTTGACTGCTGTGATAGAGCCAGGCGGCATGCCCGCATAATTGAAGCCGAACGCCGCGTTGGAATTGAAGCGCCAATCAAATGGGTTTGGCCGCGAAGGAGAATCTGCTTTGACCGCGCCGAACCGCTTCTGGCCGCCGATGTGTTTCTGCGATGGCAAGCTGACCGGAGCAGACGATGCCGCCTGTGATGGCTTTGCCTTAGCATCGTTGAAGGCGCGTCCGCCAATGATTGAAATCGCTCCAATGGCGAACAAAACGACAGTTAGAATGAACAAACGGCGAGTGGTTTGAGAACGCATAACAATTTCTCCAAAAAGGCTGATTAACGGTGAACAACTGAAATTCCATACTGGCGTCGGACGAACCGAAGCGACAGTCGGCAACTCGGCTTATATTGACCAAAATTGGAATCAGAGAACAGTTGGAAGACGGCGGATTCCAGAAGCAGTGAGGCTTGGAATCTTCATCCTAAAGTGATTTGAACAGTCCCAGTGAGCTAGCGGCCTTCCTGAATCTCGTTTGCCGTCAGTGAGTGAATCAGGAAGCCAGAGTCTATCGCTGTAGTAAGGAGCCTGTCAAAAACGAAATTGGCAGGCTCCTCGTCCGATTTAACGCAAAGAACTGATTCGCTACGTACGGGGCGGATAGACCCCTTGCAACGCGATGCAAAAGTTGAGCGTCAGGTACGGCTGCATGTTGTTGTGCGGCTGATCGCCCCCGGCAGGAGTGATTGCGTTATCGCTCATTTGAACCAGGCCCGCATTGCTCGCCTGGTAAAGGTTTGCGCCGACAGAACGGGCGAACGATTCCCCAACGGCCTGAGGGTCTTCTCCGGGTTGGCTTGATGCCATCAGATTATGCGAGTGGGAAGGAATCTCCGATTCAAGCAAGCTGACTGTCTCACTACCGCCGGTTTCGCCGAGGTCGTGCAACGACAGACCTGGTCCCTGACCCGGATGCATCGGCGCATTGCCTTGCATATCAGGTAGAGCGAAGTTGCTTTTTCCATCGCCACCATAAGTGGTGCCGAGTAGCGAGAAAAGAGCGGTGTTTTGCGAAAGTGGAAGAATCTGGCCATCACAAAACGCCCAGCCTTTCGGGGCGAAATTGAACGGAAAGATGCGAATTTCAGCAACAAATGGATCCATTGTGTTTCTCCTTAAGTTTGGGACGGGAAAATCCCGAAGAGCGAGATAATGAAGTCAACGCACAGATACGGTTGGAAGTTGTTATGCGGTTGACTGCCTCCAGTTGAAGTGACGCTTTGAGGATTCATTGCGGAGTTCGCATTCTGGTTGATATACGGCGTGTAGTTGGGCGTTGTGGCCGGAACATTGCCTGCGGCTGCGGTCGCCGTCGCATTGTTCGAACTGCCCAGGAAGGCGTGAGTGTGTGCGGGAATCTGCGATACGGTGAGAGTGATCGTCTCAGCGCCTCCCGTCTCGGCCAGCGTGAATCCATTACCGAAATGAAGCGGAACGCGGCCACGCAGATCAGGCAAGGCAAAAGTGCTTTGACCATCGCCGCCGTAGGTTGTACCGATTAGATTAAACAAGGTCTCGTTCTCAGAAATTGGAAGCAATTGCCCTTCGCAAAACATCCAGCCAGCCGGAGCAAAATTGCCTGCAAACATCCTTATTTCACCAACATAGGGTTGTGCCATAGTTATCTCCTTAAGTCTGCGAAGGGAAGATGCCTTGCAGTGCAATACTGAAATTGAGCACTAGAAAAGGCTGCATGTTTAAGTGCGCTTGCGAACCACCAGTGTTAGCCAAGGTGGTGGGTTTCATCGCACCAAGTGCAGTGGGAGGAGAGTAGGTTTGCGAGAGCGGGCTAGCCAGAAAGTTGCCAGTCGGAATAGCGCCGTTTGTATTGTCAGACTTCGGCGAAGCGCTCGCCGTATGGACATGCGTCGGTATCTCGCTAATGGAAAGTGTGTGTCCTTGCTCGCCGCCACGCTCGCCCAACGTGTGACTGCCGCCCATGTGAATCGGCACGCGCCCTTGCAAGTTGGGCAGTCCGAAGTTGACGCGCCCATCGCCGCCGTAGGTGGTGCCGAGCAGCGAAAACAACCCCTGGTTTTGATTGATGGGGAGTAATTGGCCGTCGCAAAGCGCCCAGCCTTTGGGCGGAAAGCCGAACGACATGATTCTGATTTCAGACAGGAATGGTTCTGCCATGTTTTTATCTCCTTTGAGCAATTCGCCTGCAAGCAGTGTGGGGAACTGCTTTCACGTTAAGTCAGCGGCAATTGCTTTGATTATCCGTTCACCATTTACCAGCTTGAGCGAAAGCCGCACGAATCACGGCAACTCGATGCCATTCATCGAGCAAATCAAGCTGACAATCAAAAAGATTCGAGAACTGATTTTGGTAAGGTTTCGTGAAGACGGGACTGCTTATCTTCGGAATTGGGGCTAACAGTTGAAGTCGTGTTTCGCTTACAGATTGAAACAATCTAGTTAATGTCAGTAAGGCGGCGCGATTCTAGGCGTGGGTCATGGGCAAGTCAAGATTACGAGAGTAAAACAATCATTTTGTCAGGAATAATTTTGTATGAAGTCAAAGATCAGGCTGTCGTTGATTGACCGCCTCATGTTCGTCCGATAGACTCCGCTCGCTTTGCGATCCACTAACGGGATTGCCGCGGAAGTGCTGCTTCCGTATTCGACATTCGACGAAACCCTCATTTTCAAAGACAAATCAATTAACAGTGGTTCTACACGGAGACCTGTATGTTCACTACCCACACGGATGACACATTGCTGCGCTCTGACTCGACCCGTCGCGGTTTTTTACGCGCGGGAACAATGGCTATTTTGTCTAGCAGCCTATGGCTTGGGGGCGAGGCCGTCGCCTTCGGCCAGAGCGCCGCGCGCGCGGATGCCAAACCACTATCCGAAAAACCCGCTTTTCAACTCACCCGATCAAAATTCACCCCGCATCTAACCGAATCCTTCCGCGTCAGGCTGAATGGAGAAGAAGTTTATCTGCAACTGGTGGACGTCGCCGATTTGAAGCAAGCGAGTGTTGCTCTGTCAGCCCTGCGCAAAATCGAAGACGCTTCGTTCAAAGCGAAACTACACGAAGAGAGCTTTACATTGCTGTTCCGCTCAATGAACGAGACCCTGTTGCCGCAGAAGACCTGGAAGCTGGAGCACGACACGTTCGGCACAATCGAATTGTTTCTGGTTCCGGTAGGCAGGCCCGACGGCCCATGGCATTTTTACGAAGCGGTCTTCAACCGGCTTCAATCTTGACTACTGTGTGGGCGCGCCATTCCATCAATATGTTGTAGCCCAGGCTGTCCGTCTGAGCGAAGCCCAACCTTTCAAACAGACGCATCGAAGGATTGTAGCTTTCGACGTAGATCGAAACGGCTTTACCGCATTCTGCCGCTTCGTCCATCAGGGCGCGGATGAGCGGCTTGCCGATGTCTTTGCCGCGATGGAGGGGAAGCAGCGTGATGTCCAGAATGCGAATCTCCCGTTCGCGGCGATCAACATAGATTCTGCCGACGGGCTGGTCATTCAACAAAATGATCGAATGTACCGCCTGGGGAAATTCTGCCTGGTAATGCTGAAGCTGCGCGGTGGCCTGGAATCTGACAAAGACTTCGCGCTGCGCCGCGTCCCATTGGACCATTGCCAGCTCCTGTTCGCGCGCGCTGTCGTACAGCGCAACGAGCAGGGCTTCATCTTCAGGCGTTGCGGGACGCAGCGTGACGGCGTTCGGGGTTGTGGCTGCGCTCATTGCTGCGCCGGCCTCGATCGGTTGAAGACGGCTTCAAAGATGATGCCGTTCGCGTCTTTGCCAATCGGCACCAGAAACATGATTCCGCTGCCGAGTTGTTCGTGACGAACCGTGAAGATCTGCTGCTGCGCCGGAGCGGTGAACGGCGCGCGGAAGGTCAGTACAAACTGTTCCTGACGCGGGGAAGGGGAGTTCTCCACAACATTGGTCAACTCAAGTTCGACGGGGGACGCTTCGTGGATCTGCGCGGTGAACTTTGAGTTGATGTGGGGAGCGTAATCTTCGTAATGCAAAGAGTCCAAACTTAAATCTGACATTCTTTCTCTCCTGTCGTGTGTTTCCATTCCATCAAGTAATGCGATTGGACATCTCCGATAATCTGAAATCCCAATCGTTGGTAAAGCTGCTGGGCGCGATTGAATTTTTCAACATGCAGCCGGACGGCTTTGCCATCACGCGCCGCTTCGTCAAACAGACCTTGAATCAATGCCGCGCCGATCCCTTGCCCGCGATGTTCGGGCATCAAGGCAATGTCCACCAGCCGGATTTCATCTTTGAGGCGGGAAATGAGCAATCGGCCAATCGGGCGTCCAATCGGACGTTCGTCAGCCAGCCCGCCTGTCAACCCGCCTGTCAACCCGCCTGTCAACCCGCCTGTCAAAATGATTTGATGATCGGTGTTTGGGTATTCGGCGTAATACGCCTGCCGGCCTCTGAACTGCAGGCGCAGGAAAGCTTGTTGCTGCGCCGCGTCCCAGCCCCAGGCGGCCATCTCTTCCGCGCGCGTGCTGGCATATAGCTCGTAAAGGAAAGCTTCGTCGTCTGCTTCAGCGGAACGGAACGTAATCGGCATCATGATGCGAGTGATTTTTGTCTGATTTGGTTGCGAGTAATGCGCGCGGATGATGCGATAACGCGCCTGCTTCGTCAACGATCAGAGCGCGTTCACTTAGTAGGCATATAGTAGGCATAAAAAATTAACTTCTCGATGTGGGACAAGATGGCATCTTGTCCCACGACAGAGGATGCGCCAAAACCGGGAAGTTAAATTTTTACGCTCACTTAATTACGCTCACTTAATACTGACACGCACGGTGTTGGCGGTCTTGCCGTCTGCGGTCAGCACGACTTCTACTTCACCGCGTCCGGCCAGGCTTTTGGGCAGCAGCACATTGACCTGATCCAGACCGGCGAAATCGTTCTGCGCCCCGGCGTACAGCACGGATGCATCTGTTCCACCCACGCGGGCGCTGACCTGGCCCAGTCCGCTGCGATAACGAATGCCCGTGCCGAACAGCACCAGATAAACCTGCTCGCTTTCCACTCCCAACTCAATCGGCGTGGCGATGAAGCGGCTGAGGGCCACATCCCAACGGGCAATCGGTTCGGTGATCTGCGATCCGTCGCCGCGCACGCGCAAAGCGACTGCGGCGGCCAGCCCCTGTCCGCTGGCATTGGCGCTGAACAGGCTTGGCGCGGCGTTCGCGATTTGCACGTTTCCGGCGGCGGTCGAACCGTCGCTGCTGGTCAGCGTGATGGTTGCAGGCCCGGATGCCGCGTTTGCCGGAATCAGATAGTTGACCTGTGACGGCGAAACGAAAAACAGCGGCGCAACGCGATCTACCCCGGCGCTGTCTTTGAGTTTGATGCTGGTGCCTGCCAGCGAAGTCGGCAGCGGCGTGGACTGGGCGATCTGCGTGGCCGTGGCCAGATTCGTGCCGAATGCCGAAACGATGGATTCAGGCGCAAGCAACGCGCCATCAAAACTGGCGGCGGAAACCGTCGTCAGCGTTGGCGCACTCTTGCGGCTCAGTTCCCACACGTCGTTCAACAGACCGCTGTTGCCCGATCCGCCAAAGACGATGAAGCGGTCTTCGCCGTCAATGCCACCAATGTATGCCCCAAGCGCGGCGTTGCGGGCGGGCGGGGGATTATCAATCTGAAGCCGCGTCCACGTCTGACCGGCCAGATCGAACTCCCAGGTTTCGTTGTAATTGCCGTTGCCCGAACCGCCAAAGAGCATAAACCGCCCGTCTTTATTGACGAAGCTCGACGCCCACATTCGCCCAGCGGGCCGGATCGCGGGCGTCAGATTCGTCCATTGCCGCGCCGCCAGATCGAATGCCCAGATGTCGTCGAGCGGGCCGTTGCGCTGACCGCCATAAATGATCATTCGCCGCCCGGCGCTGTCGAAGGCCGCCGTCAGCAGGCACCGGATCTGCGGTTTCGTGCCCGACGGAGTCCAGTCTGTCCAGCTTTTCGCCGCCAGTCCAAAACTTTGGGTATCTTGAAACCGGCCTGCTTCTGACGTGAAGCCCGCAAAAGAAACCAGACTGCGCGTCACCGGGTCGAAGACCGCGCCCGAACCATAACGCCTTTTGGGGCGGGCGTTGTCTGACGCAGGCGAAACATCTTTCCATTCCAGCGTCGCCAGATTCAGCGTCCATGTGTCATTGAAAAAGCCTGCGCCCTGCCCGCTGTAAATCACCATCTGATTCCCAGCCGGGTCGTAGACCGCGTCAAAGCCGAAACGCGCCGCAGGCTTTTCGCCAGCCGTGGCCAGCTTTGTCCAGGTCTTGGTGGCGAGATCGAACGCCCAGACATCGTTGAGCGCTCCACTGTCGCTGTTGCCGCCAAAAATCAGAACGCGTTTGCCGATTGAGTCATAGACCGCTTCGCCATCGCGCCGCGCATCGGGCGATTGGCCGGAATTTGGCGTCAGGTTACGCCACTGCCAGCCCGAGGTGGCTTGCGCCTGAGCCATCACGAAGGAAGCGGCGATTGCAAAAACGGCGCAAGCCATTACGCCGATCAGTCTGAAAAGTGAAGCTGTTCTGTTCATATAAAATTACCTGTGGCAAAGGAGGTGGGACAATTTCAAAATTGCCCCACCTCGCGAGCCGGTTATTTCTCAGCCTTTTTGACTTGCGCCAGCACGTCTTCATTCGACGGGCGGATTTTGTAATCCACTTCAACGAACTTCCATTGCACCTTGCCCTTCCGGTCAATCACATAGGTTGCCGGAATCGGAATCGGACGTTTGGACTGTTCGTTGAGCAGCCCGTAACGATCAATCACGCGATGATCGGCGTCCGACAACAGCGGGAAGTTGAAGCCGGGCTTGTCCTTCAACTTGTCGCGCAGAAACAAAGCTTTATCGTGCGGGTCAACACTGACGGCTAGAATTTCGACGTTGTCGCGGTACTTCTCTTCGAGGAGCGATTTCAGCTTTCCAAGCTGTTCAGCGCACCACGGTCACCAGTAGCCGCGATAAAAGACCAGCACGACTGTTTTCTTGCCGCGATAATCAGAAAGCGAGACGGGTTTGCCGTCCTGTTCTTCAAGCGTGAAGTCAGGTGCGGCATCGCCGGCTTTGATGCGGGTCAGATCGGCGGGCGCGAGTCCCGCGCCGTCTTTCGGACCCAGTTGAACCGGTTGTTGGGTTTTAGGTTTAGCCTGTGCGGTTGCAGTCAGCGACAGCACAGACCAGGCGATTGCGAAGAGCAAAACCGCGAAGGTCCTTCGTTTCATATTTCTCCTTTTGAAATAGGTGATCACCGGAAGCCGGCGGCCGGAGTAACAAGGCCGTCTCTCGTCAGGCCCGCCGAAAGTTTCCATGCGCATGATGTCCGTCAGGCGGCTAATTATTTCCACTAATTTTTTCCGCGCCGGATTTGATTGACTAACTTCGGCGAAGGCTCTAAACATGCAGCATCCTTATCTCGTAGCATCCTACGCATTACAAGCTGACAAATTTATTAGAACCTTATGCCGCAAGAAACAACTAAGCACGGGGAAGTGCTTGCTGCCATTGAAAGCATTGGCGCAATTGCCGAACTGACTGCCCAACACGATGGGCATTACGATTACGAACTCGATCTGGAAGTGATCGTGTATGGCCGCAACTACAACGGCAAACCAGTCGGGCCGTACGTCCGGCTGTGGACTTACGCGCCGGGCGAAGAGATCGTCCGCGAAGGCGATTGGGGCGGCAATTCGTTTTACATCGTGGTGGATGGCAAAGCCGACGTGCTGTTTGACGAAGGGCGCAACAAGGTCGCGGAGATTCCCGCCGGGGTGCAGTTCGGCGAAATGTCAGTGCTGGCCGGGATGCCGCGCACGGCGACGATTCGTGCGCCGCAGAACGATCCGGTGCAAATCCTGGAAGTTCAGCGTCCGGCGCTACGCTTGTTGCGCAAGCTGCCGAAGTTCAGCGAAGTGCTGGATTCGACATACCGCCGCAATGGGCGAGCCACCACTATTCAAGACATCGGCGCGGCCACGCAGCTCAGCAAAGAAGCCATCAGCCAGCTTGAAGCCATTTCGAAGTTCAAGGTCTTCGGCAAACACCATGTGCTGTTTCGCGCCGGAGATCGCGTCAAACATTTGTACGTCCTGAAATCCGGCTGGGCAAAGCTGACGCCGATGCAGGTGACGCGCCAATTGACGCCCGCAGAAGACAGGCCGGACAACTGGGACGCCAAAGCTTCTGAAGCCTACTTTGGCCCGTCACATTGTTTCGGCGTCGAAGCGATTACGCGCGATGGCAACTGGGAGCAGACTTGCACGCTGATGGGCCGCACGGAAGTGTTGGAGATTTCGCTTTCGCATCTGCGCAAGCATCCTGAACTGCGCGAAATTTTGTTGCTGGCTTTCACCGGCATGGCCGCGCCCGACAATCCGAACGAAGGCCGCCAGCCTCTGCCCATTGCCAAAGCGCAGGAAGCTTTGATTGAAACCGGTTTGGTTGACGCGACAAACCTGCTGGTCATGGACATGGATTTGTGCGTGCGCTGCGGCAACTGTTCGATGGCCTGCCATCAGGTTCACGGGCAATCGCGATTGTTGCGGCGCGGTGTTCACATTGAGCGCCCCGTCGCGATGGAACCGAAATCCAGCTTTCAAAGTCTGCTCTCGCCATCGGTCTGCATGCACTGCCAGGACCCTGAATGTTTGACCGGATGCCCGACCGGCGCGATTGGCCGCTTTCCCGGCGGGCAGGTGGATATTGATCCGAAGTCATGCATTGGCTGCGGCGATTGCGCAACACAATGTCCCTACAACGCCATTTCGATGATTCCGCGCCAAGCGGGCAAGTTCGACGCAACGGCGAAAGGCTGGCATTCGTGGTTCGATCTGAAGCCAGACCCGCTGCCGCCCGCCGTGGAACAAACTGAAGATTTGCTGGCCGTCAAATGCAACCTTTGCCAGGGCACAACGCTGAATCCTCCCGGCGCAAAAAGCAAAGCCTACAGTTGCGAAGAGAACTGCCCGACCGGCGCGCTGCTGCGGGTTGATCCGCATCTCTATTTCGCCGAAATCAAAAACATCGAAGGCACGATCTTCCGCGATTCAACGCACGTTGTCGCGCGCCACACATCGCACAAGGATTTCGGCAAACGGCTGATGCACGTGCTCGGTCTGGGCGCGACGCTGGCGCTGACGTTGCTGACGCTGCTGGGCATGTCTCGTTACGGATTGGAACGTCCGCTGACGGGCGCGTGGCTGGACATGCGTTGGATGACGGGCATCGTCGGACTTATCGGCATCGCGGGCGTGATGGCCTATCCGGTGCGGCGCCAGATTTACAAGAAGCGCGCTGGCCCCTTGCGCTACTGGATGCTGGCGCACAGCTATCTGGGCGTGATCGCCGGAATCGTGCTGTTGTTGCACGGTGGCAAAAGCTCCGGCGGCGCATTGACCACGGCGCTGATGGTGTCTTTCGACCTGGTTATCCTGACAGGGTTGTTCGGCATTCTGATCTACTACTTTGCCCCGCGAATGCTGACCAGGATCGAAGGCCAGCCTTTATTGATTGAAGATTTGACCGCGCGCCGCAAGGAATTGGCCGAAGAATTGGGCGCGTTGATGGCGAGTGCTTCGCCGCAGGTTCGCACGACGATTCAGCAACGAGTGATTCCGCGACTGTTGTCGTTTGGCTTTCTGTTGCGGCAATACTTCAAACGCGAATCGTTGGAAGAAATGCTGGCTGGCGTTAAGAGTGCGTTTGCTTCGGACGGCCAACTGATTGCCGAAACCGATCGAGTGGCATTGACGAAATCACTGGAAACCGCCGCAACCATGCGCCGTGTGGATGCGCTGATTTACATGCACCAGTTGTTGAAACTTTGGCTTGCGCCGCACGTGCTGGTGACTTCGCTGATGCTGGCGCTGATGTTTGTTCACATCATTCAAGTGCTCTATTTTCTGGCTCGGTAAACCTGGGTACGCATCGCCTCCGGCATGCGGTCTCGGCTGAAAACCGCTCGTAAAAGAAAGATGTCCATCGCCACCACTGCACGCCGGAGGCGATGCGTACCCAGGTGCTGACCAACTGTCAAAAGCATATGAACAAATTTGTCATCATCCGCAAAGACTTGAGTCTCGACCCCGCGCTGGTCGAAAGCGAAGGGCTGACCATTGGACGTTTGATCGGAAACGACCTGGTGCTGAATCATCCGACCGTTTCGCGCACACACGCGGGCATTAAAGAGATCAATGGCGATTACTGGGTTTTCAACTTGTCGGAAGCCAACGGCACGACGCTGAACGGTGAATTGGTGGATCAAACGCCGGTGGCGGACGGTGATGTTGTTCAAGTCGGGCCATTTTTTCTGTACCCGAAGTATGTCGCCGATGGGTTGATGCTCGAAGTGGAGATGACCATCAAGCCTCTGCCCGTCGAAGCGACGAATGCTAAAGCGGGAACCGGCCTGCTTCCACCTCCGGCGGAACAGCAGGGAACAGTGCGGTTGGACCCGAATCTGCTGGCTCAGTTGCAGCGCGAAAAAAACACGCCCAAGGGCACGCGGCGGCTGTCAGGGACGGGCATGCTGACAGGGATGCTGAAACCGGCGGACGATCAGGCGCTGAAAATCTTCTGGGACAAACGCAAACGCGAGGCAGGAAAGCTGGCGACGGATTCACCACTGAAGCCGAAAGCGAAACGGCGGCTGGGCAAAGCGCAATTCAACTGGATGCCGACGCGCGATCTGCAACGCCCGTGGCCGCGCGCGCTGTTCGCCTGGGCCGTGTTGATCGTCACGGCACTGGCGCTGCTGGCGATCTTCGCGTTCAAGGATGCTTATTCACCCGGCGCGCTTTCGACAGCGCATGCGCGAGGCAGCATAGTCACAGTGCCCGCCATTGCGATCAATCCGAACGCCGGTTCCTGCACAACCTGCCATTCGGTCAAAGCCCCACTGAATCAAAGCTGCGCGTCCTGCCACGCAACCAACGCGTTTCATTCCGGCGTCTCTGACAAGCACATGAAATCCGGATTGAGCTGCACGGCTTGCCACAGCGAACATCACGGGCGCGATTTCAGCCCGGCGCTGGTGGCGAACGTAGCCTGCGTTGGATGCCATCGCGATGGCAGCGGGTACCGTTCGCCGCTGGATGGCAAAGAATTGAAGACACCGCACGGCGGAACGTTTGGATATCCGGTGATGGAAGGGCGCTGGACGTGGACGGGCATTTCGCAAACCGAATGGTCGCGCAAACAGCTTCCCGGCCTGACTTCGCAATTTCGGCTGGTTGAACAATTTCATCTGGTTCACGTTGCCGGCCGCCAACAGGGCCGCACCAATTGCAGCGATTGCCACACCGCCGGATTTGAAGGCGCGGCGTTGACTCAAGGCGTGCGCGAATCCTGCGCCGGTTGTCACGGGACTGATTCGGCGGCCAGCGCAGCGCAGAACCAGAGCGCAAAATCCTTCTTCGCCGATAAAGGCAAAAGCCTGACGGCAACTGCACTGGCGCAAGGCCCGCTGTGCGTTTCCTGCCACGCACAACACGGCGAAGAAAAAGAATCGCCCGCGAGTTTGCGGCGATTAGAAAAGTAGTTGGGCATCGGAAGATGAAGCTGGAAAGAAAACAAGATTCGTTATGAAAAGATCGCAATTCATCATTACGTTGCTGTTGCTTGCGTTGCTGTTGGGCACGGCATTCATCTCGCGTTTCTCGTCCAGCTACGGCGCGGTGCCGCTGGTTGGATGGGGCGGGTTGATGCTGTTTACCTTCATTTCAGGATTGGCCCTGATCTCTTTGAGCACATCGCGCCGCCGCCGTCAGGTGTTGGAAGCCATGGCGCAAGCAGAAATGAAACCGCGCGAAGAGAGGGCCAAGACGGTGGTGCTGCCGCAATCGCTGGGCGCTGCGCTTGATCCCGATGGACCGCCGTATCCCCATCCGGTCATCAACACGGCGACCTGCATCGGCTGCCATGCTTGCGTGGATGCCTGCCCGCACGACGTGCTGGCCATTGTTAACGGCAAAGCCACGCCCATCGCCATCGAACAGTGCATGGAAGACACCAGTTGTCAGGTCGAATGCCCGACGGTTCCGAAATCCTGCATCGTCGTCAACACGAACAAGAAAATTCCCGAACGCAAAGTCCCGAAACGCGATCAGAAGTTTATGACCAATGTGCCGGGCGTGTACTTGATCGGCGACGTGTCGGGCGTTCCGCTGATCAAAAACGCCATCAACGAAGGCGGCGCGGTGGTGGATTACATCGTTGAGGATTTAAAACAGGAAGCTGGTAACGGCAACGCCGATTACGACGTAGCCATCATCGGCATCGGCCCCGCCGGGTTGTCGGCGACGGCGCTGGCCAAACAGCGCGGGTTGAAATACATCGCCCTGGAACAGGATCAAGTCGTCGGCACGATTCAGCAGACCTATCAGGCGGGCAAATACGTCTTCTTCAATCCGGCGGATAAACCCGTCAAAGGCGGCATTAACCTGAACGGCTCGGGCGCGACCAAAGAAGCGATGCTCGGTTCGTGGATGGAAACGGTCAGATCGAACGGTTTGGTGATCAACGAATACGAAAGCTGCAAAAGCGTCAAACTAGCAGGGCCAGCAGGGCCGGCAGGCGATCTTTTCATCATCGAAACCGAGCAGGAGAAAGCCAAGCGCAAAGTGCAGTACAGCGCGCGCCGCATCATCCTGGCCATCGGCAATCGCGGCATGCCGATGAAGTTGAACGTGTCAGGCGAGGAGTTGAAGATGACGGTGACCGGCACTGAGATGGTCATGCCCGCCTTCTGCAACAATTGCGGCGAAAAGCGCATTGGCGAAAACAAGTTCTGCCAGAGTTGCGGCACTCCATTTGTGGCAAAGCTGAAGGAGCGCGCGGCGTATGAAGACGAACGTGTGAAATACAAACTGACCGATCCGAACGATTACAACGGCAAACACGTGATGATTGTCGGCGCGGGCAATTCGGCCATCGAGGCCGCAGTGGATTTGGCGGCCTATCGTTCTGAAGACGGCACCAGAATCACCGGCTGGCGCGACAACACCGTCACCTTGATCGTCCGCAGCAGTCTGAAAGGCGATCTGAAACTTGGCAACAAGATGTTGGTCTATGAATGTATTGACGAAGGAAAGATCAACGCCCGCTTCGGCCAGACCATCAAAGAACTTACGCCAGGCGAAGTCGCGTTGATGAGCGCTCGCGAACGCGACCCCAAAACCGCCAAAGAGATTGCGCGCATCAAAAACGATTATGTCTTCGCGTTGATCGGCGGCGAAAAGCCAACCAAGTTTCTGGAGAGCATTGGGATCAAAATCGGCTGATTCGCCCCTCCTCGAAAAGATTTCTGTCACGCCACTGACGTGAAGCGAAGTTCAGTGGCGTGATCCAGTGAAATCGGCCGGCGGACGGAAAGAAAAAACGGGTCGAACAAAAAGTTTGGGAGTGATTCCACTGTTCTGCCTGATCGGCTCTTCACTTCGAGCGCTGCATTCGCTCTTTCACCCCAGCCCACCTCAAGATTTCCACGATCAAATCAACGCCGGTTGAAATTTCCATTCTGAACAATCGGCGCATCCGAGAAATTGAATGCGCGGACGATTTTTCAACTGCAACCACGTAAAGTTATCAGTTTATTCCGCCTGATTGCGGCATATCTGGCCGCCGAACCCAAGGCACAGTCCTTGCGCCTTTTCCTTCTTGTCTTTCGCTTCATCACGCTGGACGCTCGTCCATTCTGTGCGGTGAAGATCACCAATCGTTACAAGGAGGAAAACGATGACTACAACAATTTTGCAAAAGCGTATGTTCAATGCTTGTTGTTTTGGCAAGCTGTTCAACGCGATATGGGCTGTCGTGCTGTGTGCGGTCATGCTGTCATTCGCACACGCGCAGTCGTTCACCGGTTCCATCACCGGCACGATCAATGACCAGAACGGCGCGGTGGTGCCGGGCGCAACGATCACGTTGACGGCGACCGAAACCGGGCAATCGCGTTCGGCGACGACCAACAATCAGGGCGAATACATCTTCACCAGCCTGCAACCGGGCGCGTACAAAATTCGCGTGGCGGCGGGGGGCTTTTCAACGCGCGAAATCAGCACGCAGCTTTCCGTCTCGCAGCAACTGCGGCTGGACACGCAACTGAGCGTGGGCGCGGCGACTGAAGTGCTGAACATCTCAGCGGCAGAAGGCGGCCTGGCTGTCGAAACGCAGAATTCGCAACTGTCGAATGTGGTCAGCCAAAAGCAGGTCAGGGAACTGCCGCTGATTACGCGCAATCCATACGACCTGGTGGCGCTGTCAGCGGGCGCAACCGACGGGCCGGATCGCGGGTCGGGCAATCAGCGTGGCGGCGGCTTTGCGGTCAACGGGCAGCGTTCGCAATCGTCGAACTTCGTGCTGGACGGCGGCGAGAACAACGACACCTTCAGCAGCCAGGTCGGGCAGAACGTGCCGCTGGATGCGATTCAGGAGTTCCGCGTGCAGACCAACAACTACACGGCGGAATACGGGCGCGGTTCGGGCTTCGTGGCCAACGTTATCACCAAATCAGGCTCGAACGATTTTCATGGCACGGCTTACGAGTTCAACCGCAACTCGGCGCTGGCGGCCAACGATTCGTTCAACAATGCGAACGGTTTCGACAAGGCGTTTTTCAATCGCAACCAATGGGGATTTTCGGGCGGCGGGCCGGCGATCAAGAACAAGACCTTCTTCTTCGGCTCGGCTGAATGGGTGAAGATTCGCAGCAGCGTCAACACGGGCTTCTTCGTGCCGACGCCGCAACTGATCGCCGCTTCGTCGAATGCGACCAAGAGCATCTTTGCCAAGTACGCGCCGCCGGCCATCAGCGGGCGCGTCATCACATCCGCCGATTTGGGCTTCACGGGCGCGAACGCGTTGCGCTCATCCGGCGGGCAAATCGTCGGGCCGACGATTCCGCTCTTTGGCCGAGTGACGGTGACGACGCCGCGCGATGCGGGCGCGGGGTTGCCGCAGAACACGTTCCTGTGGACGGGGCGCGTGGATCACACGTTCAGCGACCGCACTTCGATGTTCGGGCGTTATGCTTATGAGCGCAGCAACGGGCTGCTCGGCACGAACAGCTTCAGCCCGTACGAAGGCTTCACGACCGATGCGCGCAATCGCAACCAGAACATGACGCTGCAACTGACGCACACCTGGTCGCCGCACATCGTTTCGGAATCGCGCTTCGTCTATAACCGCCTGCTCAACGTGCAACCCCTGGGCGCCGCGCCAGTCACGCCGACGTTTTTCATCAGCGACATCATCGCGCGCCAGCCGGACGGCGACACCGTGCTGCCGGGCTATTTCGGCACGGCCAACACTTTGGGCAGCGCGATTCCTTTCGGCGGCCCGCAAAATCTTTACCAGAGTTTTTCGACGCTGAACTGGCAACTCAATCAGCACGCGCTGAAGTTCGGCGGCCAATACCTGCACATTCGCGACAACCGCTCGTTCGGCGCGTTCCAGAACGCGACGGCGGATTTCGGCACAACGCAGGATTTCATCAACGGCAACATTCAGGACTACAACATCGCCGTTGACCCGAAGGGCAAATTCCCCGGACAGGTGCTGAACGCGCCATTCACCGCGCCCAGCTTCACGCGCCATTTCCATTACAACGAATTCGCATGGTTCGCCGAAGACACTTACAAAATCGCGCCAAAGCTGACCTTGAACGCAGGGCTGCGATGGGAATATTTCGGCGTGCTTTACAGCCCGGGCAGCGAGCGCAAACTCGACGCGAACTTTTATCCGGGGCAGGGAAGCAATGTTTACCAGCAGATCGCCAATGGCCGCTTCGATCTGACGACCAATCAGACGGGTGATTTGAAGGATCGTTTCTACGCGCCAGACCGCAACAACTTCGCGCCGCGCATTGGGCTGGCCTATGACCTGTTCGGCACGGGCAAGACTGTGCTGCGCGCGGGCTACGGCCTTTTCTACGACCGCAACTTCGGCAACGTGTTGTTCAACGTGATTCAGAATCCGCCGAATTACGCCGTGCTGGTGGTCGGTTCGGGCAACGATCCGAACGCGCCGGTGACGGCCAACCTGGATCAATACGCCGCGTTAGCGTCGGCTTCAGGGCAGAGCTATGTTTCGTCGGCGCGCGGGTTGAATCCGAATCTGCGAACGGCGTATGCCAACGTCTGGAACTTCAACGTGCAGCATGAACTGGCGAAGGATTACATCGTCTCGGTGGCCTATGCCGCGTCGAACGGCATCAAGCTGTATTCGTTGAACAACATCAATCGTCGCGGCAGCGGCGTGTTTCTGGGCCGCACGGGCCGTCTGAACCGCGACATCAGCAACATCAACGTCCGCTCGAACGATGGCCATTCGAACTACCATTCGTTGCAGACCACCGTGGACAGCCGCTATATCAAAAGCCTGGGGCTGCAATTCCGCGCGGCTTACACGTGGTCGCACGCGATTGATAATCAGTCCTCAACCTTCGGCGATTCGTATCTGCTGTCGCGCGTCGGGCAAGGGCTGCTGGGATTCCAGGATGCGTTCAATCCCAACGGCGACAAAGGCGATGCCGATTTCGACGTGCGCCATCGCTTTGTGACCAGTTTCAACTGGGACGTTCCCTTTGCGCGCAATCTGAACAACGGCGTGTTGAAAGCCGCGCTGGACGGATGGGCCATGAATGGCGTCGTCAGCTTCCGCACGGGCTTGCCGTTCACGGTGTTCGACACTGGCCAGGCTGACAACAACGGGCAACAGACAATTCGCCCGCGCGTGACTGGCGCAGTGCCGCAGGTGCTCTCATCGCCACGACCGGTAGCAGGCGTTGGCGGCACCTTCGATTACATCGTGCTGACGGGCCTTGCGCCCACGCCGTCGGTCAACGGCCCGTTCAACGGCACGCTCGGACGCAACACCTTCCGCGCGCCCGGGCTGCAAACCTGGAACGTCAGCTTCTTCCGCAACATCACGCTGACCGAAACGAAGAAGCTGCAATTCCGCGCGGAGTTCTTCAACCTTTTCAATCACCCGAACCTGTTCGTCGCGGGCGGCACAAACGATATTGCCAATGGCAATACTTCGGTGCAGGTGACGCGCGGCGGTCTGTTCGACAACATCAATAACGCCGAACAACATCGCAACATTCAGCTCGCCTTAAAGCTGATTTTCTGAGGCCAGCCAACGGCGAATAGATAAGAGCAGGCGGCAGAGAAGGAAGATACTCCCTGCTCTGCGCCTGCTCTTGATCGCTACGAAGTTGCGTAGTTTTCGCCTATCGCCGGACTACCTGATTCTCACGCGCTTTTTTGGCTTTCCTATACGATAACTCTGCTTTGGTGATCTCATAACACTTGCAGGATTTTGCCTCCAGGCCCGCTCGGTTAAGGATGGTGATCTGGCCTCGCACGTAGCGGATCACTTTCGCATGCTGAAGATCGCGGGCGGCAATGGTGACGCCTTCGCGGCGCACGCCCAGCATGTGGGAAAGGAACTGCTGTGTCAGCCGGAACGTTAGGTAAGGCACTACGTGTAAAAATCGTTATAGAAGCTTACGAGACGGTTTCTCCTGGAGAAGAAACGACTCTGAGTATTTGAGAATGAATGGGCCGGCCGAATTAATGAAGTAATCAGCAATACGCCAGCGATAACAGCTACCTGAAAGCTATTTGTAGGACAATGTACCGGTTGACTGTAGGACAGTTCACCGAATTAATAAATCAGCCATCCATACACCTAAGATATGGGTGAAAATGCATTGACTAAATCTTAAACGAGTAGGTATCATCACTTCTCGGGAAATATTGTCAGTTCCTGAAAATAAGCCTAAGTCAGAAATTTAAGAATGCGGGTAGTCCCGGCATCCATCAGAATCGCGAAAATCACTGGCATACATCAAAGCTGCGAGATCTCTATTTTGCTTGCAATGGGAGGGTCGCTCCTCACCTTTGTGGCGAAGCTCTTTCACTGACTGCACAATAACTGCACAATAATTGAAGAGAAGATATTTCTTCAGAGGATTCCCAGATGCGACACACACACCTATTCACATCCCCGCTCAGCACTTCCGCACTAAGACGCATCAAGGGCTGGCACCTGCTGTTAGTTACTGCCTTTGTTCTCCTGGCCAGCGTTGGATTTGCCGCGTTTTATTATGGCCACACCGCAGCCTTTGCCATGCCATCCTTGGGTACGGCGCAGAGCTTCGCGGTCCTGGGTGGCTCGACAGTAACTAATGTCCCTGACGCCGGGACGATCGTCACCGGGGATCTGGGTGTCTGGCCAGGTCTCGCAATCACTGGCTTTCCCCCGGGTATCGTGAATGGAACGATCCACGCCGGTGATCCGGTCGCGATGCAGGCTCAGAGTGATCTCACCACTGCATACAATGCCCTTGCAGGCCTGCCGTGCGGCACAAACCTGACGGGGCAGAATCTGGGTGGGATGACGCTTGCGCCCGGCGTCTATTGTTTTAATACCTCGGCGCAGTTGACGGGAACACTCACGCTCGATGCTCAGGGAAACCCCGATGCCAGTTTCATTTTCCAAATTGGGAGCACACTGGTTACCGCCAGCAATGCGGCGGTTCAGACGATCAATGGCGCACAAGGTTGCGGCGCGTTCTGGCAGGTCGGTAGTTCCGCGACGCTCGGCACAGGCACTTCGTTCATCGGCAGTATTCTCGCGCTCGCCAGCGTCACCCTGACCGATGGCGCCACCTTGTCCGGCAGAGCCTTGGCGCGAACCGGCGCCGTGACGATGGACAGCAACGCCGTCACCCGCACGACCTGCGCGCCTACAATCGCCAAAACTTTCACCCCACCCACGATCAATGTAGGCGGTGTCTCCCAGCTCACAATTACTTTGAGCAATCCCAACACCATAGTCGCCAACTTGACCGCGCCGTTCACTGACAATTTGCCCGTCGGTGTGACAATCGCCGTCCCGCCGAATGCCGCCAACACTTGCGGCGGCGTGGTAACTGCCACCCCGGGCGGAAGCGCGGTAACATTGACGGGAGGTGCGATTCCGGCCGGCAACGGCACCACGGACGGCACCTGCACAATAACGGTGAATGTGACTTCGGGGCTACCGGGGAGCTATCTAAACACGATACCCATAGGCGCGTTGCAAACCAGCAATGGCAATAACACCAACCCGGCCAGCGCAACCTTGATCGTCACCTGCCCCGTGATTGTCACGACGATCACCGCGCCCGTTGCTGTCTGCGCACTCTCGACCGGCAATGCGGCTTCCGTGCCCAACGCGGGTGTTGTGGGCGCAACCTATAATTGGACGATCACCAACGGTACCATCACCTCTGGACAAGGCACAGCCAACATTACCTGGACGGCAGGTACGACCAGCCCAGTCATGCTCAGTGTGACGGTTACGACGTCGCCGGGATGCAGCGCCACAGGCTCTCGGCAAGTCACGATGAATCAGAATCCGACCGCCGCCGCTGGCCTGCCTCAGACGCTTTGTGAAAGCGTCCCTGGCCCGACAGTCTTTACGCTCAACGGCATGGTCGCCAATGGCACGCCCCTGTGGAGCGTCATCGGCACAACCGGTACAGCGGTGCCGACTATCGTCACGCCGAACAGCGCCACGACCAATGTCAACGTGACCGGCAATGGCACGGTGACGGTGCGGCTGACAGCCACCAGCACGGCGACGCCCAGTTGCGGCACGGCGTTCTCTGACACCATCCTGACGGTCAATGCCAATCCGGCGGCGGCAGCGGGCGTGGATCAAACGCTTTGCCAGACCGTTCCCGGCCCCACTGTTTTCAACGTGACCGGCACGGTAACCAATGGGACACCGACCTGGAATGTGCTTTCAACGACCGGCACGGCGGCGGCAACCATCGTCAGCCCGAACAGCGCCACGACCGCCGTCAATGTTACTGGATTTGGAACGGTGACCTTGCGGCTGACATCCACCAGCGCAAATTGCGGCGCGGGGACGGACGATGTCGTGTTGACCGTGTTGCCTGCGCCAATGGCGAATGCGGGAATAGATCAGACGGCTTGCCAGACGATTCCCGGCCCAACGGTCTTCACCGTTGCAGGTATTGCGGCCAATGGAATCCCAGCGACCCCGGCTTGGATGGTGGTTGGCACAACGGGCACGGCTGTCCCGGTCATTCTGACTCCCAACAATCCCACGACTGGCGTCAATATCACAGGCATCGGCACGGTCACCTTGCGCTTCACGGTCAATAGCAACTCCACCACGCCAAACTGCGGCATTGCGTTCGATGATGTCGTGCTGACGGTGACGACGAATGCAATCGCGCTGGCAGGACTGGATCAGGCGCTCTGTCAAACCGTGCCCGGCCCGACAGTTTTCACCGTCAATGGCACGGGCGGCACGCCGAGTTGGAGCGTCATTGCCACGACGGGCACGGCGATGGGAATCATTGTTTCACCCAACACCGCGATGACCGCCGTCAACGTCACTGGCCTCGGCACGGTAACGCTGAGACTGACGACCACCAGCGCCGGTTGCGGCAGCATGTTTGACGATGTGGTGTTGACCGTCAATCCGAATCCGGCGGCGGCAGCGGGGCCGGATCAAATGCTTTGTCAGGTGGTTCCCGGCCCAACGGTCTTCACCGTCAGTGGCACAGTGGTTAATGGCACGCCACAATGGAGCGTCGTCGGTTCGACCGGCACGGCGGCGGCGGTCATCGTCACGCCGAACAATGCCACGACAAACGTCAATGTGACCGGCAATGGAACCATTACGTTGCGACTGACTGCGACGAGCAACCAGACGCCGAGTTGTGGTACGGCGGTGGATGACGTTGTGCTGACGGTCAATTCCAGTCCAACGGCTGCGGCAGGTTTGGATCAATCGCTATGCCAGTTGGTTCCCGGCCCAACGGTCTTCACCGTCACGGGCACGGTCGTCAATGGCACACCACAATGGAGCGTCGTCGGTTCAACCGGCACGGCGGTGGCAATCATTGTTTCGCCGAACAGCGCCACGACCAACGTCAACGTGACCGGCAATGGCACCGTGACCTTGCGGCTGACTGCGACCAGCAACGCGACGCCCAGTTGCGGCACGGCATTCGATGATGTCGTGCTGATGGTGAATGCGAATCCGGTGGCGGCGGCGGGCGTGGATCAAACGCTTTGCCAGACGGTTCCCGGCCCAACGGTCTTCACCGTCACGGGCACGGCAACGAATGGAATACCCGCCTGGAGCGTCCTTGCGACGACCGGCACAGCATCAGCAACCATCGTTAGCCCGAACAGTGTCACAACCAACGTCAATGTGATCGGCAATGGCACCGTGACCTTGCGGCTGACCGTCACCAGTAACCTGACGCCGAATTGCGGCGCGGCGACGGACGATGTCGTGTTGACGGTGTTGCCTGCGCCTGGTGCGAATGCGGGAATAGATCAGGCGATTTGCCAGACCATTCCTGGGCCAACAGTCTTCACTGTCTCAGGTGTAGCGACCTTCGGAACTCCCGCGACTCCTGCTTGGACGGTGTTTGCTACAACGGGCACGGCTGTCCCGACCATTCTGACTCCCAATAACACCACGACCGTCGTCAATATCGCGGGCATCGGCACGGTCACCTTGCGATTCACGGTCAATAGCAACTCCACGCCGAACTGCGGCACGGCGAGCGATGATGTTGTGCTGACGGTGACAGCGGGAGCAGTCGCGCTGGCAGGGCCGGATCAGGCGCTCTGTCAAACCGTGCCCGGGCCGACGGTTTTCACCGTCAATGGCGCAGGCGGCCCGCCGACTTGGAGCGTCATTGGTATGACGGGCACGGCGACGGCAATCATCGTCAGCCCGAACAGCGCCACGACCAACGTCAATGTGAGCGGTCTAGGCACGGTCACATTGCGTCTAACTACGACCAGCGTCAGTTGCGGCACGGCAACGGATGACATCGTGCTGACGGTCAATGCCAGTCCGGCGGCGGCGGCAGGGCCGGATCAATCGCTTTGCCAGACGGGTGCTGGGCCAACGGCCTTCACGGTCACGGGGACATTCACGAATGCCACGCTCGCGACGCCCGCGTGGACAGTGGTTTCGTCAACCGGCACGGCATTAGCGATGATTGTCAGCCCGAATGCGGCGACAACGGGTGTCAACATTACCGGCGTGGGCACGGTCACCTTGCGCTTCAGGGTCAACAGCAGCGCCATACCGGCGTGCGGCCCAGCGACGGATGATGTCGTGCTGGCGGTCAATGCGAACCCGTTGGTGGCGGCAGGGCCGGATCAATCGCTTTGCCAGACAGTTCCCGGCCCAACGGTCTTTACCGTCACGGGCACGGTATCCGGCGGAACGCCCCTATGGACTGTCTTTGGTACAACCGGCACAGCCGTGGCGATCATCGGCATGCCGAACAATCCCACCACCACCGTCAACGTCAGCGGGCTTGGCACCGTGACCTTGCGGCTGACCGTCACGAGCAACGCGACGCCGAGTTGCGGCACCGCATCGGATGACGTGGTACTGACGGTTAATGCGAATCCGTTGTCGGCGGCAGGTCCGGATCAAATGCTTTGCCAGACAGTTCCCGGCCCAACGGCCTTCATTGTTACGGGCACGGTGTCTGGCGGCACGCCACAATGGAGCGTGCTGGCAACGACCGGCACGGCGTCGGCAATCATTGTCAGCCCGAACAGCAATACAACCAATATCAACGTGACGGGCACCGGCACTGTAACGTTGCGGCTAACCGTCACGAGCAACGCGATACCGAGTTGCAGCACGGCGACAGATGACGTGGTACTGACGGTCAATCCGGCGCCGATTGCGACAATCATCACATCCACTACTATTTGTGCGCTCTCGACCGGTAACACAGCTTCCGTGCCCAACGCGGGCGCGGGCGCTACTTATCTCTGGACGATCACCGGCGGCACGATTACCTCAGGGCAAGGCACGCCTAACATCACATACACGGCTGGGAATACAGGCGTTGTGACGTTATCGGTGACGGTGACGACGATGGCGGGGTGCATTGCCAACAGTTCAACCATCATCACGATAGATAGCACCTGCGGGGTTGATCTTTGCGTGGTGAAGACCGGCTCGGCGCTGGTGGCTTATGAGACCACGCTCTTCACCTACACGCTCTCTCTCGTCAACTTCGGGCCGGGCACGGCGACGGGCGTGACAGTGACCGACACATTGTCCGCCGGGGTGACGCTGGTTTCGGCGACACCCTCGCAAGGCACTTGCAGCGGCACGTCAACGGTCACCTGCAACCTGGGAACTATGGCAAACCAGGCGACGGCGACGGTAACCTTGGTGGTGAGGCTCCCGATGAAGTCCGCCGGCACCATGCTGTGCAACACCGCGACCATCAGTTCGAATCAAACCGAAATCCGCCCTGCCAACAACACGTCCACGTTGTGCGTGCCGGTGGAAAAAGTCCCGCCCGGCCCCGGCCCCAATCTGCCGCCGACTTCGCAAATCAGCGATCAGAAGTCAGGGTCGGTGCTGATCTTCCCGTACTACACGTCCGACGCCAGCAATCCGAACCGTACCAACACGCGCATCTGTTTGACCAACGTCGAAAACAGTTGGCGTGCGTGCGTGCATCTGTTCTTTATTGACGGATCAAGTTGTTCGGTGGCCGACGCGAATATCTGTCTGACGCCGAATCAGACGACCTGTTTTCAGATGTCGGATATTGATCCGGGCACCAGCGGTTACGTGGTGGCGGTGCTGGAAGATTGCATGACGGGCTGCCCGCTCAATATCAACACGCTGATCGGCGACGAATACATCAAGCTGGCAACAGGTCAGACGGCCAATCTGGGGGCTGAAGCGATTGCGGGTTTGCCGGGAGTCCCGGCGGTGTGCGATGGCAATTCATCAACCGCGGAGTTGAAGTTCGACGGCCTGATGTACAACCAGCTTCCGCGAGTGCTGGCGCTAGACAGTATTGGCAGCCGCGCGGACGGTAACGACACACTGTTGATCGTCGATCGTATCGGGGGCAATCTGGCGACGGGTGCTTCAACGCTGGGCACTCTCTTCGGCATCTTGTATGACGACGCCGAGAACGCGCTGAGCTTCCAGATCAGCGGCAGTTGCCAGTTACGCAGTAGCCTGTCGAACAATTTCCCGAGGACTGCTCCGAGGTTTGAAAGCTTCATCCCCGCTGGCCGTACCGGCTGGCTGAAGCTCTACTCACAGTCGGACATCGGGATTGTGGGAGCGGCAATCAACTTCAACCCGAACGCGGGGACGAATGCGGGAGCGTTCAATGGCGGGCACAACCTGCACAAGCTGAAGCTGACGCCCGCGGCCAGTTTGACGATTCCGATCTTCCCGCCATCTTGCTAATCGCCCAAAGCGACGAGTAAGGATCATTCCACCGAACAGAGCCGAGTCCTGCAGGACTCGGCTCTGTCATTTGCGGCCAGCCTCTACTGATCCCTTCTTACTTTCTTTCCAAAGGTGTCCTCTATTGGACAGTAATTTATCCCAGTCTCGCCAATCATCTGCCAATCATCTGGCTGAATGAATACACCGATCCTTCCGCGATGGAGGCGATCAATTACCAGAGAAACAAGACATGTGAAACAGAGATAAGGTCGAAGGCGAGGGCAAACAAATTATTGGCGCGATCAAGGACAAAGCCGGAGAAGTAGCCAACAATCCTCAGCTCGAAGCCGAAGCTGAACGTTTGGAAGGGAAAGTTCAGGCGACAGCGGGCAAGGGGCATCGCACACTTGGCGAAGCGGTGGTGAAGGTAGCTGACGTTATTGCGGGCAAATGACCAGCAGAATCCACAACCTTTGGGTTTTCAGTGGTGGCAAACAGCGACTGTTCACAGTGAGAAGGAGAAACAGGCATGTTACGCAGTGTAAATGATCTGAGAGGTTTTGAGATCATCGCGACAGACGGCGAAATCGGAGACGTTGAGCAATTCTATTTCGATGATGAACGGTGGGCGCTGCGCTATATCGTCGTCAACACAGGCAAGTGGCTGTCAGGCAGGCAAGTGCTGATCTCACCGTTTTCTGTGGTCAGAGTAGACCGCGAAAACAGCAAGCTCCATGTTGACCTGACCAAAAGCGAGGTCGAGAAAAGCCCGGAGATTGACATACGCAAACCGGTATCGCGCCGGATGGAAGCGGCTCATTCGGACCATTACGGCTATCCATACTATTGGGGCAGCCCGTTTTTATGGGGGACTGAGGAATATCCTGCTTCATTGCCGCAGCAACTTCTGCCGATGGCTGCCGCTCCGGAGGGTTCGATGAACGTCGTAGTGACGGCTGTGGCCACGGCTCCGGCGCGCGTCACTTTGGGAGACGTCCATTTACGCAGTACGGAAGAGGTGTCCAGCTATCACATCGCGGCGACGGATGGCCAGATCGGCTACGTCGAAGACTTCATCGCGGAAGACAGCAGTTGGGTGATTCGCTATCTGGCGATTGATACGCGCAGTTGGCTGCCCGGCAAGAAGGTGCTTGTCTCGCCGCAATGGATCTCGTTGATTGATTGGGCGCAAGGCAAAGTCCACGTCAATCTTTCCCGCGAAGGAGTCAGGCAAAGTCCTGAATATGACAAATCCAAGATGATTTCGCGGGAATACGAGACGCAGCTTTACAGTCATTATCGTCAATCCAGCTACTGGCCCGACCAGCAGCGGTAGCTTTTGAGAATTAACCCAGAGATCAAAGAGGGAAATTTCAAATGCCGAACATTGTCGAAACCGCAACTGCGGCCAATACATTCAAAACACTGATCACAGCGATCAAAGCCGCGGGCCTGGAGGAAACGCTGTCGAAGCCCGGCCCGTTTACGGTCTTTGCGCCGAACGACGACGCCTTTGCCAGACTGCCCAAAGCCGCTGTCGAAGAACTGCTCAAGAATATTCCCAAGCTGAAACAGGTACTGGCGTACCACGTTGTGGAAGGCAAAATGACGGGCGGGGAGGTGGCGAAGCTTGGGACGGTAAAAACGTTGGAAGGACAGAGCCTGGGCATTGCTTCGAACAAAGGCGTCAAGATCAATGACGCGAAAGTGATCCGAACGGACATCACCTGTGATAACGGCGTCATTCACGTGATTGATGCAGTGCTGACTTTGCCGACAGGCAAGTCTACCGCACGGTAATTGTCAGATGAGCGAGGAAGACCGAAGCCGCAGCGTGCTTTCTTGAAGCACACCGCGGCTCTTTCCATTTAGAGCAGAGTCAAACGAGAGTTTTATTCCTGCGGCTGTAGTTAATAATTGGGTAGTGGCTCAGTGAAGAGAGAGAGCACGATGCAACCACGTGTCAGTAGCCCGCGCGTGAGCAAGGGCTGGCGTGGCGTCCGGCGGCCCTCCCTCACGGTCGGGCTACTGACACA
>JBBQVH010000093.1:0-33406 GCA_038211695.1 Blastocatellia bacterium | reverse complement strand
GTGGTTCATGTGGGGGAGATGTGTCAGTAGCCCGACCGTGAGGGAGGGCCGCCGGACGCCACGCCAGCCCTTGCTCACGCGCGGGCTACTGACACGTGGTTGCATCGTGCTCTCTCTCTTCACTGAGCCACTACCTCCCTCTTTTTCATTAATTTCTGCCTGACAGCCTGCTTACATCGCCTGTAGGATAAAAGCGGGCAGGGCGTAAGAAAATAACTTGTAGTAATGCCCGGGTGAAAAATAGGTACCCCAAAGTTCTGCTTGAAGCGGTGCTGAGTCATTGGCAAAAAATGACTTTGTTACACGAATCGAGATTCCTGCTGCGGGCGCGGTAACGTGGCAAGTCTTTTCTTGCAATGAAGCAGCCGTCCGAAATTGATTACCTCGATCCGCTGAATCATGTTGTTCAGATGGAGGGGCCGATTTGCTCGTGCTATTTTTTGAAGCCTGTGCATAAATCGGATCGGCAGAGCCTGTGGAGTGCGGTAGCTCGGTACTGCTTTAGTAGTCTCTCGAATAGCGCACCTTCCACTGACTAACAAAGCGGTGAGAACTCTCCGCACTCCACACGCTGCCGCGATCTCAAAATACTGATTGCTGATGGAACGTGTTTGCAATAAGTGGAAGGTTAAAAGCAACATTATTTATTTGTGCGGTTATGAGTCTGCGCGTAATCTTTTTGTCAGCGCACAAATCAAATCTTGTGCGCACGAATCAAGTTTTCAGTTGCGGGAATTCTTTCGAACGCCGCACCGGGTGATTCAACACGCCCACAGGTCAAATTTCTTCTGCGCAGATAGAATTTTGCGCGCACGAATCGTCTCTGACGATGCAAAGGTGCTTTTTGCACCTGCACGAATTGTCTTTGCCGCGCCGGAGGCCATCTTTTGCTTGTGGCTGAAGTTTCTGACGTGTCGAATGTTTTCTTGCAGAGCGCACAAGTCTATTCGCACAGCGTATGAGGAAGATAAGCAGAGTCGGCAATTCTTATTGCTTTGATGGAATAACCAGCAGGCGTCTGCGGATTACTGTTTTCGGAGGCAAAGATGATTCAATTTGATGAAAACATTTGCGGCAATCTTCAGGAAGCTTCAGAGCGCGAGTGGCTGGAGACAAACGGGCTGGGCGGTTTTGCGTCATCCACCATCACAGGGATGAACACACGGCGGTATCACGCGTTGCTGATGGCCGCGACTACGCCGCCGGTGGAGCGAATGGCGCTGTTGTCCAAGCTGGAAGAAACCCTGGTAATCAATGGTGCGCGTTATGATTTATCTGTTAATCAATATTCAGGGGCAGTTCATCCGCACGGCCATCGTTACTTGAAGGAGTTCCGGCTCGACCCTTTTCCGGTTTTTGTTTACGAAGTCGCAGACGTGGTGATTGAAAAGTCTGTCTTTATGGTTCACGGCGAGAATACAACCGTTGTGCAATATAACTGCCGTCAGCAAAGCCACAATGTGACGGAATGCCATTTGGAAATACATCCGCTTGTCGCCTTCCGCGATTTCCACAGCACCGCGCACGAAAACAGTTCGATCAATTCTCACGTTGAATCTCATATTGAAACGGGGGATGGCCTGGCAACGATCCAGCCTTACGCTGATTTACCGAAGCTGCATTTTGCCCACAATGCCAACGAATTGATGCTGACTGGTTATTGGTATCGCAACTTTGAATATGCGGCCGAACGCGAACGCGGCCTGGATTTCATCGAAGACCTGTTTGCTCCCTTTGCGCTGAAATTTGATCTGAGCCAAAACGCATCGGCGACAGTAATCGCGTCAACTGAAACGCACGACATCAGTGACGCTGGAAGGCTTCGCCTGGCAGAGGTGAATCGGCGCGAGGGCTTGCTTGCAGGAGTGAAGCAAGATGATTTGATCCGCACACTGACGCTGGCGGCGGATCAATTTATTGTCGCGCGGAATCAGCAGAAGACAGTCATCGCCGGGTATCACTGGTTTGCCGACTGGGGGCGCGACACGATGATCGCCTTGCCCGGGCTGACGCTGACGACAGGGCGATACGACGTTGCGCGCAGCATCCTGCTGGAATTTGCCAACCACGTGGATCGCGGAATGCTGCCCAACCGCTTTCTGAATTCGGGGGGAGAGTCGGAATACAACACGGTGGACGCGACGCTCTGGTATTTCGAAGCGGTGCGTGCCCTGCTGGCTCATACGACCCAAAAAGATGATGACGAGTTTGTCCGAACTCAGCTTTACGACGTGCTGACAGACATCATTGCCTGGCACGAACAAGGTTCCCGCTATCAAATTCGCGTTGATGCGGACGGCTTATTGTTCGCGGGCGAGCCAGGCGTGCAACTGACGTGGATGGACGCCAAGGTTGGCGATTGGGTCGTTACGCCGCGCACAGGCAAACCGGTTGAGATTCAGGCGCTGTGGTACAACGCGCTGCGCGTGATGGAAGAGTTGGCGGGCAAATTTGGCGAGGGCGTCAATGCTAAACGATATGCCGCGATGGCCGAGCGCGCAAAAGAAAGTTTCAATCGCCAATTCTGGAATGAAGCTGCCGGGTGTTTGCCCGGCTGTTTATATGATGTCGTGGATGGCGAGATGCGTGACGGTTCAATTCGCCCAAATCAGATTTTCGCCGCCAGCCTGCATTATTCGATGCTCAATCAAGAACAGGCGCGGCAAGTCGTTGCTGTTGTCCAGCGTGAATTGCTGACGCCATTCGGATTGCGCAGCCTGTCGCCAAACGATTCGCGCTACGTTGGCCGGTACGCCGGTGATACGCGCCAACGTGACGGCGCGTATCATCAAGGCACTGTCTGGGCCTGGTTGATTGGCCCGTTTATTACGGCGTACTTGAGAGTGAATGGAAAAACGGAAACATCCCGCGCACAAGCCCGGCAGTGGGTAAACGGATTCTTGCCGCATCTGCGAACGGCGGGCGTAGGCCAGGTTTCTGAGATTTTCGATGGGGATGCGCCGCACGCTCCGCGTGGCTGCATTGCGCAAGCCTGGAGCGTGGCTGAACTGCTACGCGTGGCGGTCGAAGAAATTTAGTCAGGACTTACGCAGAATGTGGTGCGAGTTGTTTACTCGCACCGTTTGGCAAAGGCAGTCAGCGCGAGTAAGCAACTCGCGCCACATCTCGTTGGTCTTTGCGTAAGTCCCGTTCGTCAGTCATTCCCCTTCATCAACGCATACGCGATCACACCGACACACAGGCCGATGAACACGCTCAGCAGCACATTGTCGAGCACGCGCGGAACAAACTCCGTTACCAAACCAAAGATAAACGTGATGAATTGTGCCGTGCCACCGACAACGATGGAAGCCGACACAATATCGAATTTGGTTTCGCGTGGATTTGTTTTTGATCCGGAAGGAATCGAGTTAATAACCGTCTGCGGATTCTGTTCTGGTGAAATGCCAACGGCCTGTTCGCCACCCGCTCCGTATGCTGTGGCGAAGTGCGCCTCGGATTGCATTATTGTCTACTCCTGTCTAGTTAGTGAGGTTCAAGACGGGGCAAAATGGGGCACAAAAGGTAGGGCACTCAATGAACGGGGCAGCTTTATAACCTGTCTCACTAAGAATTGACAACCCCAATTCTTCCAAAAGTTAATTTGGCCAACATCGCCTCTGCGCGCGGTTTATGCTATATCGTCGCTGCGATACCGCACCTATAGCTTTCAAGAAAAAGAAATGTACAGCCGACTGTTAGTTGGCTGAGGTCGTGGTTGGAAAGCCCTTTGGTTTCCGCGTGTTCTCTCAATCCAAGCCATCAGGGGACTAACAGTCCCCTGTACGTCTTTTCCTGAAGTCTATAGCATATGCTGCACATCAGGCGCTGCACATCGGGCGCTGCACAATGAATCAAAAAAAGACGGAGGGCTGACGGCCTATGTTTCGACTCGATGCTGAAAAGACAGTGAGTTTCTGTGATGGCATTCGCCGCCGCGATTTTCTGCATGCTGGCGCGCTTGGGTTTCTGGGAATGTCCTTGTCTGACTTGTTCGCGCTTGAAGCCCGAGGCGCGGTCAATAATGACAAAGAAAAGAACTGCATCTTCCTGATGCTGCTGGGTGGCCCCAGCCAGGTGGACACCTGGGATATGAAGCCCAACGCCCCCGCCGAAATTCGCGGCCCTTACAAACCGATCAAGACCAACGTCAACGGCATTGAGATCAGCGAAATCTTTCCGCACACCGCCAAACAGGCCGACAAATTCGCCATCGTGCGCGGCCTGCACCACGAAGCCGCCGCTGTTCACGACACTGGCCATCAAATGATGCAAACGGGCCGCCTGTTCCAAGCCGGACAGGAACATCCGAACGTCGGTTGTGTTTTATCAAAGCTGCGCGGCCCGCGTGGTGACGCGCCGCCGCACGTCCTGCTTCCGCGCCCCATTGGCAACACTGGCGGCAATCTGCCACACGGCCAGACGGCGGGCTTTTTGGGAAAACAGTTCGATCCTTTTGTGCTGAATTCCGATCCATCAACACCCGATTTCAAAGTGCCAGACATGTTGCCGCCGGAATACATTTCGGCAATGCGCGTGGATCGCCGCCGCAAACTTCGCGAAATGGTGGACGCTTCGGTCAAAGAGTTTGAGGTTTCGGCCGATGCGCGATTGCTTGATGACAATTTCCATCAAGCCTACACGCTGATGACATCCACCAAAATGCGCGAGGCATTCGACCTATCGAAAGAATCCGACGCTGTGAAGGATCGTTATGGGCGCAACAAATTCGGGATGAGCTGTCTGCTGGCCCGCCGGATGATCGAACGCGGCGTGCGCTTCGTGACGATCAATCAGTTTGAAACCGTCTTCAATGAAATCACCTGGGACATTCATGGCTCCGCGCCTTTCAGTCCGATCGCCTGTTACCGCAACGAAGTCGGCCCGATGTTCGATATGGCCTACGCTTCCCTGCTCGAAGATTTGCATCAGCGCGGCCTGCTGGAAAACACGCTGGTCGTCGCGACCGGCGAATTTGGCCGTACGCCGAAGATCAATCCGGCAGGCGGACGCGATCACTGGCCACAATGCTGGTCAATGCTCTTTGCCGGCGGCGGCGTCAAAGGCGGCCGGATCGTCGGCGCATCGGACGAGATCGGCGCGTACCCGAAAGACCGTCCCGTCACGCCCGGCGAGGTCGCGGCGACGATGATGCACTCGCTGGAGATTGATCCGGACACCGAACTGCCCGGCTTGCAGGGCCGTCCCATCCGCGTGGTCGAACACGGCGTCAATCCTATCAATGAGTTATTTTGAGCGGAGGAAGTTATGGCAACTGCCCAATCTACGATGCAACAGCCAATGCGCGAGGAACTGACGCCAGAAGAACGGCGCAAACTGACGCCGGAAGAATGGCTGGAGATTCTTCCGATGGAAAAGGATTTGCCAAGCGAGGTGTGGCCGATGGAAAGCTCAATACATGCACTGCAACTGCGGTTGCTCGTCACCATTCTGGAATGGTACTGGCGCGACCGGAACGACTTTTTTATCGGCGACAACCTGACGATCTATTTCAGCTACGAGCAGACCAAGACACATGACTTTCGCGGCCCGGACTTCTTTGTCGTCACGGATACAGACAATCGCCACCGCAAGTCGTGGGTGGTGTGGGAAGAAGGAAAAATGCCGGAACTGGTAATCGAACTGCTTTCGGAGTCAACCGCCGCCAATGATCGCGGGATCAAGAAAGACCTCTACGCCAGGCGCTTTCGAACACCGGAGTACTTCTGGTTCTCGCCGGAAACGGGCGAGTTTGCGGGTTTTCGTTTACAGGGCGCGCAATACAAAGAGATTCCGCCGGATGAACGCGGCTGGCGTTGGAGCGAGGTACTTGGGTTATACCTCGGAGCCTGCGAAGGCTTCCTACGCTATTTCACCGCTGAAGGGGAGTTACTGCCTACGCCCTCCGAAACCGCGATTATCGAAACACAACGCGCCGAGCAGGAAGCACAACGTGCCGAACGGTTCGCGGCCAAGCTGCGCGAACTTGGCATTGACCCGCAGGAAATCTGACGCATCGCTGCTCACGGCAAACAAACGCAATCACCTATGACCATTGATCTGCCGTCAGCCCAGCCGCTCTTCAGGCCGCCTTCGACTGAACTTTTGCCAAGCCAGAGTCGAAAAAGCTTGTGGCTGAATTGGCGCGGGCTGGCATTGGTGCTAACGCTGAGCGCGACATTTTTGGCGCAGCTTCCGGTCAGCTACGACTTCGCCAACTTCGTCTTTTACGATCCGGGCGTTTCGCTGCGAACAGATCAATTGATTGCGCACGGCTACGTTCCGACAATTGATTTTGGTTACCCGTATGGCTTGCTGACGCTGATGATCGGACGCGCCTTCTTTGCCCTGGCGGGCCGCACGCCCGCGGGCTATCTGCTGTTTATGTTTCTGGCCGAAGCCGCAATGGTGTGGGGAATATGGCGGCTGGCAAAGCGATGGAATTGGCTGACGATATGCTTTCTGATCGCAGCGATGCCTCACGCAATCATTCCGGTTTATGTGCATCTAACACATCCGCTGGAAGCAGCCCTGATCATTCACACCATCGCGGACATCGCCGCTGGGCGGCGCGCGCGCGCACTGGCATTGGCAACGGCCTGCGTCTTCATCAAACCGGTAATGGCCTACGTTCTGGGATTAATCTTACTCATCTGGATAAGCATACGTACCATCCGGCGCACCGTCCGGCACAAGAAGGGCTGGGCTTCTTTTGCTACTTCGCTGCTGCCTGCCGCCTTGACCGGCGTTATCTACATCCTGATCACAATTGCGTGCTTCGGTTTTGCGCCGCTCATCAGTTCGCTGCTGCCGCTGGCCGGCGCGAAAAGTTACCAGGCGTTGGACTTTGGATTGTTTGGAAATGGCCGCACGTTTTGGTGGCCTGAGCTAGGCAGCGCGGCAGAATACGCAAGGTATTATCTGTTCACCCCGGCAGGATTCTGGGTACTGTGCACGTTACTGCTGGCGGTTTTCGGTTTCCGGTCACTGCTTGGCCTTTTTCGGCGCTCGACAGCAAAGCACGAAGCGCTGGTTGCAATCGCGGCTTGCCATTTTTTCTTCCTCTTTGTGTTCTTTGGATGGCCGGGATCGTGGACGTACTACTCGTCTTTATTGGTCGTCGGCATCGGACTGGCGCTGATGGTTTATCGCGTGCGCCCGGCGCTGGTGATGGCGCTGATATTGGTAGCGATAATTGGACACACGCAGACGTACAAGATTGTCGCCAATGCCTGGCAATGGGCCAAGCGTTCGCCAGAAACCGCGGGCCTGTGGGCGCATGCAGATCAGCGCAACGAATGGTTGCAGGTGCGCGCCATCGCTGGTGGGCGAGAGATTTTCTACCTGAACAATGGCTGCCCGGAAATACTTTTCCCCAACGTGCGCGGGCCGATCAGCTTCTTTCTTTCACCGGATTCGCAAACGCCAAAAGAGTTCGATCATATCCGGCGACAGTTGGAACAGGTCGAAGTCGTCGTCACCTTCAACCAAGGCCCGGTTCTGGACGCATGGTACTGGCCAGAATTTGCCAAACAACGTGCGGAATTCGTTGACACCTGGCAGGGGAAATATCTTACTGTTCACGAACGCAAACGGCAGTAGTACCACAATCATCAGGTAGAGCCATTTACCAAATTGCTCCACCCTTCCGCTCCTCCATATGGATTTCCGCACTAAAACATTCGGCACGGATTTACGAGTTCGCCCGGCAGAGTTGCAGCGAGCGATGTCTCTTTACCAAACCGTCGTCAGCCAAAAACAAAAACACGGCCAACTTGTCTTCCTGTCCGGCCAATCGGGAAGCGGGCGAAGCGACACGCTTCAAGCCCTGGCTGAATCCTTCCGCCAATCACATCCTCGCCCGGCAGTGATCGCCGGACGATTCATCAAGGATCAATATCATCCGTGGGAAATTGGGGGAACCGGTAATTTCCCGCTCGCAAAGATCGCTGCCGCTATCGGCGAAACCATTTCGCTCATCCCCGGAGTAGCGGCGTTCATCGGTCAGATTCTCCAAGCAGGCGCGGCCACTTGGGAAGTGGTGGAAAGCGTAGCTCAACAATCCGAACATTCGCCGGATGTGCTCAAACGTCTCTTGCGCAGCGTCGCACAGGCTCAGCCGGTCATCTGCCTAATTGATGATCTGGATCAGGCAGAGGGCAGCGGATGGGCGAATCTGTTGCTGGACTTCGCTGCCGAAATTCACGCTGATCTTCCTTTGCTCTTCTTCTTGACGATGGAAGGGCCGTCAGAGTTGGGGCCGCACGAATATGACGAGCCGAACCTGCTTTTCATCGCTCGCTATTTGACCGCGCGCGGGCTGGCCGAGTGGTGGCATTTGCATCCGCTGAGCCGCGACGACATAGCCGCCTGGATTGGGCCGGCAGCGCCGGGACTGGTCCAGCACCTGCACGGCGCGACTGGCGGTTATCCCGGTTGGGTGATCCGGCTCTGGCACGACTGGCAGGAGCGCGGCGTTGTAGCTTACTCGGATCAGGCGGCGTGCTGGCAATGGGCGCCGAACCGCATGCCGTCTTTGAATTTGGTCAAAGACGCGTTGGATGACCGCTTGAAAAAGCTGCTCGACGATGACAGCCCACGCGAGTTGGAACAGACACGCATGCTACTCGCCTGCGCCGCGCTCGAAGGCCGCTGTTTCACCGCCGATGCCGTCGCCCGTGTGATGAATTGGAATCGTGACGAATTGATTGACTTCTTCGATGATTATCTTGTGGCGAGCGCGGAACAACCGGACGGTATTTTGCAGGAAGACACCAGCATCACGATTGAAGACCCGCAAACCGGCCCCCGCACGCTGTGGCGCTATGCCTTTGCTTCTGATTTGCACTGGTATGCGCTGAAGAGCCGTTATGTCTTGACCGCCATCGAACAAAATCAAATGGGCCTGGCATTGGCTCGCACATTGATTGGTTTGTATGCACCGGAGGAAAACCAAATTGCTCGCACACTGGCAAACCTTTTCAAAGTCGGTGGTGATGCAGGGACAGCCAGTGGCTATCAGCGGACGGCGGACTACGCCACCAGCCGCGCAGCGATGTGCCAACAGGCGCTGATGGTGATGGCGATCAACAAAGATGATTGGGACGAGGGCAGATGCCGACAAGCCACAACGCTATTGATGGCTGCGGGTAAGCAGATGCTAAATACTTACCCATTTGAGGAGACGCTGAGCATTTTTGAAGTGGCATATCAGATAGCCCTTCGCAGTCGAATAACTGCCGACGAAGCTACTGCTCTTTACTACTGCGGCTGGCTACAGGTCGATTTAGGCAATCATCAAGCAGCGCGTGTACAACTTCTCAAAGCATTGACTATCTGCCAGCAGATCGGCGACCGCGCGGGCGAAGCCGCCACCTGGCATCAACTCGCCTCGATTGACTTGAATGAAGGCAACTACCCGGCGGCCAGAGAGAAGTTCAATCGCTCGCTGGAAATCAAACAGCAGATCGGCGACCGCGCGGGCGAAGCCTCCACCTGGCATCAACTCGCCACGATTGACGTGAATGAAGGCAACTACCCGGCGGCCAGAGAGAAGTTCAATCGCTCGCTGGAAATCAAACAGCAGATCGGCAACCGTGCGGGCGAAGCCTCCACCTGGCATCAACTCGCCTCGATTGACGTGAAGGAAGGCAACTACCCGGCGGCCAGAGAGAAGTTCAATCGCTCGCTGGAAATCAAACAGCAGATCGGCGACTGCGCGGGCGAAGCCGCCACCGGGCATAACCTCGGCTCGATTGACGTGAATGAAGGCAACTACCCGGCGGCCAGAGAGAAGTTCAATCGCTCGCTGGAAATCACACAGCAGATCGGCGACCGCGCAACCGAAGCCGGCACCTGGCATCAACTCGCCACGATTGACGTGAATGAAGGCAACTACCCGGCGGCCAGAGAGAAGTTCAATCGCTCGCTGGAAATCAAACAGCAGATCGGCGACCGCGCGGGCGAAGCCGCCACTTTCTATCAACTTGGAATTGCGGCTTATGAGCAAGGAAAGTTGCCGCAAGCTGCGCGGCTGATTGCATTGAGCTTTGGTCTTCTCCAAACCATCGGCCACAACGATGCGCGAATCGTGGCAAAGAATCTGGAAGTCGTGGCGGAGCAATTGAACTACACGCCGGAGCAGGTCGAGGCGCTGCTGGCCGAAGTGGCGCAAGAATACGCGCAGGATCGCGGCGCGGGTCTGGTGCGGGCGGCGTTCGGCGAACCGTAGCCGCCAACGGTTAGACGCTGCGGCGAGGCGGCGTAAGATGGCGCTGCATTGGCGCTGTCCGCCCAACGCATCAACAAAGATCACGAAAGGAGTACAAAGCAATGAGTCAAACAGTCGCAGTAGAACAATTGGCGGCCCGGGTCGGATCGCTCGAACAAGCGGTTGTCGTCCTCGAACAAGATTTGGCGGAGGTCAAATCAAAGCCGGCGCTCAATGGGAATCCTACCCACGCGGAGGCGCCAACCGTCTCATCGGCGGAATGGGGGCAGGCCTTCAGACAATTATTCAGCGAACTCGGCATTGCCGCCCAAGCCAAAGGAGTTGCCCATTTGCGCCAAATGTACAAAGAGGCAGGACTTGAAAATTTGGAACTGACCCGCCAGTTGATTGAGGCCCGCGATGAGTGACCCGATTTTGCGAATCTTCTTCGACGCCAGCGGGCTGATCAAACGCTAGTCGCCGGAGCTTGGCTCGGATGTGGTGGATGATCTTTTCAACCTGATCCCGAACGGGCGAATGGCTTGTTCAACGCTGGGGATGCTCGAAGTCATCTCGATTCTGCTCCGGCAATACAACGGCAAGCGATTGGCGCGCCCGGCGTTTACACAGGCGATGGCTGAGTTTGAAACGGAGGTGGCGAGCAATTCGCAATTCGTCAAAACCTCTGTTGACGATGCGTTGTTGAAAGCAGCTATCCCACTTTTGGCCAAGCACAATCTCAACGCTTCGGACACAGTAATTCTGCTCTCCGCCGTCAACCTGCAACTGAGCTTGCAGCAAAAAGGCGACAACCTGATTCTGTGTGCCGCTGACAAAAGGCTGGCGCGTGCCGCAATGGCTGAAGGGCTAATGGTCTTCAATCCTGAAATTGATTCGATCGCGCGACTACATCAACTGCTTGGCGTTTCCGTTTCAAATCCGGCGCAGGAGTGACACGAATGAAAACCACTTATTTCAAACTCGCTCTGATCTTCGCATTCATTGCAACGGTGGCCTTGCTGCGAGTGTTCGAACGATCGTCGTCGGCTGCGCCCAACGCCAGCCTGCCAGTCATTACGCTAGACACGACCAAACCCGCCAGCGAAATCACCGCGCCCGCTGGCGGCTGGAGCTTTCGCAATCACGTCATTCCGGTCTTGACACGGCTCGGCTGCAATTCGGGCGCGTGCCACGGCGCGGCGGCGGGAAAGGGCGGGTTCAAGCTGACTTTGCGCGGTTACGATCCGGAAGCGGATTTCAACGTGCTGACGCGGCAATCGCTGGGGCGGCGCGTCAATCAGATGGAACCAGCAAAAAGTTTGATGCTGTTGAAACCAACGATGGCGATTGGGCACGGCGGCGGCAAGCGGATGAATGTGGATTCGCTGGAATACAAAGTCCTGGTTGAATGGATCGCAAACGGAATGGCTGCGCCAGCCGAAAGCGACGTTCGCATTACCAAGGTTGAAGTCACGCCGAAGGCCGCAACACTGAACGCGGGCGCTGAGCAGCAACTGCACGTGCTGGCGCAATACAGCGACGGCCACTCAGAGGATGTGACGAAGTGGGTGAAGTATTCGTCGGCTGACTCAAGCACAGCTTCGGTTGATGAAGACGGCAAGGTCAAGATGCAGGGCAATGGCGAAACAGCCATCAGCATTTGGTATTTGAGCCAGGTTTCGTTCGCTCGCGTCGCCAATCCCTACCCGAACAAGATTGCGCCGGAAGTGTTTGCCAAGTCTCCACGACAGAACTTCATTGACGAACTGGTCATCCGAAAGCTTCAAACGTTGAAGATCGCGCCGTCGGAACAATGCACCGACCGAGAATTCATCCGCCGGGCTTTTCTGGATGCGACCGGTACGCTTCCCTCTCCGCAAGAAGTCGAAAACTTCCTGGCCGACAATGCGTCGAACAAACGCACGAAGTTGATTGACGCGCTGCTTGCCCGCGAAGAGTTCACCGATTACTGGACGAATCGCTGGGCGGACGTGCTGCTGGTTTCAAGCGACAAGATCGGTTCGACGGCGATGTGGTCTTTCCACAATTGGATTCGTGATGGCGTTGCCACCAACAAGCCGTGGGACAAGATGGTGCGCGAGATAATCACGGCCAGCGGCAACACGTTGGAAAACGGCGCAGCCAACTATTACGTGATGCACAAAGACGTGACCGATCTGACCGAAAACGCTTCGATGGCTTTCTTGGGAATGTCCATCACCTGCGCGCGCTGCCACAATCATCCGCTGGAAAAATGGACGCAGAAGCAATACTTTCAAATGGCCAATCTGTTCGCGCGCGTAGGATTGAAAAACGGCATGCGAGCGGGCGATGTCCAGGTCTACTCCAACCCAACCGGCGAAGTGAATCATCCACGCCTGGGCAAACCGCTTCCGCCCGCGCCGCTGGATGGCGAAGCGTTGGCCTTTGATTCGCCGAAAGACCGCCGCCAGCATCTGGCCGATTGGCTGACGTCGCCGTCAAATCCTTACTTTGCCAAAGCTGCCGTCAATCGCATTTGGAAGAATTTTATGGGACGCGGATTGGTCGAAGCCGTGGACGATATGCGCGCTACCAATCCGCCATCGAACGACGAACTGCTGGCCGCGCTGACCAAAGACTTCACTGATCACAGCTTCGATCTCAAACATCTGATCCGTACGGTCATGAATTCGGCGGCGTACCAGCGTTCGTCGAAAGCAAACGACGCAAACAAACAGGACGAGCGATTCTATTCGCGCTACGTTATCAAACGTCTGCCCGCCGAAGCCGTGCTGGATGCCGTTTCACAAGTGACGGGCGTCGCGACAGACTTTCCCGGCTATCCGGCTGGAATGCGTGCGATGCAGCTTCCTGATGCGCGCGTTAATTCCTACTTCCTGACCATCTTTGGCAAACCGCCGCGCTTTGCGACTTGTGAATGCGAACGAACTTCTGAGCCTTCCGTCACGCAAGCCCTGCACGTCATCAATGGCGACACGATCAATCAGAAGCTACGCGCTTCTGGCGGATTGGTGGATTCATTTCTGAAGCTTGGCATGACTGATGAATCGTTGATCAATCACCTGTATCTTTCCGCGCTCAGCCGTCAACCCGGCAAGGATGAAGTAAGCCATCTGCTGGCGTTGATGAACGAAAGCAAGGGAGCAGCGAAGGACGCCCAAGATGCCCGACGGCAGGCTATTGAAGATTTGGCTTGGGCAGTCGTGACCAGCAAAGAGTTCCTGTTCAATCATTGACGCCCTAAATGTACAGCCGACTGTCAGTCGGCTGGTGGTTCCCGGAAAGAGCGACTGATAAGAACCTCAGCCGACTGACAGTCGGCTGTACATCAAAGCCGAACTCCATGTCGAAACCGCGAGCGGGATTTTTACTCATCGCGCTGGCCTATGCCGGGTTTATCAGTCTGGGCATGCCGGATGGCTTGCTCGGCGTAGCGTGGCCTTCGATGCGCGCTTCGTTTGGGTTGCCTGTGGGCGCACTTGGCTCGCTGCTGATCTTCTCCACCATCGGGTACCTGATTTCAAGCTCGACCAGCGGATGGCTGCTGGAGCGAATGAACATCGGGAAATTGCTCGCGCTTAGTTGTTTGGCGACCAGTTCCAGCTTATTTGGCTATGCGTTTGCCCCTGCCTGGTGGATTCTTGTTTCCTTCGGCCTGCTTTCGGGATTGGGCGCGGGCGCGATTGATGCGGGCTTGAACACATACGTGGCGACTTACCACAGCGCGCGCACGGTCAATTGGCTGCACGCTTGTTACGGCATCGCCACGACCGGTGGTCCTGCGCTGATGACCGCCGTGCTGGCGTCGGGACGCGCGTGGCAGTTCGGGTACGCTGCCGTTGCTGCGGGGCAGTTGGCGCTGGCCTTGTGTTTCGGGCTGACGCGCAGGCTCTGGCCGAAAACGACCGCGCAGACTGAACAGCAACCTTTAACTGACCCGCCCGCAATTTCAAACTCCAAAGTCTGGCGTTTGCCTGCCGTCTGGTTGAGCGTTGCAATCTTCTTCGTTTACTGCGGCATTGAAGCCGCCGCCGGCGCGTGGTCGTACAGCCTGTTTACTGAAGCGCGCGGCGTTTCGATGACGACCGCCGGAAGCTGGGCGAGCGTGTATTGGGGATGCTTTACGGCGGGCCGCGTCATTTCCGGCTTCATCACCCATCGCATTTCCACGCGGCTGCTGTTGCGATTCAGCATCGCTGGCATTGCGATTGGCGCGGCGATGCTTTGGCTCAATCTCACTTCCCTGTTCGGCTTTATCGGCCTGGCGTTGATGGGGCTGGCTTGCGCGCCCATCTTTCCGACGATGATTGCGACGACGCCTGAGCGCATTGGCGAAAAGCACTTTGCTACCGCCATCGGCCTGCAAATCTCTGCCGCTGTGCTCGGCCAATCGTTGCTCCCGTCTTTCATCGGCGTGCTGGCCGGTAAATTCGGCTTGGAAGTTTTAGCGCCGGTGCTGCTCATCGTCGCCCTGTTGCTGTTGCTGCTGACCGAAGCCTTGTACCTTTCATCTCGGACGAAGTAGGGCAACCTGCCGAGGTTGCCCGGTCGTCTTGGAAGACGTCCTTGAGGCAAGCGAGGCAACCTCGGCAGGTTGCCCTACCCCGTACCCGTCGAAAACCCGTGTTATGAAACCAACACTTTCTCGTCGCACCTTTCTTGCCGGAGCCTGCGGCGCATTGGCCATCCCAGCCATTGCCGCAGCCGCTGAACCCGTCATAGACATTCACCAGCATACGCATTACTGGGGACGCAGCGATGAAAATTTACTGCGGCATCAACGCGCGCTTGGGGTGACGAAAACCGTGCTGCTGCCTGCCGGATCAAAGTTCGGGCTGGAAGCCGATTGTTACGGCAATGATTCGGTACTGACGTTGGCGCGCGCGCATCCGAAAGAGTTTGTCTTTTTCGCCAACGAAGTCGCTGACTTGCCCGAAGCGCGTCAAGTGATCGAGAAATACTTGAAGGCTGGAGCAATCGGCATCGGCGAACAGAAATTCTTTGTGGATTGCGACTCAAAGCATATCGAACTGATTGCCGCGCTGGCGCGTGAATATAACGTGCCCGTGCTGATACATTTTCAGCACGGCAAATACAACACTGGCTTTGAACGCTTCCATAAAGTGCTGGAAAAATTCCCGCGCGTGAATTTCATCGGCCACGCGCAAACCTGGTGGGGCAACATTGACCGCACACACGATCAAACCGTGCTCTACCCCAAAGGTTCATTGACGCCGGGTGGGCTAACCGACCGCTGGCTGTCCGATTATCCAAACCTATTTGGCGATCTGTCAGCGGGGTCAGGATTAAATGCCCTGCTGCGGGATGAAGCATTCACGCGAGAGTTTTTCAATCGTCATCAAAACAAATTGATGTACGGCAGCGACTGTCAGGACGCAGACACCAAGGTCAAAGAATGCAGCGGCATCAAATGTCTGGAAGCGGTCAGGCGGCTTGCGCCAGGCAAGAAAGTCGAGCGGAAGATTTTGTACGAGAACGCACGGCGGGTTTTGAAAATCAAATAGGCAAGAGGGATCAGACAGGATTTACAAGATTCAACAGGATGGTCATCAATCCTGTCTGATCCCTTCAGCTACTTCTTGCCAAAGCTGCGAATGTGTTTGACCAAAGAGGTAACTTCCGCCGGTTTCAATTTGCCTTTCCAGGCTGGCATGAAATCACCTTTGCCATTGTTGATGGCAGCGGCAATCTTGGCGTCCGTAAATGCCTTCTGCCATTTGGCGGTGGTGAAGTCCTGAACGCCATTCTTTTTCTGCTTTTCAGCGCCTCTGCCGTCGGCACTGTGACACTTGGCACACTTTTCAGCATAGATAGCAGCGCCATCTTGAATCGCAACCGGGGTATTGCCAGTAGCCAAACTCGCTCCCAACGGTAAGGCGATCAGCCCGGCAGCCAGCGAGATTGAAGTGACAGCCAGTTTAACTTTGCTCAGATTTTTCATTGCAGTTGTTGTCTCCTGTGAATTGATGCCGGAGCGTATCCGGGCTGAAAGATGTTTTATCTTGCAAGGGGTTATTTCAACTTTACCATCCATTCGACAATCGCTTTTTTATCTTCGTCCGTCAAATCGGGAAAGTTTGCGGGCATCGGCTTTTTCAGTCCGTAAGCCCGCGAATCGCCCAGAATTTTTATCAAATCATCGTGTGAACGGTTCGGCTTGGCGGCCACGCCCAGCAGCTCTGGCGCGCTGGCGCCTTCGCCTTTGTCACCGTGGCAATCGGCGCAGCTTTCCAGATAAGCCTTTGGCGCGACGGTGTCATTGCTCGCCGCCTTGGCCGCAACCGCGACCGTCTTGGCGCCGATTTGCTGCGGCAGAAAAGGTGCTTTGAAAAATGCGTGCATTTCTTCGTCCTGCTGCTTCAGCTTTTCGGCGAATTCAGGATTGTGTGCATCCTGATACTTCGACACGTAAATCAATCCACCCGCAACAGCAAGGACCAAAATCAGCAATCCTGTTGCCAACGGGCGTTTGAAAGGATTGCGCTCGCCTTTCCGGTCAAAGAAGGGCAGCAGGAATAGCACGCCGAAAATTACCGCAGGCAAAACGACAGTCGGGACAATCGCTAATTTGCCCGGAAAATACTTGAGCAGTTGAAACAGCGGCATGAAATACCACGGCGGGCGCGCCAGATAATCCGACGTCGGATCGGCCACCGGCCCAAGTTCGGCGGGCCATTTCAACGCCAGATAGACCAGCCCCAGAAAGACCAGCAGAATGGCGACGGAGTCTTTGAAGATTTGCTTCGGGTAGAAGCGATCCACGCGATGGTTATCGCGGTCGTGGTAAGGGCCAGCCGGCCCTGCTTTGCGAAACAGCAGGACGTGCAAACCAGCCAGCGCAATCAGCGCCAGCGGCAACAGAAAAACGTGCGTGGTAAAGAAGCGTGAAAGCGTGACGGTCGTCAGTTCAGTGCCGCCAAGCATGATCTTTTGCTGCAAAGAGCCGATGAAAGGAATTTCTCCGGCAATGGCCGTTCCGACCTTTGTCCCGAAGTAGGCCGCCTGATCCCACGCCAGCAAGTAGCCTGTGAAGCCGAACGCAAAAATGATCAAAAGCATGACCACGCCGACAATCCAAACCAATTCGCGTTTGCGTTTATACGCGCCGAACAGAAACGTCTGCGCCAGATGCGCGATTGCCAGAATGATCATTGCGCTCGACCCATAATGATGTATGCCGCGCAACAATGCCCCTCCGGGCACGACCTTCTGAATGTATGCGACGCTGGCGTGCGCATGATCCGCAGTGGGCGCGTAATAGAGCGTCATGACAATTCCCGTCACAATTTGCAGCACCAACAGGAAGAGCAACAGGCTGCCGAAAACGTACGCCCATCGCGCGCCGCCGGGAATCGGCTCGTTCAAAGCTTCATCCATCGCATGGCGTATGCCTGTGCGCTCGTCCAGCCAATCCATTGCCTGAGTGCCCTTGGAAGATTTTTCGGCCATTTAGCTCAAGACCTCCTTTTGCGAAACGCCCTGTTTGAAGTCCAGGTATTTGACCTTCAGCACATCGCCTTCGATCTTATGCTCCAACACGTCCAGCCCGCGCGGCGTTGGCCCTGCCACCGCATTGCCTGCAACGTCCCATTTACTGTTGTGACAGGCGCAAATGAACGCTTCTTCTTTGGCATTCACCGTACAGCCCAAGTGCGGGCAGACAGCCGTAAAGACGGTGATCTTTTCGCCGTTTTTCAGCACCCAGACCAGCTTTTGCGAATTGAATTCGCCCCAGCCTGCATTTTGCGAAACGATGACGTTGTGTTTGGTGGGCTTCCCTTCAGCAATGTCCGCCAAAGGCCCAACGTCCGTCCAGGCTTCCGCACTTGTGGACGAAAGCGCGGGCGAAATGGCAAAGCGGCCAATGGTAACGCCCAGGATGGCGGAAATTCCGGCGGCAATCAGTCCACTGAGGACTCCCAAAAAACTTCGCCGCTCGCTATGATTCTCTTCTGATGCGTGATGAACCGACATTCGAATCTTCCTCCATGAAGACACACTCTGTGACAATGACTCGCTGACAAGCACACACTGTGGCGCAAGTAGCCGGGATGAAGCGCACAGACACCGGTCTATGCAAGCGGCATTCTGAAATTACCGCACTGGCAAAAATTGCCGCATTGGCAAACGGGCAAAAACATATTTCGTGTAAGACTTGGTACTCTTAGGTAATGAGTGATTGCACTTTTTAACTTGGAATCGTGATTTTGCAAAGTCTGTTTGGAGAAATTTTGTCGTTTCATTGAACGGTTTGTTGAAGCCATCCGGCAATGACTTCAGTCTTTCATGCCGACTTTCATGCCGAAAGCAACAAAAGTCTCGACAATAAATGCCGCTCAATTGAAATCTGATTTTGCGGCGGCTAGAATTACGGCCGATTCAAGAGCGGTCTAATTCTGAAGATGATCGAAATACCCAGGCAATCGAACTAAACAACAAATCGCGAAGTTGAACTTGTCCGAGCCAGCAGTATGGCACCAAAGGACGAATGAAGATTTCCTGCAACGTTTCCGCCACGTCTGCGTTCAATGTCGCGCTGAAAGACTGGCGATGGCGCAGTTTCAATAGTTTTTAGCATCACACGGAGGAAAGAAAATGAAGAGCAAGAATCTGATGGCGGCATTTTTACAGATCGGGATGGGTTGCACGCTCCTGTCATTATTGACGGTTAGCGCTTTTGCTCAACTCGGTCGCATCGAGGGTGAAGTCGTCAAGGCGGGCACCACCGAGCCAATCGTCGGCGCAACGGTCGAAATCGTCCGCATGGACATCAAAGGCAACTACCCGCTCAAATCCGACAAGAAAGGCAAATTCCTGCATGCGGGCGTGCCCTATGTCGGAACCTACACCATCATGGTTTCGGCGGATGGCTTTGAACCCACGTTTCAGGGGAATGTTCGCCCCACGGGCGACCCGATCAAAATCGAGCTTCGTCCCGGCGACGGTCGAAAGATTACAATTGAAGATGTGAAAAAGATTCAGGGTGGAGGCAAAGGCCCAGCCGCTGCTGCTGCGGGTGGTGGTGCCGCTCCCAAAATGAGCGCTGAGGATGCAAAGAAAGCCAAAGAGGAATACGAGAAGGCCATGGCCGAACGCGGTGATGCTGAAAAATTCAACACCTCCATTCAGCAAATCAATGTGAAGCTTGCCGAAGGCAACGCCGCGATGGCCAAACCCGATCTGGCCGCCGCGATCACGGCCTTTAAGGAAGCAGTCGCGCTGAATCCCAACATTCATATCTCGAATGGCAACCTGGCGATCGCGCTGCAAAAACGCGCGGTCGCGGAATTCAATGGCGGACAGCGCGACCCGGCCAAACAGGACTTCCTGGATTCCATTGCATCAAGCAACAAAGCCATTGAAGGGCTGGATGCGCAGGAAAAAGACACCAAGATGAAGAACGACCCGGTTCAGAACAAAGGGAACCGGAGAACCTATCACGTGGTTCGGGCTGAATCCGAATCCATCATGGGCACAAAATTCGGTGATGGCGAACAAGCGGATGCGGCGGTCAAGGATTACCAAATGATCGCCAGCCTGACCGACGACCCAGCAGAGAAGAAAAAATATCCGCTGAAAGCCGCCAATCTGTTACGCGAAACGGCGGGCAAACAGGCCGAAGCCGTAACGGCATACAAGGCAATTCTGGAAGCAGAGCCAGACAATATCGAGGCGCTTTACGGCCTGGGCCTGGTGTATGCCAATGAAGAAAAAACCTGGCAAGATTCCGCCAACATGCTTCAGAAGTTCGCCGACAAAGCGCCTGACAATGATCCGCGTGTGGCAGAGGCCAAGACCGTCATTGGCGCGTTGCTGCAAGGCAATAAGAATCTGGTGATGCCCAAGTCCGATTCCGGATCAAAGAGCAAAGGGCCAGCAAAGAAAAAACCCTAACCGGATCTGGTTCCCCTCTGACTAAAGAAGCTAAAGAAGCCTGCAGGATGCATCTCCTGTGGGCTTCTTGTTTCACCTCTGACTCCTTGACCTGCTCTCAGGCTGATTCAACCCTCATCACCTTCCACAGAACGAAAGTACTCAAATCGTAATAGTTCCGCAGCAAGTTCACGCGTCATCAGCGTGAAGGCATGACTGGCGTCGAGTTGTGTTTGATGGCAACGCAACGCCTTGAGCTTTTGAACCAGGAAAGGCTCGACATCCACGATGGTGGTGATCTGCTCTGCCGGAATGCCAAAGTTTTCTGGCGGGATTCCCCACAGATGCGCCGAATGGCCGGATTCGGCAAGGCGCGTCAGGATTTGCGATGAAAGCCCTTGCGGAAAGGTCGCGAAGGAAAGCGTGGGAACCCGATGCACGGCGAGGTCTTCGGTCAATTGCTCCGGAAAGGCGATTGGATCATCGGCAAGTGAACGCGCGGTGGTTGCCAACTGGCCGATGGCGATGTGGTCTTCGTGGCCGTACAAACCATCCGGGCCAAATGTGATGATGGTGTGCGGGCGAAGCTCGCGAATGGCGCGAACGATCTTTTCCAACACGATTGCTTCTTCTTCCGTTCCGATCACAGCCGAAACGCAGGCGTCTTCCAAATCCAGAAAGCGCAGCCAGTTGATGCCCAGCACTTCGCAGGCAGCGCGCAACTCGTGTTCACGCACCTGCCCCAGGCTTTCATAATCGGCCAGCGCATCATCGCTGATCGGCCCCCATTCGCCGCGTGTGGCGCAAATCAATGCGACTTGCGCGCCTTCGGCGGCAAAGCGCGCCAGCGTGCCGCCAGCAACCAACGATTCATCGTCAGGATGCGCGAAGACTGCCAGCACCGCCGGCGGCACCAACTCCGGATGCCTCTCGCTTGTATTCATTGATCCCCGCTTCCCGCTCAGCGACCAGTTTTTGATAAAGCGCCTCGTACCCATCGGCCATCGCCTGTGCGCTGAATTTCTCTTCCGCATACTGGCGAACGCCAGCGCGCGACAAGGCGCAAACTTCAGGCAGATGCTCAACCAATTCATCCAGCGTGTCGGCGGCATAGCCGCTGACGCCATTGATGACAATCTCCGGCACCGCGCCAACGTTCAGTGCCGCCACCGGCGTGCCGCATGCCATCGCTTCGGTCAAAACCAATCCGAACGGCTCCCCAATTTGAATCGGATAGAGCAAGGCTTTTGCGCCGCGTAGCAGTTCAACTTTACCGGCGTGATCCAGTTCTCCGACGTAAACGATCTGCTCGCCATCCACGTGCTGTTTGACGAACTCGTCATAGTAAGGGTCTTCCGGCGCAGCAATCAGCAACCGTTCACCCGCCCGCTTGGCAATCTCAATCGCTTGCAGCACGCCCTTGCCCGCCGTGAAGCGGCCCAGAAACGCGAGATAATCCTGTGGCTGATCGCTGAATGGAAATTCGCTCATATCCATCCCGTGATAAACCGTCGCCGCGCGGTTCAACCCAGTGAGCGCACTGCCTTGATAATCCGAGATGGCCACGAAGTTGGCTTCCGGGTATTGGCCCCACAACTCAACCTGCTCCGGGTAAGGCTGATGATGCAGCGTATGCACCATCGGCGTTTTGACCAATCGGCAGAACGACAGGCTCATCGGATAGAAAGCCGCCTGATAATGGATGATGTCGAATTCGTCCGCGCGTTCGCAAGCCGCCGCCAGGTTCGTCAGTTCGTAATGCTCCCACGGCCACATATCAATGTCTTCCCAGTAGCCGTGCGGAAAGACCGCATGCAGTCTCGCCGTCGTGCGTGTGTTGCCCGTCGCAAACAACGTCACATCGTGACCGCGTTTGACCAGTTCTTCAGTTAACAACGCCGTGACTTGTTCAACCGAACCGTGCTTCGGCGCCGGGATTGTCGTTGCCACAGGCGCAATGTGCGCGATTCTGAGTTTTCGTTTTCCGTTCAAATTCATATTGCTCAAATCAAACCTCAAGATTGCTTTTGAAAAACCTGATGCCCCCACAACCATTCGTCTCGCCAAACCTCTTTGAAGCCTAGTTCAGCAAGGCGCGCAAAGGCGGGCGCGAAATCCAGCACGATATGTTGCGGATGCGAGTCATCTTCTTCGGCGGCAAAGCGCCCAAACAAATACCCGCCCGGTTTCAAGGCGCGATGAATCGCATCAAGCGCTTCGACCGGGTCAACCAGATGTTCGAATACATCCATCGCCGTGACGATGTCGAACATGTTCTCCGGAAGTTTGTGTTCTTTCAGATCAATAAACTGTGCGGGCAAATCGCGCTGCGACAATCGCCATTTGCAAAAGCCGAGCAGCGTCGAACTAATATCCGCCAGCGCCACACCAATGCCGTTACGCACAAACAACAGCGCTCCCGCGCCCACGCCTGAGCCGAAATCCAGATAGCTGCTGCAACCGTGCCGCTGCGCAAAATCGAGCGCCGTCACATACCCGAGCGGCGAGTCGTCATCGTGCAGCCCGTGCCACCACATCAGATCGTACACGTACCCTTCGCTCTGGTCGTAATACCGTTCGACTGATTCGCGGCTGTCCGCGCTGACTTGGGCATTCCATTCGTCAGCAATCACGGTGACCGCGCCTTTGCAGCGTTGCTCCACCTGTTCGATGGATTCGCCGCTGAAGCGTGCAATCTCTGCGAGCAAGCTCGCCGTCAGATCGCTTTGGCCATCCAGCAACAGCGCCTTCCGCCAAATCTGGCGGTACTCTTCCGTCCACCTCTGTTGCCGTGCGTCGAATTCTTCCGGCGTCAGTGATTGTACTTCCACTGCCTGCCAGGCTGTCTTCAATTGATCCGGCAATAACTTTTCCATCGTTTCTGTTTGTCCAACTACGTTCATAACCCAGCACGCTCCATCAAGCTACCGACGACTTTTTCAGCAGCAAAGTATTCCGCTGCGATCTCTTGCGCCGCGCGGCAATTGCCTTCGTAATCGCTTTCGACCGCGTCCACTGCCGCCAGCACGTCATCCATCGTGGTGAAGCCGTAAAGCCCCTTGCCCGCCGGCAGGTATTTATTGAATCCCGTTTCCTGCGTAATCACGGGCCGTCCCGCCGCCAGGTAACAAGCCGTGCGGTCGCTGAACCAACCGGTGCGCGGTCTGACATACTGGTCGCGCGCTACGGTGAATTCGCCGCGCGATTGCTGAATGTAGGTGCGGTAACTGTCAATGTCCTGTGACACGCCAACTGACGAAGCCAGCCGCCAGCGGTTCTTTTCCAGCAGCGCGCGCGCTTCGCCTTCAACGCCAACAGCCATTTCGAAAGGAATATCACGTCGCGTTGGCAGATCAATGAACTTCAGAAACTCGCGATCCTTGGTCCAGTAATACATTTCGCCGTTGTATTCGGTGTGGCGATCTTTGTTGCTCCACGTCGTGATCGTGTTGTAAGCCTCGCCACCTTTGAATGGATTCGTCCACAAATCTGTCACAACCGGCTGGCGCGTCGGCAACCAATTGAATCGTTCAATCGGCACATCGCAATCCGCTGCGCCCAAGTTTTCGCCGAAGGTGAAAAGCGTGTCGTGCATCGCCAGTTGTTCAATTGCTCCGGCATCGCCCTGTGCGACTTTGACCTGCATGCGGAAGGGGTCGGATTCGACATAAATGCGGCGCTTGATGGCCAGATGCTCTTCGCGAATTTCCTGCGCGCCGGTCACATTCAAAAACCCATCGGCGTCGCGGTAAAGCTGCTCCAACTGCGTTTCGGTCATTCCGTAACATTGCCCGTCGTCGTACTTGCCGCGAAAACACCAGCGGTCACCAAAGCCGTGCGCTTCCAGTTGCGGCAGCACCATCGCGATGTTGCCTGACGCATCGCCCGTCATATCGTTGATCTTCGGGTCGTAAATCCACCGGCTGGAATCTTCGACGTAATACGGGTCATATCCCAGCCGCCGCAACCCCAGCAGGTAATGTAGGAACTGGTAGGTCACTCCTGCCAGCGGATAGAAGAACAGAATGCCGAAAACGATGATCTTTCCTTTTGTAGGTTTCTCTTGCATTAGGTACTCAAAACTTTCATCTATCCTATGGATTTAACGGATAATACTTCGCAAACAATTCTGGATTGATTTCGTCATAGAGTGTAACGACAGCATCGAATTCATCATCTGAAAACTCAGCCATATGAAGAATGCAAGGCGTGGAAACACAGAAGAAATCAACAAGTTCTCCTGAAGTGAGATGAGCTTGATAGCCTCTTTCCAAATAACGATGGATAGCGGCTCTTATAGCCAGTACGTTTCCATTCGCCTGTTTCAATTCATTTGCCGTCTCCTTTTCCAACCAATGAACAAAGGCAAAGTAATCTTCTTCTGAATCATCATTTTTCTCGTACTTCATTGCTTGTCTCCAACCGGCGAATAAATCGCGCAGGATTGCCCGCCACGACGGTGTAAGCCTCAACGTTTTCCACCACGACCGACCGTGCACCGACGATTGCGCCGTCACCAATCGTCACGCCCGGCAGCACAATCGAATCGAATCCGATCCAGACATTTTTGCCAATGCGAATCGGTTTGGCGGGCGGCGCGTCACCATCTACGAACATAGGCAATCGCTGTCCGCTCATCGCTGCTCGTTCCAGTTCGCGCTTGCGCACTTCCGGATCGAGCGACATCCGATAGCTATCCATCAGCACCACATTCCACGACAGCAAGGTGTAATCGCCGATCTCAATCTCGCTGTCGCAAACGATTCGCACACCGACGACCAAAGTGTAATCGCCGATCTTCACGCTGCCTTGCGGCCCGACATCGAACATCGTGCCGATGTAGCTGGAAGCGCCATGCCCCATACTGACACCGACTTCCGCCTGACTGCGGTAACAGAAGAAACTAAAGCTCGTCTCCAGGTAACACGTCTCATCCAGCACCACGTTTTCAGGGATGCTGGCCGGAAACCAATCCCACGGCAAGCAGCGATTCTCATCAAGCATCGTCATACCTCTTCCTGGGTACGCCCGCATCCCCGCGGGCGGTCTTTGGCCGGACGCCAGCCCGCGAGGACGCGGGCGTACCCAGGGTCAAACCTCTCCGATAATTTGCGCCGGATTGCCCAGAATGCGCGCTCGTGGCGGCACGTCTTTGGTGACCAGCGATCCGGCTTCGATGAATGCGCCAGCGCCAATCGTCACACCTTTCAGAATCGTCGCGTTTGGCCCGATCCAGACGCCGTCTTCGATGACGACGCCTTTCTTGTTGATCGCAGGGCGCGGACGGCCTTCGCCCAGCGGCGAAATCGCGATGGCGTCGGCGATGCGTTCGGCGGGGCCAATCGGATGAAAATCCGTGTCCGCAATCGTCGTGTTCCAGCCAATCACCACATAGTTACCGATACGCAGTTCCAGTTCGCACAGCAGCACGGCATTCGTGAAATAACAGTAATCGCCAATTTCCGCGCGCGCGTCTTTGCCCAGCGCGAAATGCACGCCGTCCATCGTGCTGTGGTTGCCAATAACCAGTGCCGGATCGTGCTCGCTGAAAAAGCGCCGGAACGCATAATCGCCCGTCAACACACTGTTCACACCGACGCGGACATTCGGCTTCAGTTCGCCGTCCGTCCAATAGCCTGGCTTGAGTTGTTCCTCTACGCTCATCACTCCCTCCGATGACGGCGTTTAGAGTACCAGCTTTAGCTGGCAGCGGCGGCTTTAGCCGCACTGACGGGGATTGTAAACGCTCCGCTGCCGCCTGAAGGCGGTACTCTAAACGCGTGCTCCCAAATAGACTCTCGGTAGATCAAGTAACACGCGGCACTTTATCAGCCACTGAACTTCGTCATTCACGTCTAATGAGTCTTTCAGCACTTCAGCGCTGACCTCTACTCGCTCCGGCAAATATCGTTTGCACGCGCCGAACTCTTCTTCATACTCTGGCGATGGAAACTGCAATCGCAGGATCGCCGTCTCGCCGCCTTGCTCAATCTGATAGAGCGGATTGACGCGAAGCACGCCCAACACTTCAGTCGCGCTCGTCTGCTCATAACTGCGGAACAGCCCATCCAGCTTGGTCGCAATCAAAGACAGCGCCCCTTCATCCTTCAGCTCTTCATCGTAGTAGTCGTGCGAAAGATCAACCGGCTGGCGCGCGACTACACTCTCAAACACTTGGCTCTCTTTGAACAAGCGCGGGTTCAACTCAGCAAACAGATTGCGCCACCATTCAGGCGCAAGCGGCATTCCCGCTGAAAAGTTTTCGGCCAACGCATTGTGAATATGCGAAAGCACAATGACGCCTTCGCCCGCAATCCGCATCATCTCGCTGGCCAGCAGCCGCTTCGACCAGATGTAATGAAACGCGTCTGAACACACAGCCAGCGAAAACTCGTCGCGCGCGAACGGCAGCGGGTTGTTCGCATCGCAACACACAGGATGACAATCCGGGGCAGTGATGCGCTTGGCCAGCCATAATTTCCAGAAATACGCATCGGCCAGGGCGACGTTTGCATTGCCGCCAGTTGCGCACAAAACCCGCGTCAAATGGCCTGATCCGCCGCACAGATCAATCGCCCATTTCGTCCAGCAGCGCGCATCGCTGCCCACCGCTCGCAGCAGCATGCTGCCCACTACAAAGGTCGGGTCAGAGAAGCGATATATGAAGTAGGTGCCTTCGGCATCAGGGCACAACACCTCGACGCCTTCTTGATAGCTCGCTTCCCCACCCTTCTCGATAAAGCTGCGAAAGGCCGCCTGCTGAGTTTCCTCCGTCAGGCCAAGCATCGTGAACAACGCCTCTTCCCGTCTGCCTTCGGCCAGATGCTTGCGCGCTTCGTCAGCCAGATAATCAGCCGTCAGAATTGGAATACTGGCCACCACCGGATAGGCGGAACACTGGCAGAAGATGATGCCATTGATGACTTCATCGCCCTCGCGTTCCAGGCTTTCGCCTTCCTCCAGGGTCAGCGTGCTACCACAAAATGGGCAGCGCAAAATATCCAGCAGCTTCGTTTGCATCAATAGCTCCAGGCGTTTTCGGCACCCTCTTCTTCCACTGCTACTCCCTCCGCCACAGGCGCAGCGGGCAGATTCCCCATCGCCAGCTTTTCGCACAGTTCTCGGTAAAGCGGCACGGACATTAACAACTCTTCGTGCCGGCCCTGGCCAATGATTTGGCCGCCGTCCAGCACCACAATGTTATCTGCATCGCGCACCGTCGAAAGCCTATGCGCGATAACAATGGTCGTGCGTTCTTCCATCAGATTCCGCAGCGAATCAAAGATGCTGGATTCGGCAAGGGCATCCAGCGAAGAGGTCGGTTCGTCCAGAATCAGAATCGGCGAGTTCTTCAGGAACGCCCGTGCGATGGAGATGCGCTGTCGCTCGCCGCCTGACAGTTGCGTGCCATCTTCTGAACCGATCTTCGTGCTGTAGCCTTGCTGTTTGCGCAGAATAAATTCATCGGCGTAGGCGGCCTTGGCTGCGGCTATGACTTCTTCCTCCGTCGCGTTCAAACGTCCGTAGCGAATGTTGTCGGCGATTGTGCCGGAAAACAGCACAGGGTCTTGCAGCACAACACTGACCTGATCCCGCAATGAACGCAGCCGGTAATCGCGCACATCGCGCCCGTCCACCAGCACTTGCCCTGATGACGCGTCGTAAAACCGCGGGATCAAACTGACCAGACTGGTCTTGCCCGCGCCCGTCAATCCGACCAGTGCGATCATCTGCCCCGGCTTGGCCTCGAACGAAACGCCATTCAGGACAGTTGAGTGATCGTCGTAATGGAAATGCACATCGCGCAATTCGATCTCGCCGCGCAAAGATGGGGCCTCAATCGCGTCAGGGCGGTCTTCGATTTCTGGCTCAGTCTGCAAGGTGCGCAACACGCGACGGGCACTAGCAACCGATGCCTGCACATTGCCGAAGGTGTGGCTCATCGCGACCAACGGGCCAAACACTGAAGCCAGATAGGTCAGCGCAACCAGCATCTCGCCGATGGTCATCCGCTGTTTGTAGACGTTGTAACCGCCGACAAACAAAATGACCGCCGTGCCTCCGGTCGTCACCACGTTGATCATTGCGGCAAACAACGACTCTTGCAGCGTCAGCTTGATGCGCGCATCCAGCGTAATCGAGCCTTTTTCCTTGAACCGCTGTTGTTCGTGCGTCTCACGCACGAACGCTTTGACAACTCGGATCGAAGTGAAGACTTCATGAAAGAAGTTGATGATGCCCGCTTCCATGTCCTTCACTTCTTCCGATCGGCTGACGATGCGTTCGGAGTAATGATGGTTGACCCAGGCCAGAAACGGCGCGACCACCAGCGACATCAATGCCACTTGCACATTGATCGTCAGCAAGACGGTGAACATTGCAATCAGCGTCACCAAGGCACTGAGCAAAGGCAGAATCCCGCTCAGCGTCAGGCTCTCGACGCAGTACGAATCATTTTCGATGTGATAGATGGTTTCGCCCGGCCCGCGTTTCAGGTGGTAACGCAGCGAAAGGCTTTGCAGGTGCGCAAACAACTGCTGGCGCAGATCGAAGACCAGCCTCTGGCCGATGCTCTGTTGCATCTGCGTATGCGCGACCGAAATGAATTCGCTGGTGTAATGAAACAGCAGGTAGGCAGCGCAGCCCAGAATCAGCAACACCAGCGGGCCGCTGCCAAACGTGCTGACGATGCCGTGCAGCCAACCGGGCATCGGTTGCCCGGTCAGGGCATTGTCTACAATGAACTTCATCGGCCAAGGCAACAGCAGGCCGGAAAGAATTTCAATGCCTGAAATCACCAGGAACAGCAGCAGCCGCCCCCGATACGGGCGCAAATACCCAAGCGCCCAGCGAAAGACGTTCTTCGTTTGTGTTTGCTTCATAAAACAGTAATCAAGTTCGGAACCAAGTTGTTGTTGGAAGTTCGGAGTTCCCCCATCCGCCACGAAATTTGAAGATCAAAACTTGATGCTTCAAATTCCGTAACCCCGAACTTGTTACTATTTTCTAGGATTCTTCAAAAACCGGCTCGTTCTCCTCGCGCTCAGCGGATTTGACGTTGTTTAGGGAATGTAGTTTCAACTCCCTGCCTGCGACTTCCATTGCCGCCAGCGCCTGCCCGCCGCGTTTGCTTACTTCAAAGAGCAGCGTCGCCAGCGCAACCGGAATCATTACTGCTGCCGTCCACAGCCCTGGTTCGCCAATCCGATATGCCAGACATCCGGCCAGAATCACGGCAACAGCCGCTGCCGCGAACAATCGCGGACGCCGATGCAGGGTCATTCGTGCGCGGAATAGCCGCTTGTATCCGCCGTGATCTTCAGCGGTCAGCTTGACCTTGAATGAATAGGTACGGCAGGCGCGCAGCAACAAATCGTAATCCTGCCCCCAGCCATCGTCGCATCGTACGGGCGCAAGCGACTCTTCGCCAATCTTTTTCAATGAGCGCAAAAAATCGTCAATCGCCGTGTAGTGCGTGTCCCAAAAGGACGCATCAAATTTGCCGAACAACAGTCGCAGCGAATTGCCCAGTGAAAGCCAGGGCGCGGCTTCAAGTAGTTGCCTGCCTTCTACCGACCCATTGCTATCGCTAAAATAACCTTTGATGCGCCCGCGCAACCGCGCCCACGGTTGCAGGTAATGCATCCACGCGATCATCAGCAGATGCTTCGCGCGCGAAGCAGTTGAAGTGATCGTTGGCAGACCATCAATCTTTGTCGCCCGCGCGTGCGCCCAGCACTGCCAGAAAGTCGCAGCAATCATGACCGCCGCAACCACCAGAGACCAGGGCGTGAAAACTGCGCCCACAAACGCGAGCATCGTCAGCGCTTGCCATTCGACCATCTGCGGCAAACAAGTCCAGCGATCCACGCCGCCCTGGTATACCGATGGGAACGCTTCAGCTCCCCACAGCCCGTGATAGATCACCGATTTGAACAGCGATCGGTAGGCCGGCAGATGGCTGTAGATTCGCCCCTGCCAGCGTGTCTGCCCACGGTCGTTGAATTTTTCTTGATGGCGATGCTCCAGGAAGCTTTCGCCTTCGCCATAGCCTACCTGCTGTTTCCAATATGCTTTGACCGTGTTGCGGTGATGATGCCAAACCAGCGCTGACGGACTGAAAGCCAGATGCCCACAGCGTTCCTGCAACCGCCAGCAAACGTCCACGTCGTCTCCGGCTTTGGTGTAGGTCGGGTCAAATCCGCCAACCTCTTCCAGCGCCCAACGGCGAAAGGCCATGTTGCAGCCCGGAATGTGTTCAGCCACCGTGTCGCTCAAAAGCACCTGCGTTGGGCCGCCCGGTGAACGCGCAACGCATTGAGCAATCCAATCGTCATCTTCGGGCACGACGTTCGGCCCGCCAACGCCCACGGCGTCAGTCGTCAGAAACGGCTGCACCAAATACGAAAGCCAGTCCGGATCAACGCGCGTGTCTGCATCCGTATAAGCAATAATTTCGCCTGTCGCCGCGCGCCAGCCCAGATTGCGCGCTGCGCTCAATCCGCCGTTGGGCACGCTGATTAATTTGAACTGCGGATAGCGGGCGGCAATCTGCGGTGTCGCGTCTTTCGAGCCGTCGTTAACGACGACCACTTCGTAGTTGGGATAATTCAACCGTGTCAGCGATTCCAGATTGTCTTCAATCGTGCTGGCTGCGTTGTAAGCGCAGATGACGACCGAAACTTTCGGCCATTCTCTTTGCGCTTCCAACTCGAACGGAATGCGCGCGAAACGCGACTTGACGGTGTGGTAAGCCAACTTTGGTTTGCGTTCGGCGTCCACTAGGCCGAATGCCCAATCGGTAATCTGATTCCCACCGCGATACCAATCATCCGTCCACGAAAAGACACAGACGCCTGCCGCGCCGCCGCGAAAGGCTTCGCGCAATTGCCAGTCCAGAAAGTTTGCCTGCTTTTGCTCACTATGGCTGATGCTGTCCATTCCCAGTTCAGTCAGCACCAGCGGTTGATGGCCGGCCACGTTTTGCAGCTTGGCCAGATAAGCGTTGAAGTCTTCTTCCCGATGCAGAAAAACGTTGAAGCAGATGAAGTCGAGAAATGACAAATCCAGATAATCCGTCGGCGGGAAGTTGACGTAGGTCACCATCACCTGCGGCGCTTCGCGTTTGACGTCGTCGTAAAGCTGCTTCAGAAACTTCTCGATCTTCTCTTTGCCATGCCAGCGCACAATCTGCGCGGGAATTTCGTTGCCGATGGCAAAGGCCAGCACCGCCGGATGATTGGCGCAGGCGCGCACTTCCACCCTCATCTGCTGGCGAATCTTTTCAGAAATTTGGGGATCGTCCAGAAAGCAGATGTGCTGCATCCAGGCCAGGCCGACGATCACGCGCAAGCCCTGATGCTGTGCTTCATCCAGCAGGTATTGCGGCGGCACGGTGTAGATGCGAACGGTGTTGATCCCAGCTTCGCGCATCAGGGCGAAGTCCTCGGCCACGCGCTCCGCCGTCGGGTAATCGCTTTCTTCCCGAGGCTCGAACGTGCCGTAGGTGGCGCCGCGAATCCGGAACTTCTCCGCGCCTTCGTAGAAAAATTTTGCAGTGGCTCTTACTCTTGAGTGCGATGAAGGGATCAAAGTCAGATCTCCCAGCGTAAACAACCGCCGAACGTTCGTGCGATTTGGTGTCAGGCCTTTTGTCACAGGTGCTCGTAAAGGGATAACGAGTCTTCGCGAAAAATCCACTTATCAATGTCAAATGGAATGCCACAGACCGCAGCTTCGCTGTAAATATTGCGGCCCTGCACTCTCAATCATTTGGAAGGAATCTTTGGCTGAGAGACACAGTTTCTATCAAGGTTGGTGTGGCGCAATTGCAAAAGTGGCACCCATTTAGCCACAGTCATCGAACTGAGCCATATGTCCTGACTCACGACAGGTTTACACGAATGATGGGTGCTTGCCGGGCACAGGTTTTCAGGTGGCAAACCGGGTGCGGTGGCTGGCTAAATCAACCGCACCCAGTCAACAGACATTCAACACAACAAAGGTCACGTCATCATCCTGCGGCTGGCCGTCCGCCCATTGGTCGCCGACTGTAACGAAGCTTTCGATGATGGCTTGCGGAGAACTCGATGCGTTTTCGATCAGCACGTCGCTGGCCTTTGCATATTCCAGCATCTCGCCCTTTCGGTTGAATCGTTCAGGAAACCCGTCGCTCATCATTAGAACGACATCCCCTGGCGACAACTCTACTTCCTGTTCGCGATACACGTAATTCGACATGCTGCCCAGCGGAATCCCCTTAATCAAAATCTCTTCGACGCTGTGATCGGCCACTCGATAGACCAGCACGGCAGGCATTCCGGCGGAACTGATCGTCATTTGATAGCCTCGAATCTTCACCATCGTCATCGCCATATACAGCGCGCGCAGATTCATCAGCTTCAAGGCGCGCGATGATTGTTGAAAGATGTCTGCGATACCGGGCGTCGCGGCCAGATGATTGAACAGGCTCTTGGCCGCCGTGACCATCGTCCCCGCTTTCAGGCCATGGCCGGTTGCGTCGCCTATCACAATCGTCAACTCGCCGTTATCAGAAAGATGGAAATCATAGTAATCGCCGCCGACTTCCGAAGCGGTTTTCATGTAGGCGGCGACTGCCAAATGCGGCAGTTGAGGGATTGCTTTCGGCAGCATCGAAAATTGCAGTTGGCGGGCTTCTTCCAGTTCTTTGGCCCGTTGTTCGTTTTCGGCTTCCAGTTCCTGATGACGGCGAGCATCTTCGATCATGCGTTCGACCAGGCGGGCATTTTCAATCGCGAAGGTGGTCGGGCCTGCAACGCTCATCAACAGATGTTTGTCTTCGCGCGAAAAGGGCAGATCGCCCAATCGCGGGCCGAGCGAGATAACGCCAGGCATCTCATCTTTCGCCATCAGCGGCAGCAACAGCACGGATTTCATCTGGCGCAATGCTTCGCATTCAACAGAATTTTCGAGCGAATCCGATTCGTGATTTCCATCCGGTTGCGGTTCGATTTCGATGGGCTGACCGGTTTCCTGCAACCGTGCGACAGCGTCCGTATATTGCGGCAGGCGGAACTGCTGCCCACAGGCGACGGTCTTTCCATCCCCTGCGTTGTATTCACACGAATAACCGCTCAGGTAATCGCCCGTCGCCTCATCGCGCAACAACACGGCGACGCCTTCGGTTTGCAAGGCGGTTTGTATTTTCGTCGCGACCTGTTCGCAGAGATGCGGCAGACTGGTGGTTGAACGCAGCGAATCGGCTAACTCAGCCATGATTTTCTGCGAGTCATAGGATTGGCGGAAGAACTTGCGATC
>JBBQVH010000092.1:0-33426 GCA_038211695.1 Blastocatellia bacterium | reverse complement strand
GGGATGCGCTGGAAACGCGAGTCTGGCGCGCAGATTCTGCAACTTCGTGCAATCAAGCTCTCCCGACAATGGGACGGCTTCTGGGCAAATGTTATGCAGCAAGCAGCATAACAAAGTACATCAGGGCGAAATCACACCCGCGGTCGCTCTTCTATTTACCTTCACGCCATTACTTTTGGTTTCACCGTCGTATGTCCAGATGTTGATCGTTGATCCACTGCACATTCTCCACGTAGACGTGAGAGTATAACCACAACCACTGCTTGGGGTAATTGTCGTACCTCCGCAGGGGGGAACTCGAACGGTCATTCCGTCTCGAAATTGTCCGGGCCCCACTCCTTGTTGACTAGTGGGGCCTAACACATCACAACCAGCAGGCGACGGAGCGCCGCTGCTAGGACAGGTGTTCGTGGTAAGATTGGCAAAGGCCTCCTCCACCGAACCGGATATTATATTCCTATTGTACTGATTCACGACCTGTTGTGTCATTTCTCGAAAAGCTACGCAATTTTGCGCAGGATTACTGCTGTCATTTGGTTGGCCAATCACATCATTAATCACCCTTACGTGATGCGGTATAGGTGGGTCCGTCTGAAAAACCCCTGCCTCGGCGACGGTCCTATTGAATTGGTCGCAATATTCGTTGTTAGCGTTCCAGGAATAGTTATACGCCGTCCATGTTGCTACTACGCCTGTATATCCTTGCTGATTTTGAGCGGTTACCGTTCCACCGTAATTGACCGTTGCAATATTAGCATTGTCAGTACTCCAGTTTACAGAGCCAGTAACGAGAAACCACGAGCTACCACCACCGTAGCAATTCACATCTTGCTGCATGGCTCTATAATTGCGCGTACCGCCCGGCTCATGATGATCCTCAGCTACCGGTTCTACTCTTCCATTTAAGTATCCAGTATTTTGATTAACTGCGGAACATGGGCATATTCCGCATTCATAGGTTGACGCCATTCCGCCATTCGGAGTGACCGTTTCCGCTCTTCCGATCAATGCCTTCTCAGTGCTACCGAAAATAGTCCAAAAGACATGGCCGCTCTCTGCGTCAATAGGAATCGTGTTACCTTCGGAGCCTTTTACCTGGGCGTCACGTATTTGCTTGATGTCAAAAGCCGTTGTTTCGTGCGGAGCCAACTTTTTCAAGTTCGACCCCCACATGCCTTGTTTGTAAACGATATCGAGACGAAATGTTTGCTCTTTCTCGCTGACATTCTTGATGTAGACGGTAGTCGCGTATTCAGTCTCGGCAAACCAGGCGTAACCACCTGCACTCGACGGGATTAACTGTGGGTCACGCATCAAAAGCGGAAAAACCTGATCGCCGCCTGGTGTCACGCTCATCGCAGAGACAACCACGCTCCCCGGTGTTCCCTTATATTCGATTTCAAGACCAGCCGTGACGCCAGCATCAGTATTCCACCGTCGAACGTCTGATGTATCGAACAACTTTGTCTCCCCCGGTGCGAGCAAAAGCTGTGGTAACACGATCTTATCAACTTTACCTTTACGGCTCAGGGGAATGATTGCGGCAACCGAAGTCTCAGCTTCGCCGACATTGCGAACCGCGATCACGGGCGTCAAGGGATCCCCATTGAGTTTGCCTAGCCGCAAACCAGCGCCCTGTATTTGATTCGTTTTTGCCTTCAGAGGGTCACTGAATGGAATGGCTATGGAGAATCCCTTGGCCGGCTCCGAAACGTGAACCGTGGCCAACAGAGCGCTATTACCGCCGCCAGTCTGAGTGAGGGATACAGCGCCAACTCCATTCGCGCTTTCCGTTATGTCTATGAGTTGTAGCTGATGAGCGCGGAGATTCACTTTGATTGATTGATCCCCCGCACTGCCACTGACGGAAAACGGATTCTCAGTGGTATTGGTCAAGATCAAAACAGCCTTCGCTGATTTGTAAGGAACCGCATAGACTGCTTCTGCCCGTGGGGAAGAGAATCTTACGCCTGGTTCGGTTAGTTGTTCGTCGAAGATCAGGCTTTTCTCTTCATCAACGATTCGCAAACCGGCACCCATTTCCAACTGGCGACCAGTGTAAGTGAACTCGTAACTACCTTCAGCAAACTTTGGTCCCGCGCTTGCTACGAGGCGGTCTAAATAAAGCTCATAGGCCGACTCGCCGGCAATGTTGATCACGGGAGCAATAAACTTTTCTCCCGCTATGCTGTACAAGATTGGGGTGACGGCAATCAGATTCGGGCCTTTGTTATTGAGCACAAGCTCGGATTTCCAATTATCTTTAGTGTTGTAATATGTGCCGATCATTCGGCGAAAATCGGCCCCGCCACAACAACTTTGCTTTGACATAGCCTTGCTGTTTGGGCGGGCAGAAAATCCAAAGACCGAAAGTAGAAACACGGCCCCAACCAGCAATACTGCAAGCAATACGCTTAACCTGAAACTAAAGACCCTCTTGACCATTATTGGCGACAGATGTAATTTCTGCATGACAGTTTCCTCCTTATGGAATGGGAATCGTTGTGAAGCAGGCGGACTTTCAGGTGACCAAACCGAATGAAGTTCGCCTGCTTTTTAAGTAGGTGGTCAGAATTATTCCGGTGTTTTGATTTCTAATCGCCCTTTCAGGTCGTTTTTCGGGCAATTCTTTATGCCAGAATGATTTTGACCACCTACTTATTTCGCCGGCGCTTTCAAACGTCGGCTATAAAACATATCGACCTGGCGTCAGTTCAAATGACTTTGTTTTCAATTTCTCAGAGGGGAAGTGTGGTTTGTTTGGTAGCTACTTCTCAACGGTTTCCGCAATTACTCGCGCTTGGATGGTGGCAAGATATGCAAAAGGAAACGGCTTGTCTGTGATAAATATCACGGCTGTTTCTGGTTTATTTGTTTTCCTGTTCGACCTTACCTGGAAGCTTCCTGCTCAAGCGCCTTAATATCCAGCACGTAAATCCACCCGTCCTTGTTGTTATCAATGATGCCGTTTGAAACCAACTTGCCCAGCTCTCGGCTGAAATGTTCCCGCGTAATGGTCAGGAGTCTGGCCATATCCTCCTTTTTGATGGGTAACTCCACGAGAAGCTTTCCGCTTTGCTTCGGCTTGGAGATGAATTGCAGTAGAAGTTTGGCGATGCGGGCGCGAGCCGGGAGCACTGCCAGTTCAGCGTATCGGATCGTCTGGTCGTAAAACTGCTGGCTGACCACGCGCAGGACGGCTTGCGAAAACTGGTCATCGGCATGCAGTTTGTCCAGAAACGTGGCAGCCGTTAGCAAACGGATTTTGGATTCGATCAAGGCCGAAGCCGTCACTGACGCTGGCTGTCCGGCGATGATGGTCGCAAGGCCTAGCATGCTGCCTGGCCGACGCAATTCGACAAGCGCATCGCGGCCTTGTGCGTCCGCGCGGCTGAATTTAATCAAGCCGCTTTCGATTAGACAGATGTGCTCAATCAACAGGCCTTGCCTGAAGATTTGTTTGCCGGGCGGGTAGAGGATCAGTTCTCCGGCTTGATGAATGAAATCGAGAAAGGGCGTAATACCGTGGTGGTCAATCGCCTGAACCATGACAGATTTCCTCCTTTAGTTGGCAAACAGGGGATGAAAAGAAACTCTCAGGGCTTAAGACTGAGAAGTGTTACCTGAGAAGTGTTACCTGAGAAGTGTTACCTTTCGGAGCAACCGTTTCTCAAATATCTCTCTCAACCAACGTTGGGAACTATACGCTCATCACCTGAAAATCGTCAAGCAGACGAGCATCTTTTTTTTGAATATTTCTATACCCAACAGGGCCATCTAACACCTCCCTACAAAAACACAGGGAAACATCCTACAGGGCTGAGAGGCTTTCACTGACAATACGAATGTTATTTTGGTAGCGGCATCATTGACTGGCTGACAAGAGTGAATTCAGTACCATTGAATTGAAAGTCGAGGTTACTTTCCTGCTGGCTTTTTTCTTTGTTGTTGGTTGTGGCAAGCTGCTGTCAAAGAACTGAGACTCAAAAAGCATGGTTATCCGCCCAAAAGCATCTGGTAGTGGCTCAATGAGGAGAGAAGAAGTTAGCCACAGATAAACACAGATGGACACAGATCGCTTTCAAGATTGCATCATCTGTGTTGATCCGTGTTCATCTGTGGTTCCAATTCTCTTCCGTCTGAGCCATTACCAAGCATCTAATGCACGGTCAGTCGTCACAAAAGCGAAAGGCAGCGCCGTGTGGACGCTGCCTTTCGCTTTTGTGACTGGATTTACCAGCAACTGCCATCAATCCGCTTTACGGCGAATGAAGGTCGGGACGTCCAGGTCTTCTTCGCGCATCTGTGCGGGCGAAGCGGGCGGGCGAGATGGCTGGCTGCCATTGCCATTGCTGGGAACGGCGACCGGACGCATCGGCTGTACTTTCTCGGCCTTCGCTTTTTCGAAGCCGGTGGCGATGACGGTGATCTTCATCTCGTTTTGCAAATTCTCGTCCGTCACTGTGCCGAAGATGATGTTGGCGTCGGGGTCAGCCGCATCGTGGATGACGTTCATGGCTTCGTCCACTTCGTGCAAAGTCAGGTCGTGTCCGCCGGTAATGTTGACCAACACGCCTTTCGCGCCGTTAATTGAGGCCTCTTCCAACAGCGGGCTGGAAATGGCGCGTTGCGTCGCATCCATCGAACGGTTTTCGCCAACGCCTGCGCCAGTGCCCATCAGGGCGATGCCCATGCCTTTCATAATTGCGCGAACGTCGGCGAAGTCCACGTTGATAAAGCCTGGCGTGGTGATCAGATCGGAAATGCCCTGAACGGCCTGGCGCAGAATGTCGTCGGCCATCTTGAACGCATTGCTGAGCGATGTGCTGCGATCCGCCGCTTGCAGCAAGCGCGCGTTTGGAATGGTAATCAATGTATCCACGACCGAACGCAACTCTTCCATTCCTGCTTCGGATTGCCGCAGCCGGTGGCGGCCTTCGAACGGGAAAGGTTTGGTGACCACGGCAACGGTCAGCGCATCAAGTTCAGCCGCCAGCGAAGCGATGATCGGGGCAGCGCCCGTGCCCGTGCCTCCGCCCAGACCGACAGTGACAAAAACCATGTCTGCGCCTTCTAACGCTTCGATGATCTTTTCAGTATCTTCCAACGCAGCGTCGCGCCCGATTTCAGGGTTTGCGCCCGCGCCCAAGCCTTTGGTCAGTTTCGCGCCGATCTGTAATTTGACAGGGGCATGCGAACGTTTGAGCGCTTGCAGGTCAGTATTGGCGACAAGGAATTCCACGCCTTCAATCCCAGCGTCAATCATATGATTGACGGCGTTGCCGCCGCCGCCGCCGATGCCGATAACTTTGATCCTTGCGCCGTAACTCGGCGGTTCGTCGTCGTAGGTATAAGGTAATTCCATGCGTTCTTCTACAGTCATCCGTGTACCTCCAAAAATGCGCCCAGCTTTGTCATAACAGTCTTGGCAGTCTTAGCTCACAAATAAGCTTTGCAACCACAAATTCCGGCGCGTTTCTTTGATCGCGCTCAATCTCGGGTTAATTGCTGCTGTTTGACACCTCACACTATCTTGTAGCCGGGCGCGGATTCTACCACGATATATTGAAATGCCAACCGAATCCCCGATGAAAGTCATCGTTTAATTCCGAAAAATGATTTAACGCGCTCTTTAATTGCGGGCGGTGTTGCGCGACGCCCCTGATTGCGGCTGCTGCCAACAATTCCCAGTTCGCAGCGCAGTCCATAAAGCGCCAATCCAATTGCCGCCGAATAAGCGGGCTGCATGGCGTCATCAACCAATCCGTTGAAATCGCCGGTTGCGCCAACGCGCACCGGAGCATTGAAAACATGTTCCGCAGTCTCAACCAATCCATTCAGCAACGCGCCGCCCCCGGTCAGCACAATGCCGCTGGAAAGTTGGCGGTCAAAGCCCGCCTGGCGAATCTCGTCCTGCACGTGCGAAAGCACTTCTTCGGCGCGCGGTTCCAGAATGTCACACAGAATCTGTCGCGAGATAGCGCGCGGCGCTCTGCCCCCAACGCTGGGCACTTCGATCAGATCGGACGCCCGCTCCGGCGTCAGCAACGGACGATGGGCGCAGCCTTCTTCCCGTTTGATGCGTTCGGCTTCGGGAATCGGCGTGCGCAATCCAACGGCAATGTCATTGGTGAAGTGGCTGCCGCCAACAGGCAGCACCGCTGTGTGCCAGACCGCGCCGCGTTGGTAAATCGCCACACTGGTCGTCTCGCTGCCAATATTGACAACGGCGGAACCGTATTCGCGATCTTCATCAGTCAGGATGGCTTCGGCGGCTGCCAGGTGCGAAAGATAAACATCCGAGACTCCATACCCGGCGCGCGTGACACTGGTAATAACGTTCTGTTTCGCTGCCACGGGGCTGGTCACAATGTGAACGGAAACAGACAATCGCGTGCCGAGCATGTCCAACGGATCGTCAATGCCGTCCTGATCATCCACCGTGTATTCCTGCGGCAGCACATCGGAGACTTCGCGGCCAGACGGAATCGAAATGGCGCAGGCCGTATCAATCACGCGGCGAATGTCTTCGCGCGAAATCTCGCGATGACGTCCAGGAATGGCGATCATGCCGTGACTGTTTTCGCCTTTGACGTGCGAACCGGCCAGCCCAACGTACATATCGTGAATCTGCAAGCCGGACATTCGTTCAGCGGCTTCGACCGCGCGTTTGATCGAATCAATGGTCAGGTCGGGCTTGCTGATGACGCCTTTGCGCAATCCTTTAGATTCGGCTTCGCCAACGCCGACGATCTCCAACTCGCCTTCAATCAGTTCGGCGATCACTACGCGCACGCTGCCGGTGCCAATGTCCAGCCCGACGATGGATGAGTTTTGTTTTGCCATAAAGCACCTTGTCGGTAGTTGGTGACTGGTGGTCGGCTGGATTTCCAGCCACCGGCCACCAGCCACCAGCCACCAACTACTATTCCGCCAAACCCACAATCACACGCTTCGGGATCGTGGCGTTGAGATACGCGACTCTGCTGCCGTCCAGCAGCTTTTGCGCATCTTCGATTTTCAAAACCTGTAAGGCTTGCGGGTCTTTCCTGCGAATCGCGTCCAGCACGTCCAGCGCCGCATTGAGCCTTGTGCGAAAGTCATCCTGGCCGACCATCACAGCCACTTGTTGGTCCTTCAGTATCAAACGAACGTTTTTCTCGTCGTCAAAAATCACTTCATCAATGCGCGAAGAAAGCGGCGGTTCGACACCATCCAGTTCGCGCAGCAATTGTTGATACATCATCATTCGTTGCCGGTTGGCGTCCTGGCTTTTATCGCCGCTTTCGACCAACCCGCTGATGATGGGGGGAATGTTCATCCCTTTCAGCAACTGCTCATTGCCGAACATAAGGCCGTTGCGATCAACGCAGACCAGCCTGTCCTGCAAGCGGGCCAGCGTGTATGGCTCGCGCTCTTTGATCGTCACGTGAATCTTGTCGGGCAGAACGCGCGTGACTTCGGCTTCTTCGATCAGGTCGTGTGCTTTCAACCGGTCGCGGATTTTTTTGATCTGCACGCGCCAGACGCCTTCGGGCACGACTTCCCGAACCATTTGCGTGACATCCTTTTCCGATAATCGCCTGTAGCCTTCAACCTGAACATCGCGCAATTGAAAAAATCGCGAGCCACCGAACAAATACAGCGCAAAGATGAGTCCGCCAAAAAGCAGCCCGAAGAAAAACAGCGCCGCAGTAACCTTCGCCATCCGAGGGCCGAATCTGTCGGGTATGAATCGCCGGGCCAGCGTGCGCGTGCGCCGCTTCACATCTCCTGGTTCGTCCCCATCGTAGTAAGGCAGCTTCTGCTGTGTACCGCGCGTCCGGCGCCGCTGCTCTCCTGAAAGCGGCGGGGCCACGCCGCTGTTGCCCGGCCTGCGGCCTTTGCTGGTCCGGCGCAAAGGTGCGTGGCGCTCGGCGCGTTCGCCAGGCGATTGAACTATTGGATCGAATTGGTCGCGTTTGTCTACCATTCACTGCCCTGCCTTTCAGGGCTTCAGCTTTCCCGTATAACCTGTCCGGCCCGTGTGGCCCGCGTGGACTTCCAGAAACTCTTCGCCTGCGCGCCAGACGCTGCCCGCGCCGAGCGTCAAAACCAGATCGCCCGGTTGCACTGTATCCAGCAACACCTGCTTGCCGTTTTCCACCGCGCCGATGTAGCGCACATTGCGATGCCCGAACTTTTCTATCTCTTCCGCCAGAGCAGCGGAAGTCACGCCCGGAATCGGGTCTTCACTGGCCGCGTAAATATCGGTCAACAAGACAACTTCAGCATCATAAAACGATCGCGCAAACTCTTCGTGCAATGCCGCCGTGCGCGTATACCGGTGCGGCTGAAACAGCACGACCAGCCGCCTGCCGCTGGTTTTGGCCGCTGCCAGTGTTGCGCGAATCTCCGTCGGATGATGGCCGTAATCGTCCACCACCAGAATTCCGTTGCGGTCATTTAGATCGGAGGGGGGTTGGGGTGGGATCAGCCCCTTGATCTCGAAGCGGCGGCCCGCGCCCGCAAACGCTTCCAACCCTTCGGCAATTTTGGCGAAATCAACTTCCAATTCTAAGCCCACGGCCACCGCCGCCAGCGCATTGCAGACGTTGTGTTCGCCCGGCGCGCTCAAACGTATGCGCCCCAACTCTTCGCCTTTGCGCCGGACAGTGAATTCCGAACCAAAGGTATCGCGCGAAACTTGCACGTCGCTGGCCGAAACCTCAGCCTGCGCGCGCATACCGTAGGTAATCACGCGCCGCGCGATCTGCGGAATGATCATCTGAATGTTCGGGTCGTCCAGGCAAATAATCACCGACCCATAAAACGGCACTTTATTGACGAACTGCACAAAGCAATCGCGAATGTCTTCAATGCCCGAATAGAAATCCAGATGTTCCAGATCAATGTTGGTGACCACGGCAATCGTCGGCGAAAGTTTTAAGAAGCTGCGGTCGCTTTCGTCCGCTTCGACCACCATGAAATCGCCATGCCCCAGCCGGGCATTGGTGCCCATCGTGTTGACGCGTCCGCCGACGACAATGGTCGGATCAAGCCCCGCGCGATCCAGCATGGTTGCCGCCATTGAAGTCGTTGTCGTTTTGCCGTGCGAACCGGCGATGGCGATGCCGTACTTCAGCCGCATCAGTTCCGCCAGCATCTCGGCCCGTGGGATAACAGGGATTTGATTGCGAATCGCTTCGACAACTTCGGGATTGTCCGCGCGCACCGCCGTAGAGGTCACCAACACCTGCGCGCCCGCCATGTTCGTGGCGGCGTGCCCTTCAAAAATGCTCGCTCCCAGCTTTTCCAATCGGTCAGTAATCGAAGACCGCTTCGCATCCGAGCCTGAGACGCGATAGCCCAGATTGAGCAGCACCTCGGCAATCCCGCTCATGCCGATGCCGCCGATGCCGACGAAATGAATGTGCTGATATTTTTTGAACATCGCTTACTGACCACTGACCCAAATCTTAAACGCCAAATCCACGACTCTGGCCGCCGCTTCAGAATGCCCCAGCTTTTTGCTGGCTTCGGCCATCCGCGCCAATTGCTGCGGGTCGTGCACCAGCCACAACAACTCTTGCGCCAAACGCTCCGGCGTCAACTCTGCCTGCAAAATCATTCGCCCCGCGCCCGCGCGCTCCACAGCTTCTGCGTTCTTGCGCTGATGATCGTCGGCGGCAAACGGAAATGGAATCATCAATGCCGGACGTCCTGCCGCCGCCAGTTCCGCCACCGTCGTTGCGCCCGCGCGCGTAATCACCAGATCGGCTTTAGCCAATTCATCCACCATCTTTTCGATAAAGGGCTTCACCTCGACGTTCCATCCGTTTTCCAGATAAGTCGCGCGCACCTTGTCGTAATCGTGTTCGCCTGTCTGGTGCGTAATTGAAAGCCTGTCCTTCTCTTCGGCCAGACTTGGCAATGCGCCAATCATCGCCAGGTTAATGGCGCGCGCGCCCTGACTGCCACCAGTAATAAAAATATGAATGACACCTTCCGGGGTTTTCGGCAACACTTCGAAAAATTCCGCGCGCACGGGATTGCCTGTGATCTGCGCTTTCTCGCCGAAGTATTTGCGGGCTTCTTCAAAGGTCACGGCAGCGGCGCGAACAAAGCGCGCCAGCACACGATTGGTAAAACCCGGATGGGCGTTTTGTTCGGCCACCAAAGTCGGAACACCCATCAAAGCGGCCATCAGCACCACCGGCCCCGAAGCGTAACCGCCGACTCCGATGACCACGTCCGGTTTGATCTGTCGAATCAATGCGCGAACAGTCCAAAAACTTTTCGGCAGCAATAACAAAGCATGAATTCGATTAACCAGACTGACCCGCTTGAGCGCGGAAACCGCAATCAACTTCAGTTCAAACCCTTCGCGCGGAACGATCCTGGTTTCCAACCCGCGCGCCGTGCCGACAAACAAAATCCGCGTTTCCGGATTTCGCCGCTTGAACTCCTGCGCAATCGCAATCCCAGGGAAAACGTGGCCGCCCGTTCCACCACCGGCAATGATGACGGATAAGCGGGACGGGGAGACAGGGGGACGGGGAGACGGGGGGATTGTCCCCTGTTCCAACACCTCGGTTTCTTCCATCGGATCGCTCATTTTCAATCTTCCTTGCTCGCTTATCGCCCCGTCGCCCCGTCGCCCCGTCCCCCCGTCTCTTTCCCTTGCTCTGAAACATTCAGCAAAATGCCCATCGCAGCCAGCGCAACAAATAACGAAGAACCGCCCGCACTAACGAACGGCAGCGTGATGCCTTTGGAGGGCAGCAGATTCAGCGCCACGCTGATGTTAAAGAGCGCTTGCGTCACAATGGCCGTCGTAATGCCGATGGCGATCAATTGACCCAACCGATCTGGCGCGCGATTGCCCGCGCGCAACCCACGCCATAAAAAGAAGCCGAAAACCAGCACCAATGAAATCGCCCCCGTCAGCCCAAGCTCTTCAGAGATGACCGCGAAGATGTAATCCGATTGCGGCGCGGGCAGAAACGAAAGCTTCTGTTTGCCCAACCCCAAGCCCAGCCCATTGGCGCCGCCCGAGCCGACAGCAATTAACGATTGCAGCGGCTGATAGCCTTTGCCCAACGGATCGAGTTCAGGATTGAAAAAGACTTTGACGCGATCCAATCGCCAGGCCACGCGCAGAATCAACAGCGCGCCTGCAGCCAGCCCGAACGCGCCAAGTTTGTACAAATGCTTCATCGGCGCGCCAACAGCAAACAGCATCGCGCCGAAAATAATCGCCAGAATTAGCGTCGTTCCCAGATCAGGTTCTTTGACGATCAGCGCCGCCAGCAATCCCACCACCACCGACGACGGCAGGATTGTCGCCATAAAACTGTCCAGTTCGTTATGGCGTTCGCGCTCCGCCAGGAACCAGGCCAGAAACAGAATCAGCGCGACCTTTGCCAACTCTGACGGCTGCGCGGAAACCGAAAGCGACCGGATCACAATCCAACGGTGCGCTCCATTGACCGTCCCAAAGAAAAAAACCACTAGCAACAGGAATGCGCAAACGCCCAAAAAACCGAAGATAAATCGCGGCTGCGCATACTGGTGGTAATCAATCCGCTGCAAGACCACCATCGCCGCCAGTCCCATCACTGCCCACGCAATCTGGCTCAACAGAAACTTGTAGGGTTTCGGCGCTGCCGCCGATGCGCTGTACACCATCACCACGCCGAAGATCACCAGGCCAATGGTCGTCGCCGCCAACCATACATCCCAGCGCAACTCTTCGATGGTTTGCAATAAATTTTTGCGAGATTGCTCAGCCATACTTCTTTTACCGCTTTGGAATCAGTTCTCTGACAGCCTCTTTGAAAACTCTGCCGCGATGTTCGTAATTGTCGAACATATCGAAACTGGCGCAGGCCGGAGCCAGCAAGACAACGTCGCCGGGCCGGCCAAGCTGCAATCCAAGCCTGACGGCGTCCGGCATCGTTACCGCCGAGTGCAGCGGTTTGGTATTTTCAAGTGCGATGGCGATCTTCTCCGCCGCCGCGCCGATCAAAATCACGTGTTCGCACACTTCCCGGACAACCGGTGCAAGCGGCGCGTAATCGCCGCCCTTATCTTTCCCGCCCAGAATAACGATCACGCCGCGCGGAAATGCTTCCAGACATTTGATCGTCGCATCCACGTTCGTCGCCTTCGAATCGTTGTAAAACTTGACGCCCCCTGTCTGTGGGATTTCAGCAACGAATTCCAACCGATGCTCAACTCCTTTGAAGTTGCGAACTGTTTCGCGCATCGAATCCACGGACACGCCGCAAGCCAATCCGGCAGCCAACGCTGCCATCACGTTTTCAACATTGTGATCGCCCGGCAGCGGAATATCGCCGCGCGTCAACAGCACCCGTTCGCCATCAGTGTCGCGCGCGATGATCTGGTCGCCGCGCAGAAAGACGCCTTCTTCCAGTTCGCGCTGGCGGCTGAAATAAACAACGCGCGCCGCCGTCTTTGCGCTCATCTGCGCTGCCGCTTCGTTGTCGGCGTTCAGCACGGCGACATCATTCGGCGTTTGATTGCGAAAGATGTTTGCCTTGGCCGCCGCGTAATCGTCCACCGAATCGTAGCGATCCAGATGATCCGGCGTGATGTTCAAGAGCAGCGCGACGTTCACGTGCAGTTGTTCTACTGCTTCCAATTGAAAGCTGCTCAGTTCCACCACCGTGACTCCATCAGTTCGTGAAGTTCCGACCAATGAAATCAGCGGTGTGCCGATGTTGCCGCCGACTTGCGTAACCAACCCCGCATTCTTCAACAGTTCACCAACCAGTGTCGTCGTCGTCGTTTTGCCATTTGAACCGGTAATGCCCACCAGCCGCCCGCGCAGAAATCGCGCCGCCAACTCGACTTCGCTGATGACCGGCACGCCCGCCGCCTTTGCCCACTGGAAAGGTTCCAGCGCCAGGGGCACACCAGGGCTGACGACAATCAAATCCGATTTTTCAAACAACTCGCGCGGATGGCCGCCACCGATCACGTCAATTCCTTTCGCGCGCAAAGCCACGGCATCCTTCAACTCACTCTCTGGCTTCGCATCGTTGACGGTGACACGAGCGCCGCGCGCGGAGAGAAAATCCGCCGCCGCCACGCCGCTACGCGCGAGTCCAACAACCAGGATGTTTTTTCCTGCAACTTCCATTAGCGTAGCTTCAAGGTCGAAAGACTCAACAGCGCGAACAGGATCGCGACAATCAAAAATCGGAAGACGATTTTTGGTTCTTTCCAGCCCAGCAATTCAAAGTGATGATGCAGCGGAGCCATCTTGAAAATACGCTTGCCGCGCAACTTGAACGAGCCGACCTGAAGGATCACCGACAAGGCTTCAATCAGAAAAACGCCGCCCAAGATCGGCAGCACCAATTCCTGCTTGATCAAAATGCTCATCGTGCAGAGCGCGCCGCCAATCCCTAAGCTGCCAACATCGCCCATGAAGACTTCAGCCTGTGGCGCGTTGAACCACAAAAAGCCAAGACTTGCGCCCATCAACGCTCCGCCAAAAACGGAGACTTCCCAAACGCCGGGCGTGTGAACCAGACCCAGATAGCGCGCGAATTCCGCGTGGCCCGTGATGTAGGTAAACGCCGTCAGCGCCGACGCCGCGACAGTTGTCACGCTGATCGCCAATCCATCCAGTCCATCTGTCAGATTGACCGCATTCGACCATCCGATGATCACGAAGATGATGAATCCAACGTATCCCCAGACGTGAAGGTTGGGTTGAAACCGTTTGAAGAACGGCACGCTCAACAATGACGAATAATCCGTAAATGCAAAGAGCAATCCGCCGACGATCAATCCAACCGCCAATTGCCCGAGCAGCTTTTGCCGTCCGGTCAGGCCCAGGCTGCGCTTCTTGGCAATCTTGATGTAATCGTCGGCAAAACCCACCGCCGCGCAGCCAACCATTCCCACCATCGCGATCCAGATGGCCCAGTTCTTCAGGTTCGCCCACATCAACGTCGAAACAACGACTGAACCAATAATCATGATGCCGCCCATTGTCGGCGTGCCGCGTTTTGCCTGATGCGATGCCGGGCCTTCTTCACGAATCTCCTGCCCGAGCTTGAACTGCTGCAATTTACGGATCACCCAAGGGCCGAAAATCATGCTCAGGGCCAGGGACGTGATCGCCGCATACGCCGTGCGGAACGTCACGTAACGAAAAACATTCAATATGTCGAGAGACACCTGTGAAGAGTATTTCCGGTAGAGCCATTCATAAAATAGGTGATAGAACATTCGCTGCGAACCTTCACTCTATATCGAAAACTAAACCCTTCAGACAGGATGAGCATGATTTTTCAAGATGAAGAATCACGCTGGCTCTTACCCGAAGGCGCATCCTGAACCACCCTCTTAATCCTGTCGAAAACTCATCCGGCACCTAGCCGAACTGGGCGCGTAACTTCTCAATTACTCGTTCCGTCCGGACACCGCGCGAACCTTTGACCAGAATCAGATCGCCGGAGCGAGTTTCGGCAATCAACTTTTCCGCCGCTTCTTCCGGAGTTTCGGTAAAGAGAGATTGTCCGACGTTCGCCTCCAACGCGCCGTCAACCAACTCCTGCGCCAACCCGCGCACGCCAATCAACAGATCAACATTCATCGTCGCAATCTGCCGCCCGCATTGGCGATGCAACTGCGTGCCCTGTGCTCCCAGTTCCAACATCTCACCGGCGACCACGATCCGCCGCATGAAGTCTTTTGCTTCGGCCATCGCGCGCACGGCTTCCAGCAGGGCTTGTGGGTTGGAGTTGTACGAGTCATCAATTACGGTCACGCCGTTCGCAAAGCGAATCAATTCGCCACGCATCTTCGACGGAGCAGCCGTCGAGAGTTGTGCTGCAATGCTTTCCGCCGATAATCCGAACGCGTGCGCGACAGCGGCGGCGGCCAGCGCGTTGTACACATTGTGACGGCCAACCAGCGGCAACTTCACATCAGCGGCCCCGTCCGGCGTTTTTAGAGTAAAGCGTGTGCCACTCAGGTCATCTGCGACTTCGATTTCGCGCGCGGTGACATCCGCGGGCAATTCAATGCCGAAGCTGATCACACCAACATCACCGCGCAGCTTTTGCATTTCAATCACGCGCGGATCATCAGCGTTCAGAATCGCCGTGCCACCTGGCTTGATGCCTTCGACCATTTCGGACTTGGCGCGGGCAACGCGTTCCTGCGAACCGAAGAATTCAATGTGCGCCGTGCCAACGTTGCCGACCACACCAACCGTTGGCGGCGCGATGTCTGTCAGCCGCGCAATCTCACCAAAAGAACTCATGCCCATTTCAAGCACGGCAAAATCAAAGTCCCCTGGCTTTGCCCCAGCGGTAATCATTCGCGAGACGGTCAGCGGCAAGCCGTAGCTCGTATTCAAATTGCCAAACGATTTCAGCACGCTGCCAGCGGCGGTCATGACGTGTGCAGTCAAATCCTTGATCGTCGTCTTGCCCGCGCTGCCCGTGATGCCGATCACCGGACGATGCCATTTGGCCAACACCCGCGCTGCCAGTTGCTGCATTGCGCAGGCGGTGTTTTCAACGAACAGCAGCTTGTCCGCCAGATCGCCCAAATCACGCTCGAAGGGCAAACGATGATGAACAACCAGCGCTGCACATGCGCCTTTTTCAAATACCTCTCTGACAAATGTATGAGCGTCAACCCGCTCGCCCGGCAGCGCAACGAACAATTCCCCTGGTTTAACGGCCCGTGAATCAATAGCAAAACCCGTTGGCTCAAATGCGGCCAATGGATCATTCAGCATATGACTGGCGGCGCACAGGCGCGCGATGTCGCTTAGGTTCACGGTTATCCCAGTTTCGCTCCGCGCTCTGCCAATGCCTCGCGCGCCACTTCACGGTCGTCAAAATGAATTTTGCCCGTTGACAGAATTTGGTACGTCTCGTGCCCTTTGCCGGCAATGATGACCACGTCGCCCGGTTTGGCATATGTCACGGCGCGGAAGATCGCTTCGCGGCGGTCAACGATTAATTCATACGGCTTGCCAATGCGATCCATCCCGATGCGAATGTCATTCAAGATCATTGCCGGATTTTCGCTGCGCGGATTGTCGGATGTCGCAATCACCTGATCGCTCAACCGCGAAGCCGCTTCGCCCATCAGCGGACGTTTCGTGCGATCGCGGTCGCCGCCACAACCCATCACCGTAATCACCCGCCCCCGCTTTCCGTTCTTGTGCGCCTGCGCGTCATGGACTGTGCCCAGCACTCCCGTCAGCGCGTCCGGCGTGTGCGCGTAATCAACCACGACCGTGATGTCATCGTCCCCCGTGCTGACACGTTCGAACCGCCCGGCCACGCCACGGCATTGGTTGATGCCACGCGCAATCGTGTCGCGGTCAAAGCCCAGCGCCAGCCCAACGCCAATCGCACACAGCGAATTGTAGGCGTGCGGACGACCCACCAACGACGATGCAATTTCGATTTCACCCGCAGGCGTGTTGGCAGTAAAGCGCAGCCCGTCCAGCGTGAACTGGCGTTCCGCCGTCGTGATCTGCGCTTCGGCATCTAGCGCATAGGTCAACGCGGTCTTTCCGGCGATTTCAATTAACGCTGCCCCGGACGGGTCATCCAGGTTGATGATCGCGTGCTCCGGAGGCTTGCCAATTCTGCCATCAAACAATCTTTTCTTGGCCGCGAAGTAGTTCTCCATCGTGCCGTGAAAATCCAGATGATCCTGCGTCAGATTGGTAAATGCCGCCGCCGCGAACTCCAGGTCGTCGGCGCGATGCATTTCAAGCGCGATGGACGAAACCTCCATCACTGCGTGCGTCACGCCCGATGCCACGGCGCGGCGCAGGAAGTCCTGAGTCTCTGACGCTTCGGGCGTGGTGTAATCTGCGTCAATGACCAGATCGCCGATGCGATAACCGATGGTTCCCATGACCGCCGTTTTCTTGCCCGCGGCGGCAAAGATCGAATCCACCAGATAAGCCGTCGTTGTCTTGCCGTTCGTTCCGGTCAGCCCAACCAGTTCAAGCTGACGCGATGGATGGCCGTGAACAATGGCAGCGGCCCTGGCCAGTGCTTCGCGCGCGTTCGCGACTTGCAACCAGACGCCTTTGAAATCGTCCGGGCGTCCCTGTTCCGAAATGATGACATTCGCGCCGCGCTTCATTGCTTCTCCGACGAAACGGTTCCCGTCGGTTTGTGCGCCTGTGATCGCAACGAAGATGCCGCCTGGCATTGCACGGCGCGAATCATGCGTGACTGATGAAGCGAACGCGCCAACAGCTTGGTCGAGCCTTCCGCTCCCGCCGCTGGCGCGCGCATTGATGTAGCTTGCAATATCGCTCAGAGTCACCATTTTGTTTGTGGTTCGTGGTTCGTGGTCGGTTGAAGAATTCATCCTACTTGCCGGTCACTGACCACCAACCACCGACCACCCTTCACTGAAATTCCACCTTGCATTCATCTCCGGGCCGAATGCGCACGCCCGCAGCCGGCAGTTGCCGGACAACGATCCCGCTGCCCGAAGCTTTCATGGGCAGGTTCAATTGTGTGCAGGCCTGAATCACCGCGCGCATTCCACGCCCGCGAATGTCCGGCATGACGCTGCCTGCCGCTACCGGCTGCGGCGTGGGCGTCGGTTTCGGCATCGTTTGCAGATGGGGCTGCGAATGTCCGGGCACTTCAGAAGGCGCAAGGTTTGCAGAAACCGTAACACCCGGCCCGGCAGCGCCAACTCCCTTGGGCGTCGCCTGAGTCCTTGCCTGATTCCCTGACCGCCCTTCCATTTGCGACGTCGCCATCGTTTGCGCTTCGGGCTGCGTCTGCGCAATCACACCTGCTTCATGGCTTTCTTCTTCGGCAGCCTTCGATTCGTATTTGTTCGACAGTGCAGTCAACGCGTCGCGGAAGCCTTTGGCGTCGGGTGGTACGACAAAGTCGCCCAACGCTGTTTGCGCGATCATATTGAATACGGGCGCGGCCACGCTGCCGCCCTGATGCGCGCCCAGCGGTTCGTCCAACATGACAACGATCACGAACTTCGGATTGGTGGCGGGCACAAATCCGGCGAACGAAGGCATGAATTTGCTTTGCGAATATTTCCCCGTCTTCGGATCAACCTTCTGCGGCGTTCCCGTTTTGCCAGCGGCGGTGTAACCATTCAGTTGAATGGCGTGGCGCGCGGTGCCGCGCGTGACCACGGCTTCCAACAACTCGCTCATTTTTTGCGCCGTCTGTTCGCTGACCACGCGACGGGCTTCGGGCTGCGCCTTGAACAGCACATTCCCATCGGCGGCGGCCACCTGCTTGACGATATGCGGCTGCATCCTGACGCCTTTGTTGGCGATGGTTCCCATCGTCGCGGCGACTTGCAGCAAGGTGACGGAAACTTCCTGGCCGATGGCGACGGAGGCGATTGAATCGCCTTTCCATTTTTCGACCGGCGTCAGAATGCCTCTGGTTTCGGCGGGCAGTTCAATCCCGGTCTTGCGCCCGAACCCGAAAGCCGTCAGGTAATCATAAAAGCGTTCTTTGCCGATGCTCATGGCCACGCGGATCGCACAGACATTCGACGATTTGGCAAAAGCGTCAACGGCGGGCAGCACGCCATAGGAATGCGTGTCGTGAATGACGCGTTTGCCGATGGTGATTTCGCCATTGCCGCAATTCAATGTGGTGTTGGGCTGCAGCAGGCCTTCTTCAAAGGCGGCGGCATACGTGACGGTTTTCATCACCGACCCTGGTTCATAGGGCCAACTGATCGCGCGATTGTGGCGGGCCTCAACGTCCCCACTCTTGGGCCGCTCGTTCGGGTTGAATCCCGGCGCATTGGCCAGCGCCAGAATCTCGCCGGTCGCCGGATCAAGAACGATGGCGTATGCCCCCTTGGCGTGGCTGATCTGCAATGCGTCCGAAATCAGCAACTCCACTTTGTGCTGCAGTGGCAGGTCAATGGTGGTCATGACCTGCGCGCCATTGATGGCGGGAATTTCGCGGCGGCCAAAAGATTGATTTTTGCCATCCCGGTCGCGATCGAGCTTGCCACGGGTACCTTCTAACTGATTGTTCTGCGACTTCTCCAATCCGGCTTGGCCGCCGATCTGGCCCGCCTGACGCGGGTCTTCGCCCATATAGCCAACAATGGCGGCGGCCAGCGAATCGTTCGGATAAAAACGCTGCGGCTCCCGTTGGACGGCCACGCCCCACAGATGATTTTTCGCGATGACGTCTTTAATCTCCTGCGACTTTTCCGGATCGAGTTTGGGCGTCAGCCGCAGGTAGCCCGAATCGCCCGTCAGCTTCTTAACCAGTTCGGCTTCACTCATCCCCAACAGGGGCGAGAGCATTTGCGCCGTTTTCAGTCGCTGCTTCTGTTTCTCCGCCAGTTGCCTGGGGTCTTTGTCGTTGAACATTTTCTGATCGGCAAAGATCGAATCGAAAATGACGCTGACGGCCAGTTCCTTGCCGTTGCGATCAAGGATCGGGCCGCGCGTGGCCAGCGTTTCGATTTGCGAAGTCTGATTCTGTGCAGCGCGCGCGACGTAATGATCGTGCTGGACGATTTGCAGCCAGACCAGCCGCACGATGATGCCGATCATCCAGATTCCCAGCAACAACGCCATGGCCAGCGTACGTTTGCTTGTCTTGTTCGCGAATTGCTTAGCACGCATGGCGGGTTCCTTACTCTGAAACTTGGAAATTTGAACTTCGAAACGTATGATTCAGCGTTGAGGATTAGCGGCGCTTCTCCTTACTGCCGGGCGACGAAATCTGTACGAGCTTTTGTGGGGGCTTCTGCCCAGGCTTCCGGGTAAGCTTTTGGGCAGGCTGGCCCTGATTCCTGCTGTCTTTGTTTGCCTTGCCCGTGGGCGGAACGTTGGCCCGTTTTGCTGCTGGCAATGATTGCACTGGCATACGCGCTGCATTTTTTTTGGCAGATGCCGTCAGCGGTTGCGCCACCGGTTTGACGAATGACTTCGCCAGTTGCTTCGGCGCGGGCGCTTTGACTGCAGGCATCACGCTTAATGCCGATTTTGCAGGGTACGCTTGCGCAACGGCTGCCTGATTGCCCCTCTTAAATTCAGGCTGAACCAGCCCCGCCTGCTTGGCGATGCGGTCGCTTTCCTGCGCATTGGTGGCGCGTTCCTTTTCCAGCGCCAGGTAACGCTGCTGGTTGGTCATCTCATCCAACTGCGTTTTGAATGTCTCTTCCGCCTGGCGGAGTTGATGCGTATTGATCTGTGAGCGCTGCGCCAGCAAAAAGCCGGAAGCAACCAGACTGCCAAGGATCATCATCAGCCAGATCACGCGCGCGCCCTGCCCGCGCTTTTCAGATTTGCGGCGTGGACGACGTTGAACGGATGAAGCAGTTGGAGTTGGACGCCGTCTGGCAATGACGCCGGGGTGATTTTGGGTGCGGTGATGTTGTGCTCTCATTGTTTCCCACGCTCCTAAAAACAGGTAACCCGCCGTGACTTTGGGTTAGGCCCTTTCCCAAGCCACTGGCGTTGATTCTCAAGACCCGCCAACACAGAAGAAGTAACGCTGCTCAGCTCTTACAGCTTTCGGCAAGCGCGCAATTTGGCGCTTCTGGCGCGCGGGTTCGCTGCAATCTCAGCCTCGGAAGGCTGAACCGCTTTACGCGTCAGAATCTCTACACGCTTGACCGCTCCACATTGGCACACAGGCCGGTTTGAGGGGCACTTACATTGACCAGACTGAAACTTGAAAGCTTGTTTGATGATTCGATCTTCAAGCGAATGAAAGGTGATCACCACCAGACGGCCATCCGGTTCGAGCAGGTCAACGGCATCGGCAACGAATTGATCCAGTCCCTCAAGCTCGCGGTTGACCGCAATTCGCAATGCTTGAAAGGTCTTCGTCGCCGGATGAATCTTCCAATGGCCTGGCTGATGAACCGCCCTGACAACCAAATCCGCAAGTTGCCCGATTGTCGTTATGGCTGATTTTGCCCGCTCAGCAACAATCAATCTGGCGATTCGCCGTGACGCCCGCTCTTCACCATACTCAAAAATAAGATCCGCCAGTTCACGCTCGCTTAGCTGGTTGACCAAATCCGCCGCGGTCATCCCCTGCGACCGATCCATGCGCATATCAAGCGGTGAATCCGTCCCGCTGCCGCTGAAGCGAAAACTGAACCCGCGTTCCGGCGTATCAAACTGAAATGAACTGACACCAAGATCGGCCAACAGGCCCGCGACCGATCCAATGCCTTTTTCTTGAAGAACTGTTTTGACCTGTCGGTAATCTGAATGAACCGCTTCAAATCGCTGGCCGAATGGCGCCAATCGCTGCTCCGCGAACTCGATTGCTTCGGCATCGCGATCAAACCCGATCACCCGCCTGGACTGGTGCTTGCCCGGTGAAGCTTGCAGGATCAATTCCGTGTGCCCGCCCAGCCCTAAGGTCGCATCAATGAACAGGCCATCTTTCCCGACATCCAGGTATGCGAGAGCTTCGACAGGCATGACCGGAAGATGAATCGGCATAACGGTTCACTGACGAACCCAGCCCGATACGACAAGGGCACGGGGGAGGAGATGCGGAAAAGGGGTCAATCATTCAACGCATCTCCTAAACTGAAACTGCGGGTCAAATTCCGTACTGTGACAAAGCCTCGGAGTCCGCATCGCTGAAAGGCTGTGCCTGCAAGCGCGATGTGCGGAACCTTTCCACTTCCCACACATCCAAGAAGTCCACCTTGCCCATCACCATTACATCGCCCATCAACTCGGCCGTGCCCCGCAATAAAGGATGAATCAAAATCCGATTCTGCGAATCCATTTGCTGCATCTGCCCGAAGTAACTGACCCGATCCATATACCGTTGCAGCGCGGGATTGGTGGAAGGAACCAACGCCAGTCTCTTTTCCTTCTCTTCCCATTCTTTCAATGGGTAAATCCAAACATCCTCACCCGTAAGACTGGTCACATAGAAGTCCGCGCTTTTATAGGTGTCTTCCAAAAAACGTTTGAAGTCCGCCGGGATCTTGAGACGGCCCTTGTCATCCATCCTTGCTGTATAGCTTCCACGCAACATCCGTCATCTCACTTCTTGATACAATCCCTCTGTTACGGTCAGCACCACGTGACTGTGCGTACAATCCACAGTGCTCCCCCCCTCTTCATCCCTTAATCGTCTTCTTACTTCTTGGGAATAAAATCGGCGTACTCACTCTGCGGCTACAATTTCAACCAATTTGAACCACTGTGCTCTACTTTGAACCACTGAGTGGCGCGTATACTATGTAAGTGGGGTAGGACTGTCAAGCGATTAATGGCAGGCCCAATATTGAAGCTTTACTTAAAGCCTGTGACGTTAAGTACAGACGTTTACAGAAAATACATCAACAAACAGAGAAGGCACTTGAGATTGTCTTCCTGAGGGCAGGAAAAAATGTTTAAGGCTTAAACATTTCTCCTCCGATTAAGCTTGGCTTCGAAGCCTGTGCTATAGTTCCGCGCGATTTTGCCGATACTTCCACTCAATCATAGGAAACGCTGGCCAAGATGAAACTACTTGCTCAACTTCTGGGATTTGGCCTGCTGGCAGCGGCAGGGAATCTGCTGGGAGGATTTCTACTGACAAATCTATGGGACGCAAAGCGCGTCCGGCTCAGACAGCTTATCGCGTTGGGAGCCGGATTTATGTTAGGCGCTGTTTTCATCGAAGTGATTCCTGAAGTCGCCGAGCAATGGGGGCACTTAACCATTCCCATGGGGTGGGTATTGGCGGGGTATCTGCTGATTCAACTGATTGAGCATACCATCGCGCCTCATTTTCACTTCGGAGAAGAAACGCATACGGATGAAATCCTGCAACACGGGGCGGCAACCTCCGCAGTCATTGCTCTTTCAATCCACACCTTTTTCGATGGAGTGGCGATTTCGTCCGGCCTGCTGACAGATTTTAGACTGGGCGTTCTGTTGTTCGTCGCGATCCTGTTGCACAAAATTCCCGAAGGCTTCACGGTCGCCTCCATCATGCTTTCCTCCGGGAAAAGCGCCCGCTCCGCACAACGCGCCACGGCGCTGATTGCGCTTTCCACTCTGGCAGGGATTCTGTCTGTACTAATGGCGCGATCGGTTGTGAAATACACGCTGCCTCTTTCCGCCGGTGTCACGCTGTATGTCGCGGCATCCGATCTGATTCCCGAAGTGAATCACGGCGGATGGCGCGTTTCGATGTTTGTTTTCGCAGGTGTTGCAATTTTCTACCTGACTCACCTATTGCTACATTCCTCGCTTGGCTGACAATCGAGCTTGCGCACAAACACGCGTCTTGCTGCGGGATATTGCCGTCCAATATCATCATCTATCATCATCCGGCGGCGTTATTTCTCCATTCGATATTTGTTCTCAACGCGGTGGCATTCAGTTAAACACAGTGGCAAATAAACACCCCGAAGGAGCTTGATTTATGAGTTCGACAACCGACATCGCCGGCATCGGCAATCATTCGGACGAATTGGAACAGGAATGGGAAGAGCAACATCTTGCAGCCTCGCTGCGCAAGATGCCTGAAAGCCAGCCTGAGTTTACGACCGTTTCTTTGAAGCCAATCAAGCGGCTTTACACACCGCGCGATCTGGCCGAGACAGACTTCGAGCGCGACATCGGCTTCCCCGGCGCACCGCCGTATACGCGTGGCATTCATCCAACCGGCTATCGCGCACGGCAATGGACGATGCGGCAGTTCGCCGGATTTGGCTCAGCCTTCGATACCAACCAACGATTCAAATATCTGCTTGAACACGGCCAGACTGGGCTTTCAACGGCATTCGATCTGCCGACGCTGATGGGCTACGACTCGGATCATCCTTTTTCAGAAGGCGAAGTGGGCAAGTGCGGCGTGGCCATCGCATCGCGCGAAGATATGGAAGTTCTGTTTGATGGAATCCCGCTCGATCAGGTGACGACTTCGATGACGATTAACGCGCCGGCTTCGATGATCTTCGCGTTCTTCCTGGCCAATGCCGAAAAGCAAGGCACACCCTGGCGCGACATCGGCGGCACGCTGCAAAACGACATTTTGAAAGAGTACATCGCGCAGAAGGAATGGATTTATCCGCCGCGTCCGGCAATGCGGCTGATTACAGACACCTTCAAATTCTGCGCGGCAGAAATGCCCAAATGGAACTCGATCTCGATCAGCGGCTACCACATTCGCGAAGCCGGAGCGACGGCAGCGCAAGAGTTGGCGTTCACCTTGCGCGATGGAATCGAATACCTTGATTACGGCATTCGCGCGGGACTAGACGTGGATGAATTCGCACCGCGCCTGTCATTCTTTTTCAACGCCCACAACGACTTCTTTGAAGAAATCGCCAAGTATCGCGCCGCGCGCCGCATCTGGCATCGCGTGATGACGGAACGCTTCAACGCGCAGAATCCGCGTTCGTGGCAGATGCGCTTTCATACTCAAACGGCGGGCGTCAGCCTGACCGTGCAGCAACCCATCAACAACATCATTCGCGTGGCGATTCAGGCATTGGCGGGAGTGATTGGCGGCACGCAGTCTCTGCATTGCGATGGTTATGACGAAGCGCTGGCCCTGCCAACGGAACGCGCCGCACTGATTGCGCTGCGCACGCAACAGATCATTGCGCACGAAACCGGCGTGACCAACACGGTTGATCCAATGGGCGGTTCGTACTTCATTGAGAAGCTGACGAATGAGTTGGAAGAAGAGGCGTACGAATATTTCCGCAAGATTGACGCGATGGGCGGAATGGTCGAAGCGATTGATCTTGGCTTCCCACAAAGAGAGATTCAGGAATCGGCCTATCAGTATCAACGCGCGGTCGAACGTGGTGAAAAGATCATCGTCGGCGTCAACGCTTACCAGATGGACGGCAACGAACTGGGCGAGCCGAACATTCTGCACATTGATGAATCAGTGGCAGAGTTACAGCAGGAACGATTGGCACGCTTGCGGGCGAATCGCAACAGCGCGGCGGCACAACGCGCTCTGGATTCCTTGCGCAGCGGTGCGGAAGACGCGAACGTCAATACCATGCCTTTGCTAATTGATTGCGCTCGCGCCGATTGCACGCTCGGCGAAATGTGCGATGCCTTGCGCCCCGTCTTTGGCGAATATCAGGAGCCAGCTTTCTAAAGTCTCCTACCGCTTGTTTGTTCAACGCCGTTCGATGCTTCCGAACATCGAACGGCTTTTATTTTTGCTCAGATTCAATTCCCGATGCTCAGACTCACTGGATTTGCTGTCTTGCCATCAACCGTCACAATGACATCAACGGCACCTCGCCCGCGCAGTGCCTGCGGCAGTTTGATGTTCATTTGATCAAGTCCCGCCAGGCTTGAATGCGCTCCCAGGAAACTGAGTTCTGCTTGAACTCCGCCAATTGTCACCAGCACGTTGCTCATGCTGCTGCGACGGCGCAAGCCCGTTCCGTACAGCACCAGATAGTTTGTCTTGGCCGTTGTACCGGCATTCAACGCACGCGCAGTACCGTCTGCATTGGCCACGGCTTGAAACGTGACGCCATCGAACGTCGTTTGCGCGGCGGGCACGCCTTTGCCGTTGGCCGTGACGGTGAAGATGCTGGGACTGACGTTTTCAATCACTACCGTGCCAGTTGCCACCACGGTTGCACCATTCATCACCTTGATGACCGCCGTGCCCGGGTCAACGTTCGCCGGTACCAGATAGTTGACTTGAGTTGGCGAAACGTAGAGCAGCGGCGCGGAAAGGTTGTTGACCATCACCGTCACCCCGGCCAGCATCAACGGCAAAGGCAGCGAAGTCGCCGTGGCCGTCGTTGAAGTAAGCTGATTGCCGAAGGTCGCCGCCAGTGATTCCGGCGCGATGGTCTGAGCATAATTCGCCGCGTTGACCGTTCGCGCTGCCTGCGTTACGCCACCACCCGTGTCCAACAACACATCCACAAAGCTGCCGAAGTCCGTCGTCCAATACCATTTGTAAGTTGACGCTGCGCCATACGCCCGGCTGATTCCGATGACGTTGAAGTTGGCATTGAGCATCGCCGCGTTGTGCCCCGGCGAATTACGCCACAGATTGAACGTGCGCGCGGCATCGCTGTAACCAGCCGCAAGGTTTTCTCCGCGATAGCCGCCATAGTTGTACCCGAACGCCGTCATCCTCACGAACGGGTCGCGCCCCACGCTGTCGGTGTGATTGAAGTAATTTTTCGCCGCCATATCCGCGCTCATCCAATCAGCCGAGCGCGTCAAAGCCAATGAGGCGCGCAACGGATTCAACCCATTTTGCGTGCGGTAATCGTTGATCAGCTTCAACACCGTCTGCTCTTCACTATCCAGCGCGGGCGTTTGCGCCCTGACCGAAAACGAAAGCAGCAGAAAGCAGCCGCAGGCGATCAATCGGAGTTGAAACAGACTTGTAAACAAAGAGCGGTTGATGTTTGGCACCATAAACTTTTCCTCTGGCCTTCCAGTAACGTGCGGGCAGACCTTTCCCTGCCCGGTGTATCAGGCGTTTGCGGGATGCGAATGGATTGATTCACGCGCTCAGGGTGAGAAAGCTGCTCAACGCAGTTATCAGAGACGCGATTTATGAACGATGTCGCTGCGCGCGTCAGCGAAGTCGCCGAACAGAAACGCAGGAAGGCAGATCAACGGTTTTGGGACAACGAATTGTGATTGGGAAATTCAGCAGCGGGAGGGTCAATCGCTCTGTTTCGATAATTACCGAAGACCTTTAACAGGTGGGCACAGCGTGTCTTTTAACACAGGCCGCAAAGCCGTGTAAATCACCAAAATTTACACGGCGCGCGTTTTGTGTCGTCGCGCCAGCAAGTTCCGATTTCCGCAAAGCCGTGTGTATAATCCCCGCTCAATTCAAACCAACAGATTTTTCCGGAGGCAAAACTACGTCAATGACCCCAATCATAAATGCTGTCAAACGAGTCGCGCTGGCCTATTCGGGCGGACTCGACACCTCGATCATCATTCCCTGGCTGAAAGAAAACTACCACTGCGAAGTTATCGCCATTGCAGGCGATGTCGGCCAAGCCGAAGAACTGGATGGCTTGACCGAAAAAGCGCTGAAGACCGGCGCGGTCGAATGTTACGTGGAAGACCTGCGCCACGAATTCATCACCGAATACATCTGGCCGACGCTGAAAGCGGGGGCGGTGTACGAACACAAGTACCTGCTGGGCACTTCGTTCGCGCGCCCGGTCATCGCCAAACGGCAAGTCGAAATCGCCAAACAGACCGGCTGCACGGCGCTGGCGCACGGCTGCACCGGCAAAGGCAACGATCAGGTTCGCTTCGAACTGACTTTCAAGGCGCTCGCCCCGGAAATGGAAGTCATCGCCCCGTGGCGCGAATGGGACATCGTTTCGCGCGAAGACGCGATTGATTACGCCACCGAACGCCAAATCCCAATCACCGCCAGCCGCGAAAAAATCTATTCGCACGATCGGAACATCTGGCACCTGTCGCACGAAGGCGGCATTCTGGAAGACCCCGCCAACGAACCCGACGAAGCGATGTTCGAACTGACCGTGTCTCCCTTCAACGCGCCGGACACCCCCGAATACGTCGAGATTGGTTTTGAAAGCGGCATTCCGGTTTCAGTCAATGACGAGCATCTGGACCCGATTCCGCTGCTGGAAAAGCTGAACGAAATCGGCGGGCGTCACGGCTGCGGACGTATTGACCTGGTTGAGAATCGTCTGGTCGGCATGAAATCTCGCGGCGTGTACGAGACCCCAGGCGGAACGCTGTTGCTGACGGCCTTGCGCGAACTGGAATCGCTGTGCCTGGATCGCGAATCGGCGCATTACAAAGAAGTCGTCGCGCACAAATATGCCGAGATGGTCTACTTCGGCCAGTGGTTCACGCCGCTGCGCGAAGCGCTGGACGCTTTCGTCAACAGCTTGATGCTTGGAGTCAGCGGCACCTGCAAGCTGAAGCTGTACAAAGGCAACGTCATCGTCGCCGGACGCACGTCGCCGAACACGCTCTATCGGCCCGATCTGGCTTCGTTCACAATGGGCGCGAGCTACGATCAGAAAGACGCCGCAGGCTTCATCAATATTTTGGGCCTGCCGCTGAAGGTCAAAGCCCTGACGCAGAAGTAACCGATTTGTGGAGTGCTGCGGCTTCATTGCGGCACTCCACAAACACCATTCAAGAAAAGGACGTGCAATGACTCAGGTGTCAGTTTCCCGCATTCACTTCTTCCCTCAAGCATTCAAAATCATATCGCTTCTTTCGCTGTTACTTTTCGCAGCCCTCATCACCGCGTGCAGCAAAGATTCAACGTCGTCATCAACATCTGTATCTGGTGGCATATCTGGCGGCGGCAAATTTGAAGGCACCATCACGGCCAAAATGATGCCCGGCAGCGAACGACCGATGGAAGTGCATTACGCCATCAAAGGCCCGCGCATGCGTGTGGAAACGCAGCTTGCGCAGGGCGGCGCGGCCATGGGCGTTGTCTTGATGGATATGTCCGCCGGGACGCACACTATGCTGATGCCGCAAACGAAAACCTACATGTCCATGAATCAGGACGGCGGTAAATTCAAAGAGATGGCTGACGCAGCGGCGAAGATTTCCGGGGAGGCAAACACTGGCGATCTGTACAAAGTCACAACCACAGGCCAGACCGAAACGGTTGCGGGTTACTCCTGCCAGCATTGGTTGATGGGCAGCAAAAAACAGACCGATGTTTGTCTGGCCAAAGGGCTGGGCCAAACCGGCAGCGTCATGGATCAACTGAAAACCTTCGGCCTGGATGAACAGGCCAAAGCGCAGATTCAGGCTAATCCCGAATTTCTGAAATTTGCCGAAAACGGTGCTTTCCCGATGAAGATGTCCCAAATCGAAAACGGCCAATCCAAAACGATCATGGAAGTCACCAACGTCGAGCGAAAGACGCTGGACGATTCCCTGTTCGCTGTGCCATCCGATTACAAGAAGATGGAGATTCCTGGAATGCCTGGCAACAAGAGGTGAACATAAAGAAAGGACAAAACATGAACCGACGCCAATTTATTCAACAAACCACGATAGCAACCGCTGCAGCCGCAGCATTCGATTTCACCGCCGAAGCCAAAGTGAAGTGGCCTGTCGGCTGTTTCAATCGTCCGTGGACGAAATGGTCGTTTGACGAAACGCTGAAGCAGACCAAGGCCGCGGGCTACAAAACCACTGGCTTGCTCAGCCGCACGAAGGACGAACAATTCATCGCTGCGGATGTGACGCCGGAATATCTGGAAGGGTTGAAAACGCGCATTGCCTCGAGCGGCCTGAAAGCCAATATGGGCGCGCTGAATTCGCGCCACAGCATTCCGCTGGAAGATTCGATCAAACAAGTTCGCAAGCAGATAGACAACGCACAGTTCCTGTCGCTTGAATACGTACTGAGCTTCGGCGTGGACAAGCTGGAAGAGCTTCCTCACTTTTATAAAGTGATGAGCGACGCGGCGGCCTATGCCAAAGACAAAGGCGTCAAGCTGGTGATGAAACCGCACGGTGGCGGCAGCGGCGCGTCGGATGAAATTCTGCGCGCGATGAAAGCAGTCAATCATCCCAACTTCAAAATCTGGTACGACGCGGGCAACATCATCTACTACACCGGCAAAGATCCGATTGAAGAGTTGAAGCCCATCGCTCAGCACGTCACGGGCTTCTGCGTCAAAGATTGCGGCGGCGTCAAAAGCGAAGTGATGATTCAGTTCGGCACTGGCAAAGTGGATTTCGCCGGCGTGTTCAAAGCGATGAAGAGCGCCGGATTCAAAGGCCCGCTGATGGTCGAATGCTGCAAGATCGGCGCAACCCCCGAAGAGACCACCGCCAACGCAAAAGCCAACCGTGAATTTCTGGAAAAGATATTGGCTACGATCTAAAGCCACAGAGACACAGAGACACAGAGTTTTGCGATTCAGCGTGCAACCTGACGCAACAACCGCCTCGATTTTACGTCGGTCTTTCTTCTTGTTCTCTGTGTCTCTGTGTCTCTGTGGCAAATCCGTTTGAGTTTATGTTGATCGTCAATCGCCGCGATTCAAAAATCCTGCACACGCCGCACGGTTCAGAAATCCGTCCGTTGATTGACCGCACGACTTCGCCCATCACCCAGTGCAGTTTGGCCGAAGAGTTATTGCCGCCGGGCAAAAGCGTTTCGCCTCATCATCACGAAGTGCTGGAAGAGGTGTATTACATTCTGGAAGGCGCTGGCGAGATGACCGTCGGCGATGAAACGCGCGAAGTCGGCGCGGGCGATGCCATCTACATTCCCCAACACAATCGTCACACGCTGACCAATACTGGCGTGCAGATGATGCGAATTCTGCTGGTCTGCGGCCCGGCGTTCTATTTTGAAGACCATCGAGTTGAGGAGTGAGTGAAAGAAAGTAAAGGCAGGTTTTTAGAAGAATGAAAGTTACATTGGCAATAACATTTCTGTGTCTGTTCGCGTTCATCGTTCAAGCACAATCCGCGCAGCAGGAAACGATTGATGTTCCTTCGCTGGTCAAAGCCGCGACAGAGAATGGGCGAAAATCCAAGCTGATGACCGAATACACCTACACTTGGCGGATGGAACAAACCATCGAAAAGAAAGGGCAGCGCAAACAAACCTCAACCACCTACGAAGCCTACGCCCCGACGCTGAAGAACAAAGGCGTCACGCGCTTCGTGATGCTCAAAACCAAAGAAGACGATCAGCCTTTGCCGCCGGACAAGTTGGAAAAAGAACGTCAACGAGGCATTGAGCGATTGATGAAAGCAGAGGAAGAGACGCAGCGATTCAACCAACAGCATCAGCAAGAAGAATTGCCCGCAAGCTCCATCGGCGTCTATTTTTCGTTTTCGGTCAATCGGATGTTTGGCGGCGATGTAATGCTCAACGTCAAGACCATCCTACAGAACTCTGATTTCAGTTTGCCGCGCCGTGAGATGATCGAAGGCCGACCGGTCATCGCGCTCGATTTTCGCCCCAAACCCGACGCGAAGTTTGATAAGGAAGAGGCGTTTCTAGCCCAAAGCAGCGGCACAGTTCGGATTGATGAACAAGAAAAGATTGTCGTGCGCGTCGAAGGCTGGCCGAGCAAATCGCCTGTTCGCGGCAAACATCCCGCATTTTTCTATCAACAGATACGGCTTCCGGAAGGCGTCTGGTTGCCAAGCTCGATTCAGATTAATGGTCTGGCTTACCGAGAGCTGTTCGGCAAATTGGGCACGGACTTTCTTTCAGACTTCACGGACTACAAACGATTCGGATCGGAAGTGAAGGATGTAAAGCTCAATGATCCGTCAAAGCGACCCTGATCTTTTCACGGAAGGTTGAGACCAGAATGCATCTGAAGCGAATCGTTGTTATTGGCACGTCAGGGACTGGCAAGACGACGTTTGCCCAACAACTTTCGCGGATGCTGGGCGTGCCACATATTGAATTGGACGCCCTGCACTGGAATGCGAACTGGCAAGAGACGCCAAGGGAAATCTTTATCCGGAACGTTGACGCCGCGACTCTGGCTCCGGCCTGGGTTGTTGACGGCAATTACACAACGAAGGTCGCCCCACTGGTCTGGCAACGCGCTGACACAATCATCTGGCTCAACTACCCATTCCACGTCATCCTTTACCGCCTGCTGGCGCGCACACTGCGGCGGACGCTTTTGGGCGAAGAGTGCTGTAACGGCAATCGCGAATCGTGGCGGAAGGTACTATCGAAAGATTCGATCATCCTGTGGGCGTTCCATTCGCACTGGCGTCACCAACGCGAATACGCCGCGAAGCTGCGCGATCCCGCCCACGGCCATTTGCGGCAAGTGCGGCTTCACTCTCCCAAAGAAACAGCCCGGTGGGTCGAGCAAATCAAACAACCGGTGGGCGAAGCGGAGCCGTCAGCCCAAGCATAAATGGATAACCAAACTTCATTCGATGTGATTGTCATTGGCGGCGGGCCGACGGGACTGGCTTGCGCAATCGAAGCGCATCGCGCGGGCTTCAGCCATCTGGTGATTGAGAAAGGCTGCGTCGTCAATTCGCTTTTTCACTATCCAACCCAACTCGTCTTTTTCACGACGCCGGAGCTGCTGGAAATCGGCGATCTTCCCTTCGTTTGCGAACGGGAAAAACCGAATCGCCTGGAAGCATTGAAGTATTACCGCCGCGTCACTGACAGCTACAAACTGCGCGTTAACCAGTATGAGCGTGCATTGCAGATCACGGGAACAGATGGTGACTTCGTGGTGGAAACAGAGTTGGTGACAACTGGCGAGCGCCACGCCTACCGATCAAAAAAGATCGTCATCGCCATCGGCTATTTCGATCGGCCCAACTACATTGGCCTGCCCGGCGAAGACTTGCCCAAGGTTTCTCACTATTACAAAGACGCGCATCCGTTTTACAACTGCGATGTGGCAATCATCGGCGCGGCCAACTCCGCCGCGCTTGCCGCGCTGGACCTGTACCGTCACGGCGCGCGCGTGACGCTGATTCATCGCGGAGCGGCGTTGCGGCCAACCATCAAATACTGGATTCTGCCCGACATTGAAAATCGCATTGCCAACGCGGAAGTCAATGCTCACTTCAACACGATCGTCACGCAGATCACCCCGACGACAATTCGCCTTCGCAATCTGGAAACCGGCGAAGAAGCTGAACTGGCGAATGATTTCGTCTTCGCGCTAACCGGCTATCACACGGACAACGACTTTCTGCTTTCGACAGGGATTGAGATTGATCCGGAAACGATGAAGCCAAAGTTTGATCCGGAAACAATGGAATCGAACGTGCGCGGCATTTATCTGGCGGGCGTTGTCATCGCGGGCAAAGAAACAGGAAAAATCTTTATTGAAAACGGACGCTTTCACGGCGGGCAGATTGCGGCAGCATTGCGTGCGTCACTTCCAGCTTCCAACGCTGAATAGCCTGCAATCCACGAAATCAGCAGCATCTTCAGCGGCAAGCCGCCCCATCCATTCATCCTCAATGCCCGGTCGCCATCGCGACAACCAGCATGATGCCCAGAACAATCACAAGCCAGAAAAGAGTTCGGCGATGATCGCTGAGCTTTGCGATTCGCGCATCGCGCGCGGCAATCGTTGCTTCACGCGCCAGAATGGTGAGGGCCAGATCGTCGTTCATGAATGTCAGCCGGGAAACTTCCCGCTGAAACGCCGTGGGCAACAGTTGTTGGCTGGACATATTGTGGTACTCCTATCTTTTTTTAGGCGGCAACAAAATCTACCGTCCGCCCAAATCGGAGTCAAGGAATGTTTGCAGAGAGGGCACGCGCCAACTTTTTGTGAGAAGCAGCTTCACGTGAATTCACCGCAGAGCAACTGTGTAAGAAGTCAAGAGGTCGCAGCAGAGATCTGCGGCGATTTCCATTCTTCTTGGTGGCGAATAATTGCGTTGAGGATGGTCAATAGTTTGTGCATGCAGGCGGTCAGAGCGACTTTCTTCTT
>JBBQVH010000091.1:0-33619 GCA_038211695.1 Blastocatellia bacterium | reverse complement strand
GTTTCTACACAAGTGTGTGCAAGTTTGTAACGCCCTGAAAGGGCAGGATTTAATAGCCGAGGGCAACCGCCCTCGGCAGGGCAAAATACGAATTTCCGACCCTGAAAGGGTCGAATTTGTTGTTGAATGCGACCCTTTCAGGGTCGGAAACCTAACAAACGAGCTGCCGGGGACGCTGTCCCCGGCTATTAAACCCAGCCCTTTCAGGGCTTTAAGCACTGTGTAGAAACTAATGCCTTCCAGTCTGCGGGACTTGGGCAGCGCGCCCTCTTCTTTTTCCAAGCGATCTCGCCCGGAAAGTCCGCAGGCCAGAGGCACTGCGCTCCCAGGGCTGGGCAGCTACAAATCAAAATTGTTTCCGCATCTCATTTCTCCCTGCAAACACTGGCTTGCGGATTCGCCTGGCAGACGAAGGCGCGCAAATCGTGAATCAAGTTTTGTTGCTGCGTTAATTGCTTTTGCTGTGCATCAAGGCGCTGTTGTTGCTGTTCGATCTGCGCTTGCTGTTCTTTGAAGGCGTTCACAAAGGCCACACTCAGTCGTTCATATTTCACGCCCTGCACTTCGCCTTCCGCGCTGTAAGTGACGAACAATGGCTGCACTTGCTCTACTTCTTCAGCGATGAATCCGACATCGCGCTGCCCGTTCGCTTTCCAATCAAAGGTCACTGGGCGCAGTTGCCGAATCAGCGACAGGCCAGAAGAAAACGCGGCGATGTTGGTTTTATAGCGGATCGAAGAAGCACAGAAGGCGATTTGACCATTACTGTTTTTGCACATCGGCGTATTGCCTCCGTCAGCAGTAAGAAAGCTGATGGTGCCGTTGACTGACAAATTCGTACCTACATTAACGCCGCCGCCAGGCCCGTTCAGGTTCAACGGCACGGGAGCACCTGAAGCATAGTCATAGGCAAATACATAACCTCCCGCGTTGTTCATACCGATGGCGACTCCGCTGCCAGCGGCGGAGGTGAGCGGCGTCGAATTACCTTGAAACCAGCTCGTGCCGCCGTTGACGTGAAACCGCGCTTGTGGCGAGACCACGCCGATGCCGACGTTGCCTGCTGTTGACAAGGCCATTTGGGCATTACCGTTATTGGTAAAGAAAAAGAGCGGATGATTTGATCGTGTTCCGTACCATCCACCAAGCCCGCCAACAAATGTGCCGACATCGATATTGCCATCCGACTGCATGATGCCGTAGGTATTTGTCGCAGAGTGGATGCCCACTCTCGGGTTATTAGCGAAACCAGCGTTGCCTCCCAGTACGACATCGCCGGTCGGAGTCACATACATCCGCGATGTTCCATCATTCGTCGCCAACGTCCAGTAGCCATTGTCCGACACCCATTGATAGAAACCACCGTTGAAGAGCGTATTGAAGAGGTCGAAGCGCGGCGAGCCCTGTGAGCCTGGCAGACCTCCTGAACCGCTAACAGTGAATCTGCTGAGCGGAGTGGCCGTGCCGATGCCAATGTTACCGGCGGGCGTCAGCGTCATCTGTGCACTGCCACCGTTGGTGTAGAAAAACAATGGATGATTTGTCCGCGTGCCGAACCAGCCGCCGTAGCCGCTGCTGCCCGCCCCGACATACGTCCCAATGCTCGCAATACCATCCGTGTGCGTGATGCCGAAGTTGTGGGAAGCGGTCTGCACGGTCAGCTTGTCAGCCGGTGCGACTGTGCCAATACCGACGTTGCCGCCGATCAAGCCATTGCCACTGATGTTGAAATTACTGAGGGCCTGTAGCGCCGTGCCGTTTTGAATGTAATTCGCGCTGCCCGCTGGCACGCTCGCCACCGGAATCGCGCCACTCACCTTGTCGCCCGCGACTGCGTTGATCTGCGCATCCTGCACACAACCCACGCACGCGCTCGACAACGCATCGGCACTTGCCGCCTTGATTGTTTGGATCGCGTAGGGCGTTGAAGTAATTGGCTGGCGCGGCGCAAGCACGGTATAGGCATTCACGCTGCCCGCCGGACGCACGCCAATTTCCAACCACCGGTTCGCGCCGCCAAAAACATTCGGGCCGAAATCCAGTGTGACAGTGAAGATGCCTGCGCTCACTGCAACAGTCGGATTGGTGACGGTCTCCCCCTGCTGCGCGCCACCGCTCAAGGCATCGAAGAGTTTGAATTGCAGATCGTAGTTGCCGTTGGCCGGATTACCTGCGTCAGTGAGTTTGCCTTGATAGGTGAAGGCGGTTGTTTGCGCGCTTGCTAGATTACAACTCAGCAAAGCCAACAGCAGCGCGAAAGCGAATGTGCGGATAGATTGAGATTTCAGCATGAGTATTATCCTGTTTCTCCTGTCCTATTGTGGGCTGATTTGGTAAACGCTCTGTTGCGCTCTTCGCTACGGCCGATAGTAGGAAAGCAGACGGCCAAGCACAAGGTGCTCATCTTCCGGAGCTTTGAATTCGGAAACCCCAAGTGTGCTCCAGGCAAAGCCAGCTACTTTGCCTTGCTTTGTTGTATAAAGCCGGAACACGCCTTGTCCAAGCCCATCGTGGTCTTTGCCATCTGCGCCTTTCTTGTGGCGCGTATCCGTTGGCCCGTGACCGGATTGCGAGCTATCAATTACGGTGACAGTCCATTGTTCGGTGTTTTCAATCAAAGGCTTTTTGGCGGTGATGCGTTCTGGCGTTTCCGCCACTAACATAATGTGGCCGGTGTTATCTGTCCGGGTCAGATATTTGATGGCGATCAAATCGCCGGGACGCAGGTCTTTGACCGACTGAAGCTGGGTGAATCCTTTTTGCTCGATAATCGCGTCGTGATAGCGTGCGGCTGTCGGGCGGCGACTATCGAGCCAGCGTTTGAACGTTTCCCGGTCGTAGCCATAACAATGCATAAGCAAGTGGTCAATCAAACCGGAACAGTCCGTGTGCGATTCCGGCGTGACAGTCCAAACAATGTTGCCCTGTCCGTGTTCGTAGTTGGTGTTGTTCAGGTCCAACTGCTCCACCAGGCTGCGCGCAGCCAGCAGATGTTTCGGGACAGCTTCCTGTGCTTGAACGCAGAGCGTAGCGAGTAACCAAAGCGAGATGAACACTGTGGTGAACCGCTTCATTTATTTTCTCCTGATCGGCAAAGTTTGGATTGCGGGTGTTACTGGCAGATGAACTGCTTCGTCAGTTCAAGTTGGTTTTTCAAGTCGGTGATTTGTTGTCGTTGTTGTTCGATTTGTTCTTGCTGTTCTTTAACTGCGTTAATCAGCAAGAGATTCAACTTTTCGTATTTCACTCCTTCGACCTCAGCCTGGTTGTTGGTATAGACCAACGAAGCAGCGACTTGGGCGACATCTTCCGCGCCCGGCCCGATGTCGGCGCGTCGTCTTCTTCCAATTGAAATTGATCGGATACAAGCGCAACACGACATTCAACTCTGTGCGATATGGTTGTACATTTTCCTTCCATCGCAGGCTAGATGCGACACAGTTTAACAGATCGCTGGCGGCATCGAACAAACCGCGGCCACTGATGCTTCGAATAGAGGCAATCTTCCGCCTTCCGGAACTTAGCAATGCGAATCAAGGGTATGCAGGCACCACCTACTAAGGGCAAAGGACTTGCGAGAGTGGATTTTCACCCCTTGTGACGCCATGCGCCATAAGTCCTTAATTTTCTATAGTCAATTTGAACCCTTGATTGGCATTAGCAGTAATACGATAGCTCCTGTGGCCAAGGCTTCCACATTGAATTGCTCATCACCAATCTGGCGGCGTTTGAAAACACCAAGCCAAAACACCCCCCACCGTTGAGATCAACTCAATGGCGGCGGTTCTTTTCTCAGCGCACACGTGAGCTTATGGCTTCTGCGCGCGCTCTTTTAATGCCTTCTCCGCTTCGTCATACGCGCCGCCTTCGACCTTGCCAAGTTTGATGGCCAGATCATAAGCCGATGCAGCCTGGGCCTTCAGCTTTTCAGAGTCGTTGGGATTGCTTTCGGCGATGAAGTCCAGAATCTTTCCGGCGGAAACGTAGCTGCGCTGCATCAACCATTTTTCGGTTTCGGGCGAAGCGTTCTGCGCAGCCTGCCGGTAATATTCCACGGCGGCATACAAGGTCTCTTCCACCGGGTCGCTTTCATTCATCGCGCTGGCCTGTTTGCTGCTGACTTCGGCCAGCCCGAATAGCAAGCGGGCATTGTTTGGCTTCTCTTTCAACGCGGATTCCAGCACGGCTTTGGCATCGGCGTACTTGCGATTCTTGATCATCTGGTCGGCTTCAACAATGCGCGCAACCAGCTTGTCGTCTGCGTTGGAAATCGTGGGCGGAGGCGCGGGCGCAAGCACGGCTTCGGTGCGGAACTGTTTGTAGCGGGCGATGCGCTGTTCGTATTCCGTCAGCCGTCCTGTTTCGCGTTGGAAGTCAATATTCTTCAGCATCGAAGTGAAGTAATCGCGAACGTTGACGCCCACCGCTTCGAACGCCTTCATCTGTTCATAAAAGTGATAGACCAGCACCGCGCCGCGATCATACCCAAGACTGAGTTGGTAAATTGCTTCGTCTTCAGTGGATGCCTTGCGCGCGGCCAGGCCCAGCACGTCCATCCGCGCGTCAGCGGCGCGCACCAGCGAATCCGTGATCAGGAAGTAGGCGCTGCGCTGCGCGTATTCAGCATCCAGCCGGTCACCGCGCGACGCCATCAGCTTTTTCAGATCAACGCGAATCGCAGACACTTCCTTGATCTGCTGTTCGGTCAACGGGTCTAACACGAACGAGATAAAGCCGCGTCGAATCGCTTCAACACTTGGCGTGTTGCTGGGTCCCAGCAACAGAAAATAAGCGTCCCGCACGATGCGCAGGTTGGCCGCATTCGACGCGTTGAACAAATCCGGAATGATCACGAACTGGCGGACGCGGTTGGGCACATCCAAGGGAGTAGCGGCTTGCGAATCCCCTTCCGGCTGCCGGGCTTTGGCAGAATCTTTTTCACTTTTCTTGTCCGCTTTCTTGACGGGCTTTGGCGGGGCACTGCGGCTGGGGGTAAACAGCGGCCGCAGTTCCAGAATCGGATCGGTGTGCAGATAGGTCAGGACGTTGCCCAGCGCCATCCCTGCCGCCTGCGGATAGGTGCCAGCCACTTTCATGGCTGCGTCAATATATTTGGGCAGCAGCTTTGAAAATCCCGTCGTTTGATAAAACTCTTCCAGGATCAGGGCGAAGTCCGTGATTTCGCGCACATCTTCGGGCAGACGATCCATCGGCACGTCAATCGTGAATGCGGGGGGATCATTCAATGAAAGCGCCAAGCTCAGGTAAGGCGCAACGGCGGCGGCATCATTGCTGCCTTTGCGGTGCGCCAGAAAATGGTCGCGCAGTTTGCGCACCAAAGCCGGGGGCGTGTTCTTCAAATCTTCGCGCATCTGCTGGCGCAGGCCCGCAATCTGGCGGCTGCCCGATTCGTAATCGTATCCGGCAACGTTCAGTGCGGCCATCATTACAATCACGCGTTTGTCCACGCCAACAATCGTGTTGACGTCATACAAAGACAGATTTGGCCGTTCGGCCAGCGGCACTTTGCGGCGATCAATTTGCTGCACCTGCGGGGATGGTTTGCCCTCCGCTTGCGGCGTTGCTGCCGGCTCGTTTGCTGCCGGTGGCGTTGCTGCCGGTGGCGTTGCTGCCGGTGGCGTTGCTGATTGCTGCGCGGCGGCGTTGAAGGTCAGAGCGAACGCCGTAATCAGCGTTTGAAAGATTGCGAGCAACTTTTTCATCGGTAAGTTCAATTCCGTTCTGTGATGTTTTTTTTGATCGGAGCCGCGACCAGCGCCGCGCCGTCTTTCAGGTATTTGCCCCGATATTTGCGGTGATAGGAACGCAAAACGTAAAGCATCAGCGGGTAGGATACAAGCGAACAAATGATCGAAAGGATCATCGCTCCGACCGCGAATGGCAACAGTTGCTGCCGTTGCGAAGCAACCTGTTGCCAGAAAGCCGCGCTTGCCAATGTGCTCATCGTGAAGTGCGGCAATTCAATCGGCGGCGCGGCAATAAACCATTTGCCAATTGCCCACGATGCCGTAATGACAGGCGCCAGCGTCCATGGGTTGGTCAGATAAACGCCGGCAAAAAGTGCTACCCGATTCACGCGCCAGATAATGGCAATGAGCGCCGCCAGAATCGTATGCAAGCCCAAGACCGGCGAAAAGGCGATGAACGTCCCGATGGCAAAGGCCAGCGCCGTGCGCTCCGGCGGCTCGTCAAGATTGAGCAAACTTCTGAACGCTTGTCTTAACATAGCTTGCCTTACATCGCCCGCTTTGGTGGTTGCTTCGGTTTGGTCGCGCCAACATCACTCGTATCGCAGCGCTTCAATCGGATCAAGCCGGGCCGCCTTCCACGCCGGCCACAATCCGAATCCAACGCCCAATCCCACTGAAACGCAGAAGCCGACGACCGGTGCCCACAACGGCACGAAGGTCGGCATGACCAGCTTGATGATTTCAGCAACACCCCACCCCAACAGAATTCCGACCACGCCGCCTAGGCCCGTCAACGTTGCCGCTTCGACCAGAAATTGCAGAACGATGTCGCGGCGGCGCGCGCCAATCGCTTTGCGCACGCCGATCTCTTTGGTGCGTTCGGTGACCGAAACCAGCATGATGTTCATCACGCCAATGCCGCCGATCAACAAACCCACAGACGAAATCGCCACCATCAGCAGGAAGACACCACCGGTAATGGCCTTGAACTGTTGGATGATCCCTTCGGAAGACTGCACGCCGAAGTTGTCTTTCTGGTTGTAGGCGACCTTGCGCCGTTTGCGCAGCACCTGGCGAATCTCATCCATTGCTTGATCGGTCTTACCCACCACGGCTTGCGCCAGGACGAAGTTCTCTTTGATGTTCGGATAAATCTTCCGAACTGTTTCGTACGGCAGGTAAACTGCTTTGTTTTCGTTACTGGGATCTTCGGCGGGCGTAATGAACGTTTCGCGTTTTTTCAGCACGCCAATCACGCGGTAATTGCGCCCATTGATCATGATCTCTTTGTCCAGGGCGTTGACGGTTGGGAATAACGTATTCGCCACATCGCGCCCGATCACACAGACATCAGCGCGGTTGGAATTTTCACTTTCGGTGAAGAAGCGACCTTCGGTAATGTCAGCAGTGCCCATCCGAAAGTAAGACGTCAGTGTTCCCTGCACCGTCGCGTTCACCATCTCAGTTTCCTGGTAGCGAATCTTGACGCGCTCTGCCATCGGCCCCTGAATAAAATCCACCGGTGACATGAACACCGTGACGTCCTCCACTGACGGACACTCCTCCTTGATCGCCATAGCATCTTCATAGCTGATGGGCTTTCGCATTCGGTCTTCCGCCGACAGGTCAAAGTTGAATCCGGGATCAAACTTGAAGATGTAGAGCGTGTTCGTCCCATAGGATTCGATCTCTTTGGAGACTTTGGAATCAATGCCCGACACAAACGCGGCAATCACAATCACCGTCATCGTCCCAATGACGACGCCCAGAATCGTCAGGAACGACCGCAGCTTGTGCTCCCACAGCGTGTCGAACGCCATCCAAATGTTTTCGCGAAAATCGTGTCGAGTCATAAATCAACCTTCAAAATTCACCACAGCTTGTATGTCTTCGCGTTCGAGATCGCTGTAATCAGCCAGAATTTCGTCAACAGTCATCCCCGCCGCCAAAAGCTCTTTGATCAATGCAACCGGATAACGCAAGCCGCGAATCACCGGTTTGCCGTGACAGATTTCCGGATCAATCGTGATGCGTGATTTAAGCGTCCCTTCGCTACTCATCGTCGAGGTTCTCCTTCATCCATGTAGCAATTCCCTTTTCGGCATCCTGAAAGGCATCGTCAATGGTTCGGTAGCTGTCTTTGCCTTCCCAAATAGTCCCGCCTTCATCAAGCGCCCAGATGAAAGCAGATGGCCCATCAAGTTGACCAATTTCAATCCAACCACATTCTTCAATCCATCTAGCCAGATAAGGATATTTTTCCGCGAAATTGCTTTTTGCCATTTTGCCTCTTTGGTCAATCTGCCCGCATCGCCTTGATTGGATCAAGGCTCGCCGCACGCCACGCCGGATAAATCCCCGCAATGATGCCGACGCCGCCCGACACCAGCAGTGCCACGGCCACCGCCATCATCGGCAACGAAGTAGGAATCGGCGTAAACGTCGAAACCAGCTTGCCTAATCCCCACGCGATGCCGACGCCGATGCCACCACCAGCTAGTGATTGAAGAGTCGATTCAACCAGAAACTGGCGCAGGATGTCTTTGCGGCGCGCGCCCAGGCTTTTGCGGATGCCAATCTCTTTGGTTCGTTCGGTCACCGAAACCAGCATGATGTTCATAATGACGATCGCGCCGACGACCAGCGCAATCGAAGTGACCCCAATCGCCACAATCTGGATCGTCCCGAAGATTTGTTCGCGCAGGTTGTTGACGGCGCTGGGCGTGATGATGCCGAAGTTGTCTTTCGTGTTCGGCGGTAATTTGCGGCGCGTGCGCATGATGACGCGGGCTTCGTCAATCGCGGCTTCGTAATCTTTCGCGTCAGTCGAAGTCACGAACAATTGAATCGAACGGCGCGAACCGTAGATGTTCAGAAAGGTTGTCATCGGGACAGACACAAACTTATCGCGCGATTGGCCGAAGACCGAGCCGATCGCTTTGGCAACGCCGATGATTTCAAACGGGCGGCCATCCAGTTTGATCTTTTGGCCGATGGCATTAGTTGTCGGAAAGAACTTCTCCGCCACGTCCGCGCCGACGAAGCAAACCAGTTGCCCGCTGGCTTCTTCGGTCGGCGTGAAAGAGCGGCCTTCGGCAATCTCTTTGTTTTGAATCTCGATCATATTGGCCGTGATGGCGACCAGGCTGACGCCCTTCAAGTTCTGCTTGCCGTAGGTCACATCGCATTGATCCTGCTCCTGTGCCCCGGCATCTTTCAGATTGCCGACACCAATGTGCGCGCGCAAGGCCGCCAGATCAACCATCGTCACGTCCTTGTTATGTTTGCGCGCCTGTTCATAAGCGTCGAGGCTGGCGAAATCTTCAATCGAAAACTTCTGGACGCTGAAGGCGTTGGTGCCGATGTTGGCGATTTTTTCGTCCACGTATTTATTGAATCCTTCGATCAGGGAAACGACGACGATCACCGTTGCCACGCCGAAAATCACGCCGAGCAGCGTCAGAAACGACCGGAGTTTGTGGGAATGAATCGCATCAATGGCCAGCTTGATTGCTTCGATGAAGTGCATAAGGTTCTCAGTTTTTCACCAGTCAGGCTACGATTGGAACTCAGCGAAGGTTCGCAGGCAAGGATGCTGGGAGGATTTTCCGGCGGGATGATTCTATTTGATTGAAGTTTTATCTGTACGGCAACCCGCCGAGGTTGCCGTACACCGATCTCTATGAACGTCACGCTCACCGGGCAGCAGGCACTGGCTGAAGGGGACGCTGCATATAAGCCCGAATGCCATAAATCATCAGGAGGCCGAACAACAGGTAGATCAGCGAATTCATGCTGATGCAGGCGCTCATGCCGTACCGCTTGCTGGCTGTCGCAATGACCGTCGGGGCCAGCGCGCCACCCAGCCAGCCGATGGAGTTCATCAACCCCAGGGCCGTCGCGCGCCGTTCGGGTTTGACCACGTCGTACAACGAAGCCCAGATGTTGGCGTCGTAGATTCCCTTGAAAAAACCGAAGCCGATCATCGCGCCGATCAGCACAGGCATCGAAAGCGTCCAGCCGGTCAGAAAGATGAAGGTTGCGCCGCACAGCAATCCAAGCGCCTGCGTCATCATTCGCCCGCCCAGATACTTGCGCACCAGCCGGTCAGCCAGAATGCCGCCCGCCAGCACGCCCAGCATCGAAGCCATCTGCTGATAAACCGTGCCGCTTAACCCCGCCATCGAAAGGCTCAGGTTGAATTTGCGCAGCAGGAAGGTCGGCATCCAGGTCAAAAAGATGGACGCGACGAAGTTCGCGCCAACAAACACCAGCATCAGAATTCGCACCATCGGATGCGAAAAGATTTCCACGATGTCCGCCCACAATCCTTTCTGCCGCCAGTCCAAAGTCGCGTGCGCCTGATCGGCTTCCGTGTGGGTGCGGCGCGGCAGCTCTTTCAGCGCAGCCAGCAACACGACACCCAATAATATCCCCAGCGATCCAAACATCACGAAGCTGGAACGCCAGGTGTAATGTTCCGCCATGTAGCCCGACACTGCTCCACCCGCAATTGTCCCAGCGTAGACACTGGATTGATGAATGCCCATCGCGCGCGATTTCGTTCCCGATGTGTCGTGGTAATCGGCGATCAGTGCCATCGAAGCTGGAAAGTAGAATGCTTCCCCAAAGCCTTCCAGCGCGCGCACCAGCAGCAAGTGCCAGTAATCGGTCGCCAGGGCCGTCCCCACCGTCACGACCGACCAGAAGACCAGCCCGCCGATGATCAGAAACTTGCGGCTGAAACGGTCGCCGATGATCCCCGCCAGCGGTCCCGCCAACGCATAGACGTACATAAATGCCGACCCAACCCAGGCGAGCTGCACATCGCTCAGCCCCATCTCTTTTTGAATTGGCGTGAACACGGAGAAGATTGCTTGCCGGTCGGCGTAGTTGAAAAAGCACACGAACCACAGCAGCCCAACCACAACCCATTTGTAGTTTTTGTTATTCATTTGACCCTCTGCCGGAGTTGGCTTGATTAGCACATTACGGGAGACCCAGGTCGCTCAGGCTTCCCATATTGCATCGTTGAAAAACGAAAGGCCAGGATTTTGTCCTGACCTTTCAAAGGATCCACTCGCAGATTTACACAAGCTTTCCGCTTGGGATTGATGATACCTGGCGGCTTTAGAACAGGCGGCGCTGGCGTTTGAGAGCCAGCGCCGCCATATCTCGCGTCCGAAAGTCGGCCTAGCAGCTTGGGATCAAGACCGGCACCACGATCGTGACCGTATCGGTCAACGTCAGTTTGTGCAGGTTGTGTCCCTGATTAAAGGCGTTCGCGTTGGTGCCCGCGCTCGCGTTGAAATTGATCTGCGCGCCGAACAGCGCTCCGTCCTCCGCTCGCCAGAGCTTCATCCACCCAGTGCGACCTGCGGGCAGGAAGCGAGTGAACTGAGGCGCAGTGCGCGGGAAGGCGTTCGACAGGATGGTGCGGTACTGACAGAGACCTGTCAGGTTTGCCGTAAAGCTAAGCGACGCTTCCGTGTCGTCATACAACACACCAAAGATGTTGCCGATGGCCGCGCCGGAGGTTGTGAAGTTACCTCCGACACGGTCGAGAATCAGCAGCGTCGAGTTGCCGTCTGCCGGACTCGGAATGCTATCCGCAGCCAGGACGCGCGGCAGGCGGTTGTAATTCATTCCGTCGAACCGCAGTGTCGTCGTCGTCACGTTCGGGTCAATGCCGCCCGGGAACAGCATTGACGAGGCAACGGCTTCGGCACCCAGGTTGGCGGCGTGGCCGGTCGAGAACTTGACGTACTCGTCACCGATCAATTCGTTGAACACGCGCGGCAGGCCCGTCGAGTCTTCGACCGCAACGGCCATGATGTAACCCGTGTTGCCCGGATCAAGGTCTGACGCCAGGAAGACCGTCGTCTGGTTCGGCGTCAGACAGAGGAAGGCGTCGAGCACCGCGCAGCTCGCGCCGTCCACCAGGAACAGATGAACCGTCACTTTTTCGGTGTTCGAGGTGTTGGTGATCGCAATGCGCGTGTTCTGCTGGTTGCTGTTGACTGCGTCAGAAGTGTAGATCGGATAGAAGAGGATCGAACCTTCTTTTTGATCGCTCACTTCAGACAGCGCCGGATAGGCCGCACCAGGCGTGGTGCCCGGCAGCACGACGAAAGTGGCAGCAAAGGCCCTGTTGTTCGCCAGCATAAGTGTGCCCGGCGTGACGATCGGGGGGTTCCCCGAATTCAGGTTGGTCAGCAACGGCAACGTACCGGTTTCGGGCAGGCAGTTGGTTGACAGGATCGTCGCCTGGTTAATCACCGTGATGGCCGGGTGCTTGATCGGCACACGAGCAACGATGGTGATCGTGCCATTGGTCGGACGGGTCAGCGTGCACTGGTTGGCAGCGCCAAGCACGCCTAGATTGGCCACCACTGTCGTGGTGCCGTCCGTGGTCGTGGTGGTGAATGTCGTGCCAAGCACCGTCGAGTTTGTGCTCACCACCGTGAAGCCCTTCGGCAGGATGTCAGTGATCGTCACGCCGTTGGCATTGGACGGCCCGGCGTTTGAAAACGTAATCGTGTAGGTGATATTCGACGGGTTGTTGGTCGTGCTGTAAATGATCTGCGCCGGACCAGTCTTCGAGATTGACAGGTCAGACTGCGCCTGCACCGTCGAAGTGAACGAGGCCGTGGCCACCGTTCCCGGTGTGTCAGACGTGATCGTCGCTGTATCAGTCAGGTTCGGCACGCACATTTGCGCGTCGGTCAGGTTTAGGATCTGTTGGAAGTCCGGGCAGACCCGCACGACGATGGTCAGCGTCCGAATAGTGCCTGGCAGTGTTAAGCCGCCTGGCGTACCACCCGCCGCGTTCCATATCGCTGTAACCAGCCCATTGGCGCCCACCGCTGGTGTAGTCAACGTCGCACCCGGTGAAGCCACCGCCGAGATGAAGACCGTACCTGTCGGAAGCGGGTCAAGGATCCTGAAGTTCAACGCCGCACTTGGACCAGGATTGGTCGCCGTGATCGTGTAGGTCAGCAGGTTGCCCGCGATGACCGGATTCGGCACGGCCACCTTCGTCCCGGTTGGGTTGGCCAGGAAGACGACAGGGATGGTGTCACATACGTTCGTGCTGTTCGCGGCCACCGGGTCGGTAGACATCGAAGTCACACTTACGCAGTTCTGGTAGATGACCGGCAGCGGTTGAACTGTGGCCTCATCCTGCCGAACAGTGATCGTGAACACCACGGTGCCCGACGGGTTGACCGTGCCGTCCGCCTTCTTGTTCGGCTGCAGTTCAGGCGCCGTACAAGTCACGCTCGTCGTGTTATTCCCTGTGCCCGTCGGCGGACCAATAGCCGGTAAGGCATTGCAGGTGAAGTTCGGTGTGCCATTCCCATCCGGCGTCTGCTGAATGGAAATGCTTCTCACCTGCTGGAAGATTGGCAAGGTGTCCACCATGCTGACCATCTGAGCCGCGCTCGGCCCATTGTTGGTCAACGTGACGGTGTAGGTGAAGACGGTACCAGCCGTGACTGGGCCGCCAACCACGCCCGCCGCGTTGGTGTGCGTCTTGGTCAGAGCCAAGTCGGACGTCGGAGCAACCGGCGTGGTCAACGTGGTCGAACCGGAAATCGGGCGGTTGAAGTTGTTGATCGTGGCGTCCACTGTCGCCACGTCAACCAGGTTGGCCTTGGTGGCCGAGTCAATGAAGACCTTGATATCAACCGAGGCCGTGTTGTTCGGCGCGTTGGCCGACAGCAATGGCGCGGTGCATACGATCGAGCCGCCATTACCTTGCGGATTATTCTGGTTACTGATCCCGACGGGTGGCGCGCAGACGAATGTCGCACCTGACGGCAGCACTGGGCTTGCTGAGTCAAATTTGACGCCCAGCACGCGCCCGGGAGGCGTCTCCAAGCCAGATGGCAGCACATCGGTCAAGCGGATATTCGACACATCCGACGGGCCGTTGTTGGTCAGGGTGATGCGATAGGTCAGATACGTCCCCGGCAGAACCGCCGTGCCCGTGACAACCGCCCCGTTCGGAGGCGTCGCCGGACCAATCGGGCCGGTCTGATTCGGGTTGCTGGCCGCCGTCACCGCCGACTGGACGATCTTGCTGATCGCCAAATTCGACGAAGCGATTACCACCGTCTGCGTCGGCAGCGTGGTGTTGTTGGCCGTGTTCGGATCGGCCGTCGAGGCGCAGGTCACGGGCGGGAACGGAGGAGGCGTGCCGTTCGGGCAGAGACCTGAAGCGATGTTGGCCGGGTTCGACACAATCGTGCCGCCCGAAACAGACTCGTTGACCTTCACGAAGAAAGTCAGCGTTCCGTTATAGCCTGCCGGCAAGGTGCCGTCAGCGTATGGGCCAGGAGCGCCCAGTCCGGTGTTGCCTTGCGGACGGCAATAGATCGCCTGCGTACCTGCTGCACCAGTGACGGTACAAGTCACGTTGATCGGCGGGCCGAATGGGCCACCCGGAGGCAATGTGTCAACCGCTGGAATCGTGAACGTGAATGGAACGGCAGGTGGTTGCGTCGCTGGCACAAACGCACCACCGGTCGTAATCGCGCCGACAAACGCGGTGTTGCCCGCAATCTGATCTGTAAGTAGCACGTTCAGCGCATCCGACGGGCCGGAGTTGCCAAACGGCACGTCGTAGCGGATGTATCCACCCGCATTGACCGATCCGGGAGGAACGTTCGGGCCGACGATCGGCAATGCCACCGGAGCCAGTGGACCTGGGCCATCCGGATCAACCACCGGCACGGCCATCTTCGACACGCTCAGGTCGGCGCTGCCGCGTACCAGCGTCGTGTCGCAGGATTGGTTATTGCCGCTGGCGGCCAGGGTGACCACGTCAGCATCGTTGTGTTGGCCGCCGCCCAGAGGATCAATTTCCGGCGTCGGGTTGGTGTTGCGCAGCGTCGTCGTTGCGCAGTTGACCAGGTTCGATCCGTCGGCCAGATTCGAATCAAGATCCGCCTTGATGATGAAATCGAGGCTGGCACCGGCGGGGAAGTTCCCAGCCGCGCCCGGAGCGTTGCGACAAATCACTTCGCGGGTAGCCGCTGTGTACAAGCAAGTGAAGTTGCCCGGGCCGCCTGGGCCAATGAACGGATTGTTTGCGATCGGCGCCAGCGAGGTTCCCAGCGGCAGAACGTCTCTAACGATGATCGAACCGGCACCCGTGCCGAGCGCGCCTTGCGGAGCGTTATCGCCAAGCACATCGCTCGGGCCGAGGTTCCTCAGCGTCAAGCGATAGTCAATGCGCGAACCGGCAATGCCAAAGTCCGGCGCTTCTTTCAGAATGGCCATATCCGACTCGTGGCGAACGGTCGTGAACTCGGTGTCGGTCGCCGCTTGCGCAACCAACGGACCAACGACGCCGTTGCTGTCAGAGAAGTTGATTGTGGCCGTATTGAACAATCCAGCCGGGCTGTCCGGATTTTGCGGCAGCGGATTGGGCGCAACGCTCGGCAGCACCCGCACCACAATCGTGATATTGGCAGTCGCGCCCGCCGGGAACACGCCACCGGGAACGGCAGTGCAGGTCACCACATTCGCCGCTTGCGTGCAGGAGTTGGCGGCGCTGAAAACGCCGGTACCCGATGCTGACAAGAACTGAACTTGCGTCGCGGGCGGCAATGTATCAACCACATTGACGGCCTGCGCATCGGAAGGCCCGTTGTTCGCAACCGTGATCGTGTAGGTCAGGTTAGTACCCGCGACCACCGGGTCAGGGTTATCCGTCTTGACGATGGTCACAGCCGCATCCGTCGCAACCGTCGTGGCAACCGTATTGGACGTGTTGTTGGCCGCAACCGGGTCTTGTGTGGAAGAACCGACCGTGGCGCTGTTGTTAAGCACCGTACCATTCGCGACATTCGGGTTGACGCGGCCGATGACAGTAATTGTCTCGACGTTGCTGCCCCCTTGCGCTGGAATGATCGGCGGCGCGTTGATCGCCGGAGCAATCAACGTCGGCACCTTGCAGGTGACGGTGTTGTTGGCATTTGTGCAAACAGCGTTGCCGCTGCTGCCGGATGCCGAAACGAACGTGACGCCCGTGGGCAGCGCATCTGTGACCACCACGTTCTGCGCGTTTGACGGGCCGTTATTGGTGACCGTCAGCGTGTAGGTAATGTTCGTGCCCGCCACGATGTTGGCCGGGCCGGCCTTGGTGATAGCCAAATTGGCAAACGTGCGAACGATGTTCTGCGTCTCTTGCGAGGTGTTATTGCCACCATTCGGGTCAGGCGTGGCCGGGGTCGCCGCACTATTGCCTTCTGAATTGATAGTGGCAACGTTCTTGACGACCGCGCCCTCCAGAATATTTTCTGGCACACGAACGCGGAAAGCGACCGTGCCGCTGGCGCCCGCGGCCAGCGTACCCGTGCCATTGCTGGGTCTGCAATCCAGTTGATAGGTCGGTGTTGGAATCCCCCCAAGAAGTCCCACGCTGCAAGTCAGGGCCGCGCCTGTCTGCGTAATGTTAGGAGCAGCGAAGTTGGGGATGAGCAACGTGCCTGCCGGAACCTGATCGCGGATGTGAACGTTCGAGGCATCGCCCAGACCGTTGTTGCGATAGCTTAGGGTATAGAGAATCTCGCCCGTGCCCGTGACGAATCCGCCGACATCGCCCGTCGTGCCGCCAGCGGTAACCGCCGCGCCGAAGATCGCTCCGGCAATGGTTTCGGCCTGTTTGGTGATGGCCAGATCAGCGCTGGGGCCAACCGGCGTGGTGTTCGTCGAAGAGTTGTTTGAAATGTTACTGTCAACAACGGGGTTGGCCACCGAGCTGATGACAGACACAGTTGCCGTATTGACGATAGAACCGCCCGGCAGGCCGCCGTTGAAGTTCGCGTTCACCGTGACGGTGAATTTGATCTGCGTACTGGCTCCGGCTGGCAACGGGGAGGTCGCCGTGCAGGCCGACGCCGAAGTTGTGCCGTTACAGATAAAGCCCGGCGCGTTGATCACTGTGCCTGCCTTCAGCGTTGTGCCCACTGGCGGGAAGGTCGTGTCGTTGACGATAAACTGGCCTGGGGCAAGATCGCTCGGCCCAACGTTTTTGACGTTGATCGTGTAGTTGATGTCCTGCCCGGCCAGAACCGCATCCGGCGAACCGTCTTTGGTAATTTCCAGATCAGAGCAATGACTGACGGTTGCCGTGGTCGTCGAAGTGCCGACCGCAATCGTGCCGGTACCGGCAGTGGTGATGGTCGCTGTGTTCGCGAGCGACCCAGTTGGCGCGCTCGGTGCCAGCTTGACGGTGATGTCGAGCGTGCTTTGTCCGGACGGGATATTCACAGCGGCGCAAGTCACCGTGCCAGGCGTGCCGCCATTCTGTGAACAACCAGTCGTGAATCCACCCGTCCCACTCAAACTCAGGAACGTGGTGTTGGCAGGCAACGGATCGCTGATGGTCGCGTTGATCGCCGTGCTTAATCCGCCATTGTTGACCGTGATGTGGTAAGTGAAGGTATCACCAGCGCAGACCGTCGCCGGGCCGGCCTTGGTGATCGAAAGCGGCGCATCAACGACGATGTTCTGTTGAACGCTCGCCGTGTTTGGCGCGACATTCGGGCTGGCTTCCTGTGTGGAAGAGGCAACTGTTGCTGTATTGGCGCGTGTTAGCGGCGGAGTTGTCTGATTCGCTGCCACCTGAGCAACGATCGCGATTGTTGATGTAGAGGTGGCGACAGTCGTCGGCCCGGGCAGACTACCGGTGCAAGTCACAGTGCCATTCGTGGCATTCGGGGGACCCGTACAGATAAGCCCAAAGCCCGGCACAGAGGGGTTATTAAAGACCACCACATTCTGGAAAATGATTCCAGGCGGAAGTGGATCAGTCACAACGATATTGTTCGCATCCGATGGGCCATTATTAGTCACCACCAGCACGTAGCTGAAAGTCCCGCCGCCCGCCGTTGGAGTGGGACCTGAAGTCACCTTGGTAATGCCCAGATCGGTAATGGCGTTGACGTTGGTGTTGACCGGCGTCGAAGCGTTGTTCGCGGAGTTCGGATCAATTGACAGTGTGCCGGGCCCGGGGTTTGTCGCCACGGAGGCAATCCGAGCCTCATTCTGAATGATCGTCCCTTGAGCGACATTGGCCGGAACCCTGACCCGGTAATTCAGCCGAGCGCTAAAGCCGGCCGGCAGCACATCCACAGTATAGGCAGCATTAATCGCCGTATTGGTTCCCGGACGGCACTCAATGAAGTTCCCGCCGAACACGGTACAATTAATGATAAACGTCGGCTGCGGAGTTCCATTGATGGTAATCGTGCTGGGATTCACCGCCGGAGGCGAGACGAGCACTGTGTTGTTCGGGATTGAATCCTGAATGACTACGTTTGAGCCATTGTATGGCCCACCGTTGCCGATTAATAACTGGTAGTCAATGTTGCCGGTGCCAGGGGCAGGCGAGACGATGCCCGGCGTCGTGTAGGCGGCGGAAGTGCCACCTGCAATGACGGAGCCGCCATTGTTGCCTCCGCCCGCAAATGCAAATTTGCTCAACGACAGGTCAGCCGTCGGCTGCACCACGTGAACCGTGGCGTTGGAAGTCGCGGTCCCTTCCAGTGGCACCACCCCAGTTTGCTCAAATTCATAAGTAGCCGTATTGGTCAGAACAGTGCCGATGGCTGTGGCGGCTCCCACCGTCACCTCGGCTCTGATCTTGACAAATTCCTGGGTGGTAAAGGTGTCATTACCGCCAGCCGCGCCGTTGCCAGCAACGCACTCAATTGATATTCCGCCGCCGAGGATGGTGCAAGCCCACGCGCTGCCAAACTGCGGCTGCTGTTGCACGGTAACATTCGTAAAGAGCGTACCGGCAGGAGCGCCATCGACAATGCGAATGAATCCAATGCCGCTGGTCGTGTCACTGCTGGCACCATTAGTAGCCTGAATGTTGTAGACGATTACCTGCCCTTGCCCAACCGCACTGCCGGTGGGTGGGACGGCATCCTTGGTGATGGTGACAGGCGCAAACATCGCCGCGCTCGCCATGGAAACACCGGCAGCTTTGTCCGCTTCCGGCTGCACTGGTTGTTTTTTGATCGCCCGGCGCATTGAGGCCGGAGCGAACGAAAGAATTCGTTTGGTGACGGGGCTGGCGCTAACGCGCGACGCCAGAGCCTGGCGGGCAGCCGCAACGGGCCGCATCGGCGCAAAAGCAAAGACCAGCCCCGCCAGCACAAATAGCGCAGTCGTCGCCATAATGGCTCTTGCGCTTGTGAGGTTCAGCTTGTGTGTAGTTCGCATTGGATTTCTCCTATTTCTAGACGGTTGAAAATCCGTGAGGCTGACCGAAGCCCCACGAGAGTGGGATTTTGAGACTTTTGATATTAGCCATATCATCTCGACTGATTCGAGATGAATGCAGCTTAGGGTAAGGCGTCTGTTGCGTGATCGTTTTCGTGACCTTGATTGCGGCGGATTGAAAGTTCCGCTCGCAATCGCGCCGACCCGAATCGCCATCGCTTTTGGCAGCGCGGCTCGCATTACTTTGAACGGGCCGAACGAGGCAAATGCTTCTTGATTCAAATTGGAATTGTAATTGACAGTGAAATTTTTAGTGGGGGAAGAAAGATTGCTAGAGAAGAATTTCAAATACACCTCGCCTACGATGCTAGACTTCCGGTCTGGGCATGAACATGAACATGAGGATGAAGTATGTAGGAAAGAATATCTTCCGGATGTGTGTGTAGTATTGTGTGAGTGTTGCATTCAACTTCTTCGGCAGCTTCACATCACCATCATTTCATTATTCAAAAGAGCTTTTCCTGCGCAACTCACTTGTCGCGCAATCGCTGATCGGGCAATTACAACAACCCCAGCCATCGCTAACCTCTGTGACACCAACCTTGATGCTTTGCGGCGAGCCAGACTGCCAAACACCCATCAACTCCCCGCGCTGGAGCCGAAGATTGCTCGTTTGAGGTAGGGCCAAGGCAAAGCTTACAGCCCTGCATTAACAATCATTTTTTCCAGTGAGTAGCGTTGGGCTCGCATGACAACGTCCAATGCCAGCCGTTCAATCCACGACCTTCATTTTTGGATTTTACCTTGTTTGGTTCAATCTCGGTGCTTGATTGAGCTTCTTCAGTAATGCTTGAGGAAAGAAAGCTCTACCGCGCGGGAGTATACGAATCGCTTATGAGCTTTACAAGGCTTTGCCCTAACAAGGCTTTGCCCTACAAAATTGGGGGCCCTCAAAAGAGATCAAACCTTACACCGTTTTCCCCAACCCTACTTCACCCATTCGGCGCGCAGGTCGGCCAGGATTCCGCCCTCGATGATGCCAGCCATCAAGGCAACCTGTGAATAAGTCGTGCTGCTCACTCCCGCGATAGCCATCATGGTCATCTTGAACTTGCGCTGCAGGAAGGGTCGCCATCCAGGTTTGGTCGCCAACACCATCCCCACCGTCACCACCGACCAGAAGACCAGCCCGCCGATGATCAGAAACTTGCGGCTGAAACGGTCGCCGATGATCCCCGCCAGCGGTCCCGCCAACGCATAGACGTACATAAATGCCGACCCAACCCAGCCGAGCTGCACATCGCTCAGTCCCATCTCTTTTTGAATCGGTGTGAAGACGGAGAAGATCGCTTGCCGGTCGGCGTAGTTGAAGAAACACACGAACCACAGCAGCCCAACCACAACCCATTTGTAGTTTTTGTTATTCATCCTGCTCTCTCGAAGAGTTAGTAGGCTAGAGTTCAAGCATGGAGTTCAGGCTTTAGCCTGCGGTTTGTAAAGCAGCCTTTAGGCTGCCTTGAATAGAGAGTGAGGCCAGGCTGAAGCCTGTTTTACAAACTACAGGCTAAAGCCTGAACTCCATGCTTGAATTCCATCTCCGGACACATGCCTCAAAAACACGAAAGGCCAGGATTTTGTCCTGACCTTTCAAAAGATCCACTCGCAGGTTTTACACAAGCTTTCTGCGTTGATTTTACTGCACGGTGGTTTTGAGCCGGTGGCGGCGCTGGTATGGAGATCAGCACCGCCACCATTGCTTTCAACTTACTAGCAGCTTGGGATGAAGACCGGCACCACGATCGTGACCGCGTCGGTCAACGTCAGTTTGTGCAGGTTGTGTCCCTGATTGAACGCGTTCGCATTTGTAGTTGCGCTCGCGTTGAAGTTGATCTGCGCACCGAACAACGCCCCGTCGCTCGCCGATGTGTAGAACTTCATCCAGCCGGAACGACCCGAAGGCAGAATCCGGTTGAACGGAGTGAAGGTACGCGGGAAGGTGTTGGACAGAATTGTGCGGTACTGGCAAAGGCCCAGATTCGCGGTGAAGCTGAACGACACCTCAGAGTCGTCGTACAACAAGCCGGTGATGGGGCCGATGTTCGCCCCCGTCGTGGTGAAGTTGCCGCCGACGCGGTCAATGATCAACATCGTCGAGTTGCCATCCGCCGGACTGGGGATGTTATCCGAAGCGAGGACGCGCGGCAGACGGTTGTAGTTATTCCCGTCGAACCGCAAGGTCGTCGTCGTCACGTTCGCATCAACACCACCTGGGAACATCATCGAAGACGCGATGGCTTCGGCTCCCAGATTGGCGGCGTGGCCGGTGGAGAACTTGACGTACTCATCACCGATCAGTTCGTTGAATGCCCGTGGCAGACCCGTGGTGTCTTCGACAGCGACCGCCACCAGGTAGCCCGTGTTGCCCGGATCGAAGTCAGATGCCAGGAAGACTGTCGTCTGGTTCGGCGTCAGGCAGATGAAAGCGTCGAGCACCGCACAACTGGCACCGTCCACAGCGAACAAATGGACTGTCACTTTTTCGGTGTTCGAAGTGTTGGTGATCGCGACGCGCGTGTTTTGCGTGTTGCCGTTGACCGCGTCTGAAGTGTAGATCGGATAGAAGAGGATTGAACCTTCCTTCTGATCACTGACTTCGGACAGGGCCGGGTAAGCCCCGCCAGGAGTGGTGCCCGGTGGCACGATGTTGGTGCTGGCAAAGGCCACGTTGTTGGCCAACATGCCCGTGCCCGGTGTGATGTTCGGCACCTGGCCCGTGTTCGGGTTGTTGTAGACCGCCAACGTACCGGTTTCGGCCAGGCAATTGGTGGAAGCAATCGTCGCCTGGTTGGTGACCAGGATGGACGGGTGCTTGATCGGCACTCGAGCCACGATGGTGATCGTGCCGCTGGTCGGACGAGTCAACTGGCACTGGTTGGCAGCGCCAAGCACGCCCAGATTGGCAACCACTGTCACGATTCCGCCCGAAGACGTAATCGTAAAGGTCGTGCCAGGAACCGTGGAAGTAGGCGTCCCCACCACCGTAAAGCCTTTCGGCAGGATGTCCGTAATCGTCACGCCGTTGGCGTTGGACGGGCCAGCGTTCGCGAACGTGATGGTGTAAGTGATGTTCGATGGGTTGCCAGTCGTGCTGTAAATCACCTGCGCCGGAGCGCTCTTGCTGATTGACAGGTCGGACTGTGCCTGCACCGTCGTGATTGACGTGGCCGGCGAGGGAATATTGGCCAGGTTAGGCGGCGTATCGGAGAAGAGATTCGCCGTATTGGTCAAGTTGGGCACGCACATCTGGGCATCCGTCAGATTCCGAATCTGCTGGAAGTCCGGACAGACACGCACAACGATGGTCAATGTACGCACGACGCCGACCGGTGTCAGCCCGCCAGGCGTGCCGCCCGCTGCGTTCCAGATCGCCGTGACCGTACCATTGGCATTGACCGCTGGAGTTGTCAGTGTGGCTCCTGGCGAAGCAACCGCGGAGATAAAGACCGTGCCCAGCGGCAACGCGTCCTGGATGGTGAAGTTAAGCGCCGCACTCGGCCCGTTCGGAGAGCCGGTGATCGTATAGGTCAGCAGGTTGCCCGCAATCACCGGATCAGGCGTATCGGTCTTGGTGCCCGAGAGTGGCGAGAAGAACACGATGTTGATCGGGTCGCAGATGTTAGTGTTATTGGCGGGAACCGGATCGGTGGACATCGAAGTCACACTCACGCAGTTCTGGTAGTTGACCGGCAGCGGCTGCGGAGTCAACTCGTCCTGCCTGACGGTTATGATGACCGTCAGAGTGCCGGACGGATTGACCGTGCCGTTCGCGTTCTTGTTCGGCGGCAGTTCAGGCGCCGTGCAAGTCACGCTGGTCGTGTTGGCACCCGTGGTCGTCGGCAGACCGATACCAGGCGTGGCCGTGCAAGTGAGGTTCGGAGCGCCATTCCCGTCCGGCGTTTGCAGGACCTGAATGCTTCTGACCTGCTGGAAGGCCGGCAAGGTATCAACCAGGCTGACCATCTGAGCCGCGCTCGGCCCGTTGTTGGTCATGGTGATGGTGTAGGTGAAGACCGTTCCGGCTGTGACTGGGCCGCCAACTACGCCCGCCGCGTTGGTGTGCGTCTTGGTTAGAGCCAGATCGGAAGTCGGCGCCACCGGCGTGGTCAACGTGGTCGAACCAGAAACCGGACGGTTGAAGTTGTTGATCGTGGCATCAAAGGTTGCCACGTCAACCAGGTTGGCCTTGGTCGCCGGGTCAATGAAGACCGTGATGTCAACCGCGGCCGTGTTATTCGGCGCATTGGCCGACAGCAACGGAGCGGTGCACACGATCGAGCCGCCATTGCTCTGCGGGTTATTGCCCGGGTTGATTCCTGTCGGAGCCGCGCAGGTGAAGGTCGCGCCGGACGGAAGGACCGGTGAAACCGACACATACTTGACACCCAGCACACGACCCGGAGGCGTCTCCAAGCCGGAAGGCAGGACATCGGTCAAGCGAATGTTCGACACATCCGATGGCCCGTTGTTGGTCAGGGTGACACGATAGGTCAGCAGCGTGCCCGGCAGAACCGCCGTGCCCGTGGTGACCGCGCCATTCGGCGGTGTTGCCGGGCCGATTGGGCCAGTCTGATTCGGATTGCTGGCCGCCGTTACTGCCGACTGAACAATCTTGCTGACCGACAGGTTCGACGATGCGACAACCACTGTCTGCGTCGGCAGCGTGGTGTTGTTGGACGTGTTCGGATCACCCGTGCTGGCGCAAGCGCTGGGCGGGAAGACCGGTGGCGTTGGGCCTGCATTCGGGCAAAGACCCGAAGTGATGTTGGCAGGGTTCGACACAATCGTGCCGCCTGAAACCGACTCGTTCACCTTCACGAAGAAAGTCAGCGTGCCGTTGTAACCTGCTGGCAAGGTGCCATCAGCATACGGGCCGGGAGCGCCCAGACCAGTGTTGCCTTGCGGACGGCAGTAGATGCTCTGCGTGCCCGCTGCCTGCCACACGGTGCAAGTCAGGTTGACGTTCGGGCCGAGCGGCGCGACGGTGTCAACCGCTTGAATTGTGAACGTGAACGGAACCGCAGGCGGTTGCGTTGCCGGGACAAACACACCGCCGGTCGCCAGCGCGCCGACAAAGGCCGTGTTGCCCGCGATCTGATCGGTGATCAGAACGTTGATTGCATCGGACGTGCCGTTGTTGCCAAAGGGAACGTCGTAGCGGATGTAGCCGCCTGCATTGACCGATCCCGGAGGAACGTTCGGGCCGACGATGGGCAGCGCCACCGGAGGCAGCGGGCCTGCGCCATCAGGATCAACCACCGGCACGGCGGACTTGCCGATTGCCAGATCAGCCTGGGTGCGGACAACGGTTCCGTCGCAGGATTCGTTGTTGCCGCTGGCATTGGTCAGACGGGCATCTGGTTGCGGATTGGGACGCGGAATACCAACCGCCGGGTTGGTGTTGTCATGCTGGCCGCCGCCGTTCGGATCAATCTCCGGCGTGACGTCGGTGTTGCGCAGCGTGACTTCGGCGCAATTGAAGAGGTTCGAACCATCCGCGATGTTCGAGTTCGTATCCACCTTGATGATGATGTCGATCCTCGCCCCAGCCGGGAAATTGCCCGGGCCGTCCGCGGCGTTGTAGCAGAGCACCAGGGTTTGATTGGCACCTGGCCCTTGATTGAGAACGGCTCGGCAAGCGAAGTTGCCAGGGCCGCCGGGTTGGATAAACGGATTCGCGATGACACCCGGCCCGACCGGCACCAGCGAGGTTCCCACCGGCAACAAATCCCACACCACGATGGAACCCGGCAGATTCAGATCGCCGAGCACGTCGCTCGGGCCGCCGTTGGCGACGGTCAGGTGGATGTCAAAGCGCGAACCCGCGATGGCGAAGTCCGCGGCGTCCTTCACAATGGACATATCCGATTCGTGACGGACGTTGGTGCGTTCGACGTCGGTCGCCGATTGCGCAACCAGTGCTCCGACCACGCCGTTGCTGTCCGACCAATTGACCCTGGCGCTGTTGCACAGCACGCCCACGACGTTCGTGCAGGGCTGGGTCTTGTCATTGTTGGGCAGGCCGTTGTTCGGAGCCGCCGCTTGCACGACGTTCGAATTGACCCTAACCACAATGACGATGTTGGAGCTGTTGCCAGCCGGGATAATGCCGCCCGTCGGCGTGCAGGTGACGGTGTTCGGCCCGGCGGCGAAGACGCAAGCGCCAGCGTCGTTGAAGATGCCGCCGCCATTCGACGACAGGAAGGTCGTGCCCGCAGGCAGTGTGTCCACCACACTGGCAAGCACCGCGTCGGAAGGCCCGCCGTTGGCCACTGTGATGGTGTAGGTCAGGACATTGCCGGCGATCACCGGGTCGGGATTGTCTGCTTTGACGATGGTCACCGCCGAATCCGTCGTGACGGTTGTGTTGATCGGGCCGACCGAGTTATTGGCCAGAACCGGATCACTGGTGGTCGCCGAAACGGTGGCATTGTTCGCCAGCACCGTGCCGTTGGCGATGCCCGGGCGAACCCTGCCAACCAGGGTAATCGTCGCAGTGTTGCTGCCAGAACGCGGCGGAATGATGTTCGGGTCGTTGGCAATCAGCGTCGCCGCCGTGCAATTGACCACGCCCGGGTTCCCGTTGTCAGGAGCGCAGACGAACTGGTTGTTCGTGCTTGAAGCCGAGACGAAGCTGACGCCGTTTGGCAACGTGTCTTTGACCACCACGTTCTGCGCGTCGGACACGCCCAGGTTAGTCACCGTGATGGTGTAGGTGATGTTGGTACCCGCATTGACGCTCGCCGGGCCGGTCTTGGTGATGGCCAGGTTGGCTTCGGTGCGGACACGATTTTGCGTCGTGTTCGAAGTGTTGTTGCCAGCATTCGGGTCAGGCGTGGCCGGCGTCGCGCCGATGCCTTCCGAATTGATGGTCGCAGTGTTCGTGATTGCCGTGTTTTCCGCCACGTTCGCCAGCACTCGCGTGCGGAACGAGATCGTGCCGTTGGCTCCCGCAGGCAGCGTGCCGCCGCCGGTCGGGGTGCAATCAATTTGCGTTGGCAGCGGCGAAACCGTGCAAGTTAACGCCGGGCCAGCCGCCGCAACCGTGACAATCGAACCAGCCACAAACTGCACATTGGCCGGAATCACGTCACGAATGTGAACGTTGACCGCATCGCCCAGACCGCTGTTGCGATAAGTCAGCCCATAGAAGATTTCGCCCTGGCCGGTGATGATTGGAACCGGCAAGGCTGGCGGAGCCGCCGAAATCGCGCCGCCCGCCGTCACTTGCGCGTCGAAGGCCGAACCTGCAAGCGTGTAGGAGGCCTTCTGCACGGACAGATCCGCGCTGGGGCCAATCGGCGTGTTAACCGTCGAAGTGTTATTCGTCGAGTTCGGATCCACCGCATCCGAACCAGCAACGATGCCGACCGTGGCGGTGTTAGTAACCGCTCCACCCGGCTGGCCGCCGTTGAAGTTCGCGTTGACCGTGACGGTGAACTGGATGGTCGCCGTGGCGCCCGCTGGCAGCGGCGCAGTCGCCGTGCAGGGAAAAGTCACACCGAGGTTACAACTGAAACCAGGCGCAAGGATGGTTCCCTTGAGCACCGTGCCCGTGGGCGGGAAGGGCGCGTCGCCAACGATGAACTCACCCGCGGGAAGGTTGTCAATGTCGCTCGGCCCGACGTTCTTAACCTTGATCGTGTAGTTGATGTCATTCCCGGCCAACACCGCATCGGGGTTGCCAGTCTTGGTGATCTCCAGATCGGAGCAGTGACGAACCGTCGCTGTGGTCGTAGAGAAGCCAGGAGCGACTATCGTGCCCGTACCGGCAGTGGTGATGGTCGCAGTGTTCGCCAACGGGCCGCTCGGAGCGCTTGGCGCAAGTTTGACGGTGATGTCCAGCGTGCTCTGGCCAGTTGGAATATTCACCGCGGCGCAACTCACTGTTCCCGGTGTGCCGCCATTGTGCGAGCAACCGGACGTGAATCCACCCGTCCCACTCAAACTGAGGAACGTGGTGTTCGCCGGCAACGGATCGCTGATGGTCGCGACAATGGCCGTGCTTGATCCGCCATTGGTGACCGTGATGTGGTAGGTGTACGTGTCACCGGCACAAACCGTTGCCGGGCCGGCCTTGGTGATCGAAAGAGGCGCGTCAACCACAATGTTCTGTTGAACGCTCGCCGTGTTCGGCGCCACATTGGGAGTGGGCTCCTGCGTGTCGGAAGCGACCGTCGCCGTGTTGGTGCGTACGCCACTTGCGACATTCGCCACGATCTGCGCGACGATCGTGATCGTCGAGGTGGAGACAGCACCCGTATTCGGATCCGGCCCCGGCAGATTGCCGGTACAAGTGACTGTTCCATTGGTTGCGTTCGGTGGGCCTGTGCAGATCAGCCCGTACCCAGCGATGGCCGGGTTATTCACGACCGACACATTCTGGAAGATAACGCCCGGAGGCAGCGGATCGGTAACGTGGATGTTCTTCGCATCGGATCCCGTGAACGTACCCGGACCGTTGAGACTATTGTTGGTCACAACCAGGGTGTAACTGAAAGCCGCGCCGCCCGCCGTGGGAGTGGGGTTCGACGTGACTTTGGTGATGCCCAGATCGGCTTTGGTGATCACCACATTCTGCGTCGTCAGCGAGGTGTTGTTGCCGGCGTTGATGTCAACCGAGCCATTGTTGGTGATGCGCGCCGAGTTGCCGACGATGGAGTTCAGCGTGGCAGAAGCGAGCACGCGCAGGCGATAAGCAATGCGCGCTTGGAAACCCGCTGGCAGCACTCCGGGAGTGTATCCGGGATTGATTGCAATATTGTTGCCGGGTCTGCAAGTTAGCAGAGCGCCAGCGCCGAAGTCATGGCAACCGATGGCAAACGTCGTCGCAGTGCCAACGGGAGGGCCTCCGGTGTCGTTGGAAATTGACACGGCGACCACGCCCGGAGCCGCCGGAATGATCGGCTGGCCAGTCACAGGTCCGGCAACCGGATAGTCCGTCACCGGAGCATTCACACCGGATAATTGCACTGGCCCACCCGGGACCTGATCCTCAATGATGACGTTGGTCGCGTTGGCCGGACCCAGGTTGTTGATGGTCAGGACATAGCTGATGTTGCCACGTCCTTCGTTGCCGACGTTGCCCAAACTGGTCAGCGAAACCGAATTGCCGCCCGCCAAAACTGAGTTCTGCGGATCGGGCAGCGGTGGCTGCGCAGTCTGTGCGAACTTGGTGATCGCCAAGTCGGCGGAAGGCGCAATAACGTGCGACACCGTGTTGGAACCAACAAATGTTTCATCAACACCATTGCCATCAATGTCCGTCTCAAAGAAGCTGGTATTATTGATGATGTTGTTTGGCGTCGCGGCGGGTGAAACAAGCACGTCATATTTCAACACAACAGTCGCACCAGCGGCGAAAGTTTCAGCACCGCCACCGATGCCGTCACCGGCATAGCAGGTGAACTGATTAGTACCATTCCCATTGGGAGTGATGGTGCAAGGTCCCCAAGCACTGCCCGCACCGGGCTGCGTCATGACGCCACTCGGGAAAGCAGGGTTGAACTGGAATAGCCCTTGAGTCGTCGAAGTATCGAAAGAGCGAATGAAACCATTACCAACGGTCGTGTCAGCAGTACCAGTACTTGTGATGGTAATGGTATAAGTGATGATCTGACCTTGCCCGACTGAGCTGCCGCTGGGCGGCGTCGCGGACTTGTTGACGGTGTATGCGCCTGGTGCCATCACCATAGAGGAGTTAGCAGCGTTATATGCTGCCGCAGGCGCTATGCGCTTCTTAATCGCGCTGCGCACCGAAGTGGGCGCGATGGACAGAATCTTATTCGCTGTCGGACTGGCATTGACGCGCGACGCCAGAGCCTGGCGAGCAGCCGCGACGGGCCGCATTGGCGCGAAAGCAAAGACCAGCCCCGCCAGCACAAACAGCGCAGTCGTCGCCATAATGGCTCTTGCGCTTGTGAGGTTCAGCTTGTGTGTAGTTCGCATCGGATTTCTCCTGTACTTATCTGGTTAGTTGAAAACCTACGAGGCGGTATGCCTCATACGAGTGGATATCGGTGTTTTGAAATTGGTCCTGGCCACAACCTCGTGATCTTTTTTGACAGACCAAACGGGCTGGGCTTCAGAGTAAGGTGTCTTGATGACGTCCGTTTTCGTGACTTCGCGATTTGACTGCGTCGCGATGAGGTGCGCATTCGTAATCGTAACCAACCGGCCAACCGGCTTTCGCAACAACATCATGATCATGCTGTTACTTGTGATGACCTCCGAAGCCATGCAGGCTCGGTTGGTCAGGGCAGACTCTAATAAAGATGTCGTCCTGATAATAGATCGTAGGGAAAATGGGGTAGAAGAAGGAACTTGCTTGGCCCGCTGAAGAAAAGATGGCATCAGGCGCGAGTTACCGTCTGAGCACACAATCGCCGACAAGCCAGGCATTGGAGTTACTTCTGAAGCTTGTCGGCTGGAAAAGCGTACCTCAAACGTGTGTGTAGTGTTGTGTGAGTGTCGCATTCGGTCTCTTCGGCGAATCTATGTATAAAGAGCAAGCCTCACGCTACTGCACCTCTCGCCAACCTCACCAATTCTGTGTGACCAATCGTAATTGATCACAGATCAAGCGAATTGCCGAGATTTACTTGATGTCGTTGACAGCAAGGTGATGAGCTTGCCGGTCATCAACTCCCCGCGCTGGAGCCGAAGAAAAGCTTAGCTGAACAATAAACCGCGCAGAGCAGGCACACTCTGCTTTTGGATAATTTGATTTTCCAGTGAGTACTTAGCGTTCGCGTGAAAACGGTTGATGCAACCGCTTGTATCACGATCTTTAACTTTCTGGATTTCGCCTTTAACTTGGGTCAATCTCGAAGGTTGATTGGGCGTCATCAATAATTCTTGAGGAGAGGATGCCCAATCACGGCGCGGAGTATACGCATGCCCCCAATCTATTGCAAGACTTTGCCCCGTGTCATGGACATTTTTGTGACCCCTTCTTCAAAATTTTTCACCCCCCTACCTGACATATTCCTCCCGCCGATCTTTTAGGAATGGCAGGCTGCGCCGATAGTCCAGCAATAAGGGGTAATCCGCTTGCGCTTCCATCCATCCCTCTTCAGTGCCCGCATCCGCCAGCAGTTTCCCGCTCGGGTCGAAGATCACACTGTGGCCGGCGTGAGGAAGCTTCGGGTCGTTGCCGCAACGATTGACGCCGATGACATAGGCTTGATTCTCAATCGCGCGCGCCTTAAGCAGCGAGAACCAATGATCCGCGCGCGGCGACGGCCAACTGGCAATGACGGTAAACAGATTGGCTCCGCGTGTGGCCGCCGAACGAAAAACTTCAGGAAAGCGCAGGTCGTAACAAATGAAGGGCGCTACCGTAAACTCCTGCCATTGGAATAAACAGAGTTCATTGCCAGCCACGTAATGCTCCGCTTCGCCGCCCAGAGCAAATGGATGCAGTTTGCAGTACCGCGCCAACTCGCGGCCATCCGGCGCATAGACCACGGCTTCGTTGCGTCCATACGAGCTGGGCACCGCGTCTTTCGTCACCACGCCGCCCAGCAGATAGATTTCCCGCTCGACTGCTGTGCGGGAAAGGAAATCCTGCGTCTCGCGGGAGTCACTGTCATGAATGGCAGCGACGTTCATACTGAAGCCCGTGGCAAACATCTCCGCCAGAACAACCAGCGAACCCGCCGGTGGACGAGCCTCATCCAGCAGCGCCAGCACTTTGGCGTGATTCGCGGCTTTGTTCTCCCACACAGTGTCGAGTTGCAACCCGATGATCTTCATTTGCTAACTCCAGATCGATACCGCGACCGGTAGGAAGCGGGTGATCACTGAATACCCGTTCCCTACCGGTCGCGGTACCGATTCATTTCAGAATCGTCTTGATGCCGCGAACCAGACGGCCCACGCCTTCGGTCACCGTCTCCTTCTGCAAGGCACCGTAAGACACTCGCAGATAACATCCCTCTTCGGCTGGCATTCCAAACGCTGTGCCGGGAATGGCGGCGACGCCATGTTCGTTGACCAGCCGTTCGACCAGTTCAAGCGGCGTCTTCGTCGTGTTTACTTTCAAAAAGAAATAGAACGCACCTTCTGTCTGCGGGATGACGCAAAAATCCTTGATCTGCTCCAGCTCGTGCAACACCAACCGGCGGACTTCGGACAATTGCTCAACGCGCTGGCGGCAATACCCCGCGCCGACTTGCATGGCTCCGACGGCAGCGAACTGCGAAACGACCGGCGGGCAGATCAGAATCGTGTCTTGAATCTTGTTGACGGCTTCAAATAGATGCTCCGGGATCACCATAAAGCCGATGCGCCAACTGGCAAAGCCATAGGCCTTCGACAGCGAATAGAGCGAGATCGTATGCCGCTGGCTTTCTTCAATTGAACCTGGCGAGAAGTGCGGCGTGCCGTAGGTGAAGTATTCATATGCCTCATCGCTGATGTGGTAGACGCCGCGTTCAGCGCAAAGCCGATTGACTTCGCGTAAATCCGATTCGCGATAGACCGCGCCCGTCGGGTTGTTCGGCGAGATGGTCACCACCGCGCGCGTCTTGTCCGTCATCGCTTCAGCAATCAGGCGCGGCTGAAGCTGGTAGTTTTCATCCGTCGGCACCAGCACGGCGCGGCAGTTGGCCATCGTGATCGCCATCTCGTGATTGAAGTAGTAAGGCGTTTGCAGAATGATTTCGTCGCCCGCATCGGCCACGGCCAGCAGCGCATTGATGAAGGCCATATTGCCGCCCGCCGTCACAACGACTCGGCATTTCTGATCGGCCTGCCCTGCATCAATCCCGTTTTCCACGCGCAGCTTCTCTTCAATCAGTTCGACAAGCTGCGGAATGCCGTATACGGATTGATATTTGTGCAGCGCCGGATCGGCAAGAAAAGTGCCGATCTGCGCGAAGGCTTCGGGCGGCGGCGGATACCAGACCACGCCTTGGCCAAGCGAAATGGTGCCGGGATGTTGACGAATCATCTGGCCAATGACAGGGATGATCGGCGATTGCACCGCTTGAATTCTTGATGACTCTCGCATTCGCCCTTTACTTCCCGTGCAGCTTTTTCCATGCCTCGACATACCGCGCCGTCTTCAGATTCGCCTCGTTCCATTTCGGCGCTTCGGCGTTATCGGCAATTGTCAGCAGCGCCAGCGCCACCATGCGATTGACTTTGGCCATATTGGCGTAATCCACTTTCTCCCAATGATCGCCCGCGGCGTGGTAATCGGGATAAACAAAAGCCGTGCAGAGCGTATGCGCGGGAACGCCGGCGTCAGCCATTGCTTGATTATCGCTGCGGCCAAAGAAAGCGTCGCTGTTCTTTTCGTGCTTGTAAACGGTGATGCCTGTCTTTTCGCCCGCCGCCTTGAAGATCGGCCCCAGGTCGGTGAAGTCAAAGCCGGTCAAGGTGGCGTTGTTCAGCTGCGGCCCTTCGCTGCTGTCGGTTCTGCCGACCTGTTCCAAGTTGACCATCGCCACAGTCTTATCCAGCGGAAAGACCGGATTGCGTCCGTAATACCGCGAACCTTGCAAACCCTTCTCTTCACCAAACCAGGTGATGAAAAGAATGCTGCGCTTCGGGCGCGCCTTGAGCGTTCCTAACGCCGAAGCCAGCTCAACCACAGAAACCGTGCCGCTGCCGTCGTCATTCGCGCCATTGCAGATGTTGTCGGCGGCTGTCACGCCGCTACAACCGCCGATGCCCACGTGATCATAGTGCGCTGAAACAACGACGTAGGTGTCCTTCAACACAGGGTCAGAACCGCGCAGCAGTCCAATAACATTGCGCGTCGTGAAGCTTCGCGGCGTAGTGTCAACCGGAACCGTCTGCCCCGGCGCAGGGGCCGACGGCGGTGGTTCGCCGCTTCCTGGCAAAGGCTGGGCAGGTGGAAGCTGAGCTTCGCGCACACGCATCTTCTGTTTGCCGTCAGCAGTGGTCAGTTCGACAGCGTTATTGTTTTTGGCCGTGACGTTCCACACCGCCGTCTGAAAGTAACCGTGCTCACCCGAAGCGTTGGTGTCGCCGACAGGCTCAAGCCCCGCGCGTCGAAACTGCGCGGCAATGTATTCCGCCGCAATATCCAGCCCTCGCGATGGCGTGTTGCGCCCTTCCAAGGCGTCTGACGCAATGAACGACAGGTGCCCGCGTAGCGAATCCGCAGAGATATGATCAAGCGCGGATTGGACGCCGGATGGGATCGCTGGCGATTTCGGCTTGGCTTGCCTGGTCTTTTTGCCAGTCGGAGCCTTGGTTTTTTCTTTCGGTTTGGCCTGCTGTGAGAATGCAGACGCGCCCAGACAGAGGGCCAAGAAAACGCAAACAAAAATGCCGCGAAGCTGAATCATCGTAGGAACTCTTCGGTTCAAGGTATTTCCCTTTCGTGGTTGAAAAATATGGTGCGTGAAAGCGAGCGCATCTATAAACCATCCTCGCTGAGATTGAAAATGCATTCGACATCATCAACGCGAATCGCGATTTGTCTTCAACTTGCCATCTCTATTTCCACGCCTAAATTGTTTTTGATTGCTCGCTGGTAAATCGCCTGAGCAGTCGCAACGTCCTGCGCTGCATTCCCCACCGATTTGAAGTAGGTGATCTCGTCATCTCGTTCGCGCCCGGCTTTCATTCCG
>JBBQVH010000090.1:0-33644 GCA_038211695.1 Blastocatellia bacterium | reverse complement strand
GACATTCTGGGTGTCAATTGACGTTGGCGATTGCTTCCAAGCACGTAGAACGCCAACGTGTTTTTCGCTACGATCTGCTTCACGGTTTTAAGCTTTATTGAAAACAAAAGGGTTAAATAGATCGGGTGAATTCTGGGAGGTCAAAGGCCCCTAAAGAATTCGAAAACCCCTCATTTCATCTCTGGGAAACGGCAGCTATAGACGGTAAGGCCGTTTTGAGCGGTTCATCCCAAAGACGAACTCATAAAGTTCGTCTTCAGTTGGGATACCGCCTGCACGCTTTTGCCCCGCTTGAAAACTTCCCGGTAACCGACTAGAGTCCGCTCCGAAAAGTTGCGCAGGTAACGCCTCTCTTTCACGGACTGTTCAAAGTGCGTTTCGATATTTTCTTCGAGTGCTTAAAACTCATATGCGCCCGTAGCTCAGTTGGATAGAGCGCCGGTCTTCGAAACCGTAGGTCACTGGTTCGAGCCCAGTCGGGCGCATCATTTCTACCTTTTACTTACTCACCTAAAAATTCTCCATTACAGCATAACGTCGAATCTTCAGCGCGCAGTTGAATTCAGCAACGCGCCAATGTCTCGATACGCTGAGTTCCATTTCCCATTCAAATCCGCGCCCAGCGGCACTTGCAGCCAGACTCGATGCACGTTCTGTGCATCTTCCTGCACCCGCAAAGCGCTGTTGCGCTGCGTCAATGAATTGCCAAGGTTGCCGCGCAAAGTGGTCAGCGAACTTAGCAATGCGCCCAGGCTATCCAGCAACTGTTTCTGCGCCTGGCTGGGCGCGCGCGCGCCGATAAATCGAAAATTGCCGCTCGGTTCGCGCAAATACCCAATCTCACCGGCATATTGCATGCGGATTACATCAACTTGATTGATAACGTTTTGCACCAAGGGAGAACCCGAACCTGAGTTGGAAGACCCTGAAGAGGAAGGGATCGGTGGATTCCCCGTCGCCGGCTGGCGAGTCTCCGTGTTGTAGTAAGGCGCATTTGTTGGCCGGTAGCCGCCATTATTGACAGGGATAGGCCTGGGCCGGACTGATTGGCCTTGCGCGCGCGCAAACCGGGAACCGGCCTGAGGCGGAATGTCCACGGCGATCCGCACCGCTCCATTCCTCCCTAAAATCTCCGCGCGGCGAAGCGTAAAGTTGCGGTCGTTCAAACAGATCAACGGTGCCGGGGCAACGCTGGAGTTTTGAAAAAAACCGCTCGTCGTGCCACGTGACACTGGCACTCCGCGCAACCTGACTCTTGCCACTGAACCCAAATCGTCGTGATGAGTGTAAATACGCCAGCCTGAAGTCGGTGTCTCGACGTTAATGCGTAACTGCACGGAACCATCGGGCATGCGTTCAGCCGTCACATCTCTGGGATCCAATGGACCAGGAAGCGGCCCGCCACTGCCGTTACTGCCGTTACTGCCATTACCGCCATTACCGCCCGAGCCTACCCGTATCGGGCCACCACCAGAAATGGAATTATCAATTCTGGGCGCGTCCAATTGAGAGGAATTAAATGGCTGCACCAGTTCCATGCCGAACAGATGGCCACGCGGAACGACGGCATCTTTCCCTTTCCATAATAATGTGGCCGTCAGCCCGGCAGCCGCGCCGATTCCCCCGCCCAACAAAGCGCCACCGGTAAAAACGCCGATCGCAGCGCCGACGCCCGCACCTCCGCCAATGAAGAGAATGTCGCGCTTGGTGGGATTGCCGCCTTTGATGGTTCCCTCTTCATCCAGCCGCTTCCGGTCTGCGTTATCCGCGCCGGTCAAGATTGCGCGCACGGGCGCGGTTTTATTGCTCGTCGTGATGAAGTTATCAAACGCCAGGGCAATGTAGCCGGAGCGATGCCCCCACTTCGCTTTTTTGGCGGCGGTGACGTGCCCTTCGACAATGGTGCCCTCTCGAATCAATATGTGGCCGTTATCATCCATCACCGCCGGTACCACAATCGCACGAAACCGGTCGCTAGTTTGCGCGGTCGCTGAAGAGAGCGGCGTTTCCATCTCCAATGTGATTGGATATCCCGATGGAATTACTCGCGTGCCCACGGGTAAGCTTGGTGAGCGTTCCAGATAACGTTCCGGCGCGCGCCGCAATCGCGTGCCCTGCGCCGAAACGGTGGCATCACTTGCGCCCCATCCACCGGCCAGCAGCGCCAGCAGCAGCCCGGTGGAGATCATCATTCTCAGACTTCTTGACATAAAAACTCCTTGTCGTTACCGCAATCAGTCTTCAACTTGAAGGGGGTCAAGGGCGGATGCTGATTGCCTATTCCTTGTGAACCTTAAACTCATTTCGCCAATTCGCCAGTCGTCTATTCAACTGCGATATAGCTCGAATCAACTTTAGCTTTCGATCCTCTATGCTGTGAGCGCACGCAGTTTACACTTTTTTCGTGCTGGACAAAAAGCAAAGGCGCACTCAGGTGAGTGCGCCTTTGCTTTTTCCAGAATCAGTGTGGCGAATTATCTGCCCGCCTGGGGAACCATCAGAATCGCCACGACCAGCGTGAAGATCACCAGCGTTTCGATAAACACCAAACCCAGAATCAACGGCAGCGGCACGCCTTTGAACGCGCCGGGATTGCGCGCCAAGCCTTCGCAAGCCGCCGCGCCGACGCGGCCCTGACCGAGTCCGCACAAACCAGCAGCGATGCCGAAGCCGACGACCGCCGCGACATATCCCAGACCACGGCCAACGCTGATGCTTTCGCTGGCGCCACCAGTTTGCGCCATCGCGGAGATCGCCATAAAGGCCACCGTCGCCACACCAGCCATCACACGAATCAAATTACGAGTCATTGTTTTTCTCCTCTAAAAAGTTAAGTTGGTTTCCGATTCCCGGCAATCAGCACATTCGGGGGGAATAAACAGCCAGTATAAAATCCCAATTGTACGAATGCCGCCATCATCAGATTTGATGCGAGTGGCTGGTATTGTCTTTGGCGATTTCCGGATGAATGCGACGCCGGGTCTGCATTGCAAATCCTGGGGGACTGCAAGCGCCTCACAAACGTTTTCGCTTCCTGTTATCTGAAACCGCTTTCCCTCAGCACCAACTGCTGCATCCGAAAGAAAGGCAAACCGCCTGGCCTGCCGGTAAAAACTGTTAGTGAGCAGTGGCTGCCTCTGAGCTATGCCCGTGCCCTTGTACCGCGCCGAAATGCTCTTCGTCACCTGAGTGATGCGAAACCTCGCCCAGATAGACCATCGAAAGGACAATGAAAACGAAGGTTTGCAAAACGAAGGTCATCAATCCCAACGGCATCAACAGCACCGGTACCACCCATTGCACCATTCCTGCGATTGCGCCACTGACCTGTTCTTCACCATAGATGTTACCGAACAGGCGGACGCTCAAACTGAGAATGCGCGCCAGGTTGCTGATGATTTCAATCGGGAACATCAGAAAGGCCAGCCACCAGACCGGGCCCATCAAATGCTTGAAATGGCCGACGATGCCGTTTTCGCTGATGCCGACGTAGTTGTAATAAAGAAATGAAGTCAGTGCCAACGCCAGCGTAACGTTGAAACTGGCCGTCGGCGAAACCATATCGGGGATCATTCCGAGCAAGTTCGACAACAGAATCAGCACCGCGAACGTGGCCACCACGGGGAAATGCTTCATTGCGCCCGGGCCAACCAAATCGTTCAGAAAGGTGCGAATCGCTTCAACGCCAACTTCAAACGTCTGCTGACGAGTGGTCGGCGATTCGGTCGAAAGCTTGCCGCGCAACAACCACAACACTACAACCGCGATCAACACGACGATGAAAAACATCACGATCTGCGTCGGGATCGGCAGATTGCCTTCAGCCAGATAGGTGTGAAAGTCCTTGCCTTCGCCCGGCCACTGCGGCCCGAAGATTTTCAGCGCCTTATAAATTGGCGGCATGATGGATTGCTGTAAATGAAAGACCGCTTCGCCAATCGGCGAATCGTTCAGCTTTTCAACGATGAATGGTACGTGTTCAGCGTGCTCAGCGGCCCCTGCCCCATGCCCTGCTGCTTCAGCGGCGTGTTCCGCCGCCTGTCCGTGTTCCTGTAGAAGATTCAGTAGAAACATAAATGCTATTATTCCTGCGATGAATTGTGTCCGGATTTGCCAAGTTTTAAGGCCAGATAAAGCTGATAGCCTGTTTCGATCATGACCCCGCCGACAAAGGCCGCAAAGCCGATGCCGATCCCCAGTGGATGAAACCATCCCGTCCAAACCGCCAGGCCAATCACCAGGGCAACGACCAGATAACGCAAAATGAATTTGAAGACGGTAAAGGGTGGAACGCGGCCTTCCTCTTTGGCAACCGCGTGACTGAGCATCGCACGCAGGCTGCCTTCCAACCATCGCTTGTTGAACAGGCTCAACCCCGCGCCCAGCAGCACACCCAGCGTCATTTTCCATCCCGACCACACGAACCCGACGATCAACGCAAGCAAAGTAAAGATGTATGTGTTGCGCTGAAACCGCCTTCGCAGGCCGGGATCGTCCTGATAGTCGTCTTGATCGGTCATTTGCGAAGCGGAAATCTTAGCGGCTGATCCGGGGTTTGGCAACCGCGAGAAAAGCTTATCGTGCCGTAATGGTAACCAGATTGGGCTTTGGCACAGACCCCGCCTCCGGCTTCGGCTCAAGCAGACCATGCTTGCTGAAGTAAGCCATCTCTCGACGGTAACAATGCTGCTTTTCCATGTCGAACGCGACGCAGGAATCAATCGGGCGCGAATAGATGTGAATGCTGACGGCGAGTTCGTCGTGGTTATAGAGCCGGTGAATGGTTTGCAGTTTGTCGGCAGTCAGCACCGTTCCGCCTGCGCAGACATCCACTTCGCGTACGACTTCCAGTTTGGTGTGATCCGAACCGGCCAAACAATCCAGGCCAACGACGTTCTGATGTTCGGGATGGTCGCAGCCGAGCCATTTGTAATCCACCATGCCCAGATTGCCGCGCTGCGGGATCATCCAGCAGAGTTGACCATTGTGCGTGTGGACAGCGGTTTTCTGTCCGGGCTGCCAGCAGATGGTCATAATCTCGAACAGATCGTCGCGATAAATCATATTCCGCGTGTAAATTTTCTGGTCGAAGAAAACATACGGCACCAGCGAAGCATCGCTGACCTGCACGCTGTCGCAAAATTCCAGAACACCGTCGCGCGTAATCAAATCCTGTTCGAACGAACGAATCCGTGTGACGAAATCATCAATGCTGATTAAATGCTTTGCCATTGTGAAACTCCTTTGGAAGCGAGTTCAGCCGCCAACGTGAACCGCCGGGCGGCGTGATGGGTCAGGTTCGGCTTGCCGCAGAATTTCGTGCGTCACCGGCGCGGTGTCGCCTTCGCCGAAGAAGATAAACTTCAGCACGTAAAATAGCGGGTTCCCTTCTGTCCAGCCAAAATAAACATGCGGAATTTGTCCGGTCTCGTTTCTGACGTGCAGCAGGAAGGCCGCAATCGCATTGGGGACGGCCGAACTTCTGGTGCGCAAGACTCTGTAATTGCCGATTTGCACGCCGCGTATTTTCAACCCGCCGGAAAATTCCGATGCGTCGCCGGGACGAATCTCGAAAAACAGCACAGGCTCGTCCGATGGAATATGGTTGTTCCACCTCTCCTGTTTTTCTTTCAATCTGTATTCATCCACGTCGCCGCGGTCGGGACGGTTGGCGATAATGCGAATCGTGCCGCTCTTCGCTTCCCGAATGAAATCACGCGCAGCGTCGTTCAACTCAACGGCGTCCACACGCAACTCAGTCGAACGCAGCGCACGTGAGATGAAAGACAGGAAAATGATTGTGCCGATAAATAAAGACGCGATCTTGATGCCTTCGGGGCGCTCAATGATGTTGACGACAGTCGTGTAACCAAAGACCGCCGCAATCACCAGAAAAGCGTATTTGATCCACCCTTCCTGCCACGCCGACAGCGTCACCGCCACGGCCGCCGAAGTCATCAGCACCAACACGCCCGTCGCATAAGCGCCGCCCTGATCGTCCACGTTGGCTTTGAAGATGATCGTGACCGTGAACGCAATCGCCGTGAAGACCACCACCAAGGGCCGCGTCGCGCGCGACCAATCAGGCGCCATTCCGTAACGCGGCAGATAGCGCGGCACGATGTTCAGCAATCCGGCCATCGCCGACGCGCCCGCAAACCACAGGATGGCGACGGTACTCATATCGTAGACGGTGCCGAACCCTTCGCCCAGAAACTGATGCGCCAGATAAGCGAGCGCGCGGCCATTGGCTGCGCCGCCCTTCTCGAACTTCCCCGGTTCAATCAGCATCGTCGTGATCAAACTGCTGGTGACCAGCATAAAGCTCATAATCACAGCCGCGCACAGCAGCAGTTTGCGCGTGTTGCGGATGCGTCCGGCTGGTTGTCTGTAATCGTCGCCCGGGTCGCCTTTAACCAGCGGCATGACCGCCACGCCGGTTTCAAACCCCGACAATCCCAGCGCAAGTTTCGGAAACAGCAGCAGCGAAATACCGATGACCAGAAACGGATTGCCATGCACTTTGGGCATGGCAAAAACCGCCTCCTTCCAACGCGGGATCGCTTCCGGATGAATCGCGACGTGATAAATACCCGCGCAAACAACAATCAGATTGAGCAGTAAATACAACGCCACCAACACCACTGCTAATCCAATCGCTTCTTTGAACCCTTTCAGAAAGATCGCGCCTAGAAACGCCACCAGCCCCAGCGTGATCGCGACTTCATGACCGTGCAGGAAGCGCGGCATCAGCGGATTTTCGACCAGATGAACCGTCGCGTCCGCCGCCGACATCGTGATCGTGATAATGAAATCGGTGGCCACGAAGCCGAGCAAAACCAGCACGAACAATTTGCCCTTCCAGCGCGGCAGCAAATCTTCGAGCATCGAGATCGAACCTTCGCCGTGTGGACTTTCTTTGGCTACGCGGTTGTATATCGGCAACGCGCCGAACAGCGTCAACAGCACCAGGATCAACGTCGCCACCGGCGACAATGCTCCGGCGGCCAGAAACGCGATGCCAGGCTGATAGCCGAGAGTCGAAAAATAATCCACGCCGGTCAGGCACATGACCTGCCACCAGCTATGTGCGTGATGCCGACCCTCGCGTTCGTGCGGCCCTTCGACTTCTTTGACCTGGCCTTCAAAAAACCAACGTTTGAATGGATTGGTTGGGGGCTTTGGTGAGACTGTTACTTCGGACATGATTTTATTGGCTCCGTGTCATCAATTCCCCTGACACGGGACTATTTCACTTCTGCGAATTACCTTCAGTTGAGTTTGTGGGTGAACATTGAGCGCGGGAATATCCTAGCATCAACCTGACAGAGGCCAAAGGCAATCAGCCTTTGCGGCGCAATCCACCGCCCCGCCGCGGCCCCGCCTGTTTGCCTTTCAGGTCTGTGATTGAGAAATCCACCAGATGCCGATCAACGTTGACGCGATCCACGCGCACGCGCACGCGGTCGCCCAGACGGAACCTGCGCCGCCCATTGCGCCCAATCAAAGCGTGCTGCCGTTCGTCGAACTGATAGTAATCGTCAATCAACGACGCGACCGGAACCAGTCCTTCGATGAAAAATTCGTCCAGTTCAACGAAAAAGCCAAAATCGCGGACGTTGGTGATCATTCCGTCAAACTCTTCGCCCACCCGTTCGGCCATAAAGACAGCCTTGCGCCATTCGTCAATTTCTTTTTCCGCCGCATCGGCGGCGCGCTCGCGCTCGCTGGATTCCTGGGCAATCAGTTCCAATTCGCCCAGCGGGATTGGCTTCGGCGCGTTTCGTGGGGCTTTGGGTTGGATACTGGAAGCGGTCGCAACCTGGTCGCTACCGCCTCCTGTACTGAACCGTTGCCCCGCCTTCAACAACGCCCGCAGAACTCTATGCACGATCAAATCGGGATAGCGGCGAATCGGGGATGTGAAGTGCGTATAGACCGGCGCGGCCAAACCGAAGTGCCCGGCATTGAGCGCCGAATACCGTGCGCGCTGCAACGACCGTAGCATCGCATAAGACAGCACGCGCTCTTCCGGTTTGCCCTCAAGCTGTTTCGACAGCCGCTGATAATCTTTCGATCCGACTTCGCCATATGGAAAACTGTAGCCGTAGCCCTGCGCCAGTTGAGCGAATTCGATCACGCGTTGGGCTTCAGGCTCTTCGTGAATTCGATAAAGCGACGGCACCTTCAGCCGCTGGAAATGCCCGGCGACGGTTTCGTTCGCCAGCAACATGAACTCTTCAATGATGTGGTGTGCAATGTTGCGATCCGCTTTCAGCACGCCCGCAATGCGGCCTTCATCATCGAACTCGAACACGGATTCGGGCAGATTGAAATCAATCGCGCCGCGCGCCGTACGCATCTTGATCAAAACGCGCGCCAGCTCTTCCATCGTCTTGAACAGATTCAGCAAGTCTGCGTAACGCAGATCCAACTGCGGGTCGGCGTGCGTCAGCAATTGGTTCACGTCGGTGTAGGTCATCCGCTCGTTACTGCGAATAACGGTTTCGCGCAACTCGTAATTCACCACTTTGCCGCGATGGTCTATCTCCATCAACGCGGACATCGTCAGCCGGTCAACCTTCGGATTGAGCGAACAGATTCCATTCGACAGATGTTCCGGCAACATTGGAATCGCGCGTTCAGGAAAGTAAACCGACGTGCCGCGCAGCCGCGCTTCCACATCCAGCGGCGTGCCTTCGCGGACGTAGTAACTGACATCGGCGATATGCACGCCAAGATGAAAGTTGCCGTTATCGAGTTTTTTCAAACTAATCGCGTCGTCGAAATCGCGCGCCGTTTCGCCATCAATCGTCACCGTCGGCACATCGCGCAAATCCAGACGGCCAGCGATCTGCTCTTCGGTCACGACAGGCGAAACTGCTTCGGCTTCGGCCAGCACTTCGGGCGGGAAGATATACGGCAGGTCGTGTTTGTGAATCACAACGTTAATGTCCATTCCCGGCTCGCTGCTGGACGCGCCGAGTTTTTCAACAATCTTCCCCATGGGATTATTGTAATGGGCAACGCCGCTGCGTTTGGTCGAGCCGCTGGGATAAGCCGTCACTTCTACCGACACGACCCAGCCGTCTTCCAACTCCGCCGCTTGCCCGCCGCCGACTTCAATATCGAAGGGAAATTTTTCATCCAAAGATTCAACCCACGATTCACGAAAGCCATGATGCAATCGGCCAATGACGCGCAATTGCCCGCGCTTCAAGATCATCTCGACTTTGGCTTCGCGGTCATTGCCAACGGAAGTTTTGCCGCCAGCGCTACCACCGCCTTTGCTGCCAAAGCTCCTGCTGGAAGCCGTGCGCCCCAGACTGACGACCACACGGTCGCCATCAAATGCGCCGCTCAAATCTTCAGCGGCCACGCGAATGCGCCCACGCGCGCGTTCGTAATCTTCGTCGGGGATAAAGTGAATCGTCTTGCGGCGGCGCTGGCGAATGGTGCCAATCAGCGCGCGATTGGAATCAGCCCAATGGAAGTTCTGGCCGTGGCGGCTGACCAGCCCAACGGACTGCAATTGACTGATCAACTGCGCGATGGCTTTCTGCCCGCTGCGGTTGAGTTCAAACAAGTCCGCAAGGTCGCCCACGGACAGACCATCCTCATCTTCGCGAATGGCGTTGATTACGGCATCAATGTCGAACACTGCGGCGGTTTGATTTACCTGATTGGTATGTTTGATCTGCTTTTTGTGACTCATCGCCCAATACAGTACCACGCGCGCCGAGCAGGTGGACAAGCTCAGGGTCTATTCTTTCTCCCAACAGGCGGGCCGCCCGAATGTCCGACAAGCTGCCAGCCATTGGTATCTACACAAATCTGATGTGTGCCGTCTTTGCCCTGAAAGGGCAGTAGTTAATAGACGTGGACAACGTCCACGGATGCGTTCGCCATTCGTTCCGACCCTGAAAGGGTCGAAGTTCAACGATCAGTGCGACCCTTTCAGGGTCGGAATACCGTTCAACATCTTCCGGGGACGATGCCCCCGGCTATTGAATCCAGCCCTTTCAGGGCAGTTGGATGCCTAACACACATGTGTAGATACCAATGGCCGCCAGCTTGTCGGACACTTTTCCGAGAATGAATACAGCCCGGGACAAACTTGCCATTGATGGTTAAACCAAATATAAATCACCGTCGTTCATTCATCACCACCCAATTACAACTCTTCAACGGGAATTTTCGAGTTATGGCTTACCGTATCAAACTCGCGATTTGTCTTGCCGCTCTCGCGGGCCTGCTGGCCTGGCCCACGCGCGGCGTCTTGCCAGCGACGCAGGCTCAACAGGGTCAGGTGAATTTCAACCGCGACATTGAACCGATCTTTGCCGCGAACTGTTATCAATGCCACAGCGCAAAGAAGGTGGCGTCGCAATTGCGGCTAGACGCAAAAGCTGCGGCGATGAAAGGCGGCCTGTCAGGCGCGGTGATCGTTCCCGGCAACAGCAAAGATTCGCGCCTGTTGCATCGCGTTCTGGGATTGAACGACGAAGCGCGGATGCCGATGGGCGGCACAGCGTTGAAGCCAGAACAGATCGAACTGATTAAACGCTGGATTGACGAAGGGGCGGCGTGGCCGGAAGGCGACGGGGCGACGGGGCGACAGGGCGACGGGGCGAATGAGCCATCGAAGCACTGGGCTTTCATTGCGCCAAATCGTCCGGCGCTACCCGAAGTCAAAAATAAAGCCTGGGCGCGGACGCCAATTGATCGCTTTATTCTGGCCGGGATCGAAAAGAATGGTTTGACCGCTTCGCCCGAAGCCGGAAAAGAAACGCTGATCCGACGCCTCAGCCTGGATTTGACCGGGTTGCCGCCGACGTTGAAAGAGATTGATCAGTTTTTGGCGGACACATCGCCACAAGCGCACGAAAAGCTGGTGGATCGTTTATTGGCTTCGCCGCATTATGGCGAACGCTGGGGCCGCTGGTGGTTGGACGCCGCGCGATACGCCGACACGAACGGATTTGAAAAAGACCTGCCGCGTTCGATCTGGCCATACCGCGATTGGGTCATCAAAGCTTTCAGCGAAGACAAGAAATTCGACCAGTTCACGATTGAACAATTGGCGGGTGACTTGCTGCCAAATCCCACTCTCGACCAACGAGTGGCGACGGGCTTTCTGCGCAATTCGATGCTCAATCAGGAAGGCGGCGTTGATCCCGAACAGTTCCGCGTCGAAGGCTTGATTGATCGCGTGGACGCCGTCGGCAAAGCCTTCCTGGGCCTGACCGTCAATTGCGCGCAATGCCACAACCACAAATTCGATCCAATCGCGCAGAAGGAGTACTACCAGTTCTACGCTTTTCTGAACAATGACGACGAACCCGAAATCGAAGTACCCGACGCCAAACTCAGCCGGAAGCGCGAAGAGATTCTGTCGAAGATTGCTGGCATCGAAGACGACTTGATCGCCAAACAGCCGGACTTGCCCAAACGAATGGCCGAGTGGGAACAAAGCGTGCGCTACGACGAAAGCCAGTGGACGCCGCTGACCGATGCAGACATCTTCGCTGCGTTCGGCGTCAAATTCGACAAGCTGGAAGATGGTTCGTTCATCGCCAGGGGCGACAATTCAACCAGCAACAATTACAAGATTACCGCCAGAACCACGTTGAAAAACATCACAGGCTTCCGCGTTGAATTTCTGTCTGATCCGAACCTGCCGCGAGGCGGGCCGGGCCGCGCGCCCGACGGCAGCTTTTATGTGACGGAGTTCGCCGTTGATGCATCACCGATGGGGCCAATGGATAAGGCGGCGGCAACATCGAAGATCGCATTGGCCAATGCCACAGCCGATTTCGAACGCCCTGACTTTCCTGTCAAAAATGTAATTGACGGCGATCTGAAAACGCATTGGTACAGCGACGCCGGGCCTGGACGCCGCAATCAGAGTCGCAAAATGGTGTTTGCCACGCAGCAACCGGCGGGGCCAGTGGGATATGACGGCGGCACAATCCTGAATTTTCAGTTGACGCAAAAGTTCGACGATTCAATCAAACCCGGCAATGTTATGCAGAATATTGGCCGCTTCCGGATTTCCGCAACGACTGCGCAAAATCCGAAAGCCGATCCGCTGTCAACAAATGTGCGAAAGATTCTGGCGCTGCCCGCCGCTCAGCGAACGAAGTCGCAGCAGCGCGAAGTCTTCAGCTTCTATCGAACCACGCGTGCCGATTGGCCGGAAGCCGTTGCCGCGAACAAGCAGATTGATGAGGCGATGCGCGAATGGCCCTACGGTGTGACGACAATGGCGCTCAGCAATCGTCCTGTTCCCCGCGAAACGCACCTATTCAAACGCGGCGATTGGAAGCGCCCCGGTGACGCCGTCACGCCGGGCACGCCCGCAGTGCTGCATGCTTTCCCGAAAGACGCGCCGCGCAACCGGCTGGGTCTGGCCGAATGGATCGTTGACAAGAACAATCCATTGACCGCGCGCGTCATCGTCAATCGCATCTGGCAACAATATTTTGGTGAAGGACTGATCACCACGCCCGAAGATTTCGGCGCGCGATGCGAACGTTCCTCCCATCCTGAACTGCTGGATTGGCTGGCGCGCGAATTCATCGAAAGCGGATGGAGCATCAAACACATTCATCGTTTGATCGTGAATTCGGCCACCTACCGGCAATCATCAAACCTGACGCCGAAACTTCAGGAGGCTGACCCGACCAATCGCTGGCTGGCGCGCGCGCCGCGCCAACGCGTGGAATCCGAAACCATTCGCGACATTGCGCTGGCCGCCAGCGGATTGTTAAGCCAGAAGATTGGCGGGCCATCGGTCTATCCACCAATCCCCGATGGCGTGCTCAGTCTGGGGTACGGCGCGCAGATGCCGTGGCCGACTTCCACCGGCGAAGACCGCTATCGCCGCGCCATGTACACATTCTGGAAACGCAGCGTGCCGTATCCTTCGATGATCATCTTCGATCAACCCAATGGCGACTTTTCCTGCACGCGGCGCATTAAGTCGAACACGCCCTTGCAGGCGCTGACCACGCTCAACGATCAAGTGTTTATGGAAATCGCCCAAGGGCTGGCGCTGCGCATCTTCAAAGAAGGCGGCGCGAATGATGCCGAAAAGATGGCCTATGCCTTCCGGCTGTGCGCGGGGCGCAGGGCCGATGAATTCGAGTTGAAAAGATTGCTGGCGCTGCTGACCGATCAACAAAATTTCTTCACCGGACGCACATCGGCGGCGGTTTACATTTCATCAACCGACCTGAACAAATTGCCCGAAGACATTGACCTGCACAAACTGGCGCAATGGACGATGGTCGCGCGAGTGTTGCTAAATCTGGACGAAACAATCACGAAGGAGTGAAGTTGCTGGTTGAATTGGCGGGCAAGCTCTGGCGGCAAATGCCAAGGCAGTTCAGGCGATGGGGCGTGCTGCTGACAGAATCGCGCTTCACGGTAACAGCGGGCGCGGTGGTGATAGACGACCGTGGCCGCGTATTGTTACTTCGCCACCGCTTCCGTCCTGCTAGTGGCTGGGGCATTCCCGGCGGTTTTTTGAAACCCGGCGAACAGCCCGAAGATGCCATCCGCCGCGAACTGCGCGAAGAGATTGGGCTGGAAGTTGAGGCCATCGAATTCGCATTTATCCGCGCGTTGCAAACGTACAACCAAGTCGAAATCATCTTTCGCTGCCGCCCGCTAGGCGAGCTTTCTCCGCGAAATCACGAAGTCAGCCGCGCCGAATGGTTCGCGCTGAATTCATTGCCGCAAAACTTAACCGGCGATCAACACGAGTTGATCAGCAAAGCGATACCGATCAAAATCTGAAACCTAACACCTGAGGCCTGTAACCTGATTATGTTTATTCATTCCGTTTACTTTTGGCTGAAACCCGACTTAACCGAAGCCGAACGCGCCGTTTTTTGGACCGGCGTCTATTCGCTGACCACGATCACAAGCGTCCGGCAAGGATATGTCGGCACGCCCGCATCAACAGATCGTCCAATCATTGACCGGTCATATTCATGTTCGTTGCTAATTATTTGCGACGACGACGCCGGACAAGAGGCTTATCAAGTTGATCCCATCCACGATAAATTTAGGGAAGAGTGCGGCGGGTTCTGGTCAAAGGTGCAGATTTATGATGCCGTGACCGAGAAGTAACTGGCGAGTTCGTGAGACAGAGTCAGGCATCGGTTCGAGAGATTTATTGCGAAGCGATGCCTGACCGCATTGATTTACAACATTGCGCGAAGCTTGCTAAACAGCCCAATCACCAAGCCGAAGCCTAGCAAGCTTAAACAGCCTTTCCCTTGGTTGCCACCTTCAGACGGACGCGGCCCAGTTGTTTGATCCACCGCGCGCAGGTCGGCGTCCTGCTTAATAAAAAAACCGTCTGGCGTAGTCGCCAGCAAGGTGTATTTGTAGGGAGTGGCAGTGATCTTCTTCGCGTTCGGCGCGCCGGAAAGGATCGTCCCGCCAAGCGCAGTTCTAAAGCTGGCGGTTGCGAAAGGCGTCGCGTTCGGGGCGAACCGGATTTCGAGCCGGGTGTCATTAGAGCGCCAGGCGGCTTGCTCGTTAACAGTCAAATCTACTGTCGGCGGCTCAAGGTTCAATTTCAATTCACCGGTCTTAGGGTCTTTGACGACGGTGATGGTAATGTTTCTTGGCTTTGGTTGCGGTCTGCTGGGCGCTTCCTGCCCGGGTTGGTAATTGGTTTCCATAATCCTCCTTCGGTCAACAATCGTGTTTATGATGCGGCGATTACGAGCTTGGCTACAGTGAACTTCGCCGACTATGGCGGCGGACGACAACGACCTTGGGATCCATCGTATTAACGTTGGTTCGGCTCGTCAAAATCACTGCGTACTCGTAATTTCGCTCAGGCCCTTCAACCGGCTCCGCTGCCGTTGTAAATCCGAACGGTTCAGCAGGCTCAGGAGCGGAATCCTCCCGAGGCTTGCTTGGAACAAGCGGATTGATCCCTATGTTTTCAAAGCTCTCCGACTCTGGTGCTGGTAATAAGGAAGTGAATGAACCGCCAGTCGGGGACGAGCCAAAAGGGGTATTCAGAGGAGGGAATCGCACTTCCACATTGATGTCTATTGCCTCAGGCGCGCCTGGAAATGGAGCCAGATTTGACCCAGGCGGGGGCACGTTGGAATACTGCCAGATGACCTCATCCACTTCCGTCATTGTTCTATTGCCGTCGTCATCTATTTCAACATTGATAACGAGTCTCACGGTATCAGGCAAGGCGACGACTTGCGCTTCGCTCGGATTTTCCGCCTTCGGCGTCAAAAAGATGGTAACTGGTTTAAGCATGGTTCATCCTCGGAAAATGACATTGTAACGACCGCCTTAGCCGTGACTTCACGTAACAACCAAAGCCGTTGCTACAAGTGCGTTTTGGTTAGCGATTGGTCAGTTGACACTTGGTAATGATTGACTCGTAGCGCGGATCATGACGCAAAGCCTGCAATTCAGGATCACGGTTCAGCCGCGCGATGCCGTAACCACCGCAGGCCATTCGTTCAAGCCAATACAGCGATTTGTTCGTGTTGCCTGCCAGCAGATATACAATGGTTGCACTGTAAGCGACTTCAAGAGATTGAGGATCTGCCCGCAGGGCTGGTTCCAAATATGGTGATGCCTCGGCCGTTTTGCCGCGCTTGGACAACCACTCAGCCAAGTTGGCGAATGCCTCAACCTCTCTTATACCCGCGGCGATCTTTTGCTGGCTTAGGCTGATGGCATTGTCATACATCTCTGTCGCGTGGCGGTTATATTCATCCGCGAGGTTTGGCAGCGTTTGTGTGCGCGCAAGTTGGCGGTACACATCGGCCAAATTGCTAAACATCCGGGGGAGCTGCCGCCCGGACTTGTTGCCCAGATCGAGAGCCTGTTGAAAATAGGTCAGGGCCAAATCGTATTGCTGTTGCTCGAAGTAGACGACCCCCAGACTGGTGCGTGATTCAAAATTATCGCCAGTTTGGTCTTTGCTGATTGCAATCAGGTAATTCTCAATGGCTTTCGCCTGCTGATCGGTCTGTGTGTACGCCAAGGCGAGGTTGGCATATCCAACCGGGCTATCTGGCAAGAGCGTGATTACCCGCTGCCAGTTTTGGATAGCTTTGTCGTAAGCGCCCTGCTCAGCGTAAAAGTCTCCCAACTCATTATAGCCATCCCAGTAATTCGGCCACCACTGAATCATCTGAACGTAAATCTGTTCGGCCTGTTGGAAGTTTCGCGCCAATCTGTGTGCCAGCGCCGATCCATTCAATGCTTCCCAATCTCTGGGAGAACGAGCACGAGCCGCCTCGAAGTCCTTGAGCGCTTCTTCATGCTTTCCTATCTCGACGTAAACCAAGCCGCGCGTGACTTGGTAAAGGTCTGGCTGATCGGGCGATAAATTGACGGCTTGCGTAGCGGATTGCAACGCCCGATCCAACCATTCAGGTGCTTGGGTGAAAACATACTTGTTAAGGTAAGCACGCGCGAGCGCGGATTGCAGGCGCGCCGAATCGCCTTCGGATTCGATTAAGCGGGTCAGGATTGCAATCGGTTTCTCGACCGATTCTCTGTTCAGGTCTTTTTGCAGTTCACCGATTGCGATCAAATACTGCTCGCTGGCCTGGGCATTCCCCAGCCTGAGTTGATGGCCGAAGGAAGCGGCTCGCGCAGAGGTCGCCAGTTTTAGCCTTTGCGAGACTTGTTCAGCGATTTGGCTCTGCAATTCCGCCAGATTTTTGGCCGGGCCACTGATCTCTCCGTCGAGCAGGTCGTAAAGGTAGGAGTTGCTCACTCGATACCGGATGCGGATTTGATCGCTGCCCTGCCGCACTTCGCCGCTGACAATCAGGTTGGCCCCCGACTTGCCCGGAATGGCCGACAAATCCAGCGCGGACAAGTTGCGGCCTGCCGACGGCACGGCACGCAGTTGGTCGGAGACGCTGAGCAAGCTGCGGCGCAATTCATCGGCAAAGCCGACGCCCGCCTGCTCGTCGCTGAAGCCTTTGAACGGCAGAACGACGAACTGTTTTTCCGCCGGAATCGCGCTGCGTATCCACCAGGTCCGCAACCACGCCCCAGCCGCGAACATGCCAACCAACACCAACGCCAGCGCAACACCTAAGATCAATTGCCGCCGAAGTGATACTGCCGTATCGGGTGAGATAATTTGATCTATGGCTTGCTTCGCCTCCGCCATTGAACGCGGACGATGCTGCGTCTTTTTTTCAAAATAGCTGCGCAGCATGTCGCTAATCGGTTTTGGCATCTGCGGCGGCAGCGCTTCCCAGTCAGGCTCATCATTGCGAATTGAAGTCAGGATGTCGTAGGTGTTGATGCCGCCGAAAGGCCGCTTGCCCACCAGTGACTCATACAGCACGCAACCAAATGACCACACGTCCGTGCGCACATCCAGTGGTTCGCCACGTGTTTGTTCGGGACTCATGTAGGCAACCGTGCCCATCACTTCGCCTTTGCGCGTCTTGCCGTAATCCCGCGTCAGTTCACCGGCTTCGATGCCCAGGTCAATGGTTGTCAGGTCGGCGCTGATCTTTTTGGCGATGCCGAAATCCAGCACTTTAAGTTGGCCCGTAGGCGTGACCATCAGGTTTGACGGTTTCAGGTCGCGGTGAATGATGCCGTTCCGGTGCGCATGATCCAGGGCTTCGGCCAACTGGCTGAAGAGCGGCAGCGCTTCTTTAATCAGCAGCGGGCCTTTGTCCAGCTTGTCTTTCAGCGTTTCGCCGGGAACAAATTCAAAAACCAGAAACGGTCGCCCGTCGAATTCGCCCTTGTAATGAATGCCGACAATGTTGGGATGGTTCAATCCGGCTTGCAGACGGGCTTCGCGTTCCAGGCGGGCTTGCCATTCTGGGTCGTCGTTGAATTCGCGGCGCAGGAATTTGACGGCCACGTCAACGTCCAATGTCAGATCGCGCGCCAGATAAACCTCGCCCATGCCTCCGGCAAAGATCGTGGAAAGAATGCGGTAATTGCCGATGACTTTGCCGATCAGCGGCTCGGGCGTGGGAGTCGTCATTGCGCCGGATTCGGCCATCTGCTGGGCGACATCCTGAATGGCGGGTTTTTCCAGGAAGGTTTTGTTGGTTTCGTAATACCGGATCAGCTCTTCCACTTCGCGGCGCATGGCTTCGTCCCCGGCGCAGGCTTCGTTCAGATAGGCGCTGCGTTTGTCCGGCGGCAGGTCGCAGACAGTTTGGAAGATGTCGTCGAGCGTGACTCGAACGTCTAAGGTGCCTAAATCGGCAGGCGAATTCATGGCTGCCCTCTCCACTGGAGTTCGCGCAACAGCCAGGCTTTAGCCAAACGCCAGTCGCGCATGACGGTATCGGCTGAGACTTTCAAAACCTCCGCCGTCTCTTCCACACTTAATCCGCCGAAGTAACGCAGTTCGACGACTTTGCTTTTACGGTCGTCCACCTTGGCCAGTTTATTGAGCGCATCATTCAGGGCGAGGACGTCTTTGTTGGGAGCTTGCGGGATTTCGATGATGTCTTCCAGGCCTACATGTTGTGCGCCGCCACCTGATTTCAGGGCATGCGTGGCACGCGCGTGATCAACCAGAATGTGGCGCATGACATTTGCCGATACGGCAAAAAAGTGCGCGCGGTCTTGCCAGTTCAGGTTATTTGTATCGGCCAGTTTCAGGTAGGCTTCGTTGACCAGCGCGGTGGTTTGCAGGGTGTGGCCAGTATTTTCGCGGCTCATATAGCGGTGCGCAACACGGCGGAGTTCGTCGTAAACCATCTGATACAACTCTTCTTTTGCGCCTTCTTCGCCGCGCATCCAGGCGCGCAGCACTTGCGTGACTTCTTTGATCGAGGTTGATTTCATAAAGTCTCTCTCCGGCTGAAAACCCGCTGACTGTTTTCGATTATAACTTGATGGGAAAGAATGTCGAGATTTTTTCGCCCCCCCCGAATGTGATTGGTGGCTCTGAGCCGTTGCCTGACCCATTGCCAATGACGATACCTTTGCATCAGACGGAGAACGTCACAGTTGGCAAGACATTTCGCCGGAACAAAATTAAAACTTCAACCTCGCCTGTCTTGCGGGCAATCGAACCGGCAAGCATAATTTGCGGCGCACGATCTTCCACGCCACGAACGAAAGAAACATATGAATCAACCACGAACATTTCGACTCATCGCCCTTGCCGCATTCATTATTCCTGGGCTTCTGCTTCTGGCCGGATTGCCTATGTCAAAAGATGCTTCCCGCAGCCAAGCCGCTGAGATGACGGCGGCAGAGCGCGGGCTGTGGAATTTGCAACACAAAGCCTACGGCCAGTCACTGCCTATTAAACAATTGCTGCCGATGCTCGCAAACAAAGTCTGGGAGCCGGAGTGGAAAGCCAAAATTGATCCGAACGATCCGGACTCCATTCGCAAAGTCGCGTTTGAGCGGTATGGGTTTTCCGAAGCGCTTACGGACAACGAAGGCGCGCCGTTGCAATTCGTCGCGACCAAACAGGGATGGGCGCAGACCTGCATGCTTTGCCACGGTGGGCGCGTGCCAATCACAGGCGAAAGCAAGATCGGAATGCCCAACACCGAACTGGATATGCAAACGCTGTATGAAGACGTGACGAAGGCGACGGGATTGAAAGGCCCGTTCCCAATTCTGTTCGGGATGTCGCGCGGGCGCACGAATGCTTTTGTCTTCAGCTTGGAACTGCTGCGCCGCCGGAATGAAGATTTGTCAGCGCGCAAAGAGCCGCTGCCGATGGGCGATTACAGCGATTACGATCTGGACCCGCCTGCCTGGTGGAATCTGAAAAAGAAGACGGCGCTGTATGTTGATGCGGGAGTGAAGGGCGATTTTTCGCGCGCGATCATGCAGTTCACGATGGGCGAACCCAGCGGTGAAAAGATTCGCTCTTGGGAGCCGGACTTCAAAGACATTCTGGCCTATCTGAATTCAATCGAAGCGCCGAAATATCCATTGCCTGTTGATCAGAAACTGGCGGCTGACGGCCAACAGGTCTTCAATAAAACCTGCGCGGGCTGCCACGGCACATACGGGGCAGACAGCAAAGACGGGGGCAAATATCCAAACAAGATCATCCCGACAGAAGTCATCGGAACAGATACGATGCGGCTGACCAAGCTGACCAAAGAGTTCCGCGACTATTATAAGAAAACGTGGTTCGGCAAAAGCGGCGAGCAGGGCTATGAATATCCGACCGGTTATGTCGCGCCGCCGCTGACTGGCATTTGGGCATCAGCGCCATATTTTCATAACGGATCGGTGCCGACTGTTTATGGCGTGCTGACGGCTGAAGCCCGTCCGAAATTCTTCCGGCGCGTTGGCGCAGTCAAAGAATACGACGCGAAGAATCTAGGCTTGAAGGTCGAAGAGCTTTCCGCCCCCGCGCCAAAAGACGCGCCCGCCGAAGCTCGCCGCCGCGTGGTTGACACAACGTTGCCCGGCCTGGGCAATCAGGGCCATCCATTCGGGTTCAAGCTGAGCGAGAAAGAAAAGCGGCAGGTGATTGAATATTTGAAGACGCTGTAGAGAAAACCAGAAGGCGGGGAGTCTCCTCGCCTTCTCTCAGCCGATCACTGATTCCACAATTTGACTTTCAACAGCGTGCCGACGACGTGCAGATTTCCCGGACGCGCGCGCCCGTCGTTTTGTCTGAGATAAAACAACTCAGCCGTGAAGCGCGAATTGAACTCCTTAATCACACCCACGGAAAAGCGGTTGCGTGTCCAGGCCCGTGCGTCGCCGACATACCAAACCTCATCAGCCACAAACGGTTTGAATTTGAACTCACCGATTTGAACCGGATGATCAATTTGCAGGCGATTGCGGTAGACCCAGAAATCGCGGCTTGAATTGCGGACGCGGCGTTCCAGCCGGTTACGGTCGGTAATCGTGAACCTGCCCGGAAAAATGCGGAAGGTACCTTCCAGATTCAGCCGGTGCTCGCTGATCTTGCGTCCAGCGAAGGGCTGTTGTGCCACATACAAGTAGTGCGGGAAAAACGTGAAATACTTGTTTGGTTTCAGGGCCACCCCACCGCCGATGCGTTCGTCAACCGGGCGCTCCAAATCGCGCCCGATACGCAACACGCCGAGCATGATTGCGTCCAGTTTCTTATTGATGGGCGCAATCAATTGCGTTTCGTTCCAAAATTGCGTGTCTTCGCGTGGCGGTGGAGTTTGCGCCCGAGCGGAAACCACGACAACAAAGCAAAGTGGTAATGAGCAAAGCAGGCTCAAAAGAAAGGTTCTGATCATTGTTGATAAAAAGTCACCTTGCCGGTATGCAGGTCGTACATTCCGCCGACCAGCTTGATTTCGCCCTTGTCGAGCATTTCTTTGAGCAGAGGGCTTTTCTCCGTGATCTCGCGCATCACCCGATGAACATTTAGTTCAGAGACCTTGTCAACCAGATCGTGATTCTTTGACGAGTGCTCGCCGGGCACGTCACCAGCTTCCGCGACGGAGGGTTTAATCTTGTCAAGCAGGCCGGTCAGATTGCCGAGCTTGACATCGTCAATCGCTCCTTTGATCGCGCCGCAACTGCTATGGCCGATGACGGCGATGACTTTGGCGCCAACCACTTTCGAAGCGAATTCCAGGCTGCCGATGATGTCGTCGTTGACGATGTTGCCAGCCACGCGGGCGTTGAAAATGTCGCCGATGCCTTGATCGAAGATCAGTTCGGACGAAGATCGAGAATCCAGACAACTGACGACAGTGGCAAACGGGTATTGCCCTTCCGCGGTTTGATGAACCTGATGCAGTAAATTCCGCTTGAGCATCCTGCCGTGGGCGAAACGGTCGTTGCCTGCCTTGAGCATCTTGAACGCTTTGTCTGGCGTCATCGCCGCCTGCGATTGTTTGGTTTGTGTGACCGCGTGTGCTGGCACGGTTTTGCGGACTGTTGCCGCAGGTTGTGTTTTTCCCGTCGCCGGGGCCTGAGCCAGAACAGCCGCCGATGAGATTGTCAACGCGAACATGGCTGCCAACGCAGCCGGGAATTTACGAAAGATCATGGTTATCATGTTGTCAGTAATCCTTTGAGTCACATACTTTCTGTTGAAGGAAACACCAGCATCTGCAACCAATGTGCCGCGACCGATTCTCCCAATTTGGCCTAGCCTGGCCAGCCGAAGAGGGGAAAAAGCGAAGCACGCGGGACAATTTGGCGCACTGGCGAGACATCTTGAGACAATGTAAACCGGCCTGCCGCTGCGGCGCAATGCTAACCTACTTGGAATTTACCGCGAAAATTCAGTTCTTCCGTCCGGCTTGGCGTTTGCTTGATTGCCGAAAGACTCACGACAGCCCGCATGAATAAATAACTCGAAAAGGATGCTTTCGAATATGGACGCAAGTCTGATTGTCTTCAATCTTCTGAACCCGCCCGTGCTTTTCTTTTTTCTAGGTTTGCTGGCGGTGACGCTGAAATCCGATTTGGAGATTCCATCGCCGTTGCCCAAGTTTTTCTCGCTCTACCTGTTGATGGCCATCGGCTTTCGCGGCGGCGTGGAACTCAGCCACGGCGGGTTGAATCGCCGGATGGCGCTGTTGTTATTGGCTGCCGTGCTGATGGCGCTGCTGGTGCCTCTTTATAGCTTTTTTGTCTTGAAACGCCGGATGCCGCTGCCGGATGCGGCAGCCATTGCCGCGACTTATGGATCGGTCAGTGCCGTCACGTTCATTACGGCGACTTCATTCCTGCAGCGGCTGGGAATTGAATACGGCGGACATTTGGTGGCGGCGATGGCATTGATGGAATCGCCAGCCATTATTGTTGGTGTGCTGTTGTTTCGATGGTTTGCGAAAGATAACGGGAACGGCGATTTTTCCTGGCGAGAATTGTTTCGGGATGCATTTCTGAACGGCTCGGTCTTTTTGATTATGGGCAGTTTCGCCATCGGCGCGCTGACCGGAGACACCGGCTGGAAGGCGATGCGGCCATTCGCTGATGATATTTTCAAAGGCATACTGGCGTTTTTCCTGTTGGATATGGGATTGGTCGCGGCGCGGCGGCTGGGCGATTTGCGCCGTGCGGGCGGCTTCCTGACGGCGTTTGCCTTGCTGGTTCCCATCACCAACGCGTTGATTGGCATTTTGCTTTCTTATTTGATTGGCCTGCCCAAAGGCGACGCGTTGATGCTGACCGTGCTCTGTGCCAGCGCGTCTTACATTGCCGTGCCGGCGGCCATGCGGTTGGCCATTCCCGAAGCCAACCCGAGCCTGTATGTGCCGATGGCATTGGCCATCACATTTCCGTTTAACATCATCGCCGGCCTGCCGTTTTATCTGTACCTGATCAACATCCTCTGGAGCTGATACATGAAACCAATTAAAAAGATCGAGATCATCACCGATTCGCTGGAGCTGCCGAAACTGCTGGCGCGCTTGGAAACCATCGGCGTCGCCGGTTACACCGTCATCCGCGAGGTCACAGGCATGGGCGAGCGCGGCCTGCGGGCGGGCGATGAATTGACCGGCGTCTTCAAAAACAGTTACATCATCGTAGCCTGCCCGGAGGAAGAAGTAAGCGGCGTGGTCGAGGCGGTTCGCCCCATTCTCAAACGCTTCGGGGGCGTCTGTTTGGTGAGCGATGCGCAGTGGGTGATTCATTGACGGGCGGGCAGGCGAGGCAACAATCATAATTCAAAAGCAGGATCGGCGGCGCGGTACTCATCAAGCTTGCGATGCAGCGTGCGACGGTCGCAACCGAGCAGGTCGGCGGCGCGCGATTTGTTGCCGCCGGTCAACCGCAGCGTTTCGATGATGAATTCCTTTTCGAGTTCAGCCAGGGTCAGGCGGCGCGCGCGCGCGCGCGCGAGCAACGCGGAGTCTTGCCCGCTTGAGAGCACGCGCGCCGGCAAATCTTCGGGCCTCAGGCTTGCGCTTTCGGCCAGTGCAGTGGCGCGTTCGATGGCGTTCTCCAGTTCGCGCGCGTTGCCGGGCCAGGCGTAGGCAGTCAGCACGGCCAGCGTCTCCGGCTGTATCTGCAGCGGCGCGGTGCGCGACTTTTCCGCGATCTTGTTGAGGAAGTGTTCGACCAACAACGGAATGTCGAAGGGACGTTCACGCAGCGGCGGGATGTGCAGGTGAATGACATTCAAGCGCCAGTAAAGGTCCTCGCGAAAGCACCCGGCGGCGACCTCTTTTTCCAAATCGCGGTTGGTGGCGGCGATGACGCGGACGTTGATTTCGCGTTCGCGATCCGCGCCAACGCGCCGCACCGCGCCTTCCTGCAAAACGCGCAATAGCTTCGGCTGGACGGCTAGCGGCATTTCGCCAATCTCATCCAGGAAGATGGTGCCGCCGTCCGCCGCTTCAAAGAGTCCGACGCGGGCCTGTTTCGCTCCGGTAAAGGCCTGCCCCGTGTGACCGAACAATTCCGACTCCATCAGTTCAGCCGGAATCGCCGCACAATTGACGGGTGTGAAGGCGCCCTTGCGCTCCGACAGTTCATGAATGGAGCGGGCGACAAGTTCCTTGCCCGTACCCGATTCACCTGTGACCAGCACCGTGCTCGCACTGCGAGCCGCGCGCGCGATCAATTTGAAGAGGTCTTGCATTGGGCGCGACGCGCCGATGATGCGCGGCGGCGCGGCGGGCATTTCGCGGCGCAATCGCGCCTGTTCGCGCTGCGGCGCGCTCTGTGCCAACGCTTTTTCGATCGTCCGCAGCAGTTCCGTGGTCTCGAACGGTTTGGTCAGATATTGAAACGCCCCGGCCTTGACCATCTCCACCGCTTGTTCGACCGTGCCGAACGCGGTGATGACGATGACTGGCGTTTCGGATCGCAGTTGGCGCGAGGCCTGCAACAATTGGCCGCCAGTCAGCGCCGGCATGCTGACGTCAGTGATGAGCAAATCAATCCGTTCGGACTCGCGTTCGAGATGCGCCAGCGCCGCCCGGCCGTCCACGGCCACGACGGTTTCGTAGCCGGCGTCTTCCAAATCGTCCTGTAACAGGTCGCGCAGGTCGGCGTCATCTTCAGCAATCAGTAATCGTGACTTCATTCAATCGCTCCCTACTTCTTCCAGTGCTGTTCGTGCGATCACGCTGGCAGCGGTCAGCGGCAGGTAGATGGTGAAGACCGCACCACTGCGATCGGCGTTGGCAGCTTCGATCCAGCCGCCGTGCTCTTCGACAATTCGATGGGAGACCGGCAGCCCCAAGCCCGTACCGTGCCCAATCTCTTTGGTCGTGAAGAATGGATCAAAGATGTGTGGCAGATGATCCGCCGCGATCCCCGGCCCCATGTCTGTAATGCGCACCGCGGCGAAACTTTTTCCATCTTTGCGCGCACCGTCGCGTTCGCATTCGATCAACAAGCGCCCGCCCTGCGGCATGGCTTGCAGCGCATTGCGGCAAATGTTCAGCAGGACTTGTTGCATCAGTTCCGGGTCGGCTTCGACCGCGACGGCAGCATCCGGCGAAACTTCGATGGAGACGTTGGCGCTTTCAGCTTGCGTTTCGATCAGTTCCACCGTTTCGCGGATCATCTGTGCCAATTCGATCTGTTGCCGCCGCAGATTGTAGGGGCGCGAAAGATTGAGCAGGTTGCGCACAATGCGCGTAATGCGCTCGGTCTGCGTGCGAATGATCGTCAAGTTGCGCTGGCGCGTTTCAACCGGCGCGCCGGGGCGATCCAGCAACTGTTTGGCGCGCCCGTCAATCACCTGCAAGGGCGCGCCCACTTCATGCGCCACGCCAGCAGCCAAACGGCCAACGGCAGCCAGCCGCTCGCTGTGGCGCAGGGCGCGTTCAAGCACCAGCCGTTCTTCCGCCTCGCGCGCGGCAACCCGCCGCTGTTCGGCCAAACTGTCGGCCATGCGGTTGAATTCGCGCGCCAGCCGCGCCAGCTCGCTGCCGCCACCGGGCACAATCACGCGATAATCCAGATCGCCTTGCCCGACAGCCATCGCGCCGCCAAGCAACTCTTTGATGGGTCTCGCAAGACTGTAGCGAGTCACCGCCGTAACCACCAGCAGAATCGTCAAACAGAGCAACAACGCCGTCAACGAAATATGCCGCCTCACCCGCGCAATATGCGCGTTGACGAAAGAAATTGGCTGAACGATCTCAATTGCGCCCACTCGCCGGGCGTCCGCTTCCAACGGCATGACGATTGAAAAATAGTCCTCGCCGTTGACGCTGCGTTCGATTTCGCTGGTGGCCCCGCTCAAAATCGCCTGCTGCGCTTCGTTCCGCAGGCGGAACTCTGCCGGAGTGATCGCGTTGGAAAGATTTGTTACGTTCCCTGACTCATCGAACAGAATGACGCTGTAAACGCCGGTATTCTCGCGCAAACGCGAGATCAAACGCTGCGCATCCAGCTTGTGCCCGCTGCGGTAATCCTCTTCAAGCCCGACCCGCAACGTGAAGGCGTGCGCGCGCATTTCCGCGCGCGCTGATTCGCGCAACACGATTTCCCGCTGGCGCAGCGTGAGCAAGCTCGCCACCATCATCACGATGCTGACCGAAACCGTTAAAAGCAAAATCAGCCGGCTGCTGATGTTCATCCTTGTCTTTTCTCCTTCATCTTCATGGCCGCCAGGGCCGCGTGCGCCATCTTGTACCCGGCGCCCTCTCCCGGATGCAACCCCTTCGCCACACCCGTAAACCTCAGGTATTGCGACCTTCCATCCCGCGAGTGTCGTAATTTGTCCCGGCGGCAAGGGCACCATCGTTTTTTCTTTCGCTGCTTCCCATAGCAAATCACCTTATGAACACAGGTTTCCGCAATCTGGGCGGTCGCGGCACGAGACTTGTAATCAACAGAGCGAGGCAAGTGGAGATCTCAAAATAAATGTCAGCAAGGCTGCCAATGCCACGGACTGTGGAAAACAGCATAGGGAGAGGAGGGAGGGGGATGCAACAACTACAATTCATCAACATCGCGAATCAATTGCCGGGCCTGCCCGTCCGGGAAGAAGGAACAACACAAGCAGCGGGCCTGCTGGCCGACATCATCGTTCATCCGGGCAACGGCACAGTTCTCGGCATGATCGTTCGAACAACTCATGGCGAATTGCGCGGTCTGGCCACGCGCCGCTTGCAAATCAGCGATGGCGGCATTGTCATTAGCCTCGGCACGGTTTTCGACCCAGATCATCTGAACGGCCCGCTGACAGGCGGGGCAAAAGCCTGCGGCGAATTGATCGGCATCAGTGTGGTGACTGAGGAGGGCAAGTTGCTCGGGCGTATCAGCGAAGTCCATCTGGCGCCAGAATCAATGCAGGTTGTCTATCGCGTATCAAGTTCAAGGCTCCAACAATTTTTCGATCATGGATTTTTCATCGCGGGCGACATCGTTCACGCATATTCCCGCACGGGCGCGCGGCTGATCGTGCCTGCCAGAACCAAGGAACTGCACGCCACACCATTGCTCAGCGGCAAAATCAACCCACGCTGGAAGAGCCTTGTTTCGAATGCGCGGCCAGCCGGTCGCTGATCTTTGCCCAATCCCATAAACAAGACTGCGAAACCATGCCACCATACCGACCAACTCCGTCCGGCAAAAGATCGAGTCAGGGCCGCAGCCAATGGCCAATCGCCATCTTCAAACCATTCATTGGCCAGTTGCACAAATCGCGTCTCCTTCACATCAGCACGGGCGGCGTCAGAATGTCTTGCAGCGCCGCATCGTCCAGGAAATAGACCGCGTTGCAAAAGTGGCAGATCAATTCCGCCCCGTTATCTTTTTCCAGCATATCGCGGACTTCGGCTTCGCCCAGCATCGTCACGATGTTGATGGCGCGTTCAGACGAACAAGTGCAGCGAAAGCTGGCCGGATGCGTGTTCAAAACTTCCAGGGATAAATCGCCCAGCACTCTGCGCATCATCTGTTCCGCATCTGCCCCGCCGCGAATCAAATCGGTCACGGGCGGCGCATTGGCAATCGCGTTTTCGATGGCGGTAATTGTTTCGCTTTCCGCGCCGGGCAGCAGTTGAATCAAATAGCCGCCAGCGGCTGTCACCCATCCCTGTTCCGGTTCGACAAACACGCCCAACGAAATTGCCGAGTTGATCTGTTCGGATGTCGCCAGGTAATGCGCAATGTCTTCGGCAATCTCGCCCGACACAATCGGCACCGACCCCACGTACGGGTCCTTCATCAAGCCAATCTCAGACCCTGCTTCACGAATGACGTGGAGCATGCCGTAGCCTTCTTCGCCTGCAACGATCCCACGCACATTCAACTTTCCCTGCGCATTTGGCGGCGCATCGGCCAATGGATTCTTGACGTATCCGCGCACGGTGCCGTGAGCGCTGGCTTCCGCCGTGATGCCGCCGATCTCGCCTTTGCAGTCGAATCGCAGCGTGATGTATTCCAGGTCTTTGTAGCTGCGCCCCAGCAACAGCGCGCCCGTCATTGCCCGCCCCAGCGCCGCTGAAGCCGTCGGGGAAGTGCTGTGTCGCCCGCATGCTTCATTGACCAAATTGGTTGTCACCGCGGCAATGACGCGAATCGCCCCATCGGCAGCGATGCCCTGAATCAAATGATCTTCACGTTCCTGCACGATAAAAACTCCTTACAACTTCTGCTTCATTACTTGCGCCGGGCGCGCAACAGCACCCAGTCGCAATCCGGCGAACAGCGCGTGTTTAAATTTTGTTCGCCCAATTTTTCCGTCGTCAGTTTTTCAGCGCTTGCAATCGCGTCGCTCCAGCGTTTGGGAGAGGCGATCAGAATGCTTTGGGTCTTGCTGGCGGCGACCAGCAGCGCGATGCTGTCCGGCGAAGTGGTCGTTACCAACTCCGATTTGGTATCGCGCAACGGCAAACCGGTCGCGTAATAATCGAACGCGTGATCGGCGTTGACATAAAAGATTAGCCGTTCGTCAGTCGAAGCGTACCGGCCAGCCATTTGCGCCAGTGTGCGCAGCGATTCCTGCTCGCCCAGTTTCGGAAAGACTGTATGCGTCGCGATGGCCACGACCAGCGCAAATCCAAACGGCAGGAAGTAAGCCGCCTGTCCTCCGCCCCGCCAGACCAGCAATGCAAAATAGACAATCGCCACCGCCACCGTCGCGCCCGAAATCACCCCGGCTTCAACCACGCTCAGCCCCAGCGCCTGCGGCCCAACCCAGATCGCAGCAACGCCAACAGCCAACACCAGCAGCGCCGTCAGACCGCTCAGATTCATCCATCCGGACAAATCATCATTCATCCACCAACGCTCCACTTCCATCCCAATCAACATTGCCACCGCCGGAAAGACCGGCAGGATGTACCCCGGCAGCTTTGAACCTGAAAACGAAAAGAAGACAACCGGCAGCAAAACCCACAACCACAGAAACAATCGCAGCCGGTCTTGCCCGTCTTTTAAGGCTTCGCCGCGCCCATGCAAGGCCCGCCAGATGCTCGCCGCAAAATAGAAAATCCACGGAAAGCTACCCGCCAGCAAAATGCCAATGAAAAAATAGAAGGGCTGCGGATGTTTGTATTTGTTGCTCAGGTACCGTTGGAAATGGTGTGCGATGAAGAATTCATCGATGAATTCGCGCCCGTTCCGCGCAATCACCGGGGCATACCAGATCGCCGCCGTCGCCAGAAACAGGACTGCGCCCGCGAATAATAACTTTGGCTTTAGTAGTACCTTCAGCCTGCGCGTCAGCAGCAGGTACAAGCCGATGATCGCAGCAGGCAGCACAATGCCAACCAGCCCTTTCGCCAGCACAGCCATCCCCAGTGCAAAACAAAAGAGCCACCAGAAACGATTCCTGCCCTGCTCTGGGTCACGGCGTTCCCAGACGAAAAAGCTGAACAGCGCCAGCGCCATTGCAACCGACAACGGCAGATCGAATGTCGCCGCGCGCGCAAACCCTGGCCACAATCCGCAAGTCGCCAGCGTCGCCGCGCTCAAGTATCCAAACCGCGCCGAGCGAACCTGTTTGCCAAAGAAATACACCAGCAGCACGCCGAGGCTGGCAAAGACCGCGACGCCAAAGCGCGCGGCGAATTCCGATTCGCCAAATAACTTGTAGCCAATGGCCGACAGCCAGTACGTCAGCGCAGGCTTTTCAAACCAGTGAATGCCACCCAGACGCGGCGTGATCCAATCGCCGCTGCGAACCATCTCGCGCGCGACTTCGGCATAGCGCGGTTCGTCCGGCCCAACGAATGGCAGACTGCCCAGCCCATAAAAAAAGACGATGCCGCACAACACGACGAGCGCGAGCAAAAAGTAAGCTTCGAGATTTTGGTCTGATGTTGTTCGAGGAAGGTTGCGAGTTTGCACAATTACGGTTTCAAAATCGAAGGTTCGCGGTTAGATTTCAGCCCACAGACTACCATCTGAAATTCAAACTGTCAGTACCGCGACCGGCAGGGAGCGGGTGTCTCGAATGCTTATGACAAACAAGATCAAAACTGCAGTGATCGGCGTTGGCCACCTGGGCAAAGAGCACGCTCGCGTGTATCACACCCTCGCAGACGCAGAATTGGTCGCGGTCTGCGACACCAATGAAACCAATGGGTGCGCCATTGCTGAAAAATACGGAGTGCGATTCACCAACAATTACCGCGATCTGTTGGGTGATGTCGAAGCTGTCAGCGTCGCCACGCCCACCGTCAATCATCACGAAGCGACCTGCGCCTGTCTGGAAGCGGGCGTCAGTGTGCTGGTTGAAAAACCCATCTCTCACACGCTGGCCGAAGCCGATGAGATGATCCGTCTGGCCGAAGCAAAAGGCGTGGTCTTGCAGGTCGGCCACATCGAACGCTTCAATCCCGCGTTTCGAGCGTTGCAGCAGCAGTTGGCCGCCCCGAAGTTTTTCGAAGCGCATCGCATGGGAATTTTCACTTTGCGTTCGCTGGACATTGATGTGGTGATGGATTTGATGGTGCACGAACTGGACATCATTGCCACGTTGGTCGGCAGCGAAGTCGTCCGCGTGGAAGCCGTCGGCATTCCCATCCTGACGCCGAAAATTGATCTGGCCAATGCGCGGCTGGAATTTGCCAATGGCTGCATCGCCAACATCACGGCCAGCCGTGTGGCGGGCGAACGTTTGCGCAAGCTACGCGTCTTTCAACCCAATGAATACTATTCGCTGGATTACGCCGAACAGCAGGTCGGCATGTTCAAGCTGATTCCACCGAAGTCTGAAGGCGCGCTGCCCGAAATCGTCGCGCAAGGCTTGGACGTAACCAAACGCGAACCACTGTTGGCTGAAATTGAATCTTTCGTTGCATCCGTCCGTTCGCAAACCACGCCGGTCGTCACCGGCGCGGAAGGCCGCCGCGCACTAGCTTTGGCGCTGGAAGTGCTCGACCAAATTAAGACGCACTCGGTCAGGGCTAACATCAAACTTAACTTCTAGTGAAAGGGATCGCCTACTGATTGGTCATTGAATATTGAATATTGAACATTGGTCAATTGTTATTTCACGGCAATCTTGCCTGTTCTTCAATTGCCAATTCGCTCATGTCCAATGAATCTCCGCATTGTGGGTGAAAAACTTTTGCGTGATTCCACTGGCAATACTATTCCCCCGGAGGCACCCGCAATGTCCTTAAATCTAAATGTGCTCAGCAATCTGATCGCAATCGTGGTTGTGCTGCTGGTACTCAGCCTGATCGTGCAATCAGTGCAGGCTGCGATCAAAAAGTTCCTCGGCGTCAAATCGCTGCAACTGGAACAGTCAATCGTCCATTTGTTTTATTACGCATTGGACAAAGACCCGTCCGGATTTATGGCTTCGCGCCTGAACCGGTTGCCGATTCTGCACGCCATCATTTCGCTCTTCCACAAACAAGACGCGCACAAAGAAGCCGGCGAAGAAATCAAAACGCTTTACGAAGCCGTGCAGAAAGAGATGCTCAAAGCCGGGCGAATGACCGTCGGCGGTCAGGTTGCAATTGAATCCATCTCCAAAACCGACCTGATGAAATTCATCGGCAACGCGCCGATTGGCGAACTGTTCAAACGTTTTTCAAACGAAGACGACAAGAATTTCGCCGAGATGGCAGAGAAAGTGGCCGGTGCGCAGGAGGCGATCAAAGACTTCAGCCAGAAGTATCGCCTGCTGATTGAAAAAACGCCGCTAGCCCAGATTGCAGACCCACTGCAACAGATGTTCGGGCGCGTCAATCAGCTTTTCAGTTCCGGCGTCAGCCAGATCACGCTCGGCGACATGGCGGCATTCGGCGGCGCTGAAATCCGGCAAGCGGAAAAACTGCTCGCCTTGTTGCCCAATTCAATGCAAGACACGCTTGCGCATCTGAAAGCCAATTCGCAGAGCGAGGCAGCCCAGACGTTACAGAAGCTGCAACATACGCTGGAACCGCTCAGCGCGGAGTTGCAGAAGATCGCCTGGCTGCCCAAACAGCTCAGCCACATCCTGACCAGAGCCGATGATTGGTACGCGACGATCATGAAAAGTTTCGAGGAGCGCTACATCCGCAGCATGAAAACCTGCGCCCTGGTCATCAGCCTGCTGACGGTGATCGTGCTGAACGCCAACCTGTTCGGCATTTACCGCCAGATTTCCGGCAGCGACCAGATGCGCGACCAGTTGATCACCGCCGGTCAGCAGATTTCGCAAAAGCTGGATGCGCAACGCGCCGCCGGACAAACCGGCACGGCGCAAACCGACGCAACCATCAAACAGGTGGCGGATGAATCCGTCAAAGACCTTCAGGAAAACGTTGCGGTCTACACCTCATTCGGCTTTGAAGGTCCACGCTGGATTGCGCGGGTATGGAAGAACCCAAGCGGGCTTTGGTCGCGGGGCACGGTAGAAACCATTTTGGGCTGGCTGGTCATGACCGCGCTGCTCAGCGTCGGCGCGCCCTTCTGGCAGGATGTGCTGGCGTCCCTGTTCGGGCTGAAGAACTTGTTGAATAAACCGCCGCCGCAAAACGAAACGAAATAGAGATGGCCGATCAAAAGGGAGGATCGCTGCTAGGCTCTAGCGCCGTCGCATTGCCCTAACTTGATTGTCGGCTTTAAAGCGGCTATTTACTCTGCGAAAAAGCTGCGCCAATTGCCGCAGCCATCAAAGAACAAGTCATCGCTGGCGAAGTCATCCGCTCCGACGAAACCAGCGCGCGCGTCACAGCTCGCAACTGGTGGCAGTGGGGGTTCATCAGCGAAAACGGCGTTTATCACACGATCGTGCCGACGCGCAGCTTCGCCGAAATCACCGCAGTGATGCGCCCACTCGCCGTCAAAGCCCGGGTCAGCGATTGCTATGGCGCACAACTGAAAGCGCCCGCCGAACTGTGCCTGGCGCATCAACAGCGCGACCTGCAACGAGTGCTCGACGCCAGCCCGCAAGAGTTGTGGGCGCTGGCTGGGCAGAAACTGTTTCGAGATGCGATTCATTTGCGAAACCGATTCGTGTCCGGCGAGATGAAGCTGAGAGGCTTTCTACGCCGAGCGACGCAAATCGAAAATCAACTCGACCGCCTGTGGGAAGAAGTGTTGACGAACGAAGCCGCGCAAAAACTTCAAACCCGCTTTTCCAAACATCGCGACAAACTGCTCACGTTTTTGCAATCCCCGGCAGTTCCGCCGACCAATAACGAATCCGAGCAAGCGCTGCGCGGGAGCGTCATTGATCGCAAAGTCACCAACGGCTTCCGCTCGGAATGGGGAGCGAAAGCCTATGCCGCCCTGCAAACACTGATTGCCACTGCCAAACA